>NZ_JAGMUF010000054.1:0-530503 GCF_019049125.1 Streptomyces sp. AC602_WCS936 | reverse complement strand
GGGAAACGCCCGGTTACATTCCGAACCCGGAAGCTAAGCCTTACAGCGCCGATGGTACTGCAGGGGGGACCCTGTGGGAGAGTAGGACGCCGCCGAACTCCTCTTAGAGCTCCGGCTCTTGGGCACACAGCCCGAGAGCCGGAGCTTTTTTGCGTTGAGGTAAGGTCAGGGAGCATCATTGGCTCGTTTCACCCCAGGAGGCCCCCGCGTGGAGGTCCAGGAGACCCGCGTGCAGACCGACCGGGTCCTCACCATTCCGAACATCCTCAGCATGGCGCGTCTCGCCGGCGTGCCTCTGTTCCTGTGGCTGATCCTCAGGCCCGAGTTCGGGGGCCCGCAGAGCGACGGCTGGGCGCTGTTGGTCCTGGCCCTGAGCGGGGTCAGTGACTACCTGGACGGGAAGCTGGCGCGGCGCTGGAACCAGATCAGCAGTCTCGGACGGCTCCTGGACCCCGCGGCTGACCGGCTCTACATCCTGTCGACCTTGGTGGGACTCACCTGGCGGGAGATTCTTCCGCTCTGGTTGACGCTTGTACTGCTTGCCCGCGAAGCGGTCCTGCTCGTGATGGTCGGCATCCTGCGCCGGCACGGCTATCCGCCGCCGCAGGTGAACTTCCTGGGGAAGGCCGCCACCTTCAACCTCATGTACGCCTTCCCCCTGCTTCTGCTCAGCGACGGAAGCGGATGGATCGCGTCACTCGCTGCCGTTTTCGGATGGGCGTTCGCCGGATGGGGTACAACCCTGTACTGGTGGGCAGGTGTTCTCTACGTGGTGCAGGTCCGCCGCTTGGTCCGTGCGGACACCACGGCCGATTGAACTCGTTCGCCGATTGTGCGGCACTGACGCCGGATGGCCCGCGCTGCAAAAGTGCGGGACCCTGGACGGGTGAAGTCGGTCAATCCGTCGTCTCTTAGAGGAGGACGCTTCCGACATGAAGGCCGTCGTGATGGCTGGGGGCGAGGGCACGCGTCTTCGCCCGATGACCTCGAGCATGCCCAAGCCGCTCCTGCCGGTGGCCAACCGGCCGATCATGGAGCACGTTCTGCGGCTGCTGAAAAGGCACGGGCTCAATGAAACCGTCGTCACCGTGCAGTTCCTGGCCTCCCTGGTCAAGAACTACTTCGGCGACGGCGAGGAGCTCGGAATGGAGCTCACCTATGCCAACGAGGAGAAGCCACTCGGTACCGCCGGAAGCGTCAAGAACGCCGAAGAGGCGTTGAAGGACGATGCCTTCCTCGTTATCTCCGGCGATGCCCTGACCGACTTCGACCTCACCGACCTGATCAATTTCCACAAGGAAAAGGGCGCGCTCGTCACCGTGTGTCTGACACGCGTGCCCAACCCGCTGGAATTCGGTATCACCATCGTCGACGACGAGGGCAAGGTCGAGCGGTTCCTGGAGAAGCCGACCTGGGGCCAGGTCTTCTCGGACACCGTGAACACCGGCATCTACGTCATGGAGCCCGAGGTGTTCGACTACGTCGACCCCGACGTGCCCGTGGACTGGTCCGGCGACGTCTTCCCGCAGCTGATGAAGGAGGGCAAGCCCGTCTACGGCTATGTCGCCGAGGGTTACTGGGAGGATGTCGGCACGCACGAAAGCTATGTGAAGGCCCAGGCGGACGTTCTGGAGCGCAAGGTCGACGTCGACATCGACGGCTTCGAGATCTCGCCCGGAGTATGGGTGGCAGAAGGCGCGGAGGTGCATCCCGACGCCGTCCTCCGGGGGCCCCTCTACGTCGGCGACTACGCCAAGGTGGAGGCCGGCGCCGAGATCCGGGAGCACACCGTCGTCGGCTCGAACGTCGTCGTCAAGAGCGGTGCGTTCCTGCACAAGGCGGTGGTGGCCGACAACGTGTACGTCGGCCCGCACAGCAATCTGCGGGGCTGCGTCGTCGGCAAGAACACCGACATCATGCGCGCCGCGCGGATCGAGGACGGCGCGGTCATCGGAGACGAGTGCCTGGTCGGTGAAGAATCGATCATCCAGGGCAACGTGCGGGTCTATCCGTTCAAGACCATCGAGGCCGGTGCCTTCGTCAACACGTCGGTCATCTGGGAGTCGCGGGGCCAGGCGCATCTCTTCGGGGCTCGCGGGGTCTCCGGCATCCTGAACGTGGAGATCACACCGGAGCTGGCCGTACGGCTGGCCGGCGCCTACGCGACGACCCTCAAGAAGGGTTCCACCGTCACCACGGCCCGCGACCACTCCCGTGGTGCGCGTGCGCTGAAGCGGGCGGTGATCTCCGCACTCCAGGCCAGCGCCATCGACGTACGGGACCTGGAGAACGTACCGCTGCCCGTCGCGAGGCAGCAGACCGCGCGGGGCAGCGCCGGCGGCATCATGATCCGGACCACGCCCGGCGTGCCGGACTCCGTGGACATCATGTTCTTCGACGGACAGGGTGCCGACCTGTCGCAGGGCAGCCAGCGGAAGCTGGACCGGGTGTTCGCGCGGCAGGAGTACCGGCGGGCGTTCCCCGGCGAGATCGGTGACCTGCACTTCCCGTCCAGTGTCTTCGACTCGTACACCGGATCGCTGCTGCGCAACGTCGACATCACCGGGATCGCGGAGTCCGGGCTCAAGGTGGTCGTCGACGCCTCCAACGGCAGTGCGGGACTGGTCCTGCCGAGCCTCCTCGGCAAGCTGGGTGTCGACTCGCTGACCATCAACCCCGGCCTCGACGAGTCCAGGCCCACCGAGTCCGCCGACATGCGGCGCTCGGGGCTGGTGCGCCTCGGGGAGATCGTGGCCTCCTCGCGGGCGGCGTTCGGTGTGCGGTTCGACCCGGTCGGTGAGCGGCTGTCGCTCGTCGACGAGAAGGGCCGCATCATCGAGGACGACCGGGCGCTGCTGGTGATGCTCGACCTGATCGCGGCCGAGCGGCGCAGCGGACGGGTGGCACTGCCGGTGACGACCACCAGGATCGCCGAGCAGGTGGCCGCCTACCACGGCACCCAGGTCGAGTGGACGACCACGTCTCCCGACGACCTGACGCGGGTCGGGGGCGAGGACGGGACGATCTTCGGCGGTGACGGCAAGGGCGGCTTCATCGTCCCGGAGTTCAGCAGCGTCTACGACGGCACGGCCGCCTTCGTGCGGCTGATCGGGCTGGTGGCGCGGACGCAGCTCACCCTGAGCCAGATCGACGCCCGGATCCCGCGCGCCCACGTCCTCAAGCGCGATCTGGCGACCCCGTGGGCCGTCAAGGGCCTGGTGATGCGACGGGTCGTCGAGGCGGCCGGAGACCGCTTCGTGGACACCACCGACGGTGTCCGCGTGGTGGAGACGGACGGGCGCTGGGTGATGGTGCTGCCCGACCCGGCGGAGGCCGTCACCCACCTGTGGGCGGAGGGCCCCGACGACGCCTCCGCGCAGGCGCTGCTCGACGAGTGGTCCGCCGTGGTGGACAGCGCGGGCCGCTGAGACACCCGCACGCGTGCGTGCCGGACAAGTGTCCCCAAGGGGGCCCGTCCGGCACGCCGGTGGGGCCGTTCGGAGGTAGTGGCCGGGGCGTGCGACGATGTGCGGCATGCCGCAGCAACCCCCCGTTCGGAGCACATCCACGCGGCCCGCGCGGCCGGACGCGTCCATGTCCTTGCTCACCAACGTCATGGACCACAGCCTCGACGACGGATACGCCGAGGCCGCCGCGCGGAAGAAGGCCGAGGGCGGCGGCGGTCTGCCCAAGACCCTCCGTGCCAAGCTCGGCCTGGCCGCCGGTCTGGTGCTGGCGGCGCTGGTCGTGACGGTCGGTGCCGCCCAGGCGAGGGTCGCCGCTCCCGCCCTCGCCAAAGAGCGCGAAGAGCTCATCGACCGCATCGAGGAGGAGACCTCCGCGGCCGACAAGCTCGAGGAGAGCATCGAGGAACTGCGCGGCGACGTGAGTGCCCGGCAGCGCGAGGCGCTCGAGAAGAACGGCGACAGCGACCGGTCCGACCTGGTCGGCGTCCTGTCGGGCGCCGTCGCGGTGCACGGACCCGGGGTGAAGCTCGTGGTGGACGATGCCAAGGACGCCGGCACCGGGGGCGACGGGCAGCCGCGCGGCAGCTCCGGATTCTCCGACACGGGCCGGGTGCGCGACCGGGACATGCAGCGCGTGGTGAACGGGCTCTGGGAGTCGGGAGCCGAGGCGATCTCCATCAACGGACAGCGCCTGACGGCGCTGTCGGCGATCAGGGCCGCCGGTGACGCGATCCTGGTCGACAACAGGCCGCTGGTACCGCCGTACACGGTGCTCGCGGTGGGGGACGGCGAACGGCTCAGCAGCCGGTTCCAGGACAGCGCCGACGGGTTCTACCTGCACGCCCTGCAGGAGAACTACGGAATCCGCACCGCCATCTCCGTCGCGGACGACCTCCAGCTGCCGGCCGCACCGAGCGTGATCGTACGTACAGCACAGCCGATAACCGAGAAGGGCACATCGTGATCGCCGTACTGGGCCTCGTCGTGGGAGTCGTGGCCGGCCTGTTGGTCCGGCCGGAGGTCCCGGCGGCCGTCGAGCCGTATCTGCCGATCGCCGTCGTGGCGGCGCTCGACGCTGTCTTCGGCGGTCTGCGGGCCATGCTCGACGGCATCTTCGACGACAAGGTCTTCGTGGTGTCGTTCCTGTCGAACGTGGTCGTCGCCGCGCTGATCGTGTTCCTCGGCGACAAGCTGGGCGTCGGGGCCCAGCTGTCCACCGGTGTCGTGGTGGTCCTCGGCATCCGCATCTTCTCCAACGCGGCGGCGATCCGCCGCCACGTCTTCCGGGCGTGAGGCCGATGAGTGACCAGGACGAGCAGCGGCCGAGTGGCCTGCGCAAGGAGCTGCCCGACGAGGTGCAGTCTTCGGAAGCCCCGGAGGCGGGCGCCGCGACCGGTGACGGCCCGGACGGGGACCCGCAGGGGCCGCGGCAGCCCGGGCTGACCGGCAGGCAGCGGCTCGCCAAGGGCCTGTGGCCGCCGCGTCTCACGCGGGCCCAACTGATCGTGGCCCTCCTCCTGTTCGGTCTCGGATTCGGCCTCGCGGTCCAGGTGGCCTCGAACAGTGAGGGCGACAGCGCGCTGCGCGGTGCGCGGCAGGAGGATCTGGTCCGCATCCTCGATGAACTGGACGACCGCAGTCAGCGTCTAGAAGACGAGAAGCAGGGTCTCGAGAAGCAGCGCGACGAGCTGGAGAACAGCTCGGACCAGGCGGAGGAGGCCCGCAAGCAGACGCTCGAAAGGGAGCGGCAACTCGGCGTACTCGCGGGCACCGTGGCCGCGCAGGGGCCCGGTATCACGGTGACGATCGAGGACACGAAGGGTGCGGTCGAGGCGGACATGCTGCTCGACGCGATCCAGGAGCTGCGCGCGGCGGGGGCGGAGGCGATTCAGGTGAACGGTGTCCGGGTCGTCGCCGACACCTACCTCACGGACTCCGGCAACTCCGTGAGCATCGACGGGAACAAGATCAACGCGCCCTATCGTTTCCAGGTCATCGGCGAGCCGCAGGACCTCGAACCGGCTCTCAACATTCCTGGAGGCGTGGTGCAGACTCTGGAGAAGGAACAGGCCACCGTTACTGTTGAGCGGTCGAGCAAGATCGTCGTGGACGCCTTGCGAGCGGCGAAGCGGCCTGACTACGCTCGGTCGTCCTCCCAGTGAACCGGCGGTGCATGGGGGGCGTCCGGCGAGGGCATGAGGTTGCGGGGGGTCGGCGCACCGATTGGGTGGTGCGTGGTGGAAACTGTCTGGTGGAGACGGACGTTGTGAAGGTGTCCGGGTCGGCCAGTACGTTCAGTCAGGGTTCGTCCTGCCCCACGGGCGGGTCTGTTTCGGTCAAGGGGAATCGCCCGTGAAGTTGTTTGCGAAGTTGTTCGGCAAGAGCGCGCGAGAGGGCCGCGAGAACGCGACCGCTCGCCATCGGGCACAGCCCGACGCGGAGGGCGGGCGCCCGATGTTCCGGGACCAGGTGGCTGGTCCGGGCGGTGACGTTTCCGGTGGTCAGGGCGCGCCGTCTGTTGACCCTGCCCAGTCCGGCGGCATAGGTTTCGGCCAACCGTCAGCCTCAGGTACGGGTGGAGGGTTCGCGCCCGGCCCGTACGCGTCGAACGCCCCGGCGGGGCAGCCGCGGCAGGAGGATCCGTCCATGTCGGCCCTGGTGTGTACGAGGTGCGGTAACCGCAACGCGGAGAACAGCCGCTTCTGCTCCAACTGCGGAGCGCCGCTGCGCCCGGGTGCCGTCCCGGAGCGTGCGTCCGAGACGACCTCCACGATCTCCATCTCGGGGCTGGAGGCGTACGACGCCGAGGTCACCGGCCAGACCGCGATGCCGTCGCTCTCGCCCGAGGCGCAGGCCGCCGTGGACGCGCTGCCGCTCGGCTCAGCCCTTCTGGTCGTGCGCCGTGGCCCGAACTCGGGCAGCCGCTTCCTGCTGGACGGCGAGCTGACCACCGCCGGGCGTCACCCGCAGAGCGACATCTTCCTGGACGACGTGACGGTCTCACGCCGGCACGTGGAGTTCCGCCGCAGCCATGACGGCTCGTTCACGGTCGCCGACGTCGGCAGCCTGAACGGCACGTACGTCAACCGCGAGCGCATCGACCAGGTCGCCCTGTCGAACGGTGACGAGGTGCAGATCGGCAAGTACCGGCTGGTCTTCTACGCGAGCCAGCGGGGTTACTGACCGCCCCCGGGCCACCGCCCGGGGAACCTCCAGGGAAGGTCCATGCTTCAAACACCGAGCGGTGGTGCCGGGAACGGCACCACCGCCGCGGACAGTGGGCTGATGAGCATCGGCGCGGTGCTGAACGCACTGCGCGACGAGTTCCCCGACATCACCATCTCCAAGATCCGTTTTCTGGAGTCGGAAGGGCTCGTCGAGCCGCGGCGGACCCCGGCCGGGTACCGCAAGTTCAGCGCGCACGACGTCGAGCGTCTCGGTCGGGTGCTGCGCATGCAGCGGGACCACTACCTGCCGCTGAAGGTGATCCGCGAGCACCTGGACGCCATGGAGCGCGGCGAGGCCGTACCGCTGCCGACGCTCGGCCGGCAGCGGAACGGAGAGCCGGCGCCGGAGCCCGCGGAGGGGCCCGCGGCGGCCCGGATCGGCCGGGAGGAACTGCTCGCCGCGGCCGGTATCGGCGAGCAGGAGCTGAAGGAGTGGGAGTCGTACGGACTCGTCGTCCCGCTCTCCGACGGCGCCTACGACGCCGAGACGGTGACCGTGGCGTCGCTGGTGGTCCAGCTGGGCCGGTTCGGCATCGAGCCCCGACACCTGCGGGTGATGAAGGCCGCCGCCGACCGGGAGGCCGGTCTCGTGGACCAAGTGGTGGCACCGCTGAAGCGGCACCGCAATCCGCAGACCAGGGCTCACGCCGAGGCCCGCACCAAGGAGCTGGCGGGGCTGGCGGTGAAGCTGCACGCGGCGCTGGTACAGACCGCCCTGGGGGTACGGCTGCCCTGACCGGACCCGACGGGCCGGCCCGGTACGAGGTCCGGCCCCCCCGGATCGCCCACCCGATCCCGGCCCGACTACCCAAATGTCCCGGGTACGGCCTAGGGTTGCTGTGTGAACGAGCTCGATGTCGTAGGTGTCCGGGTCGAGATGCCCTCCAACCAACCGATCGTGCTGCTGCGCGAGGTGGGAGGCGAACGTTACCTCCCCATCTGGATCGGGCCCGGGGAGGCGACGGCGATCGCCTTCGCACAGCAGGGCATGGCTCCCGCACGCCCGCTGACGCACGACCTGTTCAAGGACGTGCTGGAAGCCGTCGGCCAGGAGCTCACGGAAGTGCGCATCACGGACCTGCGCGACTCCGTCTTCTACGCCGAGCTGGTCTTCGCGAGCGGTGTCGAGGTGAGTGCCCGGCCGTCCGACGCGATAGCGCTGGCGCTGCGCACCGGGACGCCTATCTACGGCAGCGACACGGTCCTCGACGACGCGGGCATCGCCATCCCGGACGAGCAGGAGGACGAGGTGGAGAAGTTCCGCGAGTTCCTCGACCAGATCTCGCCGGAGGACTTCGGAACCAGCAATCAGTGAGCCGCGCGGGTGAGGTGCCCCGAGGCGGCGCACGGCCCGCTCCGGGCACATTCGGCTAGCCTTTCCCCGTGATGGGGCACGGGAAACCACTCGTAGGGTGATTATCACTCGGCGTGCCGAGTGTGGCGATCGTTGACGCACCCTTGGTGACTGCCTACCGTCGAGGAGGCAGGTCAAGGACGGAGGTCGGCGTGAGAATCAGCGGCGACGGTACGGCCGGGGGTGGCTCCGGGCACGGCCTCGGGGCAAGCGGTCCGTACCCTCCCCCGGGCTCCCGACTCCGTGCGGGCGGGGGCTACCCGCAGCACGGTGGCGTGGCCGACCCGGCTCCGCAGCGACCGGCTGCGGTGCCGAGCAGCGGAGGGGCGACGTCCATGGCGTCCGAGCAGATCGGCTACCGCGGTCCGACGGCCTGCGCGGCCGCCGGTATCACCTACCGGCAGCTCGACTACTGGGCCCGCACCGGCCTCGTCGAGCCCAGCGTGAGACCGGCGCACGACTCCGGGACGCAGCGCCTGTACAGCTTCCGCGACGTGGTCGTACTGAAGATCGTCAAGCGCTTCCTCGACACCGGCGTCTCTCTGCAGAACATCCGTACCGCCGTCCAGCACCTCAGGGAGCGCGGCTTCCGTGACCTGGAGCGGATGACGCTGATGAGTGACGGCGCCACGGTCCACGAGTGCACCTCGCCCGACGAGGTGCACGCCCTGCTCCAGGGCGGCCAGGGCGTCTTCGGCATCGCCGTCGGCGTGGTCTGGCGGGACGTGGAGAGCGCGCTCTCCCAGTTGCACGGCGAGCGGATCGACACGGGCGAGACCCTGGTCGGACACAATCCCGCCGACGAGCTGGCGCGGCGGCGCAACCGGGCCGTCTGAGCACTGCCGCACGCCGACGGGGCATTGTCAGTGGTGTGAGGCACCATCGGACATGTGAGAGCCGCGCCCACGATCCTGCATCTCGACATGGATGCCTTCTTCGCCTCGGTGGAGCAGGCGTCCAAACCGAGTCTGCGCGGGAAGGCCGTGGTCGTGGGAGGCCTGGGACCGCGCGGAGTGGTGGCCACCGCGTCGTACGAGGCGCGGGTCTTCGGCGTCCACTCGGCGATGCCCATGGGGCAGGCCCGGCGCCTGGCTCCCAACGCCGCGTACCTCGTCCCGCGCTTCGAGCTGTACCGGACGATCAGCGAGCAGGTGATGCGGCTCCTGCGGGCGCTGTCGCCGCTGGTGGAGCCGCTGAGCCTGGACGAGGCGTTCGTCGACCTGGAGGCGGGGGGCGCGGCCTGGGACGCGGACTCCGCGCGGCTGGCGGGGGCGAGGCTCCGTGCGGACATCCGCACCGTCACCGGACTCACGGGGTCGGTGGGGCTGGCGGCCTCCAAGATGCTCGCCAAGATCGCCTCGGAGGAGGCCAAACCCGACGGGCTGGTCCTGATCCCGCCGGGTACGGAGCGGGCCATGCTGGAGCCGATGTCCGTGCGGACGCTGCCCGGCGTGGGACCGGCCACCGGCGACCACCTGCGGCGGGCCGGCATCACCACGGTCGGCGAGCTCGCCGAGGCGGGCGAGGACGAGCTCGTACGGCTGCTGGGCAAGGCGCACGGGCACGCCCTGTACGCGATGGCCCTGGCGCGTGACGAGCGGCCCGTCGTCGCCGAGCGGGAGACCAAGTCGGTGTCGGTCGAGGACACCTACGACGTCGACATCCACGACCGGACACGGGTCGGCATGGAAGTGCGGCGGCTGGCGGACCGGTGTGTGCGCCGGCTGCGCGGCTCCGGACTGTCCGGCCGGACCATCGTCCTCAAGGTGCGCAGGTACGACTTCTCCACGCTGACCCGCTCGGAGACCCTGCGCGGGCCGACGGACGACCCCGCGGTGGTGCGGGAGGCGGCGGCCCGGCTGCTGGACCTGGTGGACACCACCGGCGGCGTACGGCTGCTCGGGGTCGGCGTCAGTGGCCTCGCCGACTACACCCAGGAGGACCTCTTCGCGCAGGCGGCGGGAGACCCGGCCGAGGAACTCGCCGAGGAGCCCGAGGCCGAGCCGGCCGAGGAGCACCGTCCGGCGCCCGGTGAGCGCCGGTGGCCGGCGGGGCACGACGTGCGGCACACGGAGTACGGGCACGGCTGGGTGCAGGGCAGCGGTCTGGGCCGGGTCACGGTGCGCTTCGAGACGCCGTACTCGGGGACCGGCCGGGTGCGGACCTTCCCGGTGGACGACCCGGATCTGACACCGGCGGACCCGCTGCCGCTGGTCGCGCCGGTCGCGCGAAGACCCGGGACGGCCGGGACGGGGCCCATGGAAACCGGTGCGGAAACAGCCCCGGATTCCGAAGCGGAGATCGGCCCGAGTCCCGACACGGGAACGTACCCGGGTTCCAACGCCGGGACCGACCCGCGCTCTGATGTGGGGGCCGGTCCGGGCGCCGACGCGGAGACTGCCCCGGGGCCCGGCGCGGACGTCTCTCCGGGTTCCGGCGCCGGGACCGCCCCGAGTCCTGACGTTGGGGCCTGTCCGGGTCCTGACGCGGGAACTGCCCCGGGTTCCGGTGCGGAGGTGTGTCCGGGTTCGGGCGCGGTGACGGCTCCGGGTTCGGGCGCGGTGACGGCTCCGGGTCCTGACGTGGGGGCCCTCCCGGGCCCTGACGTGGTGACCGTCCCGGGCCCCGGCGCGGAGTCCTGCCCGGGCCCCGACGCCGGGGGCGGGCCGGTGGGTCCCGTGCGGCCGGCCTCCGGCTGACGGTGGGTGCCGCGGGGCGGCGGTACGGACCGGACCGTCAGGCGTCCTCCTTGTCCTGGCCGGCCAGCTTGCCGAAGTCGTGGTCGGGCGGCGGGGGAGGGGCGGCGACGTCGAGGCCGTAGTGGTGGTAGAGCTGCAGTTCCTGCTCCGGAGAGAGGTGGCGGCCGACGCCGAAGTCGGGCGCCTCCTTGATCAGAGCGCGGTCGAAGGGCACGCGCAGTGTCCCGTCCACCAGCTCGCTCGGCTCCAGGGGCACGAAGGCGTCCCTGCTGAACAGCCCGGTGCGTATGGCCGCCCACTCCGGGACGCCGGTGGCGTCGTCGAGGTAGACCTCGTCGACGGTGCCGATCCGGGTGCCGTTGCGGTCGAACGCCTTGCGGCCGATCAGGTTGCGCGGGTCTATCTCGGTACGCACGGGCCCTCCACATGATCGTACTGGGGTCGTGCACCAGCCGACCCGCCAGCCGCCGAAATCATCCGTAGTACTAACGAAAGAGCACATAAGGGCGGTCGGCCACTCGAAGGTCCGTGCGGCGGCCTCGCTGGTACCCTGACAGCGGCTGCTGACCCCGTGCGGGAGAGTCCTCCGGACATCACCGGAGGCGCCGAAGGAGCAAATCCTCCCCGGAATCTCTCAGGCTCACGTACCGCACGGACGAGGTCACTCTGGAAAGCAGAGCGGGTGTCGACGGCTTCCGCTCTCACCGACGGTGAAAGCCGGGAGGGCCCTCGGGTCCGCCCGGTGAAGCTCTCAGGTCGAGATGACAGAGGGGGAGGCCGTCCGGGTACCCGCGCCGTGGTGCCCCTCGAAGGTCGTCAGACCAGGAGGCCTCCGCAATGACCGCCCATCGCACCCCGCTCACCGAACTCGAACAGGCACTGCCGTTCGAGCAGCGCCACATCGGCCCCGACCACGAGGCCCGGGCCAAGATGCTCGCGCAGGTCGGTTACGGTTCGCTCGACGAGCTGACGGCCGCCGCGGTGCCGGATGTGATCAAGAACGCCGACACGCTGGACCTGCCGGGCGCCCGCTCCGAGGCCGAGGTGCTGGCCGAGCTGCGCTCGCTGGCCGACCGCAACCAGGTCCTCGACTCCATGATCGGCCTCGGTTACTACGGCACCTTCACCCCGCCGGTGATCCTGCGCAACGTCATGGAGAACCCCGCCTGGTACACCGCGTACACGCCGTACCAGCCGGAGATCTCCCAGGGCCGCCTGGAGGCCCTGCTGAACTTCCAGACGGTGGTCGCCGAGCTCACCGGCCTGCCCACCTCCGGCGCCTCGCTGCTGGACGAGGGCACCGCCGCCGCCGAGGCGATGGCCCTGTCCCGGCGCATGGGCAAGAACAAGAAGGGCCTGTTCCTGGTCGACGCGGACGCCCTGCCGCAGACCATCGCCGTCATCCAGACCCGTGCCGAGCCGACCGGCGTCGAGGTCGTCGTCGCCGACCTGAGCGAGGGCATCCCCGCCGAGGTCGCCGAGCGCGAGATCAACGGCGTCCTGATCCAGTACCCGGGCGCCTCCGGTGCCGTACGCGACATCAAGCCGCTCGTCGACCGGGCACACGAGCTCGGCGCCCTCGTCACCGTCGCCGCCGACCTGCTCGCCCTCACGCTGCTCACCTCGCCCGGCGAGCTGGGCGCGGACATCGCCGTCGGTACGACGCAGCGCTTCGGTGTGCCGATGGGCTTCGGCGGGCCGCACGCCGGCTACATGGCGGTGCACGAGAAGTTCGCCCGCAGCCTGCCCGGCCGCCTCGTCGGCGTCTCCGTGGACGCCGACGGCAACAAGGCCTACCGCCTCGCCCTGCAGACCCGCGAGCAGCACATCCGCCGCGAGAAGGCCACCAGCAACATCTGCACCGCGCAGGTGCTGCTCGCCGTCATGGCCGGCATGTACGCCGTCTACCACGGTCCCGAGGGGCTGCGGGCCATCGCGCGCCGCACCCACCGCTACGCCTCGATCACCGCCGCGGGCCTCGCCTCCGGCGGCATCGAGATCGTGCACGGCGCCTACTTCGACACGGTGACCGCGCGGGTGCCGGGCCGGGCCGACGCGATCGTCCACGCCGCCCGTGAGAACGGCATCAACCTGCGCCTCGTCGACGCCGACCACGTGTCCTTCGCCTGCGACGAGACCACCACCCGCGCGCAGGTCGGCGGCGTGTGGAACGCCTTCGGCGTCGAGGGCGACATCGAGGCGCTGGACGCGGACACCGAGGAGACGCTGCCCGAGGCGCTGCTGCGCACCGACGACTTCCTCACCCACCCGGTCTTCCACCAGCACCGCTCCGAGACGGCGATGCTCCGCTACCTGCGCCGCCTCGCCGACCGCGACTACGCGCTGGACCGCGGCATGATCCCGCTGGGCTCCTGCACGATGAAGCTCAACGCGACCACCGAGATGGAGCCGGTCACCTGGTCCGAGTTCGGCGCGCTGCACCCCTTCGCGCCCGCCGAGCAGGCGCAGGGCTACCTGACCCTCATCCGTGAGCTGGAGGAGCGGCTCGCCGAGGTCACCGGGTACGACAAGGTCTCGCTCCAGCCCAACGCCGGGTCGCAGGGCGAGTTCGCCGGCCTGCTCGCCGTACGCGCCTACCACCGCGCCAACGGCGACGACCAGCGCACCGTCTGCCTCATCCCGTCTTCCGCGCACGGCACCAACGCCGCGAGCGCCGTGATGGCCGGCATGAAGGTCGTCGTCGTCAAGACCGCCGAGGACGGCGAGATCGACGTCGAGGACCTGCGCGCCAAGATCGAGAAGCACCGCGACGAGCTGTCCGTGCTGATGATCACGTACCCCTCCACGCACGGCGTCTTCGAGGAGCACGTCGCCGACATCTGCGCCCAGGTGCACGACGCCGGCGGCCAGGTCTACGTGGACGGCGCCAACCTCAACGCCCTGGTGGGCCTCGCCAAGCCGGGCCACTTCGGCGGCGACGTCTCGCACCTGAACCTGCACAAGACGTTCTGCATCCCGCACGGCGGCGGCGGTCCCGGCGTCGGCCCCGTGGCCGTACGGTCGCACCTGGCGCCGTACCTGCCCAACCACCCGTTGCAGCCCGCGGCCGGCCCGCAGACCGGTGTCGGTCCGATCTCGGCGGCGCCGTGGGGCTCGGCCGGCATCCTGCCGATCTCGTGGTCGTACGTCCGGCTGATGGGCGGCGAGGGGCTCAAGCGCGCCACGCAGGTGGCCGTGCTGTCCGCCAACTACATCGCCAAGCGCCTGGAGCCGCACTTCCCGGTGCTCTACAACGGCCCCGGCGGGCTGGTCGCGCACGAGTGCATCATCGACCTGCGCCCGCTGACCAAGGCGACCGGCGTGAGCGTCGACGACGTCGCCAAGCGGCTGATCGACTACGGCTTCCACGCGCCGACCATGTCGTTCCCGGTGGCCGGCACGCTGATGATCGAGCCGACCGAGTCCGAGGACCTGGCCGAGCTGGACCGTTTCTGCGAGGCGATGATCGCCATCCGCGCGGAGATCGAGAAGGTCGGCTCCGGTACCTGGTCCGCGGACGACAACCCGCTGCGGGGCGCGCCGCACACCGCGGGCGCGCTGGGCGGCGAGTGGGACCACGCGTACACGCGCGAGGAGGCCGTCTTCCCGGTCGGCGTGTCCGCGTCCGACAAGTACTGGCCGCCGGTGCGCCGCGTCGACCAGGCCTTCGGTGACCGGAACCTCGTGTGCTCCTGCCCGCCGCTGGACGCGTACGAGGACTGAGCCCGGGGCGAAGGCCCCGTCCGGCCCCCGCTGGGGACCGGGCGGGGCCTTCGCCGTCGCGTGGTCACACCGTCGCCAGGGACACCTCCGTCGACTTGACCAGTGCGACGACGGGCGTGCCGACGGTGAGGCCGAGGTCTTCGGCGGCCTCCCTGGTGATCGCGGCGGTCAGTTCGGCGCCCTCGACGGCGACGCGCACGGAGGCCATCGCCGGGCCGGCGGTGAGGGCGGTGACCGTGCCCGGGAGCCGGTTGCGGATGGACAGGCCCTCGACGCGGCCGGTCGCCAGGGAGACCTCCGTCGACTTCACGAGGACGCGCACGGCGGTCCCGGCGGCCGGCGCGAGATCGTCGGCGGCGTCCCGGGTGATCGCCGCGGTGATGTCCTGGCCGCCCGAGAGGCGGACCCTGACCGTCGCCATGGCCTCGCCCGGGGTGACGGCGGTGACGGTGCCGGGGAGCTGGTTGCGGATGCTCAGGCTCATGGAGGGCACCGTAGCCCGGAGCGGGCGCTATGCCGGGTATGCGTGCGTCTGCGTCGCCTTGACCGTCGCCCACACCGGCGCGCCCGGATGGAGGCCGAGTTCGGCGGCGGCGACGGTGGTGAGGTCGGCGGCGAGCGGAAGTTCGCCGGTCAGGTCCGCGCGGATCTGGTCGCCGTGCGTCTCCAGGCCGGCGACCTCGCAGCGCCACAGGTTGCGGGCGCTGGAGCCGCCGGGGCGCTCCCCGTACAGGGTCACGGCGCTCGGCGGGAAGGCCACGAAGACCGGACCGGACAGGTCCTCGGTGGTGGTGATGGCCGGACCGGCGTCCAGCCGGACCGTGTGGCCGTCGGCCTGCCCGCGGTAGAGGTTCAGGCCGACCAGCTGCGCGATGTAGTCCGTGCGCGGCCGGCGGGCGATGTCGGCGGGGCCGCCCTCCTGCACGACCCGGCCGTGCTCGACCACGACCAGCCGGTCGGCCAGCACCATGGCGTCCAGCGGGTCGTGGGTGACCAGCACGGCCACGGCCTCGAACTCGGCCAGGTGACGGCGGAGCTGGGCCCGCACCTCCAGCCGCGTACGGGCGTCCAGTGCCGCCAGGGGCTCGTCCAGGAGGAGCAGCCGGGGATTGGTGGCCAGGGCGCGGGCCAGGGCGACGCGCTGGGCCTGACCGCCGGAGAGGCGGCGCGGCTTGGCGCCCGCGTGGTCGGCCAGACCCATCCGCTCCAGCCAGGCGGCGGCCTGCATCCGGGCCTGCGCCTTGCCCGCACCCCGGCAGCGCGGCCCGAACGCGACGTTGTCGAGCGCGGTCAGGTGTGGGAAGAGCAGGTAGTCCTGGAAGACCACGCCGACCGGCCGGGACTCGGGCGGCGTACGGTCCAGGGCGGTGCCGTCGAGGCGCAGGTGGCCGTCGGTGAGCGGGGCAAGGCCCGCCAGGGCGCGCAGGGCGGTGGTCTTGCCGGCGCCGTTGGGGCCGAGCAGCGCGACGACGTCGCCGGGTGCGGCGGCCAGCGTGACGTCCAGGCGGAAGGTGCCGCGGTCCACCACGAGCCGGGCGTCGAGTCCGCCGCCGGTGGCGTGGCCGTCGGTGGGCTCGGCGGTGGCCGGTTCGTCGGTGTCGGTCATGTCGTCCCCGTCCGGTCCGCCGGAGGCCTTCGTCCGGTCCGTCATGATGCCCTCATCCAGCGGTCCCGCAGACCGGCCAGTACGGCGATGGAGACGGCCAGCAGCACCAGGCTGAGGGCGATGGCCGCCGCGGGGTCGTTCTGCAGGGCGAGGTAGACCGCGAGCGGCATGGTCTGGGTCCGGCCCGGGAAGTTGCCCGCGAAGGTGATCGTCGCCCCGAACTCGCCCAGCGCCCGCGCCCACGCCAGGACGGCGCCCGCCGCGACGCCCGGAGCGATCAATGGCAGCGTGACCCGGCGGAACGCGGTGAAGCGGGACGCGCCCAGGGTCGTGGCCGCCTCCTCGAAACGCGGGTCGGCGGCGCGCAGCGTGCCCTCCACGCTGATGACGAGGAAGGGCATGGCCACGAACGTCTCCGCGAGGATCACGCCCGTCGTCGTGAAGGGCAGCGTGATCCCGAACCAGGCGTCGAGCCACTGCCCGATGACGCCGTTGCGGCCGAACGCCAGCAGGAGCGCCACGCCGCCCACCACCGGAGGAAGCACCAGCGGCAGCGTCACCAGCGCCCGCACGAAGCCGCGGCCGGGAAACTCCGTGCGGGCCAGCAGCCAGGCCAGGGGCACGCCGACGACCAGGCTCAGCAGGGTCGCCGACGTGGCGCACAGCAGCGACAGCCGCAGCGCCTGCCACACCTCCTCGCTGGCCAGCTGCTCGGGCAGGTCGCTCCACGGGGCCCGCACCAGCAGGGCGATCAGCGGCAGCAGCAGGAACGCCAGGCCGGCCAGGGCGGGCACCAGCAGGGGGACCGGCACCGCACGGCCGCCGGCCTTCCGGGCGTCGGACTTCCTCATGGCGTGCGGAACCCGGCGTCCGTCAGCACCCGCTGCCCCTCGCCGGACTTCACCAGCTCGACGAAGGCCTTCGCGGCGCCCGCGTTGGGGGCGTCCTCGAGGACGGCGATCGGGTAGTCGTTGACGGCCTCGGCCGCCTCGGGGAAGTCCACGCCCGTCACCTTGTCACCGGCCGCCTTCACATCGGTGCGGTAGACGACGGCCGCGTCGGCCTCCTTCAGCTCGACCTTCGTCAGGGCTGCCTTGACGTCCTGTTCGTAGGAGGCCGGGGTGAGTTCGAGGCCACCGGCCTCCAGCGCCTTCTGCGCCGCGGCGCCGCACGGCACGGCCTTGTCGCACAGGACGACCTTGAGGCCGGATGCGGTGAGGTCCTTGAGGGTGGAGATCCCCTCGGGATTGCCCGGCAGGGTGGCGATCTCCAACTGGTTGCGGACGAAGGTGGACGGCTCGCCGGCCGTCGCCCCGGCGTCGGTGACGGTGGCCATCGTCCTCGGGCTGGCGGAGGCGAAGACGTCCGCCGGTGCGCCGCTGGTGATGCCCGCGGCGAGGGAGTCGCTGCCGCCGAAGTTGAAGGTGACCTCGGTGCCCGGGTGCTGCTGCTCGAACTTCTCGCCGAGCGTCGTGAAGCTCTCCTTGAGGGAGGCGGCGGCGAAGACGGTGACCTGGCCGGAGACGTCGGAGGAACCGGCCGAGTCCGCGCCCCCCTCCGAGCCGGCGGACGGCGAGCAGGCGCTCAGGGCCAGCAGTACGGCCGCGCCCGCACCGCTCGCCCGCAGGCTCCGGCGGATGCGGCGGGTCCTGCACACCGAACGGGTCATCACGGCCACTCCCTCTGCGTCCTCCTGCGGGAGCCCGGCAGGTCCAGTGACGTGACCGGACGCACGACGGACTCCCCGTTGCGCCGATCATACTTCCGCATCTGCGAGGGAAAAGTCTCCTGTCACATCGCATGAGCGAGCTGAATGCCGGAGACGGCTGGCATGTGCGTTCGTACGGAGCGTCGGGGTGAGGTGGTCAGGCCCTGTCGATATGTACGTTCGTCGACTTCACGCGGGCGGTGGCCTCCACGCCGACCTCGAGTCCGAGTTCCTCCACCGCCTCACGGGTCAGGAGGGAGACCAGTCGGTGCGGGCCGGCCTGGATCTCGACCTGTGCGGCGACGTCGCCGAGCTTGATCGCCGTCACGATGCCGGGGAAGGCGTTGCGGACCGAGGTGTACGGGGTCTCCTCGTCGGTACCGCCGGAGCGGGCGAGTTCGACCGAGAACGCGGCCAGGTCACGCCCGTCGACGAGGCGCCGCCCGGCGTCGTCCCGGTGGGTGGTGATCCGGCCCGCGTCGGCCCAGCGGCGGGCGGTGTCCGGGCTGACGCCGAGCAGCCGCGCCGCCTGGCCGATGGTGTAGGACTGCATGCCGGTCACGATAGGGCGCGGCGCGGGAACGGGCGCCGGAGGGGTTGGCCACGCGGAGTGACCACCCCCGGACACGCGTCGGGGCCGGTGCGCGGGCGACGTGCCCGCGTAGCGGCCCCGTGTTCACCGGGCGGAGTGGTGCCGTACCGCCCGGCCGGTGTTCAGGCGGCGGTCATCAGTCCCGCACCGACGGGGCGGTGCGGCGCGATGACCCGGCCGTCCGGCAGGAGCTCACCGGTGTCCTCGAAGAGGACGACGCCGTTGCACAGCAGGCTCCAGCCCTGCTCCGGGTGGTGCGCCGCGAGGCGGGCGGATTCCCGGTCGGCGGAGTCGGCTGACGGGCACGGTGGCTGGTGCTGACACATGGGTGGGGTCTCTCGGTCTGTCGTGATGGGTGAGTGCGCTGTGTTGTCTGTCCCGCGGCGTGAAACGTCGTTCATGGCCGCCCCCCGTTGTTCCGGTCGGTCCGAACCCAGTGTTGCCCCACGGGCGTCGATCCGCAGGGATTTCGCGGTACCGCTTCTCACAGGTTGATGACGCGTCACCCGCGCGGACGGTTCATTCCAACTGCACTGTCCCTTCGGGTGGTTCGACATGGCCGAAAGGGGCTAGTCCGCGCGGGTGCGAGGGAGGCGTTCGGGTCAGGCGGGGGAGCGCAGCAGCCGGGTCGGCGTCACCCGGTGCGTGAGGACCGGCAGGAGGTCGGCGACCCGGTGCGGCCGGTGGGCCGCGATACCGGGAGGCGCCGGCGCCAGCGGCACCAGCAGGTCGGTGGCCGCGGGGTGTCCGGCGGCGGCGTCCGCGGTGGTGTCGCCGTGCAGCCAGAGCGTCAGCATGTACAGCCCGGGCACCGACAGCAGGCGCGGCTGGTAGGCCTGCGGCACCGACTCGGCCTGGCGCAGCGCGCGCTCGGTCGAGGTGACGTAGGGGCCTTCGAAGAAGTGCGAGAACGCCCAGCCGTCGGGCGTCAGCATGGTCTCCGCCGCTGCCACGGCCCGGTCGCCGCACCGGATGAGGAAGCGCCACCCGGTCAGCCGGGTCGCGGTCATGCCCTCCGCGGTGATCCGGTCCAGGACGTGCACGGGCAGCGGCAGGTCGGGCGTGGCGGGTCCCTGCGCGCCGAGCAGGGAGGGCGTCCGGGCCTCACGGACCGCGGTGGGAGAGGAGAGGGCGGTGAGAACGGAACGCAGGGCGGGCGCGGGGGCCGGGGAGACATGCAGGGGCATGATGGGTCGCCTCTCATTCGAAGGCACGGTGGCGCGAGGGCGGGGCGGACGACGCTGTCGGCTCACGGGGGCTTTGGAGGCAGGGGCCGGGGTCCGGGAACCGAGAAGTGGGTGGGACCTGCCGCGCCTCGACTCGGCGGCAGGATCCATCGACCGTGGGCGCCGGTCAACTGCCTTGTCTGCGGAGTTTATACGACATGCGTTCAGACTGTGTTTCCGCTAGCCGATTCCGGGAACCCGTTCAAGGCTGCATTCGGCCGCCGATATGAGGGAATCCTCCGGATTTCGGACCGGACGTACGGCGGTGACCTCGAAAAATGCGCGCCGAGCGGTCGGCCAATTGTCGTCGGCGTTTTTCACGAGTTGCCCCACCGGGAAACTGCTGGAAGCGCCATGCCTGGTGAATGTGCCACCGGTCACAGCGGCACAGCGTAGCGGGTGGCGGGCCGGTGCGGAGACGTTATCGATCGCTTCGGCTGGGCATCATCCATCCTGACCGGTCACCGGCGGCCGGATCCTCGACGCACCGCTCCGAGAAGGGACGCCTCCATGGGGGAGAAGGTCGTGGCAGGTCAGTTCGACCTGTCCGATCGCCAGCGCTACCGCGAGAAGCTCCAGCGGTGCCTGACGGGCCTGGAGCGACTCCTGGCGGAGAAGCGGTTCGACCGCCCGAAGAACCTGATGGGGCTGGAGATCGAATTGAATCTCGTCGGTACCGACGGGATGCCGAAAATGTTGAATGCGCAAGTCCTGGAACGCATCGCCAGCCGTGACTTCCAAACAGAACTCGCCATGTTCAACCTGGAAGTCAACATCGCTCCCCATCGGCTGGGAGGCCGGGTATTCGACCGCCTCGCCGAGGAGATCCGTACGTCTCTGGCATATGCGGACCGCAAGGCCGGCGAGGTCGACGCGGGAATCGCGATGATCGGCATTCTGCCGACGCTGGACCGCGACGACCTGGTCTCGTCCAATCTCTCCGCCGTCGACCGCTACGCCCTGCTCAACGAGCAGATCGTGGCCGCCCGCGGCGAGGACTTCACCCTCGACATCGAGGGGGTGGAACGCCTGACGTGCACCTCGAAGTCCATCGCTCCCGAGGCCGCCTGCACCTCGGTGCAACTGCACCTCCAGGTCACCCCGGACCGCTTCGCGGCCGTGTGGAACGCCGCCCAGGCGGTCACCGCCGCACAGATCGCCGTCGGCGCCAACGCGCCCTTCTTGTTCGGCCGCGAGCTGTGGCGCGAGTCCAGGCCCCCGCTCTTCCAGCAGTCCACGGACACCCGGCCGCCCGAGCTCCAGGCCCAAGGCGTCCGCCCGCGCACCTGGTTCGGCGAGCGGTGGGTGACCTCGGCGTACGACCTGTTCGAGGAGAACCGGCGCTACTTCCCGGCCCTGCTCCCGATCTGCGACGACGAGGACCCGCTGGAGGTCCTGGACGCGGGCGGCGTGCCCTCCCTCTCCGAACTCGTCCTGCACAACGGCACCGTCTACCGCTGGAACCGGCCCGTCTACGACATCGCCGACGGCGTCCCGCACCTGCGCGTGGAGAACCGCGTCCTGCCCGCCGGGCCCACGGTCACCGACGTCATCGCCAACGCGGCCTTCTACTACGGCGTCGTGCGCGCGCTCGCCGAGGAGCCCCGGCCGCTGTGGCACCGGCTGCCCTTCGAGGCCGCCGCCGCCAACTTCGAGGCCGCCTGCCGGCACGGCATCGACGCCCGCTTCGAGTGGCCCCGTCGCGGACGGCTGGGCGGCACCACCGAGGTCGACGCGGCCGTGCTCGTCCGCGACGAACTGCTGCCGCTCGCCGAGGCCGGTCTGGACGCGTGGGGCGTCGAGCCCGCCGACCGCGACCTGTATCTCGGAGTGATCGAGGAGCGGTGCCGGCGCCGGGTCAACGGCGCGTCCTGGCAGGCGGCCACCTTCCACCGGGCGCTGGAGGCCGGCCTGTCCCGGGACCAGGCGCTGGCCGCCACGACCCGCCGCTACGTCGAGCTGATGCGCGAGGGCGACCCCGTGCACCGGTGGCCGGTCGGACTGCCGGAACCCGCGCCGACGGGCTGAGCCCACCGGCCGTACCCCGCCGCGCCCCGCCTCATACTGATCGGGCAAGCTGTGACGTCCCAGCTGGAGGCAGGTGTGCATGGCGGAGGCGGGCCCGGTGGACGATTCGTTCCCTCACAAGCCAGTTCCGGGGGAGCCCGCTCCCCAGGAGGGGCTCTCGCGACGTACGTTGCGTGACGAGACGCTGCTGGTCCTGGCGGTCTCGCTCGGGGCGAGCGGAGTGTCCGCCCTCATCAGCTTCATCGGGTCGGTCACCCGCCCCGGCGGGCTCAAGGACCAGGCGGCCACCCTCAACGCCTCCGCCGCGCCCGGCCGTCCCTGGCTGGATCTCGCCTGGCAGCTCTTCGGGATCACCACGGCCCTCGTCCCGGTCGCCCTCGTCGCCCACTTCCTGCTGCGCGAAGGGCGCGGCCTGCGCACCCTGGGCTTCGACCGCACCCGCCCGTGGCCGGACCTGGGCCGGGGGGCCGTGATCGCGGCCGTCATCGGCAGCACCGGCATCGCCTTCTACCTGGCCGCCCGGGGCCTCGGCTTCAACCTCACCGTGGTGCCCGAGGCGCTGCCGGACGTCTGGTGGAAGTACCCCGTACTGATCCTCTCGGCGGTGCAGAACTCCGTCCTGGAGGAAGTCATCGTCGTCGGCTACCTGCTGCGCCGGCTGGACCAGCTCGGCTGGAGTCCGGGCGCGTCGCTGGCGGCCAGTTCGGTGCTGCGCGGGTCGTACCACCTCTACCAGGGCATCGGCGGCTTCATCGGCAACATGGTGATGGGCGTGGTGTTCGTGTACCTCTACCGCCGGTGGGGGCGCGTGGGTCCGCTGGTGGTGGCGCACTCGCTGCTCGACATCGGTGCCTTCGTGGGCTACGCGCTGCTGGCCGGGAAGGTGGACTGGCTGCCGACGGCCTGAAGGCGAGGAGGGGGCCGGGGCGGCCGTGCCCGCCCCCTCCGCCGCGTCACGCCAGCAGCTCGCCCTCGATCACCGTCACCGCGCGGCCGCCCAGCAGCGTGCGCTCGCCGCGCAGCTCCGTGCGGACCCGGCCGGAGCGGGGCGAGGCCTGGAGCCCGGTGAGGTCCGGGCGCCCGAGGCGCCGGGACCAGTAGGGGGCGAGGGCCGTGTGGGCGCTGCCGGTGACCGGGTCCTCGTCGATGCCGACGTTCGGGAAGAAGCACCGGGAGACGTAGTCGTAGCCGCGGGAGGGGGCCTCCGCGCGGGCGGTGGCGATGATGCCGCGCTCCGAGTGCGCGGCCAGGGCCTTGTGGTCCGGGGTCAGACCGCGGACGGTCTTCTCGTCGGCCACCTCGACCAGCAGGTCCCCGAGGTTCGGCCCGGTGTCGAGGACCGCGCGGGGCTCGGCGCCCAGGGCCTCGGCGACCCCCGCCGGGGCGTCGACCGGGGTGAGCGGTGCGGTCGGGAAATCCAGGGTGATCGAGCCGTCCTCACCCGGTGACGCGACGAGGACCCCGCTGAGCGTGGCGAACCGCACCGGGCCCTCGTGGGCGCCCGTGGTGCGCAGGACGTGGGCCGTGGCGAGCGTCGCGTGGCCGCACATCGCGACCTCGGTGGCCGGCGTGAACCAGCGCAGCGCCCAGTCGGCCTCGCCGCCCTCGGGCAGTCGGTGGGCGAAGGCGGTCTCGGCGTGATTGACCTCCAGGGCGACCTTCTGGAGCCGGTCGTCGTCCGGGAAGGCGTCGAGGAGCAGAACCCCTGCGGGGTTGCCGGCGAAGGGGCGGTCGGTGAAGGCGTCGACGATTCGGATGCGCATGCCCCGACGCTAGACGCCCGCCGAAGCCGTGGACCAAGGCCAATTCGCAAGTTCTGGACCGATGCTTGCCGGTCGAGTGCTTGCCAGTCCTTACATCCCGATATATCGTTGAGGCATCGCGAATAGTTCGCGACAGATCAACGACTGAATGGAAGTGATCGCGATGCGTAAGCACGGATATGAGCACGGACACGGCGGACACGGACACGGCCGCGGTTTCGGCGGCCCCGGAGGCTTCGAGGGATACGACGGTCGGCGTGCCGCCTTCGGCCCCTTCGGTCCGGGCGGTCCCGGCGGAGGGGGGCCCGGCGGCCCCTTCGGACCCGGGTTCGGCCACGGAGGCCCCTGGGGCGGCCGGGGCCGCGGCGGTCCCAGGGGCAGGGCCCGGCGCGGAGACGTACGGGCGTCGATCCTGGCCCTGCTGAAGGACCGCCCGATGCACGGCTACGAGATGATCCAGGAGATCGCCGAGCGCAGCGGCGGGGCGTGGAAGCCCAGCCCCGGCTCGGTGTACCCGACCCTCCAGTTGCTGGAGGACGAGGGTCTGATCGCCAGCGAGAGCGAGGGCGGCAAGAAGCTCTTCGCGCTCACCGAGGCCGGCCGCACCGCCGCGGAGGAGGGCCCCGAGGCACCCTGGGAGGAAGCTTCGCGGGGCGTCGACTGGGAGGCGCTGAGTGAGATCCGGCAGGCCGGCTTCGGACTGCTGGAGGCCTTCGGCCAGGTCTGGAAGACCGGCAGCAAGGAGCAGCGGGAGAAGGCGCTCGCCGTCATCGGCGACGCCCGCAAGAAGCTGTACCTGATCCTCGCCGACGAGGACTGATCACGGCACTTCCCGTGCTCCCGTGCCCCGCGGAGCGATCCGCGGGGCACGGGTCTGTGCGGGCGCGTTCAGCCGACCCTCCGTATCACCGCCGCGTCGAAGAGATCCCACGCGCGCGGGAAGGCGCTCTCGTCGTGGCAGTGCCAGGCCTCCCAGAACAGGTCGGCGAGCAGCGCCTCCTCGGGGGCGTACACCCGGTAGACGTACTGCCTGCCGTCGACGGCGGGCAGGGCCACGAGCCAGCAGCTGCTCCTCATAACCCTGTTGGACCCGCGACGGTACGCTTCGGTTGCCCGGGAAGGCGTGCGGCAAGGCGGCGCGCGCCCGGCGGGGCGAAACGGCTTGATCTCATCCGTAAGGAGGAGATTCCGGCCGGGTGCGTCCACTCCGCGTGGGACGCCGAAATGCTTCCCGTCGGGGATGCCCCCGTCCCCCGGGACTGATGAGCTGGGGGATGTGCAACCCCGTATCCCCCGGCAGTCGGCCGGTGAGCAAGGCGTCCGGCCCCTGGACGGAACCGACGCCGATGTCCGGTTCAGCCCGGAACTGGCATCGGTTGTCTCGGGCGCCCGCCGCAGGGCGGTGCGGGACGGCGACCGGCAGATCGACACGGCCCACCTGCTGCACTCCCTCCTGGAGTACGACCCCGAGGCGCGTGCCGTCCTCGGTGAGGGCCCGCAGCTCGCCCGGCTGCTCGGCTACCTCGTGCAGCGCAGCATCGGCTACGGCCTGCGCTGGCAGAGCACAGTGGAGGACTCCGGAGCCGTACCCGTGGTGAGCGGGGTCGCCGGCTTCTCGCCGCTGGCCGCCGCCGCCATGGAGGATGCCCGCGTGCGCGCCGCCCGGCGCGGGGCGGACCGGGCCTGCGGCGTCGACCTGCTCGCCGCCCTCGTGGCCGACCCGCAGGCGCGCGCCGTCGAGGTGCTCGGCCGCGCCGCCGTCGAACCGCGCACAGTGCTCGCCCGCGTGGCGGAACACCTGGGCACGTCCAGTCGGTGAGACAGGTGCCATTAGGGGTGACGCTCATGTCGTCCCCTGTCATCATGTGCCGGTGCATACGTCTGACAGCGCCCGCGGCAGCAGCGGGAAGGGAGCCGGACTCGGTCTCGCGCTCGTGTCCGCGGTGGCCTTCGGCGGGTCCGGGGTCGCGGCCAAGCCGCTGATCGAGGCGGGACTCGACCCGCTCCACGTGGTCTGGCTGCGGGTGGCCGGCGCGGCCCTGGTGATGCTGCCGCTCGCCGTGCGCCACCGCGCCCTGCTGCGCAGCCGGCCGGCACTGCTCGCCGGGTTCGGACTGTTCGCCGTGGCCGGGGTCCAGGCCTGCTACTTCGCGGCGATCTCGCGCATCCCCGTGGGCGTCGCGCTGCTCGTCGAGTACCTGGCGCCGGCCCTGGTGCTCGGCTGGGTGCGGTTCGTGCAGCGACGGCCGGTGACGCGGGCGGCGGCGGTCGGAGTGGTCCTCGCGGTCGGCGGCCTCGCCTGCGTCGTGGAGGTCTGGTCCGGGCTGCGCTTCGACGCCCTCGGGCTGCTCCTCGCACTCGGCGCCGCCTGCTGCCAGGTCGGCTACTTCGTCCTGTCCGACCAGGGCAGCGACGCCGGCGACGAGGCCCCCGACCCGCTCGGCGTCATCGCCTACGGGCTGCTCGTCGGCGCCGCCGTACTCACCGTGGTGGCCCGGCCCTGGTCGATGGACTGGTCGGTCCTCGGGGACACCGCCCCCATGGACGGCACCCCCGTCGCCGCGTCCCTCCTGCTGGCCTGGATCGTGTTCATCGCCACGGTCCTCGCGTACGTCACCGGCGTGGTCGCCGTGCGCCGGCTGTCGCCGCAGGTCGCGGGCGTCGTGGCCTGCCTCGAAGCGGTCGTCGCCACCGTGCTGGCCTGGGTGCTGCTCGGCGAGCACCTCTCCGCCCCGCAGATCGTCGGCGGCGTCGTCGTCCTGGTGGGCGCCTTCATCGCCCAGTCGTCCACGCCCGCCAAGGGTTCCGCCGACCCGGTGGCAAGCGGCGGACCGGAACGGGAGTTGTCCGGCCGGGGGACGGCGGCCTAGAGTGCGGATCATGCATTCCGACGCACTCGTCCTTCCGCCTCCGGCCGCCTGAGGCGGGCTCCTTGATCAGCCCGGCGCGCTGTCGCCGGGCCGGACGGTGCTGCCCGCAGACGCAGTCCCCGCGCCCCCGGTCGTTCCGGGGCCGCTCAGAACTCCCGCGCCTCGTGCGCGTCTGCGGAGAGAAACGTGTCGAATGCCGTTGCCGGCCTGCCCGTCGGGCGTGGCCTCCTCTATCTGATCGTCGCCGGTGTCGCCTGGGGCACCGCCGGTGCCGCCGCCTCGCTGGTCTACCGGGCCAGCGACATGGGGCCCGTCGCCCTGTCGTTCTGGCGCTGCGCGATCGGGCTGCTTCTCCTGCTCGCCGCCCGCCCGTTGCGCCCCCGCCGCGAGCGCACCGCCGTGCGCGAGCCGTTCGCCCGCAAGGCCCTGCGCGCCGTCGTCACCGGCCTCGGTCTCGCGGTGTTCCAGACCGCCTACTTCGCCGCGGTGCAGTCCACCGGCCTCGCGGTGGCCACCGTCGTCACGCTCGGCGCCGGCCCGGTGCTGATCGCGCTCGGCGCACGTCTCGCCCTCGGGGAACACCTGGTTCTGGGCGGCGTCACCGCCGTGGCCGGGGCGCTCGCCGGGCTGGTGGTGCTCGTCCTCGGCGGCGGAGGAACCACCGTGCGGTTGTCCGGGGTGCTCCTCGCGCTGCTGTCCGCGGCCGGGTACTCGGTGATGACCCTGCTCACTCGCTGGTGGGGACGCGACGGCGGCGCGGACGCGGCCAGTACGTCCGTCGGCGCGTTCGCCGTGACGAGCCTGTGCCTGCTGCCGCTCGCCCTGGCGGAGGGCCTGGTGCCGCACACCGCGGACCCGGTCCGGCTCGTGTGGCTCCTGGCGTACGTCGCGGCCGTGCCGACCGCCCTCGCCTACGGGCTCTACTTCGCCGGCGCGGCCGTCGTCCGGTCCGCCACCGTCTCCGTGATCATGCTCCTCGAGCCGGTCAGCGCGGCGGCGCTCGCCGTACTGCTGCTCGGTGAGCACCTCACCGCGGCGACCCTGGCCGGCACGCTGCTGATGCTCGGCTCGGTGGCGGGGCTCGCGGTGGCGGAGACCCGGGCGGCGAGGACGCGACCGGCGCCGGCGTGACACCGGGACCTCGGTAGGTAGCCCGACGTCGACGCCCCGGTAGGGAGTCCCGCCCGAGGAGCCTCCCTACTGCCCGGCCGGACCGGCGAGATACTCCGGCAGCCCGGTGCCCGCGTCCAGGCCGGGGTCGGCGACCGGGGCGTCGTAGCCCTTGCGCAGCGGGACGAGGCCGGCCCAGTGCGGGAGGGCGAGGTCCTCGGGTTCGTCGTTCACGCCGCCGGTGCGGAGCTTGGCGGAGACCTCGTTCAGGTCGAGGCGGATCACGGCGGTGGCGGCCAGCTCCTTCTTGTTGGCCGGCCGGGAGTCCCGGGAACGGCCGGGCACGACGTGGTCGACCAGGGCGTCCAGGGCCGTGCGCTTCTCCTCCGGGTCCGTCACGTCGTACGCGGTGCCGTGCACCACCACCGACCGGTAGTTGATCGAGTGGTGGAAGGCCGAGCGGGCCAGCACCAGCGCGTCCACGTGCGTCACCGTCAGGCAGACCGGCAGACCCGGGTCGGCCGCGCCCGTCATCCGCAGCGGGCGCGAGCCCGTCGAGCCGTGCACGTAGAGCCGCTCGCCGACCCGGCCGTAGAGCGTCGGCAGCACCACCGGGGCGCCGTCGCGGACGAAGCCGAGATGGCAGACGTAGCCCTCGTCGAGTATCGAGTGCACCAGCTCCTTGTCGTAGGAGGCCCGCTCGGGGGAGCGGGTCGGGACGGTGCGGTCGGTGGACGGGTAGGCGGTACCGGGCTGCGACGGTGTGTGCGTCCGCGTGGACCCCTGCATGGCGCTCTCCATTGCACTAGTGCATAATCGGCTTTGTGCTAGGAGAGTATCGGATCACTGGACGGGGCGCAGCGGAGATTTCCGCGAGCGTCGAGCGCGCGGTGGCCTCCGGAGAGCTGGAACCGGGTCAGCCGCTGCCGCCGATGCGGGAGTTGGCGGAGCGACTGGGCGTGAACCCGAACACGGTCGCCGCCGCCTACCGCACCCTGCGCGAGCGCGGGGTCATCGAGACGGCCGGGCGCCGGGGCAGCCGAGTGCGCGCGAAACCGGCCACCACCGGCCGCGAGTTCATCCGGGTCGACGTCCCGGAGGGCGTCCGGGACGTGTCCGACGGCAACCCGGACCCGGCGCTGCTGCCCCCGCTGGGCCCGGCGTTCGCCGCCGCGGCCGAGCAGGCCGACCGTGAGCCGGTGCTGTACGGGGCCTCGCCGGTGGAGGCGGACCTGGTGCGCCTCGCACGGGCCGGACTCGACGCCGACGGGGTGCCGGACGGGCCCGTCGCCGTCACGTCCGGGTCGCTGGACGCCATGGAGCGGGTCCTGGCGGCCCACCTCAGGCCTGGTGATGCCGTCGCCGTCGAGGACCCGGGCTGGGGCAGCCTCCTCGACCTGGTCCCGGCGCTCGGCCTGCGCACGGTCGCCGTCGGCGTCGACGACGAGGGACCGCTCACCGGCGACGTATGCCGCGTCCTGGCGGCCGGCGCGCGCGCCCTGGTCGTCACGGACCGCGCGCAGAACCCGACGGGCGCCGCGCTGAGCGGCGCACGCGCCCGTGAACTGCGTGCCGTGCTGCGCGAACACCCGGAGACGCTGCTGATCGAGGACGACCACGGCCACCGCATCGTCGACCTCCCCCTGCATCCCCTCGCCGGTACGACGCGCCACTGGGCCTTCGTCCGCTCCGCCGCCAAGGCCTACGGACCCGATCTGCGCCTCGCCGTGCTCACCGGCGACACCGTCACGCTCGACCGGGTGCGCGGACGGCAGCGGCTGGGCCCCGGCTGGGTCAGCCGCATCACCCAGCGTGCCGTGGCCCGGCTGTGGGCGGACGGCTCGGTGGACACGGCGGCCGTGGCGGCGGCGTACGGACGGCGCCGGGAGGCCCTGCTCGGCGCGCTCGCCGACCGGGGGATCACCGCGTACGGGCGCAGCGGCATGAACGTGTGGGTCCCGGTGCCGGACGAGACCGGCGCCGTCGCCCGGCTGTTGCAGGCCGGCTGGGCCGTCGCTCCCGGCGCCCGCTTCCGTGTGAGCGCGCCGCCCGCTGTGCGCATCACCGTCTCCACGCTGGGGGAGGGGGACGTCGGACCGCTGGCGGACGCGGTCGCGTCGGCCGTGGGGCCGGGGCCGGGGTGGCTGCGCAGCCAGGTCTGACGCGCGCGCCTTTCGTTCAGTCCGGGCCGGTCGCTGTCGTCGGGCTGTCTGTGTCGCTGTCGGGGCTCGTTCCGTCCGGGCCCGGCCGCCGTCCTCGGTCTGCCGGTGCCGCCGCCCTCCGCCGCTCAGGCCGCCGTCGCCCTCTGAGGCTCCCGTGTCCGCCCGGCCCGTTCACCGGTGTCCGCGGTCTTCCTCGGCCGTGCCTGGGTCAGGGCGGCGCCCGCCAGGACGATCACCGCGCCGACCGGCGTCGACCAGGACAGGGACTCGCCGAGGAGCACGACACCCGCGGCCGTGGCGATGACGGGCGTGAAGTACGTGACCATCTGGGCCGTCGTCGGGCCGACCTCGGCGACCAGGTCGTACTGGATCAGGAAGGCGAGCCCGGTGCCGAGGGTGCCCAGCGCCGCGACCGCCAGCAGCGGCACGACCGGGAAGCTGGTGGGCATCGAGGTGAACAGCGGTGTCACGACGGCCAGTTGCAGCGTGGCCAGTCCCAGCTGGGCGCCGGTCAGCGAGAGGTGGGAGTGGCTGGAGCCGGCCAGCGTGCGGCGGACGTAGATCCAGCCGACCGGATAGCTGAGCGAGGCCAGCAGCGCCAGCGCGGTGCCCGTGACGTCCAGGCCGTTGAAGCCCTGCCAGACCCCCAGCACCGTCAGGACGCCGAGGAAGCCGATGCCGAGGCCCGCCACCCGGCGCCGGGTCGGCCGGTCCTCCGACAGGGCGACCAGCGACAGGGCCATGCCCCACAGCGGCGAGGTCGCGTTGCAGATGCCCGCCAGGGACGACGGAATGGTGAGCTCCGAGAAGGCGAACAGGGAGAACGGCAGCGCGTTCAGCAGGAACCCGGCGACCGCCAGATGCACCCAGGTCCACGCCCCGCGCGGCAGCCGCTCCCGCTTCACCGCCATCGCCACGGCCACCACCGCGGCACCGGACACCAGCCGCCCCAGCGTGACCTGGAACGGGGCGAAGGCCTCGGTCCCCACCTTCATGAAGAGGAAGCTGAAGCCCCAGACGAGGGACAGAAGCCCGAAGCGCAGCCGCCAGTCGAAGGCACGCCGGACCGCGGGGGAGGAAGTGACACCGCTGCTCATGCCGTCAACGATGGAGCAGGCATCCTCGTAGCACAATCGAGAATTCGCACCCGGTATCTCGTAGAATTTCTTACATGTTGAACCTGGAGCGCCTGCGCACCCTCGACGCCCTGGCCCGGCACGGATCGGTCAGCGGCGCCGCCGCCGGTCTGCACATCACCACCTCCGCCGTCTCCCAGCAGATGGCCAAGCTGGAGCGCGAGGCCGGACAGCAGCTGCTCGCCAAGAACGGGCGCGGCGTACGGCTCACGGACGCGGGCCGGCTGCTCGCCGAGCACGCGGCCCGCATCCTGTCCCAGGTGGAGCTGGCCCAGGCCGACCTGGAGGCGCAGCGCGGGCAGGTGGCGGGCGAGCTGCGGATCTCGGCGTTCCCTACGGCCGCCCGCGGACTCTTCCCCGCCGCACTGGCGGCCCTGCGTGCCGAGCACGCCGCGCTGCGCATCCGCTCCTGCGAGCTGGAGCCGGAGCGCGGCGTCAGCGGCGTGGTCCGCGGCGACCTGGACCTGGCCGTCGTACTCGACTGGTACAACAAGCCGATGCCGCTGCCCGACGGCCTGGTCAAGGCGCCGCTCCTGGACGACCCGGCCGACGTGGCACTGCCGGCCGGCCACCGGCTCGCGGGCCGGGACGAGGTGGACCTCGCCGAGTTCGCCGAGGACGAGTGGATCACGTGGGGGGAGGGCGAGTTCTGCCACGAGTGGCTGATGTTCACGCTGCGCTCCAAGGGCATCGAGCCGATCATCGGCCACCGCGCCGCCGAGACCCACACCCAGCTCGGCCTGGTCGCCGCGGGACTCGGCGTGTGCATCGCCCCGCTGCTCGGCCGCCACCCGATGCCTCAGGGAGTCCTCACCGTGCCGCTCAAACAGCGGGTGCGCCGGCACGTGTACGTCGTCTGGCGCGCGGACGCCGACCGCCGCCCGTCGATCCGGGCGGCGGTCCAGGCGCTGCGGGCGGCGGCGGGACGGCTCGGCTGACGGGCCCCGCGGGGCGGGGCTACCGGGACGCCAGCTTGCGGAAGTCCCAGGAGACGACCTTCTCGGGCGTCAGCCGCAGCCAGGCGTGACGGCCGTCGTGCGGCATCTCCTCCAGACGGAAGTTCTTGCGGGCGAACAGCGTCTCCGGGAAGTCGAGTTCGGCGCACAGCTCGCCGGTGCGCGGCGCCTCGCCCACGAACTCCACCCCGCCGGACAGCTCCGCGCCCCGCAACTCGTCGTACTCCTCGCCGGTGTCGACCACGATCGCCACCCTGGGGTCGCGCCGCAGGTCCGCCCAGCGGCGGCTGCGCACCACCGAGTACAGCCACATGGAGGAGCCGTCCCAGACGAACCAGAGCGTGCTCACGTGCGGGGCGCCGTCGGCCGACACCGTGGCGACGCGGCAGGTGCGCTGGGTGGTGAGGAAGGCGTCCAGCTCGCCGGGCGTCATCATGATCTTCCGGCCCCGGCGCTGGGTGACGGTCATCCGGCCAGCCGGATCGAGTCCCCGCTGACCGTGATCTGCACGGCCGGCAACGGTTTGGGCGCCGGACCGCCCTGCACACTGCCGTCGGTGATCGAGAAGTTGCTGTTGTGGCAGGGGCAGTTGATGACGCCGTCGGACACGCTCTTCACGGCGCACCCCTGGTGCGTGCAGGTGGCGGAGAACGCCTTGAACTCGCCCGCCGTCGGCTGCGTGACCACCACCTTCTGGTCGGCGAAGACCTTCCCGCCGCCCTCCGGGATGTCCGCGGTGGCCGCCAGCGCGGCCCCGGCGGCCTCGCCGCCCGCGCCCTCGGAAGCGGGCGGCGCGGCCGCGGAGCCGCTGTCGTCCGACGCGTCGTCGCCGGAGCCCGAGCACGCGGTCAGCGCGACGGCGAGCCCCGCCGCTCCGGCCGCCGCCACGACGGTACGACGGGCCGGTCCTGCGGGGTGGAACGGTGCGCTGGTCATGCTGGGGTTCCTTCCGGGGTGGATGCGTGATGATCTGCCGAGAGGTACGGCCCCGGGACACATGCTGTTCAGACCGTGCCGAGATGCTGTCGCGCCGGCGGTCGGACGGGCGTAAAACACGGCTGTCGTTTCGCTGTCGGCCCGTCCGTCACCGCGACGTGCCGGTGTCCGGCGGCCGGGCGTCCGTCCCGCCGGAACGGACCCACGCGCGCCCCTCCAGCTGCTCGATGCCGTGGTTGAGCTCGACCATCAGCGTGAGGAACTCCTGGGTCCGTTCGGCGCTCCAGCCCGCCGCCTCGATCAGCTGGGCGGTTCCCGCCCGGCTGATGGCCCGGTCCGCCGCCAGCCGTTCCAGGCCGAGCGGGGTGGGCCGGAACGTGCGCGCGCCCCCTGGGCCGGTCGCCTCCAGACGCTCGACCAGGCCCTGCCGGAGCATGGCGGCGACCTGCCGGTTGATGGTCGACACGTCGGCCTGGAAGGTGTGCGCCAGCTCCTTGAGCGTGAGCGGTTCACCGGTTTCCAGCCGGGTGAGCAGAACGTAGGCCGAGCGGTCGAGACTCTGGCCGATACGCGGTCCGCGCGAGGCGATGAAATGCCGGGACAACAGGGTCAGTTCCCGCTCCAGGGCGCCCAGGCGGCGTTCCTGCTCATTCTGCTCCGTCATCCGTGCCGTTGTCCCTTCCTCAGATTCCGCTCCACCAGTGTCCACCGTCGGGCTCCGCCCCTCCGGCGCCGGGTCCGGAGTCGCCGCACGGGACCGAGGTACGATGTGTATGTACCATACACATCGCCCGGGTCCCGGGCTCTCACGAAAGGAAACCAGCCATGGGTTCTCGTACCTTGCAGGGCAAGTCGGCCATCGTCACCGGGGGCGCGTCCGGTATCGGCGGTGCCATCACGAGGCTGTTCGTCGCGCGCGGTGCCCGGGTCGTCGTCGTCGACCTCCAGGAGCAGGCAGGGCAGGCGATCGCCGAGGAGCTGGGCGACGCCGTGGTCTTCCTGAAGGGGGACGTGTCCGACCGGAAGGTCGCCGACACCGCCGTCGCCACCGCCGTCGACCGGTTCGGCTCCCTGGACGTACTGGTGAACAACGCGAGCGTGTCGCGGCAGAAGCCGTTCGAGGACCAGACGGACGACGACTGGAACCTCGCGATGGACACCGGCCTGTACGCGACCCGCAACTTCATGCTGGCCGCGCTGCCGGAGCTGAAGAAGACCGGCAACGCCAGCGTCGTCAACTTCGGCTCCGGCGCCGGTCTGAACGGCCAGCCGAACCAGGCCTCCTACGCCGCGGCGAAGGAGGCGATCCGTGGTCTGAGCCGGGTCGCCGCCAACGAATGGGCCCAGCACAACATCCGGGTCAACGTGGTCTGCCCGATGGCCCTGACCGCAGGCGTCGCCGCATGGGCCGAGGCCCGTCCCGAGCAGTACGCCCAGTCCGCCGCCTCGGTGCCGCTGGGCCGTTTCGGCGACCCCGACCGGGACGTCGCTCCCATCGTGGGCTTCCTCGCGAGCGACGACGCGCGGTACATGACGGGGCAGACGGTGATGGCGGACGGCGGGGCCGTCAAGCTGCGCTGAGAGGCAGCCGTGGACGTGTGCAGGGGCGGAGGGGGAGCGGCCTCATGGGTGACGTGGGTGAACGCGTGCCTTGTGCACGGGCGGTGCGAGCCGCTTCAGCGGCCTTCGCCCGGCGTGCCGCCGCCTGTGGCGGGGGCGTACGTCGGAGAGGTGCTCGTCCGCCGGCCCTCGGCGAGGTCCGCAACTGCTCATCTGAGCGAGGGCCCGCAGTTTCCCGATCACCTGCGGCTACTATGCACACTTCATGCCAGAAGCCGGAAGCGCAGGCGGACGGCCATGGAAAGCACGTCCACAGGGACAGGTTGGCTTCGGAAATGCTGAGAAACGTCACCGCCACCCGCTACATCACGCCCCTGCGTGAGGGCGGCTCGCTCCCGGGACTGGTCGAGGCCGACGACCTCGGGACGTACGTCCTGAAGTTCACCGGCGCCGGGCAGGGGCGCAAGACGCTCGTCGCCGAGGTGGTCTGCGGGGAACTCGCCCGCAGGCTGGGCTTCCGGGTGCCGCGGCTGGTGACGGTCGAGCTCGATCCGGTGCTCGGGCTCGGCGAACCCGAGCAGCAGGTGCAGGAACTGCTCAAGTCGAGCGGCGGCACCAACCTCGGCATGGACTTCCTCTCCGGCGCCCTGGGCTTCGACCCGCTCGCCTTCGACGTCGGCTCCGAGGAGGCCGGGCGGATCGTGTGGTTCGACGCGCTGGTGAACAACGTCGACCGGTCCTGGCGCAACCCCAACCTCCTGCGCCGGCGGGGCGAGACCTGGCTGGTCGACCACGGCGCGACCATGATCTGGCACCACAACTGGCCCGGCGCCGAGGCCTCCGCCGCCCGGCCCTACGACGCCTCGGACCACGCCCTCGCCCGCTTCGCCCCGGACATCCGCTCGGCCGCCGCCGCGCTCGCACCCCTGGTCACCGAGGAACTCCTCGCCGAGGTCACCGCTGAGATCCCGGACGTCTGGCTGCTGGACGAACCCGGTTTCGCGACCCCCGTCGACCTGCGCCGCGCCTACGCGCGACCCCTGTTCGAGCGGGCCGCGACCATCCACGAGCGCATCAGGACCGAGGGGGACCGGTGAGCGACCGCCACGTCTACGAGTACGCGCTGCTGCGCGTCGTCCCCCGCGTCGAGCGCGGGGAGTGCGTCAACGCCGGAGTGCTCGTGTACTGCCGGGCCAGGTCCTACGTCGGTGTCCGCACCCACCTCGACGAGAACCGGCTGCTGGCCCTCGATCCGCACGTGGACCTGCCCGGCGTCCGTGCCGCGCTCCGCGCCGTCGAGGGCGTCTGCGCCGGTGGGGACGCGGCGGGGCAGGCGGCCGGCGACGACCCGGGGCGCCGCTTCCGCTGGCTGATCGCGCCCCGCTCCACGATCGTCCAGCCCGGCCCCGTCCACACCGGCCTCACCGGCGACCCGGCGGCCGAGACCGAACGGCTCATCGAACTGCTGGTGCGGTAGGCGGCGGGGTAGGCGGCCCGCCCGCCCCGGGGTCAGACGCGACGGCGGCGCCTGATGACGAAGGCGGCGGCGATCGCGACGCTCGCCACGCCGGTCAGGCCGATGCCGATGTCCCTGCCGCTCGGGCCCGTGCCCGAGGCCCCGCCCAGTCCGCCCTGGGTGCCGAGCGTCGGCGTGACCGCTGGCGAGGTCGCGGGACCCGGCACGGCCGTGGTCGGTGCGGACGTGGCGACCGGGGCCGGGGTGGTGGGGGTGGGACGCGGCTTGGAGGTCGCGGAGATCGTCGGGGGCGCGTCCCGACGCGGCAGCGCCCCACCGGCCGCGCCGCCGTCCGCCTCCCGGGCGGCGTCGAACCCGGCCTGGTCGATCCGTCCCTGGTCGATCCGGCCCTGGCCGATCCCGGTCTGGTCGTTGCCCACTTGGCCGAACCCGACCTGTTCGATGCCCATGTGACCGGTGCCGGCCTGGTCGGTCCCGCCCTCTTCGGGGCGGTCCTGGCCGAATCCGCCCTCACCGCTCCCGCCCTGGTCCGGGCGGTACTCCTCCAATCCGGTCTCGTCGGGGCGATACTCCTCGAGCCCGCCCTCGCCGGGCCGGCCCGTGTCGGCTCCGGCTTCGCCGGTCCCTCCGTCGCTCGGCGGTCCGTCGCCGAGTGCGTCGGGCGAGAGCGCGTCGGGCGAGAGCGCGTCGGGCGAGAGCGCGTCGGGCGAGAGTGCGTCGGGCGACCACGGGTCGGTGCCGCCCGGGTCGCTGTCGGAGACGGTCTGGACCGCCTTCTGGTGGGTGAGGGTCCAGGAATCCGGGTCCTGGGCGTGTGCGGGGTCGGCCAGCGGCACGATCGCGGCGATCGCGACGGCTATGCCTGCGGCACCGGTACGACGGCGCATGGACGCCTCCTTTCCGGCCACGAATGGCTCCGCTCCGACGCTAGGCGCGCGGCGACGCGGCGGCCCGCAGCGCTGGGCCGATCGGGCGAGCACGGCGCTGGTCCCGGCTCTCGGCCGCCGGGGAATGGATCACACCGCGCCGGTGTCCCGTTGACACCGGGTGCCAGGGCTTCTAGCGTCACGTCTGCGGAAGGTACTAAGCGGTCGCTCACCCAAGGTGGGACCGTGGAATCCCGCACGGGCCGCATCCCCAGGACGAGGAGAAGCAGCAATGTCCACCACTGAGCAGCGGGTCGCCGTCGTCACCGGAGCCGCGCGCGGCATCGGTGCCGCCACGGCCGTACGACTGGCCGCCGAAGGCCGCGCCGTCGCCGTCATCGACCTCGACGAGGCCGCCTGCAAGGACACCGTCGAGAAGATCACCGCGGCCGGCGGCAAGGCTGTCGCGGTCGGCTGCGACGTCTCCGACGAGGCGCAGGTCGAGGCGGCCGTCGCCCGGATCGCCGAGGAACTGGGCGCGCCGACCATCCTCGTCAACAACGCGGGCGTGCTGCGCGACAACCTGCTGTTCAAGATGAGCGTCTCCGACTGGGACACCGTCATGAACGTGCACCTGCGCGGTGCCTTCCTGATGTCGAAGGCGTGCCAGAAGCACATGGTGGACGCCGGCTTCGGCCGCATCGTCAACCTGTCCTCGTCCTCCGCGCTCGGCAACCGCGGCCAGGTCAACTACTCCGCCGCCAAGGCCGGTCTGCAGGGCTTCACCAAGACCCTGGCCAAGGAGCTCGGCAAGTTCGGCGTCACCGCCAACGCCGTCGCCCCCGGCTTCATCGCCACCGAGATGACCAAGGCCACCGCCGACCGCGTCGGCATGGGCTTCGACGACTTCAAGGCCGCCGCCGCCACCCAGATCCCGGTCGCCCGCGTCGGCGAGCCCGACGACATCGCCAACGCCATCGCCTTCTTCACCGGCGAGGCGGCCGGATTCGTCTCCGGCCAGGTGCTGTACGTCGCCGGCGGACCGCTCGACTAGGGCACGCGGAGACCAGGGAACACCGGGATTAGGGACCACTGACATGACTGAACTCCCCGCCCTCTCCGGGAAGGTCGCGCTCGTCACCGGCGCCAGCCGAGGCATCGGCTACGGCGTCGCCGAGGCGCTCGTCGCACGTGGCGACCGCGTCTGCATCACCGGCCGCAACGAGGACACGCTGAAGGAGGCCGTCGACAAGCTCGGCGCCGACCGGGTCATCGGCGTCGCCGGCAAGGCGCACGACGAGGCCCACCAGGCCGTCGCCGTCGAGCGCACGATGGAGGCCTTCGGCCGCGTCGACTTCCTGGTCAACAACGCCGGCACCAACCCGGTCTTCGGGCCGATCGCCGACCTCGACCTGAACGTCGCGCGCAAGGTCTTCGAGACCAACGTGATCTCGGCGCTCGGCTTCGCGCAGCGCACCTGGCACGCCTGGCAGAAGGACAACGGCGGCGCGATCGTCAACATCGCCTCCGTCGCGGGCCTGTCGCCCTCGCCCTTCATCGCCGCCTACGGCGTCAGCAAGGCCGCGCTGATCAACCTCACGGCACAGCTGGCGCACGAGTTCGCGCCGGGGGTGCGGGTCAACGCGATCGCCCCGGCGGTCGTGAAGACCAAGTTCGCCGCCGCCCTGTACGAGGGCCGCGAGGAGGAGGCCGCGGCGGGCTACCCGCTGGGCAGGCTCGGCGTGCCGTCCGACATCGGCGGCGCCGCCGCTTTCCTCACCTCGGAGCAGTCCGCCTGGGTCACCGGTCAGACGCTCGTGGTCGACGGCGGGATCTTCCTCAACGCCGGCGTGGCCTGATCTCGCCTCTCTCCCGCTCGCCGGGACACACCCGGACACGGGCGCCGTCGACGACGACGGCGCCCGTGTCCGCCTTTCGAGACCGCGGGGCGATGACAACGTAGTCATCGCCAAATGATCAAAACCCCTGTTCAGAAGGGGGTTCAGGTGGCGTGGGGCTGCGGTATGGTCTGCCGACCCTTGGCACGGCGGATCGAGGAGCGTGCACGTGTTCAACCGGAACCGAGGCCTGCGGCGGATCGCGGCCATCGTGTCCATATCGACGCTGGTCACCGGGTGCGGCATCCTGTCGTCCGACAGTTCGCAGGACGAGGGGCCGATCGTGGTGGGCACGACCAGCGCCCCCAGCACCCTCGACCCGGCCGCCTCCTGGGACGGCTCCTGGGAGCTGTTCCGCAACGTCTACCAGACGCTCCTCAGCTACCCCAACGGTGCGACCGCGCCCGAGCCCGACGCCGCCGAGAACTGCGCGTTCACCGACTCCACCAACCAGGTGTACCGCTGCGAGCTGCGCGAGGGCCTCACCTTCTCCAACGGGGAGCCGCTGGACGCCCAGGCGGTCAAGCACTCGATCGACCGGATCAAGGACATCAACGTCAACGGCGGCCCCGCGGGACTGCTGGGCACCCTCGAGAGGGTCCAGGCGCCGAGCGAGCGGGAGGTGGTCTTCCACCTCGACAAGCCCGACGCCACCTTCCCCTTCGTGCTCGCCACACCCGCCATGTCGATCGTCGAACCGGGCAGCTACCCGGCGGGCGCCCTGCGCGAGGACGGCGAGATCGTCGGCTCGGGCCCGTACACGCTCCAGTCGTACGAGGAGGGGGAGCGGGCCGAACTCGTCCGCAACGACCGCTACAAGGGCTTCGCCGAGCGCCACAACGACGCGGTCACCATCCGCTACTTCAAGGACTCCGCCGGCATGGTGAAGGCCCTGCGCGACGGGGACATCCACGTCACCTACCGCGGTCTCGCGGCCGACGACATCATCACGCTGCAGGGCAGGACCAGCAAGGACGAGGACCTCCAGCTGGTCGAGGGCAGCGGCACGGAGATCCGCTACCTCGTCTTCAACCCCGAGGACCCGTGGGCGGGCCGCAAGGAAGTGCGCCAGGCCGTCGCCCAGGTGATCGACCGGAACGCGATCGCCCACAAGATCTACCAGGACACCGTCGACCCGCTGTACTCGATGGTCCCCAAGGGCCTGACCGGTCACACCACGGGCTTCTTCGACGACTACGGCGACCCCAGCGTCGACAAGGCCCGCGAGATCCTCACCGACGCCGGCATCACCGAGCCCGTCCCGCTCACCCTCTGGTACACGAGCGACCGCTACGGCTCCGAGACGGCGCTGGAGTTCAAGGAGATCAAGCGCCAGCTCGACGCCTCGGGTCTGTTCGACATCACGCTGAAGAGCCGCCCCTGGAAGACGTACGTCACCGGCTACCAGAAGGGCGAGTACCCGGTGTTCGGACGCGGCTGGTCGCCCGACTTCCCGGACGCGGAGAACTTCATCGCGCCCTTCGTCGGTGAGCAGAACGCGCTCGGTACTCCCTATCTGGCACCGGAGATCACCGGCGAGCTGCTGCCGCGCTCACGCCAGAAGAGCGACCGGGCCAACGTGGAGAAGGACTTCGAGCGCGCGCAGCAGATCCTCGTGGACGACGTGCGGCTGCTGCCGCTGTGGCAGGGCAAGCAGTACGTGGCCACCAGCACCGACATCTCGGGTGCGGAGCGGGCCATGGACCCGTCGACGATCATGATGATGTGGCAGCTGTACCGCAAGACCAGCTGGTAGGCGCTGCCGTCTCCCGGTGGGTGCGTCCGTTGTCAGTGGTCGCCGGTAGGTTCTTCAGGACTGGAAGCGACCGCACAGCGTAAGGAAGTTGACGTGACCGACATCGCCATGCTGCCCGAGTCCTGGCGCGAGGTGCTGGGCGGCGAACTGCAGGAGCCCTACTTCAAGGAGCTGATGGAGTTCGTCGAGGAGGAGCGGGCGAACGGCCCCGTCTACCCGCCGCGCGAGGAGGTCTTCGCCGCGCTGGAGGCCACGCCGTACGACCGGGCGAAGGTGCTGGTCCTCGGGCAGGACCCGTACCACGGCGAGGGCCAGGGCCACGGGCTGTGCTTCTCGGTCCGGCCGGGCGTGAAGGTCCCGCCGTCCCTGCGCAACATCTACAAGGAGATGCACGCGGAGCTGGACACCCCGATCCCGGACAACGGCTACCTGATGCCGTGGGCGGAGCAGGGCGTCCTGCTGCTCAACGCGGTGCTCACGGTCCGGGCCGGCGAGGCTAACTCGCACAAGGCCCGCGGCTGGGAGCTGTTCACCGACGCGGTGATCCGCGCGGTGGCGAACCGGCCCGACCCGGCGGTGTTCGTCCTGTGGGGCAACTACGCGCAGAAGAAGCTGCCGCTGATCGACGAGACGCGGCACGCGGTGGTCAAGGGCGCCCACCCCTCGCCGCTGTCGGCGAAGAAGTTCTTCGGCTCCCGCCCGTTCACGCAGATCAACGAGGCGGTCGCGGCGCAGGGCCACGAGGCGATCGACTGGACCGTCCCGAACCTGGGCTGACCCGCGCGTTACGGGCCGCCTGACCGGGATTACCGGTATGTGCCGTTAGCGTCGTCGGGGACAGCCGACGACGGGCACGGAGGACGCGGTGGCCAAGGGACAGGAGCAGGCAGCGCCGGACGCCGTCCTGACGCGGATCGGGCAGGTCGCCATGCTGCACCACGCGGGTGACCGCGAGGAGGCCCGGCTCCGGTTCCTGAACCTGTGGGCGGAGATCGGCGAGCACGGCGACCCGCTGCACCGCTGCACCCTCGCCCACTACCTGGCCGACACCCAGGACGACCCGGGTGACGAACTGGCCTGGGACCTGCGGGCCCTGTCGGCCGCCGAGGAACTGGCGGACGGCGGGTGGGCCGACGGAGCCGGGGACGGGGGCGAGGGCGGCCGGCTCGCCGCGCGGGCCCTCTACCCCTCGCTGCATCTGAACCTGGCCGCCGACTACGACCGCCTCGGCCACCGCGAGGCCGCCCGTCTGCACCTGCGGCGCGCCCGCACGGCCGCCGGCGCACTGGCCTTCGACCGTTACGGCGAAGGTGTGCGCGCGGCGATCGACCGGCTGGCCCGTCGCCTGGCCGACGCCGGGCCGACGGGCGAGGCCGGGCCGCCCACGGACGGGCCCGAGCGCCCCGACGGGTGGTGGGGGCCGCCGCGGCAGCGGCCGTAGCCCGGCCGCTGCCGCAGGGCTCGCCCCGGACTCAACGGCCGTACGTCCGGTCGCAGATGACTGCCTCGGGACTGCCGGGACGCCAGCCGCCGTATTTCTTGCCCAGGGAGCAGATGTCCGCGTTCTTGCCGGTGTCGCCGTCGGGCGACCGCGGGACGTCGGGGACCACAGCACGGGGACGCTCGGGCGCGCGGGTCCGCTCCGGCGGCGCGGGGCGGGCCGGGGGCGGCTGTTGTTCCGGGCGGGCCCGGGCGGCCGGCGGCTCGTGTTCCGGCGGGTCCGCCGGGGATGTCGTGCGGCGCGGCTCGTCGGGCGCGTGGTCCGGGGCCCGGGAGGGGCCGATCATCTCCAGTGCCTCGCGGGCGGGCGCCTGCACGACCCGTGGTTCGGCCGGACCGTCCGGACGCGGCGCGGACGAGCGGGCGCCGGGTGCCGACGGGTCGGCCGCGGTCGGGCCCTGGACCGTCGTACAGCCGGTCAGGGCCGCGGCCACGGTCACCAGGAGAGCTGCGGTGGTCGTCGTTCGATGCACCCGCGCCACTCTGGCGGGTCGGGCCCCTGCCGCGACGGCGGACAGGCGGAGGTTGCCCCGCACGGGTGATCTCCGGCCCCGTACGGAGGGCCGTGCGCCGCCCGGGGTGACGTCAGTCGCCCGTGACGCCGTCGACGCGTTCGCGGAGCAGGTCGGCGTGCCCGTTGTGGCGCGCGTACTCCTCGATCATGTGGGTGTGGATCCAGCGCAGGGTGTAGCGCTCACCGGTGCGCCGGTGCTTGCCCCGGGTAGCCGCGTCGAGGGGAACGCCGGCCGCGTTGCGCCGGGCCGCCTCGATCTCGGCCTGCCAGGTGGCGTGGACCTCCGCGTAGGTGTCCGACTCGGTCGCACGGAAGTCGCCGTCCGGGTCCTCGTCCGTGTAGTAGATCGGGTCGGCGTCCTCGTCCGCCAGTACCCTGCGGTACCAGCTCCGCTCCACCTCGGCCATGTGCCGCACCAGGCCCATCAGCGACAACGTGGAGGGCGCGACGGCGGCGCTCCTCAGCTGGGCGTCGGTCAGACCCTCGCACTTCCACGCGAGGGTCTGCCGGTGGTACTCCAGCCAGCCCTCCAGCATGGCGCGTTCGTCGAGGTCGGGAACGGGTTCGCGGCGTTCGGTCGTCATGACAGGCATCCTCGCCCACGCGATCTCGCCCCACCAGGGGTTTCAGTCCTTGATCATGCCGCCCAGCAGCTCGCGCAGGCCCGTCCGCACCTCCGCCAGCTCCGGAACCTCGGCGTGGAAGGACCCGGCCACGCAGCTGAACATCAGTCCGTCCGCCCAGGCGACCAGCGACAGCACGTGCCGGGAGGGGTGGGCCGAGCCCATGGCGGTGACGAGCGCGCCCAGTTGGTCCCGGAAGCGGGCGCCCGCCGCGTCGAAGTGGGCCCGCAGTTCCGGGCGGCGCGTGGCTTCCAGGGCCAGTTCGTAGCGGGCCAGGGTCAGTTCGCGGTTCCGGGTCAGCGCCCGGTGCGTGGCCAGCGCCAGCGCGTCCACCAGGGCGTCGAGACCGGCCCGCGGGTCCGGCATCTCGTGCAGCGCCAGCACCCGCGCCTCCCGGTCGGCCAGGCGGCGCACCGCCAGCTCCAGGAGCGCCTGCCGGGTCCGCGCGACGTTGGAGGTGGAGCCCTGGGGGAGCGCGGCCGCCTCGTCGACCGCGCGGTGCGTGAGTCCGCGCATGCCGCGCTCGGCGAGCAGGGCGAGAGCGGTGTCGGCGACGAGGTCGGCGCGGGAGGCGCCCGTGCTGGGCGCGGGGGATGCGGTGCGTGCGGGCATGAAGGTCAACCTACCTTCCTCACTACGGCTGTAGTACAGTCGAGTCGAGGGCTTCACTACATCTGTAGTGAACGTGGTGGGCCGGAGAAGGGACAGAGTCATGTCAGGCACGAAACGGGCGGTCGTGATCGGTGGCGGAATCGGCGGTCTGACCGCGGCCGCGGCCCTGCACCGGCGTGGTCTGCGCGTCACCGTCCTGGAGCGGGCCGCCTCGCTCCAGCCGATCGGCGCGGCGATCTCCCTGTCGCCCAACGCGCTGCGCGCCCTGGACGTCATCGGCCTCGGGGACGAGATCCGCGACCTCGCCGCCTGGCAGGGCGACGGGGGACTGCGCACACCGGGCGGACGCTGGCTCTCCCGCTCGAACGCCGAGGCCGCCGCGGCACGGTTCGGCGGTCCGCTGGTGCTGCTGCACCGGGCCACGCTCATCGACCGCCTGGCCGCTCTGCTGCCGGCGGACGCCGTCCGCATCGCCGCCGACACGCGGCTCGCCGACCCCGGCGACCGCGACCGGCCGGCACGCGTGCGCACCCCGGACGGCGAGCTGGAGGCCGACCTGGTCGTCGCGGCCGACGGCATCCACTCCGGCGTACGCGGCACGCTGTTCCCGCGCCACCCGGGGCCCGTCTACTCAGGTTTCACCACCTGGCGGGTGGTGATCCCGGTCCCGGGCGCCGACTTCGCCTCGCACGAGACGTGGGGCCGGGGCCGCATCTGGGGCACGCATCCGCTCAAGGACGGCCGGGTCTACGCCTACGCCGCCGCCCTCGCCCCGGCGGGCGGGCACGCGTCCGACGAGAGGGCCGAGCTGCTGCACCGGTACGGCGACTGGCACGACCCCGTCCCCGCCGTCCTCGCCGCCGCCCGCCCCGAGGACGTCCTGCGCCACGACGTGCACCACATCGCCGAGCCGCTGCCCGCCTACCACCGGGGCAGGGTCGCCCTCGTCGGCGACGCCGCGCACGCCATGCCACCGACCCTCGGCCAGGGCGGCAACCAGGCGATCGAGGACGCGATCGTCCTCGCCCACCACTGCGACGACCTGGCCGTTTACACGGCCGCGCGCCTGCCCCGCACCACCGCCGTCGCCCGCCAGGCCGTGAGGGTCGCCCGCCTCAACCTGATGACCGGCCGCGCCGGGACCGCCGTACGCGACACCGCGATCGCCGCGCTCTCCAAGGCCGGACCCGCCCTCTTCCTGCGGAGCTTCGACGGCATCGCCGACTGGCGGCCCCCGCAGTCCCCGTATGCTTCCCGGCAGACCCAGGCAGGCGAGCGTTAGAGGAGCACACCCCGTGAAGGTCGGCGTCATCGGACTCGGCGACATCGCGCAGAAGGCCTACCTGCCGGTGCTCGCCGTGCTGCCGGGGGTGGAACTGCACCTGCAGACCCGCACCCCCGCCACGCTCACCCGGGTCGGCGAGAAGCTGCGCCTCCCGTCGGAGCGGCTCCACGCGGACCTCGACGCACTCCTGGCCGCCGGCCTCGACGCGGCCTTCGTGCACGCGCCGACCGCCGTCCACCCCGAGATCGTGACCCGACTGCTCGAAGCCGGCGTCCCGACCTACGTCGACAAGCCGCTCGCCTACGAACTCGCCGACTCCGAACGCCTGGTGACCCTCGCCGAGGAGCGCGGCACCAGCCTCGCCGTCGGCTTCAACCGGCGCCACGCCCCCGGCTACGCGCAGTGCGCCGAGCACCCGCGCGAGTTGATCCTCATGCAGAAGAACCGCACGGGCCTGCCCGAGGACCCCCGCACGATGATCCTCGACGACTTCATCCACGTCGTCGACACGCTCCGCTTCCTGGTGCCGGGCCCGGTCGACGACGTCACCGTGCGCGCCCGCGTCCAGGACGGCCTGCTCCACCACGTCGTCCTCCAGCTCGCCGGCGACGGCTTCACCGCCCTCGGCGTCATGAACCGGCTCAGCGGCTCGGCGGAGGAGATCCTCGAGGTCTCCGGCCAGGACACCAAACGCCAGGTGGTCAACCTCGCCGAGGTGATCGACCACAAGGGCCAGCCGACCGTGCGGCGGCGCGGCGACTGGGTCCCCGTGGCCCGGCAGCGCGGCATCGAGCAGGCGGTGCTGGTCTTCCTGGACGCGGTGCGCGCCGGCAAGGTGCTCAGTGCCCGGGACGCGCTGGAGACCCATGAGCTGTGTGAGCGGGTGGTACGCGCGGTGCACGAGCGTTCCGCCTGAGCCGCACCGCCCGTACGCCCTCGCCGACGCCCCAGGCCGCGAGGATCAGCAGCGACGCGTGCAGCGTCCAGTCGCCGAAGCGGACGTACGGCGTCGTCCCGTGCGTCACCGGGACCTCGTACACCCGCGACTCGCTCGCGTCCGTACCCAGCCACGAACCGATCCGCGCGCCGTTCGCGTCGTAGACGGCCGAGACGCCGGTCAGCGTGGAGTGCACCATCGGCCGGCCGGTCTCGGCGGCGCGCAGCGCGGCGAGCGAGGCGTGCTGCTCCGGCGCCCAGGTGTGCTGGAAGGTCGACGTCGACGACTGGGCGAGCAGCACCTCGGCGCCGTCGGCGGCGAGCCGTCGGCTCATGTCGGGGAACGCGCTCTCGAAGCACACCATCGGCCCGACCCGCAGCCCGTCCCCGACGTCCATCACCACCTGCTCACTGCCCCGCCGGCGGTCCTCGCCCGCCGCCTCGCCCACCGACGTGGCCCAGCCCAGCAGGGAGCGCGCCGGAATGTACTCCCCGAAGGGGACGAGCCGCATCTTGTCGTACCGGTCGCCGGTCGGACCGTCGGCGCCGACGAGCACCGAGCTCTTGTAGATGCCCGGCTTGTCCGAGCGCCGCGCGTCCACGTTGACCAGGATGTCCGCGCCGGTCTCCCGCGACAGCGCCGCGAGCCGCCGGGACAGGTCGGGCCGGTCGTCCAGGTCGAAGCCGACGCTGCTCTCGCCCCAGACGATCAGGTCGAGGTCCCGGCCGGCGAGCCCGCGGGTCAGCTCCTCCTCGCGGTCGAAACGCCGGTCGGCGCTGTCCGCCCCGGCGACGACGCCCGGCTGCACCACCCCGATCGCCACCCGCTCACCGCCTTCGGGGCGCGGGGACCAGACCCAGGCGGCGGAGGTCGCGGCGGCGGTGGCCAGGAGCCCCGCGAGGGCGGGCACCCGGGCCCGGCGGACGGCGACGAGGACCGCCACGGCGACGTTGACGGCCACCACCAGGAAGCTCAGCAGCCACACCCCGCCCACCGAGGCGAGGCGCAGCGCCGGCGCCACCTGCCACTGACTCGCGCCGAGCACGCCCCAGGGGCCGCCGAGCCCTTCCCAGGAGCGGACGAGTTCCACCGCCAGCCAGCCCGACGGCAGCACCAGGAGCGCCGCCGCCACCCGGCCGGCCGAGGGCGCCCCGCCCAGCATCCGGCGCACCAGCCAGCCCCAGGGCGCCCACAGCGCGCCGAGCAGCGCCGCGACCACGAACGTGAACACGTGCAGGTTGGGCAGCAGCCAGTGGTGCATGGCCAGCATGAACCCGAAGCCGCCGCACCACCCGTCGTACACGGCGCGCTTCCCGCCCGGCGCGCTGCGGGCCAGCAGCAGCCAGGGCACCAGGGCGATCCAGGCCCACCACCACAGGGCCGGGCCCGGAAAGGCGAGCACGGGCAGCGCGCCGGCGAGTACGGCGGTGGCCGAGCGGCGCCACGGGGAGGCGAGCCAGTGACCGAGGATCTTCATGGGCGCCTCCCTACCCCGTGGTCCCTTCAGTGTGCGCTCTCGACGAGGGCGGATTCAGTTGATCACATCGGATGTCCGCGCCCCGTGAAGCGCGACCTCGCCCTAGGATGATCGATGATCGATCAAAGACTCCCGGGTTCTTCGGACTCCCGGCCCTCGCTCACCGGAGGTACTCATGGCACGTCCCATCACGGTGGTCACCGGTGGCAGCCGGGGCATCGGTGCCGCCACCTGCCTGCGGCTCGCGGCCGACGGACACGATGTCGTCGTGGGCTACATGCGGGACGCCTCGGCCGCCGAGGCGGTCGTGGCCGGGGTGCGCGAGGCGGGTGGCCGCGGCCTCGCGGTGCGGGCGGACACCTCGGCCGAGTCCGACGTCGAGCGGCTCTTCGAAGTGGCGGAGGAGCGGCTCGGCCCGGTGACGGGCCTGGTGAACAACGCGGCGGTGACCGGACCGCTCGGCCGGCTCGCCGACAGCGACACCGCGACCCTGCGCCGGGTCCTCGACGTCAACCTGCTGGGCGTACTGCTGTGCTCCCGCCGCGCCGCGCAGCTGATGACGGCGCGGGGCGGCGGCGCGATCGTGAACGTGTCGTCGGGCGCCGCGACCATCGGCAGCCCGGGGGAGTACGTCCACTACGCGGCCAGCAAGGCGGGCGTCGACGCCCTCACCCTGGGCCTGGCCAAGGAACTCGGCCCGGACGGAATCCGCGTCAACGCCGTCGCGCCGGGGGTCGTCGACACCGAGATGCACGCGGCCATGGGTGAACCGGAGCGCGCCCGGCGGATGGGCGCGGCCGTCCCGATGGGCCGCCCCGGCCGGGCGGAGGAGATCGCCGCGGCGATCTCCTGGCTGATGTCGCCGGACGCCTCGTACACGACGGGGGCGGTGCTGCGGGTGGCCGGCGGACGCTGACGTCCGGCCCGGGCCGCTCAGGCCGCCTCGATGACCTCGCCGCGGATCGCGGTGGCCCATTCGACCACCAGCAGCTCGTACTCCACGCGCTCCTGCGCCGACAGGGTCCCGCCCGCTCGCCGCCACAGGGCACGGATCTGGTCGTTCAGCTCCGCCGCGGACCGCACGGAACCAGGAGTCACGGAATCGGGGGACATGCGGACAAGCCTAGGGGCACGCACTGACAGTGCGCTACCGGACGGCTACACAAGCGGTCCGGTCAGTGGGCCGACTCCGCGGCGTGCGGGCTCAGGACACCCGCGAAGACCAGGACGATGATGACGATGCCGAGCGCGATCCGGTACCAGACGAACGGCATGAAGCTCTTGGTGGAAATAAAGCGCATGAACCACGCGATCACCGCGTACCCGACGGCGAAGGCGATGACCGTCGCGAAGAGCGTCGGGCCCCAGGAGATGTGGTCGCTCTCCATCGCGTCGGTGAGCTCGAACAAGCCGGACGCCAGCACCGCCGGGACGGCGAGCAGGAACGAGTACCGGGCCGCGGCCTCGCGCCGGTAGCCCATGAAGAGGCCGCCGCTGATGGTCGCCCCGGAGCGGGAGACGCCGGGGACAAGGGCCGCGGCCTGGCAGAGGCCGTAGATCAGACCGTCCCGGACACTCAGGTCCGTCAGTTCCTTGCGCTGCTGCGGCGCGCGGTGCCGGCCGCCCTTCTCGTCCCGCGCGGCCATCCGGTCCGCGATGCCGATGATCACGCCGACGACGATCAGCATGGTCGCGGTGATCCGCAGGTCGCGGAACGGACCCTCGATCTGGTCCTTCAGCGTCAGCCCCAGCACACCGATCGGGATCGAGCCGACGATCACCAGCCAGCCCATGCGGGCGTCGGGGTCGTGGCGCATCTCCTTGTTCGTCAGCGACCGCGTCCAGGCGGAGAGGATCCGCCCGATGTCCTTGCGGAAGTAGATGAGGACGGCGACCTCGGTGCCGATCTGCGTGATCGCGGTGAAGGCCGCGCCCGGGTCGTGCCAGCCGGCGAACGCCGCGGTCAGCCGCAGGTGCGCGCTGGAGGACACGGGAAGGAACTCGGTCAGCCCCTGGACGAGTCCGAGGATGAGTGATTCAAACCAAGACATGAAGTTACGGAGTCCAAGTGCCGATCGAAAACGGGCATGGACACACCGAACCGCCGTGCGGTGATCAGGATCAGGCGTGCCGAGGGGCAGCGTAGCGCCCCAAAGTGAAGATCAGCCCACAGGGAGTTGAAGGGCCTCCGGGAGCCTCCCGTCAGTGCCCCCGCAGCCGGTGCCGCTTGCGCCAGGCCACCACCGCGCCGGCCAGCCCCGGCAGCGCGATGCAGGCCAGCGCGATCAGGAAGGCCGGCGAGGTCGGTGTCGAGGCACGGGCGCCGGCCACGGCGTAGGCGGCGGTGTTGGGGATCGAGCCGAGCCCCGTCGCCAGCAGGAAGGGCAGCAGCCCCATGCGGGAGACGGCCGCGCAGTAGTTGACGGCGGCGAAGGGCACCCCCGGGAACAGCCGTGCCGCCAGCACCGAGCGGAAACCGTGCCCGCTCAGCTGCCCGTCCGCGGCCTTCAGCCACTTGCCCCGCAGCAGCGGGCGCAGCGCCTCCTGGCCCAGCATCCGGCCCAGGCAGAAGGCGATGCCCGCGCCGAGTACCGTCCCCGCCAGCGCCGAGGCGAGGCCGAGCTGGGAGCCGAACAGGGCGCCGGCGGCCAGGTTCAGCAGCGGACGCGGTACGAACGCGACGGTGCACAGCCCGTACGCCACCGCGTACGCGACCGCCGCCGCGAGTCCGCCGAGCTGCGGGGGCCAGCCGTCGGTCAGCAACTGCTGCGGCTGGAACAGCAGGACCGCCGTGGCGGCGGAGGCCAGCAGCAGGACGAGCAGGGAGAGCCGGGACCACGGGGAGAGCAGGACTCTCGTCACGCGGGCGGCGAAACCGGCCGGTGGGACCGGCCCGGCGGCCGTGGCGACGGCGAGCTCTGTCGCGGCGGTCCGGGGAGAGACCGTGGCGGTGCCCCCAGAGCGGGTGGTGGCATCGAACATCCGGTGACACTAACCGACAAATGTGTGTGATCGCCGTATGGTGCGTCTCATGAGCGTCACAGCCAAGGAAATTCGGGACGTGCCGCGCAGCCCCTACGCGGACACCGTAATGGAGCGGCTCACCGCCGTGTACGGCGCCGCGGCCGAACCGGAACGGGCCGCCGGCATGCGGGCGTACATGAAGGACGTCGCTCCCTTCCTGGGTCTGACCTCGCCCGTTCGCCGCGCCCTGACCCGCACCGTTCTGGAGGGAGCACCCCGTCCCGCTCAGGCGGACCTCATCGCCGTGGCGCTCCGCTGCTGGCGGTTGCCCGAGCGCGAGTACCAGTACTTCGCCGTCGACCTCCTGCGCCGTCATGTGACGCATTGCTCTTCCGGATTGCTGCCCGTGGTGCGGCAGCTGCTCACCACGGTGCCGTGGTGGGACACCGTCGACCTGCTCGCGGCGCACGTGGTCGGCGGGCTGGTCGCGGCCGACCGCGGCCTGACCGCCGACATGGACGCCTGGAGCGCGGACGACGACATGTGGCTGGTCCGCACGGCGCTGCTCCACCAGCTGCGGTACAAGGAACGCACCGACACCGACCGGCTCTTCGGCTACTGCCTGCGCCAGCGCGGCCACGGCGACTTCTTCGTCCGCAAGGCCATCGGCTGGAGCCTGCGCGAGTACGCCAAGACCGACCCGGACGCCGTACGTGCCTTCGTGGCCGAACACGCATCGAGCCTCGCGCCGCTGTCCGTGCGGGAGGCGCTGCGGAACATCGGTCCGTAGCGGACGGGGGCGGCCCGCTCCGGACCTTCGTGCCGTCAAAAACCATTCGACCCCGGGCAGCGCGTCGGCGATGATCGGCGTCATGTTCCGGCACGCCTTCCACCTCGCAGCATCCGCGGTCGCGGATGCCCCGAAGGCTGCCGTCATCCTCTTCCCGGCAGCCGTCGACGGCGCCCGAAGCTGACCCTCCCCGGATCGTCCGGCGGACCCCGCAGGGGGAGGGTCGGCCAGTCCCCCCTGGGGTCCCACCACCGCCACGAGGCTTCGAGGAACCGCCATGTCCAAGACGGCGTACGTCCGCACCAAACCGCACCTCAACATCGGCACCATGGGCCACGTCGACCACGGCAAGACCACCCTGACCGCCGCCATCACCAAGGTCCTCGCCGAGCGCGGCGCCGGCACGTTCGTGCCCTTCGACCGCATCGACCGCGCCCCCGAGGAGGCGGCGCGCGGCATCACCATCAACATCGCGCACGTCGAGTACGAGACCGACACCCGGCACTACGCGCACGTCGACATGCCCGGTCACGCCGACTACGTCAAGAACATGGTCACCGGCGCCGCCCAGCTCGACGGGGCGATCCTGGTCGTCTCCGCGCTGGACGGGATCATGCCGCAGACCGCCGAACACGTCCTGCTGGCCCGGCAGGTGGGCGTCGACCACATCGTCGTCGCCCTCAACAAGGCCGACGCGGGCGACGAGGAACTCACCGACCTGGTGGAGCTGGAGGTCCGGGAGCTGCTCACCGCGCACGGTTACGGCGGGGACGCCGTGCCCGTCGTACGGGTCTCGGGGCTGAGGGCGCTGGAGGGCGACCCGCGGTGGACGGCCTCCGTGGAGGCGCTGCTCGACGCCGTGGACACGTACGTGCCCATGCCCGAGCGGTACCTGGACGCGCCGTTCCTGCTGTCGGTGGAGAACGTGCTCACCATCACCGGCCGCGGCACGGTCGTCACCGGAGCCGTCGAGCGCGGCACGGTCCACGTCGGCGACCGCGTCGAGGTGCTCGGCGCGTCCGTGGAGACGGTCGTCACCGGCCTGGAGACCTTCGGCAAGCCGATGGAGGAGGCCCAGGCCGGGGACAACGTGGCGCTGCTGCTGCGCGGCGTCGCCCGTGACACGGTGCGCCGGGGACACGTGGTCGCCGCGCCCGGCAGCGTCGTACCGGCACGGCGGTTCACGGCGCGGGTGTACGTGCTGTCCGCGCGCGAGGGCGGGCGCTCGACGCCCGTCGCCACGGGATACCGGCCGCAGTTCTACATCCGGACCGCCGACGTGGTCGGGGACGTCGACCTCGGTGAGGCGGCCGTCGCCCGGCCCGGGGACACGGTCACGATGACCGTGGAACTGGGGCGGGACGTGCCACTGGAGACCGGGCTCGGGTTCGCCGTCCGTGAGGGCGGGCGGACCGTGGGCGCGGGGACCGTGACGGCCGTCGGCTGAGACGGCCGTCGGTTGGCACAATGGGCAGGTGAACGAAGCCATACCCGTCACCCGTGTCACCGACCACGGCACCGCCAAGCTCATGCCCGACGTCGACCGGGAACGGGCCTGGCTGCTCACCGTCGACGGGGCTCCGCAGTCCTACGTCGACCTGGACGAGCCGGCGCACCTGGAGTTCGAGTACACGCGCCGGCTCGGCCACGTCCTGGACACGGTCGCCGAGCCGGCGCGCGCACTGGACGTGCTGCACCTGGGCGGTGGCGCGTTCACCCTGCCCCGGTACCTGGCCGCGACCCGGCCCGGTTCCCGGCAGGACGTCGTGGAGGCCGACCGGGGACTGCTGGACCTGGTCGCCGAGCACCTGCCCCTGCCGGACGGCACGGGCGTCACCGCCCACGGCGCCGATGCCCGCGCCTGGCTGGAAGCCGCCCCCGAGGACTCGGCCGACGTCCTGGTCGCCGACGTCTTCGGGGGCTCACGGGTGCCCGCGCACCTGACCTCCGTCGGCTACGCCCGTGCGGCGGCCCGCGTCCTGCGCGCCGACGGCGTGTACGTGGCCAACCTGGCCGACACGGCGCCGTTCGGTTTCCTGCGCTCCCAACTGGCGACGTTCGCCACGCTCTTCGCACAGCTCGCGATCATCGCCGAACCGGGTGTGCTGCGCGGACGCCGCTTCGGCAACATCGTCCTCGTCGCCGCGCACCGGCCCCTCGACACGGCGGCGCTGGCCAGGCGCACCGCCGCCGACGCCTTCCCGGCCAGGGTCGAGCACGGGCCCGCCCTGCGGGACTTCACCGGCGACGCGCGGCCGGTGCGGGAGGAGGACGCGGTGCCCTCGCCCGTGCCTCCCGCGGGGGCGTTCGGCATCGGCTGAGTACCGGGTTCCTACGACTCGGTCGGAGGCTCCTCGGTGAGGCGGACGGTGCTCAGGATCTTCTGGATCGTCGCCTCCGGCACCTCTTCCTTGACGCCCTTGGCGCCGTACAGGTTCCAGGTGACGAAGTCCCCGGCGCCGTTCTTGAAGGCGAAGGTGATCGCCTTGCCCTCGGAGTCGCACTTCCCCTTCTGGGGCGTGCCCTCGGAGTGCGCCGTGATGACGCTGCCCTCCAGGCCGGAGGTGGTCGTGTACGCCTTCGGCTTGCCGTACTTGACGCTCTTCTTGTCCGGCTGGGTGTAACCGCCGAAGATCCACCACGGCACCCGGGTCTCGGCCGCCATGTTCGTGTCCTTGGCGCCGTTCTCCCCGCGCGTACCGGCGGTGGCGAGGGCGGTGCTCTCCTTGCGGCCGTCCTTGTTCTCGTCCGTCGTGCACCACTCGGACTTGAGGTAGGCCGGGGCGGTGACCGTGGTCCGGTCGAGCTTGCCGTCCTCCTTCTCCCACTCGAAACCGACGCTGGTGTCGGTGCTGTCGAGCTCCCAGTCGGCGGGCACGTCGAACATGGTGCCGAAGCGCGGGTTGGCGACGACCTGCCAGCCCTCGACGGTCGGCTTCAGCTCGCCGCCGCCGCGCGGGTTGTCGTCGGAGCCGGACGCGCTGGGATCGGCGGTCGGGGACTGCGACTTCTCCGTGGAGGCGGTCGCGGTCGGCTTCTTGTCCTTGCCGTCGTCGGCCTGGTCGTCCTTGTCACCGCCCAGCACCAGGAACCCGGTGACCCCGGCGGCCACCACGACCGCGAGCGCCGCGACGATCGCGACCACCTTGGTCCGGTTGCCGCCACCGCCACCGCTGCCGCCGGTGGCCGCCATCGGAGTGGTGACGGGCTGCGGCGTGCTCCACTGCTGCTGCCCGTACGCGCCGGGCTGCTGCTGGTAGCCGGGCTGCTGGTAAGGATTGGGCTGCTGGTACCCCGGCTGCTGGTACGGGTTGCCCTGCGGATTGTTCGGTGGATTGTTCTGCGGGTTCTGCTCGCCCCCGGGCGGCTGCTGTCCTGGCCACATGAGCAGTCACCCTAATGCCGCCGAGGACACGATTCGGTCACTGCCCTTTGTCAGGGACGTACCGAACGGTGGCGAGGATCTTCCGGACGGTGCCGTCCGGCACCTCGTCGGCGACGTCCGCCGCACCGTAGAACGACCAGGAGACGAGGTCGCCGTCGCCGGTCTCGAAGGCGAACGTCGTCGCCTTGCCGTCCACGTCGCACTTGTCCCGCTTCTCGACCCCGGACGACCGGGAGGTGGCGACGCTGCCCGCGATGCCGGAGGACGTGGTGAAGGAGGTCACCGGTCCCGTCGTCACCTTGTCGTGCGCCGGCTGGGCGAAGGCCCCGTAGACCCAGGCCGCCGAGTCCTTCCGGGCGATCTCCTCGGTGCCGCGCGCCCCGTCGTTGCCCCGGGTGCCCGCACTGGCCAGGGGGACGTGGTCGACCCAGCCGTCCCGGTCGCTGTCCGCCGCGCACCACTTCTCCTCGAGGACGGCCGGGGCCCTCATGGCGACCAGGGGCTTGTCCTCGGGGTCGTCGTTCTCCGCCACGTAGGTGACCCAGGTGGGGGCCTTCGGTACCCAGGAGGCCGGCACGTCGAAGGCGATGCCAAGGTCGGGGTTGGTGACGACCCGCCAGCCCTCGACGGTCGCCCGCGGTCCGTCCGCACCGTTCGCCGGGCCACCGGCGGCCGACGCGGGCGCCGAGGAGGCGGTGGGGCCGGGCTCGGCCCGGTCGTCACCGCCGCCCAGCAGGACCGTCCCCGTGACGGCGGCGGCGGCCACGACGGCCGCGGCGGCCACGATCGCCACCACCTTCGTACGGCCGCCGCCCGGTCGCCGGCCGGGCGGCGGGGGGCCCGTGACCGCGGGGGCGTGCCAGGCGGCGGGCGGCTGCATGCCCGCGTACGGGGGCTGCCCGGCGTACGGCTGGTGCTGCTGGTGGCCAGGTTGCTGGTACGGGTTGGGCTGCTGGGGGTGGGGTCCGCCGGCGGGCGGCTGCTCTCCTGGCCACATGGCCCGCAAGCATACGGCGATCATCACATGGTCCTGGCCCTCGGATGCTACTCGTGGGTAACCTGTCGTCCATGAGCGCAGACCAGATGTCGATAGGCGAGTTGCTCGCCGCCACGGTGCCGATGGTCAGGACCCTGAACCTGGAGTACCTGGAGACCACTCCGGAGAAGGCCGTACTGGCCCTCCCGGACCAGAGCGAGTACCGCAACCACGTCGGCGGACCGCACGCCGGAGCCATGTTCACGCTGGGCGAGTCGGCCAGCGGCGCGATCGTGCTGGCGGCCTTCGGCGACCAGCTCTCCCGGGCGGTGCCGCTGCCGGTCACCGCGGAGATCGCCTTCAAGAAGATCGCGCTCGGCCCGGTCACGGCCACGGCCACGCTCGGCCGCCCGATCGCCGAGGTCGTCGCGGAGCTGGACGCGGGCAGCCGCCCCGAATTCCCGGTCACCGTCGCCATCCAGCGCGAGGACGGCGCCGTGACCGGTGAGATGACCGTCACCTGGACCCTGCGCCCCAACGGCTGACACCCGCTGAACAGGTAGGCTTCCCGGGTCGCCTCGTCGAGGCGACCCGGGAAGCGGCCAGGCCCACCCGGACCCAGCAGCGGGGGCGCGAATTCGGAGGGTGTGGCGTTGCACGTCCAGGAGTGGCTCGACACGGTGCCCGCGGTGGCCGTCTACGCCGTGGTGGGACTCGTCATCGGACTGGAGAGCCTGGGCATCCCGTTGCCGGGCGAGATCATCCTGGTCTCGGCGGCCCTGCTGTCCTCCCAGCACGGCGGCATCGACCCGCTCGTCCTGGGCGCCTGCGCCAGCGCCGGCGCGGTGATCGGCGACTCCATCGGGTACGCCATCGGCCGCAAGGGCGGCCGGCCACTGCTGGCCCGGCTGGGGAGGAAATTCCCCAAGCACTTCAGCGAGGGGCACATCGCCACCGCCGAACGGTCCTTCCAGAAGTGGGGCATGTGGGCCGTGTTCTTCGGCCGCTTCGTCGCCCTGCTGCGCATCTTCGCGGGTCCGCTCGCCGGTGTGCTGCGGATGCCGTACTGGAAGTTCCTGGTCGCCAACGTCCTCGGCGGCATCGTCTGGGCGGGCGGCACCACCGCCGTCATCTACTACGTCGGCGTCGTCGCCGAGTCCTGGCTGAAGCGCTTCTCGTGGCTGGGTCTGGTACTGGCCGTGTGCATCGGCATCGCCTCGATGCTGGTCCTCAAGCGCAAGGCGGCCAAGGCCCAGCCACTGACCGCCGGGGACTGAGGCGCCCCGAAAGGGGCGCGGGGAACGGCGCGAGCAACCACGAACAACCCGCGGACGGCCTCTCGCCGTCACTCAGTAAACGCTTCCCGATGCTGCGAGGCCAGCGCCGCGTACATCGTGCCGTTCAGCGTGACCCCCTGACGCTCCTCCTCCGTCAGCTCCCGCTTCACCTTCGCCGGCACCCCCGCCACCAGCGATCCCGGCGGCACCTCCATGCCCTGCGGCACCAACGCCTGCGCGGCGACCAGCGACCCGGCGCCGATCACCGCGCCGTTGAGGACCGTGGCTCCCATGCCGATGAGGCAGTCGTCACCGACGACGGCTCCGTGCACCACGGCGTTGTGCCCGATGGAGACCCGCTCGCCGACCGTGACGGGGAAACCGGGGTCCGCGTGGAGCGTGCAGTTGTCCTGGACGTTGCTGTCCGCTCCGACGGTGATCCGCTCGACGTCGCCGCGCAGCACCGCCCCGTACCAGACGCTCGCCCCGGCGTGCAGCGTCACGTCGCCGACGACCGAGGACGTCGGTGCCACGAAGGCCTCCGCGTCCACCTTCGGTTCCTTGCCGCCGATGCCCGTGATCAGCGCCTGCTGCGTCATCTTCGCCTCCTGCTCGGGTGATGCCCCGGTCGATGTACGGCACCGTACGCCACCCGGTGGGGTGAAGATCACAGCCCTCCCGCGTCATGGCCGCAGGCCACGCGGACTACCGTGAGCGGGTGCCGAAGCGCAAGAACACGTTCTCCTCCTGGCGGACCCGCCTCGCGCAGCGGGCCGTCCACGCGGGCTGGGCCTGGGTGCAGCGCACCGGCTCCGTCACCGCCGCACACCCCGGACGCTTCCGCTTCGGCGCCCTCGGCACGGGTACCCGCCTCGCCTTCCCCCTCGGCACGGTCTTCGGCGAGCCCTGGATCCACGTCGGCGCCCACTGCATCATCGGCGAGCAGGTCACCCTCACCGCCGGGCTCATGCCCGACCTGGACCTCGGCCCCGAGCCGATCCTGCGCATCGGCGACGGAGTCGTCCTGGGCCGCGGCAGCCACGTCATCGCGGACACCACGGTCACCATCGGCAGCGACTGCTACTTCGGCCCGTACGTCTACGTCACCTCCACCAACCACTCCTACGACGACCCGCACCAGCCCATCGGCAAGCAGTGGCCCCGGATGGACCCGGTGGAGATCGGCCCCGGCTGCTGGATCGGCACCGGCGCGGTGATCCTGCCCGGCGCCCGCGTCGGCCGGAACGTGGTGGTGGCCGCCGGCGCGGTGGTCCGGGGCACGGTCCCCGACCACGCCGTGGTGGCGGGCGCCCCCGCACGGGTCGTACGGCGCTGGACGCCCGACGACGGCTGGCAGCCGCCCCTGCGGACGCCGGCCCCCGTGCCGATACCCGACGGGATCACGCCCGGACAGCTCCGGGCGCTGTCGGAGCTGGACGACGAGGCGGTGGCCCGGCTCGCCGAGTTGGACGACCGGCCGGCGACGGCGGGGAAACTGGCGGAACCGGCGGGCGAGAGCTGAGCGTTCGGGCGCCCCGCAGTACAGTTCGGTGAACGTTCGGGTGCGGCCGACGGCCGTCCGGGGCACTGCACCGCGTCGCCCGGAACAGTGAACCAACGCATGGACGGAATGTGGCGGACCTCGACCTGCTGACCCAGTCCCTGGCGCGCAACGTCAGGCGCTGGCGCGCCGAGCGCGGCTTCACCCTGGAGACGCTCGCCGCGCGGGCCGGTGTCAGCCGCGGCATGCTCATCCAGATCGAGCAGGCCCGCACCAACCCCAGCCTCGGCACGGTCGTGAAGATCGGCGACGCCCTCGGCGTCAGCATCACCACCCTCCTCGACTTCGAGCAGGGGCCCACGGTCCGCGTCGTCCCCGCCGAGCAGGCGGTACGGCTCTGGCACACCGACGCGGGCAGCTTCAGCCGGCTGCTCGCCGGAAGGGAAGCGCCCGGCCCGCTGGAGATGTGGGAGTGGCGGCTGATGCCGGGCGAGAGCAGCCCGTCCGACCCGCACCCCACCGGCACGGTCGAGCTGGTGCACGTCACCGCCGGGGACCTCACGCTCACCGTCGACGGCGTGGCGCACCGAGTCCCGGCGGGGGCGAGCGCCTCCTTCGAGTCCGACACCCCCCACACCTACGGCAACGAGGGCGACGCACCGATGGAGATGATCCTGGCGGTCTCGGTGCCGCCCGTCCGCTGAGACGGCCGTCCGCGCCGTCGCCCGCCGTTGCTAGCGTGCCGCCATGCACGCACCCATCGGCGACTTCGACAGCGCCAAGCCCGCCCCGGACGCCCTCGACGAACTGACCCGCCCGGTCGCCGACGCCGTACGCCACTGGCGCGGCAGCGTCCCCGCCGACCAGATCGTCTACGTCGACACCGAACCGGAGTGGGCCGACACCGCCACCTTCGTCGAGCACTACGGCCGTGAACTGCTCGAACAGTCCGCCAACTGCGTCGTGGTCACCGGCAAGCGGGGCGGCGGCACGACCCTCGCCGCCTGCGTGGTGCTCTCCACCACCCGGGTCGACGTCAACGGTGTCGTACGCCGTCACCTGGGCGCCCGAAAGGCCTCCTTCGCGTCCATGGACACGGCGACCGGCGAGACCGGCATGGAGTACGGCGGCATCACCCCGGTCGGCCTGCCCGGCGACTGGCCCGTGCTGGTGGACTCGGCCGTCGTCGACCTGCCGTACGTCCTCGTCGGCAGCGGACGCCGGCGCGGCAAGCTCCTGGTGCCGGGCAAGGCCTTCGCCGAGTTGCCGGGGGCCGTGGTACTCGAAGGGCTGGGCGTCGCCTGACGCTCACGCGGTGGCGTGGTGGGCCAGCGCGAGGTGCGGGTCCTGCTCGCCGGGCACCGGTGCCGGATCGGCGTGGACCAGGGCCGCGGTGAGGCGCGGCACGGCGTGCAGCAGGGCGTGCTCGGCCTCGACGGCGATGCGGTGGGCCTGGCGGACCGTCACCTCGCCGTCCACCACCAGGGCCACCTCGGCGCGCAGCCGGTGCCCGATCCAGCGCAGCCGCAGCTCACCCACCCCGCGCACGCCGGGGACCCCGCCCAGTACCCGCTCGGCACGGTCCACCAGCGCCGGATCGACGGCGTCCATCAGCCGCCGGAACACCTCGCGTGCCGCGTCCCGCAGCACCAGCGCGATCGCGGCCGTGATCGCCAGCCCCACGACCGGGTCGGCGAGCCGCCACCCCAGTGCCGCCCCGCCCGCGCTCAACAGCACGGCCAGTGAGGTGAAGCCGTCGGTACGGGCGTGCAGCCCGTCGGCGACCAGTGCGGCGGAGCCGATCTCCCGGCCCACGCGGATCCGGTACCGGGCCACCCACTCGTTGCCGGCGAAACCGGCCAGGGCGGCCACGGCCACCGCCGGGAGGTGCGCCACCGGGCGCGGATCGAGCAGCCGGTCCACCGCCGTCCACCCCGCGAGGACCGCGGACGCGGCGATAGTCAGCACGATGACGATGCCCGCCAGGTCCTCCGCGCGCCCGTAGCCGTACGTGAACCGCCGGGTGGCCGCGCGCCGTCCGAGCACGAAGGCGATGCCCAGCGGCACGGCCGTCAGCGCGTCCGCGGTGTTGTGCACCGTGTCGCCCAGCAACGCCACCGACCCGGAGACCGCCACCACGGCCGCTTGCGCCACCGCCGTCGCGCCGAGCACCGCCAGCGACACCCACAGCGCGCGCAGCCCGCGGGCCGAGGACTCGAGCGCAGGGTCCAGCTTGTCGGCGCTCTCGTGGGAGTGCGGGGTGAGGCGGTGCGCGAGGCGGCGCCACCGGCCGTGGACCCGCGTCTGCTCGTCGTGGCCGTGGCCGTGGCCGTGGCCGTGGTGGTGCCGGTGCGGGTCGCTCACGGGGTGCCCCTTCCGGTGTGCCGGTGCGGTGGGTGGACGCGGGGCGTCCACGACGCCATTATGTGCGTATGAGCGCACGCATGCACCTGTCACCTGCGGACGATGCGCACCCGCGCACACCGGGCGAGGAGCAGTTCGCGCTCGCCGCCGAGGTCCTCGCCCTGCTCGGGGACCGCACCCGCCTCACCCTGCTGCACGCCCTGATGGAGGGGGAGGCCGACGTCACCACCCTCACCGAGGTGTGCGGGGCGGCGCGGCCCGCGGTCAGTCAGCATCTGGCCCGGCTGCGGCTCGCGGGACTCGTGAGCACCCGCAAGGAGGGCCGCCGGGTCGTGTACGCCCTGCGCGACGGGCATCTGCGCCGCCTGGTCGACGAGGCGCTGAACGTGGCCGACCACCGACTCCGCGACCGGCCGCTGCACGACTGACCGGGCGCGAGCGGCCGGCGAGGTGAACGCGGCGCCGGGTTCAGCCGAGCCGCGGGATCTCGATCGCGGGGCAGCGGTCCATCACCATGTCCAGACCCGCGGCCCGGGTCCGCTCGTACGCGGCCTCGTCGATCACACCGAGCTGGAACCAGACGGCCGCGGCGCCCTTCGAGACCGCCTCGTCGGCGACCGCGCCGGCCAGCTCGCCGTTGACGAACACGTCCACGACGTCCACCTCGAAGGGGATGTCCGCGAGGGAGGCGTAACCCTGCTCCCCGTGCACCGTCTCCGCCTTGGGATGCACGGGTACGACGCGCTTGCCGAAGCGCTGGAGCACCTCGGCGACCCCGTACGCCGCGCGCTGCCGGTTGGACGACAGGCCGACCACGGCCCAGGTGTCGCCGAGCTCGGTGAGGATCTTGCGGACGGTTGCCTCGTCGCCGTACACCGGCGGCCTCCTTGGACTCCTGGACGACTCGCGTGTCGGGCCTTCCGGTGGGACAACGGACGGGCCATGCCCGGGATTCCCGGGCGACGGGGGAGGGTCGGCGAGCGCGCCCCGGTGCGGCGCGACCCCACCACGCCTACGCTCACCCCGTGCTGCGCATCATCGACGCCCGAACCGGACAGCCCGTCCCCGCCGCCCCCGCCCGCCGGGGCCCGACCCGCGTCCAGGTCCACGCGCCGGGCCCAGGGACGGCCGGCCTGCGTGTGCTGCTCGTCGCCGACCTGCTGATCCGCGCCCTGGAACTCGACGGCACGCCCGCGTGGGCGCTGCTGAGCGACGGGGAGGACAGGGGCCGGCTGCGCGAGGCGGCGGCCGCCCTCGGCATCCGCCCCTTCGAGGACGCCGGCGCCTTCGGCCCGGGCGCCGGCCAGACCGTGCACGTGGTGCGCGAGGGCGGCGCCGCCCCCGAGGGCACGACGGTCGCGGTGGCCGCCGCGGACCCGCCCGCACCCGACCTCTCCGACCCCGACGCCCTGCGTCTCGCCCTGCTGGCACGCAGCCACCACGCGCGCGTGAAGGTCGACGCGACCACGCTGGACGACGCCCGCGAAACCCTGGCCCGCCGGCGCCGCGCGGTCGCCGCCTGGGCACGGCAGCCGTCGCGCCCGGTGCCCGGCGAGGTGCGCGACCGGCTGCGGGCCGCCTGGGAGGACGACGTGGACGCGCCCGGGGTGCTGCGGGTACTGCGCCAGGTGGAGACGGACCCGGACCTGTCCGACGGAGCCCGGTTCGAGACCTACGCCTACGCCGACCGGTTCCTCGGCCTCCACCTCGCCCGGGACATCGGGGCCCCGCAGTGACCGCGGCGCTCGCCGTCCCCGGCCGGGACGACCGCGCCGAGGGGCGGGGTCCGGCGAGCGCATAGGCTGGGCGGATGCAGGACGAGTACCGCACGGTCGCCCGCGCGGGTGTGCACGAGACCGAGATCAACCGCTCCCGCTTCCTGTGCGCCCTCGCCCCGGCCGCCACCGAGCAGGAGGCCCAGGACTTCATCGCGGGCGTGCGCAAGGAGCACGCGGACGCCTCCCACAACTGCTGGGCGTACGTCGTCGGAGCCGACGCCGCCGTCCAGAAGGCCAGTGACGACGGCGAACCCGGCGGCACCGCCGGCGTCCCCATGCTCCAGATGCTGCTCCGCCGCGACATGCGCTACGTCGTCGCCGTCGTCACCCGCTACTACGGCGGGGTCAAGCTCGGCGCGGGCGGACTCATCCGCGCCTACGGCGGCGCGGTCGGCGAGGCCCTGGACGACCTGGGCACCCTCACCCGCCGCCGGTTCCGCCTGGCCACCGTGACCGTCGACCACCAGCGCGCCGGCAAGCTCCAGAACGACCTGCGCACGGCGGGACGCGCGGTGCGCGACGTCCGGTACGCCGAGGCGGTCACCATCGAGATCGGTCTGCCGGAGGCCGACGTGGACACCTTCCGGGCCTGGCTCGCGGACGCCACCGCGGGATCGGCCGGGTTCGAGCTGGGCGGAGAGGCGTACGGGGACGCCTGAGACGATGTGGGCAATAAGGGCTTAACGGGCATTGTGGGGCGGGGGGTCGAGGGCGAATCAGGAGTAACCACCCGGACTGTCGGACCCTGCCGTTAGTCTCGGGGATCATGCGACTGCTGCACACTTCCGACTGGCACCTCGGCCGGGCGTTCCACCGGGTGAACATGCTCGGCGCCCAGGCCGGGTTCGTCGACCACCTCGTCGAGACCGTGCGCGAGCACGGCGTCGAGGCCGTGGTCGTGTCGGGAGACGTGTACGACCGGGCGGTCCCGCCGCTCGCCGCGGTCGAGCTGTTCGACGACGCCCTGCACCGCCTCGCCGGCCTCGGCGTGCCCACGGTGATGATCTCCGGGAACCACGACTCGGCCCGCCGCCTCGGAGTCGGTGCCGGGCTCATCGACCGCGCCGGCATCCACCTGCGCACCGACCCGGCGGGGTGCGGGTCCCCGGTGGTGCTGCACGACGCGTACGGCGACGTGGCGTTCTACGGGCTGCCGTACCTGGAACCGGCCCTCGTGAAGGCCGAGTTCGGGGTGGAGAAGGCCGGCCACGAGGCCGTGCTCGCCGCCGCGATGGACCGGGTCCGGGCCGACCTCGCCACGCGCGCGCGGGGCACCCGTTCGGTCGTCCTCGCGCACGCCTTCGTCACCGGCGGCGAGCAGAGCGACAGCGAGCGGGACATCACCGTCGGCGGAGTCGCCGCCGTGCCCTCCGGCGTCTTCGACGGCGTCGACTACGTGGCGCTCGGCCACCTCCACGGCTGCCAGACCCTCACCGGGCGCGTCCGCTACTCCGGCTCCCCCCTGCCGTACTCCTTCTCCGAGGCCGCGCACCGCAAGAGCATGTGGCTCGTCGACCTGGACGCCGGCGGCGCGGTCACCGCCGAACGCGTCGACTGCCCGGTGCCGCGCGCGCTGGCCCGCCTGCGCGGCACCCTGGAGGAGCTGCTCGCCGACCCGGAGCTGACCGCGCACGAGGAGGCGTGGGTCGAGGCGACCCTCACCGACCCGGTCCGCCCGGCCGACCCCATGGCCCGGCTCACCGAACGCTTCCCGCACACCCTGAGCCTCGTCTTCGATCCCGAGCGCGCCCCGGACGACCCGGCGGTGTCCTACGCGCGGCGCCTCGCCGGCCGCAGCGACCAGCAGATCGCCGAGGACTTCGTGAGTCACGTGCGCGGCGCCGGACCCGACGACCACGAACAGACCGTGCTGCGGGATACCTTCGACGCGGTGCGCGCCGACGACACCCTGCGGGAGGTGGCCCGGTGAGACTGCACCGGCTGGACCTCACCGCCTTCGGGCCCTTCGGCGGATCGCAGAGCGTCGACTTCGACGACCTGTCGGCCGCCGGACTCTTCCTGCTCCACGGGCCGACCGGCGCGGGCAAGACCTCCGTCCTCGACGCCGTCTGCTACGCGCTGTACGGCTCGGTGCCCGGCGCCCGGCAGAGCGGCCAGGGCATGACCCTGCGCAGCGACCACGCGGCCGTCGGTACCCGCACCGAGGTGCGCCTTGAACTCACCGTCGCCGGACGGCGGCTGGAGGTCACCCGGCAGCCGCCCTGGGAGCGGCCCAAGCTGCGCGGCAAGGGCACCACCGTCGACAAGGCCCAGACCTGGCTGCGGGAGTACGACGCGGGCACCGGGAGCTGGAAGGACCTCAGCCGCTCCCACCAGGAGATCGGCGAGGAGATCACCCAGCTGCTCGGCATGAGCCGCGAGCAGTTCTGCCAGGTCGTGCTGTTGCCGCAGGGCGACTTCGCGCGCTTCCTGCGCGCCGACGCGGAGGCCCGCGGCAAGCTGCTCGGCCGGCTCTTCGACACCCGGCGCTTCGCCGAGGTCGAGAAGCGCCTCGCCGAGCGGCGCCGCGCGACCGAGGCGCGGGTGCGCGAGGGCGACGCCGCACTGCTGGCCGACGCCCACCGGATGCAGCAGGCCGCCGGCGCCGCCATGGAACTGCCGGAGCTGGCCCCGGGCGAGCCCGGCCTGGCCGAGGCAGTACTGGGCGCCGCCGCCGTCGCCCGCTCCACCGCCAGGGAACTGCTGGCCGTCGCCGACAGCCGGCTCGCCGCCGCCGAGTCCGCCCAGGCCGCCGCAGAGCGGAACCTGGGCGACGTACGGGAACTGGACCGGCTGCAGCGGCGGTTCGCCGAGGCGAGGGAGCGGGCGGGGCGGCTGGCCGAGCGGGCCGACGCCCACCGCGCGGCGCAGGAGCGCATGCGGCGGAGCCGGAAGGCCGAAGCGGTGGCCCCGGCCCTGGAGCTGCGGGACGCCGCCGACGCCGAACACCGGCGGGCGGCGGACGCGGAGGCCCGCGCGCGTGCCCTGCTCCCCGACGACCTCGTGGACGCCGGTGCCGCCGGGCTCGCCGCCGCCGCGCGCCGGGCCGCCCAGGAGCTGGGCGGCCTCGACTCCGCCCGGCGGGCCGAACAGCGCCTGGCCGGGCTGACCGAGGAGCGGGCCGGACTGGACCGCCAGGAACGCGCCGACGACGAAGCCCTGCGGGAGGCGGAGGCCTGGCTGGCCGGCTGGGAGCCGGCCCGCGACCGGCTCCAGACACGCGTCAAGGACGCCCAGGAGGCCGCGACCCGCGCCGAACAGCTCGCCGTACAGCGCGACCCGGCCCAGCGCCGGCTGAAGGCCGCCCGGCAGCGGGACCGGTTCGCCCTGGACACGGAAGAGGCGGGGCGGCAGGCGCTGGTGTCGGCCGAGCGTGCCGTCGAAGCCCGTGCCCACTGGCTCGACCTCAAGGAACAGCGGCTGGCCGGCATCGCCGCCGAACTCGCCGCCGACCTCACCGACGGCGCGCCGTGCGCGGTGTGCGGAGCCACCGAACACCCCGCCCCTGCCCGGAAGGACGCCGGGCACGTCGACCGCGAGGCCGAGGAGCGCGCGCTCGCCGTCCACCAGAAGGCCGAGGAGCGCCGCGCGGAGGCCGAACAGCGCCTGGGCACCGTACGGGAGGCACTGGCCGCCGCCACGGCGGAGGCCGGGGACGCCACCACCGCACGGCTGGCCGAGGAGGCCGAGGAACTGGAGCGGCTGTACTCGGGCGCGCGGGCGGTCGCCTCCGGACTGCACGCCGCGCAGGAGGAGCTGCGCCGGGCGGAGCAGGAGCGCGAGCGGCGGATCGCGGCCCAGCAGCAGGCGGCCGTACGGACCGCCTCCCGGGTCGCCAACCGGGAACGGCTGGAGACGGAACGGGCGGCACTGGAGGAGGAGTTGGTGCGGGCCCGCGGCACCGCCGGCAGCGTGGCGGCCCGGGCCGCGCAGCTCGAACGGCGGGCCGAGCTGCTCACCGAGGCCGCCGACACCTCCCGGGCCGCCGAGGACACGGCGCAGCGGCTCAAGGACGCCGACGCCCGGCTGGCCGACGCCGCCTTCCGCGCGGGCTTCGACACCCCGCGCGAAGCCGCCGCCGCGCTGCTCGACGACGACGCCCACCGCGAACTGCAGCGCCGGTTCGACGCCTGGGACGCGGAGGAGGCCGCCGTCCGCGCCGTCCTCACCGAGGCCGACACCGCCGCCGCGGCCCAGCGCCCGCCCGCCGACCCGGCCGCGGCCGAACGCGCCGCCGCCGACGCCGGCCGCCGCCTGCGCGACGCCGCCTCGGCCCGCGACGCCGCCGCCCGGCGCTGCGCCGAACTGGACCGGCTCTCCGACCGTGCCACCACCTCCGTGCACCGCCTCGCCCCGCTGCGGCAGGAACACGACCGCGTCGCCCGCCTCGCCACCCTGACCGCGGGCACCTCGGCGGAGAACGAACGCCGGATGCGCCTGGAGTCGTACGTGCTGGCGGCCCGCCTCGAACAGGTCGCCGCCGCCGCCACCGCCCGTCTGCGGCGCATGTCCTCCGGCCGCTACACCCTCGTCCACTCCGACGACCGGACCGGGCGCGCACGCAGCGGCCTCGGGCTGCACGTCGTCGACGCCTGGACCGGCCGCGAGCGCGACACGGCCACGCTCTCCGGCGGCGAGACGTTCTTCGCCTCCCTCGCCCTCGCGCTCGGCCTCGCCGACGTCGTCACGGACGAGGCCGGCGGGGTGCGCCTGGACACCCTCTTCATCGACGAGGGCTTCGGCAGCCTCGACGACCAGACCCTCGACGAGGTCCTCGACGTCCTCGACGCGCTGCGCGAGCGGGACCGCAGCGTCGGAATCGTCAGCCACGTAGCCGACCTCCGTCGGCGCATCCACGCCCAGCTGGAGGTCGTGAAGGGACGGTCGGGGTCGGTGCTGCGGCAGCGGGGCACCGGCTGAGGAGTCTGGACACCCGGGCCGTACTCAGCGGCCCAGCGGCCGGCGGGGGAGCGGCGAGGAGTAGACGACGCTCGTGGTGACCGACCCCAGCGCGCTGATCCGGCCGGACACCTCCTCCAGGTGCCGCATCGAACGGGCCGCGACCTTGATGACGAAGCAGTCGTCCCCCGTCACATGGTGCGCCTCCAGGATCTCGGGAGTGACCGCCACCAGGTCGTGGAACGGCTTGTAGTTGGCGACCGGGTAGCGCAGCCGCACGAAGGCCAGGATCGGCAGCCCCAGCCGCTCCGGATCGACGACCGCCGCGTACCCCTGGATGATCCCCGCCTCCTCCATCCGGCGCACCCGCTCGGTCACCGCGCTGGCGGACATCGAGACGGCACGCGCCAACTCCGCGTAGCCCGCCCGCCCGTTGCGCTGGAGGGCGTCGAGGATGAGCCAGTCGGTGGCGTCCGGGGTATGCGTGGTCATCCGGGAGAAGTACCAGTGAATCCCCGGCGGAGACAAGAGTGGGCCGGGGAATCTCTCTTCTGGTGACCTGCTCGCCGACCATAGGTTTGCGGCCAGGAGATCCACCGAGGAAAGGCCGGAAGACCATGACCGCCACCACCACGAACCCCGTCCTGCGCGTCGCCCCCGCGCCCCCCGCCGAAGCCGCCGCGTACTTCCGCGCGAGCCTCGCCTTCCACACCGACGTCTCGGACGTCGCCGCCGCGCTCGCGGCCGGCGGCGACCCGGGATTCGTCCTCGTGGACATCCGCTCCACCGAGTCCTGGGACCAGGGCCACATCCCCGGCGCCGTCCACCTGCCCACGGCGCTCGTCACCGAACAGGCCGGCCTGCTCCTCGACCGCGACGTGCCGGTCGTGACGTACTGCTGGGGCCCCGGCTGCAACGGCGCGACCCGCGCCGCCCTCGCCCTCGCCGAACTCGGCTACCGGGTCAAGGAGATGCTCGGCGGCTTCGAGTACTGGGTGCGCGAGGGCTTCGCCCACAAGACGCGGGAGGGCGCCGCGCGCCGCGCCGCCGACCCCCTGACCGCCCCCGTGGCCGCGGCCGACTGCGGCTGCTGACGGGCGTGCGGATTTCGCCTCCCGGAGGCGGTCCGGCCGTTGTGGACCGGCGCCGACGGCGGCGACACCGCCGGTGTCCCCGAGGCTCTCGACACGGCCGGCTGGGAGCCCGAAGTGTCCTGGCCCGTGCTCCTCTTCGACGCGGCCCGGCCCGGCACCGCCTGCGACCGCGCCGACCACGTGCGGGTCGCCCTCGACCCCGGCCGCTACGCGGTGCGGGCCGCCGAGGTGCGCCCCGGCCGGGAGCCCTGGCTGAACGTCGTGCGACTGCGGCGGCTCTCGGACGGGTAGCCGCCCGCCACGCCGCGTACCGCCGCGGTGATATTGGATTGTGCGCCGGCGGCACGCTGCCCATCATGGGTGCCCATGCCACGACTTCCGCACCCCACCCCCGAAGAACTGCGCCGCGACCCGCTGCCCCTGCGCGGCCGCACCGCCCTCGTCACCGGCGCCAGCCGGCGCGGCGGCATCGGCCACGCCGTGGCCCGGCGGCTCGCCGCCTACGGGGCCAGTGTCTACCTGCACCACCACGTCCCGCACGACGCCGCCATGCCCTGGGGCGCCGACCGCCCCGAGGACGTCGCCGCATCCGTGCGCGCCGCGCTCGGCGACCCGGACGCCACCGTGGTGGCCGGCCCCGGCGACCTCACCGACCCCGCCGCACCGGGCGAACTCCTCGCCACGGCCGCCGAAGCGCTCGGCGGGCGGCTGGACGTCCTGGTCGCCAACCACGCCCTCAGCGGCTCCGACGGCACCCTCGACACGATCGACGCCGCGATGCTCGACGCCCACTGGCAGGTCGACGCCCGCTCGGTGCTGCTCCTCGTCCAGGCCTACGCCCGGCACCGCGCCGCGCTGCCGCCCCGCACGCCCGGCGGACGCGTCGTGATGATGACCTCCGGCCAGGACATCGCGGGCGGCATGCCCGGCGAGATCGCCTACGCGCTGCAGAAGGGCGCCCTCGCCTCGATCACCCGCTCCCTGTCCACGGCCCTCGCCGAACACGCGGTCACCGTCAACGCGGTCAACCCCGGGCCCGTGGACACCGACTACATGACCGGCGAGGACTACGACGCCATCGCCGCGCTCTTCCCCGCCGGGCGGTGGGGGATGCCCGACGACCCGGCCCGCCTCGTCGCGTGGCTCGCCACGGACGAGGCGGAGTGGGTCACCGGTCAGGTCGTCGACTCGGAGGGCGGATTCCGGCGCTGAGCGGCCCGGCTCAGAGCCGGGACAGCTCGTCCACCAGGTCGTCCAGGCCCAGCGAACCCTGGGAGAGCGCCGCCATGTGCCAGGCCTTCGCGTCGAAGGCGTCACCGTGCCGCTCGCGGGCCTTCTCCCGGCCCAGCAGCCACGCCCGCTCCCCGAGCTTGTAGCCGATCGCCTGGCCCGGGATCGTCAGGTACCGGGTCAGCTCGCTCTCCACGAAGTCCGCCGGGCGGCTGCTGTGCGCGCCGAAGAACTCCTGCGCCAGCTCCGGCGTCCAGCGCTCGCCCGGGTGGAACGGCGAGTCCGCCGGGATCTCCAGCTCCAGGTGCATGCCGATGTCCACGATGACCCGCGCGGCCCGCATCATCTGCGCGTCCAGGTAGCCGAGCCGCTGCTCGGCGTCCGTGAGGAAGCCCAGCTCGTCCATGAGCCGCTCCGCGTACAACGCCCAGCCCTCGGCGTTGGCGCTGACCATGCCGACCGAGGCCTGGTAGCGGGACAGGTCCTCGGCGACGTGCGTCCACTGGGCGAGCTGGAGGTGGTGGCCGGGGACGCCCTCGTGGTACCAGGTGGAGACCAGGTCGTAGACCGGGAAGCGGGTCAGGCCCATCGTCGGCAGCCAGGTGCGGCCGGGGCGGGAGAAGTCCTCCGACGGCTGCGTGTAGTACGGGGCCGCCGCGCTGCCGGGCGGGGCGATCCGCGACTCCACCTTCCGCACCCGCTCGGCGAGTTCGAAGTGGGTGCCGTCCAGCGCCTCGATCGCCTGGTCCATCAGGCCCTGCAGCCAGTCGCAGACCTCGTCGACGCCCTCGATGTGCTTGCCGTGCTCGTCCAGGTGCGCCAGCGCCACCCACGGGGTCTCGGCGCCGGGCAGGATCTTCTCGGCCTCCTGCTTCATCTCGGCGAGCAGACGGTGGTACTCGGCCCAGCCGTACGCGTACGCCTCGTCGAGGTCCAGGTCCGTGCCGTTGTAGTAGCGCGACCAGCGGGCGTAGCGCTCGCGGCCCACCGTGTCCGGGGCACCCTCGATCGTCGGCGCGTACACGTCGCGCATCCAGTCGCGCAGCTCCACCACGGCCGCGGTGGCGCCCCGGGCCGCCTCGTCCAGCTCCGCCCGCAGCGCGTCGGGACCGGCGGACGCGAAGTCCTCGAACCAGCCCCGGCCCTCGCCCGTGTCCGCCCACTCGCCGAGCTGGTCGACGAAGGCGGCGGTCGGGCGCGGCGACGCGTACAGCTTGCGCTCCAGACCCAGGGCCAGGGACTCGCGGTAGCCGCCGAGCGCCGCCGGCACCGCGCGCAGCCGCTCGGCGATCCGCGCCCAGTCCTCGTCGCTCGCCGTCGGCGTCACCGTGAAGACCTCGCGCACCGAATGGGCGACGGTGCCCAGGTTGCCGACCGAACGCAGGCCCTCCTCCGCCTCGTGCACGGCGAGTTCGGCCCTCAGGCGCTCGCGCAACAGCCGGGCGCAGCGCCGCTCGACGTCACTGTCCCCGCCGGGCCGGCGCTCCGCCTCGTCCAGCCGGGCCAGCGTGGCCCGCGCCAGCTCCGCGAGGGCCTCCTGACCCGCGGGTGAGAGGTCGGGCAGGCGACTGGAACTCTCCTGGACGCCGAGGAACGTACCGGTGACCGGGTCGAGGGCGATGAGCTCGTCGACGTAGGCGTCGGCGACCTCGCGGGGCAGCGGGCTCTTGGTCTCTGACATGCGGACATCCTCGTACGGATCCCGGTGCCGCGTCAGCCCGCTTTCCCGGGGCCGCCGCCGCGGGCGGCCGGATTTCGCTCAGGGCGTGCCGTCGGGCGCGGAGGGCGGCAGCAGCGGGCCGCACTCCCACTGCTGGAAGATCAGCCGCGTCTCGACGCGCGCGACCTCGCGCCGGGAGGTGAACCCGTCCAGGACCAGCCGCTGCAGGTCCGCCATGTCCGCGACCGCGACGTGGACCAGGTAGTCGTCCGGGCCGGTGAGGTGGAAGACGGTGCGCGACTCCGGGAGCGCCCGAATGCGGTCCACGAACGGCCCGACCAGCTCCCGCCGGTGCGGGCGCACCTGCACCGACAGCAGCGCCTGGAGGCCGCGCCCCAGCCGGGCGGGGTCCAGTTCCAGCCGGTGCCCCAGGATCACCCCGGCCCGCCGCAGCCGGGCCACCCGGTCCAGGCAGGTCGACGGGGCGACCCCGACCTGGGCGGCGAGATCGCGGTAGGTGGTCCGGGCGTCGTTCTGCAGCAGCCGCAGCAGATGGAGATCGACCGGATCGAGTACGACAGATTCCGCCATCGGCCGAACGTAGCACGGGTTCCGGTCCCGATGGCCCGGTCGGTGTTCACCCTTCGGTCCATGGATTCCGCGCGCACGCACACGTCACCACCCGACGACGTACGCTCCACCGCACCCACGGGCAGGGCACTGGCCACCGAGGCCGTGCACGCCGGCCGCGACGATCTCGCGGCCCAGGGACTGCACGCCCCGCCCATCGACCTGTCGACGACCTACCCGTCGTACGACAGCCGCGGCGAGGCCGCCCGCATCGACGCGTTCGCCACCACCGGCGCCGACCCGGACGGCCCGCCGGTCTACGGACGCCTCGGCAACCCGACCGTCGCCCGCTTCGAGACGGCCCTGGCCCGGCTGGAGGGCACCGAGGCCGCCGTCGCCTTCGCCAGCGGCATGGCCGCCCTGAGCGCCGTCCTGCTGGTCCGCGCCTCGATGGGACTGCGCCACGTGGTCGCCGTACGGCCCCTGTACGGCTGCAGCGACCACCTGCTGACCGCCGGGCTGCTCGGGTCCGAGGTCACCTGGACCGACCCGGCCGGCATCGCCGACGCGCTGCGCCCGGACACCGGCCTGGTGCTCGTGGAGTCGCCGGCCAACCCCACGCTGGCCGAGGTCGACCTGAAGGCCGTCGCCCACGCCTGCGGGTCGGTGCCGCTGCTCGTGGACAACACCTTCGCCACCCCCGTGCTCCAGCGGCCCGCCGATGACGGCGCGCGGCTGGTGCTGCACAGCGCCACCAAGTACCTCGGCGGGCACGGGGACGTGCTGGCCGGCGTGGTGGCCTGCGACGAGGAGTTCGCGGGGCGGCTGCGGCAGGTCCGCTTCGCCACCGGCGGCGTGCTGCACCCGCTGGCCGGCTACCTGCTGCTGCGCGGGCTGTCCACCCTGCCCGTACGGGTACGGGCCGCTTCCGCGAACGCCGCCGCGCTCGTCGAGCGGCTCGCCGCCGACCCGCGAGTGGCCCGCGTGCACTATCCGCGCATCGGCGGCGCGATGGTCTCCTTCGAGGTCCACGGCGACCCGCACGAGGTCATCGGCCGCGTCCGCCTGATCACCCCCGCCGTCAGCCTCGGCAGCGTCGACACGCTCATCCAGCACCCGGCGTCCATCAGCCACCGCATCGTGGACGCCGACGACCGCCGGGACGCCGGGGTCGGCGACCGGCTGCTGCGGCTGTCGGTCGGCCTGGAGGACGTCGACGACCTGTGGGCCGACCTGGACCAGGCGCTGGGGGAGCGGGCCGCCGAGGCGATCCCGCTGCGGGAGGCGCTCGCGCGGGCCGACTGACGCCTGCCCCCGGGGGCGGCTCAGTCCTTGCCGATCCGCTCCCCGCGCGGCAGCCGCGCCGCGGCCCGGGCCGCCGGGTCCAGGCGCGCCGTGATGACCAGGGTCCCCTCCTCGATCTGGTAGTCGAGGGGGAGGCCCAGGCCGCGCATCGCGGCGACCATGCCGGTGTTCGACGCCTGCGTCACCGCGTACACGCTCGCGCAGTCCGTCTCGGCGGCCATGGCCACGAGCCGGCCGAGGAGTTCGCCACCGATGCCCCGGTGCTGCCACGCGTCCTCCACCAGCAGCGCGACCTCCGTCTCGTCCCCGTCCCACAGCAGGTGACCGAGCCCGACGATCCGGCCCGACGCCGTCTGCACGGCGAGGGTGCGCCCGAAACGCGGGCTGAGCAGATGGTCGAGATACCGGTCGGCGTCCCCGACCGGGCCGTGGTACCGCATGCCGAGCGTCCGCGCGGAGCACCGTTCGTGCATCGCCTTCGCCGCCGCGACGTCACGCGTGTCGGCCCGGCGGACGGTGATGTCGCTCCCCTCGGGCAGCGTCAGCACGTCACGGCCGCGCGGGACGCGCGGACCGAGCCGGGCGTCCAGCTCGACCAGGGCCCGCGCCCGGGCGAACTCGGCCGGGGTGAACGGCAGATACGGCCGCTCAACACTGATCACCCCGCCCTCCGGGGCGCGCAGCCGCAGCACGGTGTCCTCCAGCGAACCCTCCGGCGGCACGTCCCCGACCGTACGTCCCACGGCCGTCGCGGGCAGCGACCGGATGGTGCAGCGGCCCAGCAACTGCCGCAGGGCCAAGGGAAGTTCCGCAGTGTCCTGGGCCGTACGGGCGGCCAGGGCGAGCACCCGGGTCGGGGCGTCCACCAGGTCGTGGGCGTCCGCCCGCTCGGTCCACGTGTCGGCACCGCCCGCCGCCGACACCACATCCGTCAGCCCGGACGCCGTGAGTTCGCCGGGGGCGCGGAGCAGGAACTCGTCCACCGTGCCCTCGGCGAGCGGGTGCGTCTGCAGGCTCAGGATGTCGACCCGCCGTTCGGCGAGCGCGGCGCAGAGCGCGGCCAGCGACCCGGGCGCGTCGCGCACCGTCGTCCGCATCCGCCACAGTGCGGTGTCGGGGGTGCCGTCTCCGGTCGCGGCACGGGTCGACCCGTCGTCGCCGGGCTCGGCGTCGCCCCGGCTCCCGGCCACCACCGCGGACGGCGGCCGGGAGCCGGTATCGTCCGTCGGCGGTGCGTGCCCGTGGCGCCGTGACCACCAACTGCGGAAGCCCGCCACGGTCATCAGGGCCGCCACCGAGGCCAGCAGCATCACGGGCACCCCGGGGCCGTGCTCGACGAGGCGGGCCACGGCATCCGTCACATCGGACATGTCTCGACTCATGCGGCCACTGTGAAGGAACGGTGTTGCGTGATCACGAACGCCCTGTGACGGATGGGTAAAGAAGGCGTCCGGGGATATTCTTCGCAATTCACCCATGAGGCCGGTCGGGTCGCGCACCGGGGGATGACGCCGGTGCGCGACACCACCGACAGGCTACGGGACTTGCCGGCTACGGCACCTACTGGCCGACCCGGCCCGGCTGGAGCACCTTCGTGAACAGCACCGTGCCGTCCTGCTCGCGCAGACGCACCGTCATCTCGGCACTGTCACCGTCGATCTGCACCTCGCCGAAGAACTGGTAGCCGTCCGCGGGCGAGACGTTGGAGGCGGTCGGTGCCTTCACGAACACCCGCTGGGGGCCGAAGGTGCCGTCCAGGGCGCTGGCCGGGAAAGCACCCGCGTTGAGCGGCCCGGACACGAACTCCCAGAACGGCTCGAAGTCGGTGAAGGCGGCACGCGAGGGCTGGTAGTGCTGGGCGGAGGTGTGGTGCACGTCGGCCGTCAGCCACACCGTGCCGGTGATCCGCCGGTGCTTGACGAAGCGCAGCAGCTCGGCGATCTGCAGTTCACGCCCCAGGGGCGCGCCGGGGTCGCCCTGCGCGATCGCCTCGATGTTCGCCCGCCCCTCGCCGCCGTCGGGCACGACCAGACCGATCGGCATGTCGGCGGCGATGACCTTCCACACCGCGCGCGAGCGCGACAGCTCCCGCTTGAGCCACTCCAGCTGCTCGCGGCCCAGGATGCCCTGCGGGTCGACGCTCTGGTCGCCGGCGGAGTTGGCGTTGCGGTACGTCCGCATGTCCAGCACGAACACGTCCAGCAGCGGCCCCTGGCGCAGCACCCGGTGCACGCGGCCCTCCCGCGCGCCGGGGCGCAGGGTGGAGATCGGGAAGTACTCGGCGAACGCGCGCCGGGCGCGGGCGGCCAGCACGTCCACGCTCTTCTCCGTGTAGCGGCCGTCCGTCTCCGCGATCGTCTGACCCGGGTACCAGTTGTTGCGGACCTCGTGGTCGTCCCACTGGACGACCGACGGCACCCGCGCGTTGAAGCGGCGCAGGTTCTCGTCGAGCAGGTTGTAGCGGAAGTTGCCGCGGAACTCGGCCAGGGTCTCGGCGACCTTGGACTTCTCCTCGGTGGTGATGTTCCGCCAGGTACGTCCGTCGGGCAGCTCGGCCGTCGCGGCGATGGGTCCGTCGGCGTAGACGTTGTCGCCGCTGCACAGGAAGAAGTCCGGGTCCAGGGCGCCCATCGCGTCGTAGATGCGGTAGCCGCCGATGTCCGGGTTGATGCCCCAGCCCTGGCCCGCCAGGTCGCCGGACCACACGAAACGCACCGACTCGCGCCGGCGGACCGGCACCGTGCGGAAGGTGCCGGGCACCGGCTCGCCGGTGCGGCGCGGATCGTCCGGGTCGGCGAGGAGCACACGGTAGTGGATCTGCTCGCCGGGCGGCAGGCCGCGCAGCCGGGTCGTGCCGGTGAAGTCCGTGTCCGCCCCGAGCAGCGGGCCGCGCCATCTGCGCGGGTTGCGGAACGACTCGGTCGCGGACGTCTCGACGATCATCCGGGCCGGCCGGTCGGACCGCACCCACACCAGACCCGAGTGGGAGGTCACGTCTCCCGTCTGCACGCCCCAGCCCGCACCCGGCCGCCCGGAACGCGCGAACGCCGGCGCGGCGCCGAGGGCCGCGGGCAGGGTCAGGGCCGCCGACGCGGCGAGGGAGCCGCGCAGCACGCTGCGGCGACCGGGCAACGGACGGTGTGACATGGATGCGCCTCCAGGGACGTCCAGGGACGGGATCCGGCCAGTGTCGAGGCCAGTGTGCACAGCCAGACCTACTGGTGCGGCGCGGCGGTCACGGAAACTCCGCGTGAACAACCGGCCGCCCGCGCGCGTGTGCGGCACCCCGTACGCACGTCACACGGCCCTCGCCATCGACTCCACCCCTGCCCGGATCCGTCCCGGCGTCAGATGCGCGTACCCCAGCACCAGCCGCACCGCCTTCCCCGACTCTTCCTCGCTGTCCAGCCCGTGCCCGTACTCCGCCAGCGAGCGCACCGCGATCCCGGCCCGCCCCACGCGTGCGAGAAAACGCTGCTCGGGGCCGTACCGGCCGGGGAGCGTGGCGATGGCGTGGAGGCCGGCGGCGATGCCGGAGACCCGTGAGCCGGGGAAGTGCTCCGCCAGGGCGGCGACCAGCACGTCGCGCCGCTCCCGGTAGGCACGCTGGCACAGGCGCAGCTGGCGGTCGTACTCGCCACGCTCCACGAAGTGGGCGAAGAGCGCCTGGTCGAGGGACGGATGCCCGAGGTCGGTGGTGCGTTTGCGTTCGACGACGTCGTCCGCCAGCCACTCCGGCACCAGCAGCCAGCCGAGTCGCAGCCCCGGGGCGAGGGACTTGCTGACCGAACCCGTGTAGGCGACCCGTTCGGGATCGAGCCCCTGGAGCGCGCCCACGGGAGCCCGGTCGTAGCGGAAGTCGCCGTCGTAATCGTCCTCCAGGACGAGCCCGTCCACCGACCGCGCCCAGTCCAGCAGCGCGGCGCGGCGCCGCGCGGAGTAGGCGATCCCGGTGGGGAACTGGTGGGCCGGCGTCGTCACGACGGCCCGGACGCCCGAGTCGTGCAGCGGGCCCAGGGCGAGTCCCTCGTCGTCGAGGGGCAACGGCACGGTGGCGACGCCCGCCGACGCGTACAGGTCGTCGTGCTGCGGGCTGCCGGGGTCCTCGACGCCGGCGGTACGCACCCCGCGCGCGTGGAGCACGCTCGCGAGCAGCGCCGTCGCCTGCGCCACCCCGGAGACGACCACGAGCCGCTCCGGGTCCGCCACCACACCCCGGCGCCGGGTGAGCAGCCCGGCCAGCGCGGTCCGCAGCCGGGGCAGCCCGCGCGGGTCCGGGTAGCCGAGGGCCTCGTGCGGCAGCTGGGCCAGCACACTCCGCTGCGCGGCGCCCCACGCCGCGCGCGGGAACAGCGACAGATCCGGTGTCCCCGGCACGAAGTCCGCGCGGTCACCGCCGGGGCGCGGGGCGAGATCACGCGCGCGCGGGCGTGCGGCCCGTACGGCATCACCGACCCAGGTTCCCGCGCCCCGCCCGCTGCGCAGGTACCCCTCCGCCGTCAGCTGTTCGTACGTCTCCGTGACCAGTCCCCGCGACACCCCGAGGTCGGCCGCGAGGTCGCGGCTCGACGGCAGGCGGGTGCCCGGCGTGAGCCGGCCCGCGCGGACCGCGTCCCGCAGCGCCGCCTGCAGGGCGCGACCGCGCGACCGCGCCGGTGCCGAGGCGGCGGGCAGCAGCAACTCCCATGCCGCGGTGCGGCCCTCCGGGCCTGTCGGTGCTGACGTCATGATGCGGTCCCCCCCGGTGCCTCGCTCCCCAAACGCCCCCCACTTTACGAGGGGTTGGTGCCGAGGGGTCGCAGCCGCGGGTGCGTAAACCGGAGTGACAGACCACAGCGAGGGGGCAGGCCGACGTGGATGCCAAGAACCGTTTCGAGACGAAGACCACCTTCGCTCTCGCCCGACTCGAATGGCTGGGATTTCTCACCGTTTCGCTCGTGCTCGCGGTCCAGCACCATTCCGAAATCCGCTGGGGCGTCTTCGTGCTGCTGTTCGCGGTGATCGACGTCGTCGGTTACCTGCCCGGCGCGATCGCCTTCCGGCGCAGCCCGGACGGACGTGTTCCGCGAGGTTACTACGTCGCCTACAACACGATGCACAGCCTGGTCACGGCGGGTGTCCTGGCCGGGGCGTGGGCGCTGTTCGTCCGGCCGGAATGGGCACTGCTGGCCCTCCCGATCCACCTCATGGGCGACCGGGCCCTCTTCGGGAACTCCCTCAAACCCTTCGGTGTCGCCTTCGAGCCGGAAACCACCCCGGAGTTCCGCAGGTTCGAGCAGCGGTACCACTCGGCGGCGCATTCCGGTGAAAGCGCCGCCGTGCGGACTTCCGTGGAGGACGCCGATGCCGTCCGTGCTTGACACACTCGCCGCGCACAGCGACAACCCCAGTTCCTTTCTCGCCCTCAACAGCGGGAACGCGTACTTCCACGACGGCGGGTTCGACGGCGCCTGCGCCTATCGCACCTCGGGACGCTACGTACTGCAATTCGGCGGCCCGTTCACCGCGCCGGAACACCGCGCACGCCTGCTGGACGCGTTCGCCGCCCACGCCGGCCGCCGTCTGGTCGCCGTGCAACTGCAGCGGGCGGACGCAGAGCTGTACGCGGCGCACGGCTTCACGGTCAACCAGCTCGGGGCGTCGTACGCGGTCGACCTGAGCCGTTTCACGCTGCGCGGCTCACGGTTCGTCCGGCTGCGGAACAAGATCTCGCGCGCCCGGCGGGCGGGCCTGGAGGTCGCCGAGGTCATGGCCGGCGACGACTGCGCCGAACTGGACCGGATCGACCAAGGCTGGCTGCGGGACAAGGGCCGGCACGCCAAGGAGCTGCGCTTCCTCGTCGGCCAGCGCAAGGGGAGCCTGCAAAGGCACCGCCGTCTGTTCGTCGGCCGGATCGACGGCGAGACGGCCGGCTACATCAACTACTCGCCGGTCTACGGCAGCCGCTCCGGCTGGCTGCACGACCTCAGCCGGCGCCGCCCCGACGCTCCGCCCGGCGTGATGGAGGCGCTCAACGCCACCGTGATGGAACGGCTGACCGCCGAGGGAGCGGGCTGGCTGCACTTCGGGTTCACCCCGTTCACCGGGCTCGACCCGGAGCACGAACTACCCGGTGCCAGCCGTATGTTCACCCGCTTCACCCGTCTCCTGGCCGAGCGCGGCGACGTGATCTACCCGGCGGCCTCCCAGCTCGAGTACAAGCAGAAGTGGGCCCCGCACGTGGTCCTGCCGGAGTACATCGCCTTCCGCGGCAGGCCCCGCCCCGGCGCGGTCTGGCAGTTGCTGCGCGCCACCAACGCCCTCTGAGCCACCGCGTCCACGGCCGCGCGAGTGCCGCGCCGATTCCGCATTCGTCCCACCCTGGAGGACCGCACGCCCATGAGATTCCTGGAGCGCGAACGCGCCACCCTCGCGAAGCTGCTGCCCGAACTGGACCCCGCCCTGCGCGAGGCCCCGCTGATGGAACTGGAGCGGCCGGGCAGCCCGGGCATCCGGCACTTCCGGGACAGCGGCGGTCCAGGACTGCTCGTCCCCGAGGCCCACCAGGGCCGGGGCGCCACCGCGCTCGACGCCCTGCGCGTGCAGCGGGCCATCGGCAGCCGCTCGCCGTCCCTGGCCGCGGCCACCACCATGCATCACTTCTCCATGGCCACCCTGGTCGGGATCGGCGGCCTCGGCGACGGCCTGGAGTGGATGCTGATCGAGGGCGTGGCCTCGTCCAACCGTTTGATCGCCTCCGGCTTCGCCGAGGGCCGCAGCGGCGCGGGCATCCTCGACCCGTCGATGACCGCCGCGGTGACCGCGGACGGCGTCCGGATCAACGGCGTCAAACGGCCGTGCAGCCTGGCCCACTCCATGGACGTGCTCACCGCCAGCGTGCTGATCCCGCGCGAGGACGGGCAGGGCGACGAACTCGCCGTAGCCGTCGTGCCCGCGGAGAGCGAGGGGATGAGCGTCAGCGGCTTCTGGTCCAGCGCCTTCCTCGCCGGGGCCGAGAGCGAACAGGTCACGCTCACCGACGTCCTCGTACCGCCGGAACTCCTGCTGCGCACCGGGACGACCTCCGGTGAACAGCTCGACGAACTGCAGACGGCCGGTCTGATCTGGTTCCAGACGCTGATGACGGGCAGCTACCTTGGCGCCGCGAGCGCGCTGGTGGAGCGGGTGCTGCTGAACGACCGCATCCCCGAGCACGAGCGGGTACGCCTCTTCGTCGAGACCGAGGCCGCCATGGCCACCGCCGAGGGCGTCGCCCGGCGTATCGACGCCGGTGACCTCGACGAGTCGGCGCTCGCCCAGGCGTTGTACGTGCGCTACGGCGTCCAGGACGCCATCGCCCGAGTCGTCCCGCGCGCGGTCGAACTCCTAGGCGGCCTCAACTTCATGACGTCCGACGAGGTGGGCCACCTGGCCGCCTGCGCCAACGGACTCTCCCTGCACCCGCCGTCGCGCTCCCGGATGACCGCCCCGTTCTCCGCGTACCTGGCCGACCGGCCACTCGCCATCGCCTGACCGCGCCCCCACCGTCCATCGGTGGGCCGAGACCCGTTGGGAGAACACACACCCCCATGTCGTCAGACAACCAGCGTCTCGCCCTCCTGCCCGTCGGCCGTACGGGACGGCGCGACCGCCCCTCCCTGCTGCTCACCGGCGGTTCCGGAGTGCTCGGACGTGCCCTGATCGACGAGCTGTCACCCGACTTCGACCTGCTGTGCCTGCGCCGCAACACGCCGCTGCGCGATCCGCGGGTGCGCGAGCTCCAGGGCGACCTGGTCGCTCCCCGACTCGGCCTGAGCCCACTGGCCTGGCACGAACTGGCCCTCGAGGTGGACGTGGTGCTGCACTGCGCCGCCGAGACCAACTGGCGGACCCCGCCACAGGACATCACGCGCACCAATCTGCGCGGTGCCGACACCATGCTCGACCTGGCGGCCCGGGCCGACGCCCCGCTGTACCTGGTGAGTACCGCGTTCGTGGCCCACACCCCCACCGAGGAGGAGCGCCGGCGCTTCCCGGGTGCGGCCGCCTACCTCGACTCCAAGGCCGGGGCCGAACAGATGACACGCGAGGCGGGCGTGCCCGGCGCCATCGTCCGGCCCTCGGTCGTCATGGGTGACTCCGTCACCGGGCGGATCGCCGGTCAGCAGGGGCTGACCAAGACGATCGGCTCGATGGTCCTGGGGCAGGCCCCGGTGCTGCCCGGAGCCCCCGAGGCCCGGATCGACATGGTGCCCCAGGACTACGTCTCGCGGGCCATCGGCGACCTGGTCCGGGGTGGTGTGGCCGACGGCGAGTACTGGCTGACGGCCGGCAAGGAGGCCATCGCCCTGCGGGAGTTCGCCGACGTCTGCGCGGACGTCGCCGTACGCCACGGCCTGCCCCGGCCGCAGCGGCCCCGGCTCATCCCCGTCGATGCCGTGCACCGGCTGCTCCTGCCGATGCTGGAGGGCACCTCGCTGCCCGCGTCCCTGAGGCGGCGGCTGGAGTACTACGCGGAACTGCTGCTGGTGTTCCAGCGGGAGCTGCCGTTCGACACCTCCCTCGGCGAACCCGACTGCGGCACCCGCCTGACCCGGACCGACATCAGGGCCGCGCTCGTACGCAACGCGGAGTGCTGGGCCGGGGACAGAGCCGGCCTGCTCGGCCGGAACCGATCCGCCGCGACCGCCCCCATGGAGGTGGCGTCATGACCGTGTCACCCCCGACCACCGGGACCACCGGCACCACTGGGCCGTCCGCCGGGTTGGCCGCCTCGTCCTGCGAGCCTTCCGCCCCGTCCTCCGAGCCCTCCACCCCGCGCGCCGGAACCGCCGCGCCGACCGACCGATCCGACATCGTGGACCTCTACCTGAAGCACATCGGCTCCGGCCGGGCCGTGATGGGCCGTGTCATGGGCGGCATGGCCGAAGTCCGCTCCGAGGGAACCTGGATCCACGCCGACGACGGCCGCCGTTTCCTGGACTTCGGCGGATACGGCGTCTTCATCATGGGCCACCGCCACCCGGCCGTCGTCGAAGCGGTGCACCGACAGATCGACACCCACCCGCTGGCCAGCCGCGTCTTCCTCGAACCCGTCGCCGCCCGGGCCGCCCAGGCCCTGGCCGCCCACACCCCGCCCGGCCTCGACTACGTCCACTTCGTCAACTCCGGCGCCGAGGCCACCGAGGCGGCCCTGAAACTGGCCCGCGCCCACGGACTCACCTCGGTGATCACCACCCGCGGCGGCTTCCACGGCAAGACCCTCGGCGCGCTGAGCGTCACCGCCAACGCCACGTACCAGACGCCCTTCCAGCCCCTGCTCCCGGACGTCACCCAGGTGGCCTACGACGACCCGGCCGACCTCGAACAGGCGCTGGCCGCCCGCCGCGACCGGGCCTGCGTCATCGTCGAACCCGTCCAGGGCGAGGGCGGCGTACGCATCCCCCGCCCCGGCTACCTCAGCCAGGTGCGGGCGCTGTGCCAGGCGTACGGCGCTCTGCTGGTCGTCGACGAGATCCAGACCGGCATGGGACGGCTGGGCACCTGGTGGGGCGTCGACGCCGAGGGTGTGCGTCCGGACGTGCTGCTCGTCGGCAAGGGACTCAGCGGCGGTGTCGTACCGGTCGCCGCGATGGTCGCCACCGCGGAGGCCTACGCACCCTTCAGCCGCGACCCCTACCTGCACACCTCCACCTTCGGCGCCTCGCCGATCGCCTGCGCCGCCGCCCTCGCCACCGTACGGGCGATGGAGGAGGAGGACACCGTGGCCCGGGCCGCCGCGCTCGGCCCGCGCATCCTCACCGCCGTACGGGAGGTGTGCGCGCCGTACCAGGGCGGACTGGTCCGCGAAGTGCGCGGCCGGGGTCTGCTGATCGGCATCGAGTTCGCCGAAGAACAGGCGGTCGGCGAACTCCTGCTGGAACTGATCTCCCGCGGTGTGCTCGTCAACAACTCCCTCAACTCCACCCGGGTGCTGCGGCTGACCCCGCCGGCCGTGGTCGAGGACTCCGCGCTCGACCTGTTCCTCACCACCCTAGGCGCGGCCCTGCGCGGCACGGCCGACCGTATGACCAGCTGACACCCACAGGGAAGGAACCGAACGACCCATGCGCCACGTGGTCCTGCACGCCCTCGCCGACGAACTGGCACCCGCCGACGTCTACGCCCGCATCAGCGACTTCCGCCGCTATCCCGAGCACAGCGACACCTTCCGCGAGGTGCACGTCGAGCCTCCGCTGCCCGACGGCTCCACGGTCTCGGACTGGACCGTCGAGTTCCGGGGCGGCCTGATGCGGTGGCGGGAACGCGACACCTACTCGCCCGAGACGTACTCCCTTGCCTTCGAACAGGTCAGCGGCGACTTCCAGGCCTTCGAGGGGAGCTGGCGCTGCGAAGCGAGCAGCGGCGGCACGCTCGTCGTCTACACCGCGGCCTTCGACCTCGGCATCCCGTCCATGGCCGAGATCCTCGACCCGGTGGCCGAGTCGACCCTGCGGACCAACATCGCCCGCGTGCTGCGGGGCCTTGCGGGCGCGGAGGTGATCGATGAGCGCGCGGCTGCGGCTGGTGACTGACCGGGCGGCCGTCGCGGGCGCCCCGCCGTCGGCCGCCGACCCGCCGCGCGCGGAACCGCTGCACGAGGAACCGGGGCCCGGCGCTGCCCGCTGTCTCGGCCTGTACGCCAAGTTGGCCGCCGGCGTGACCGTCGTGACCGCCCGCGGCGAGGACGGCCCGCTGGGCATGACGGTGTCCGCCGTCACCTCGCTCTCCGCCCGCCCGCCGTTGCTCCTTGCCTGTCTGCGCGACGGCTCCCGCACCCTCGCCGCCGTCCGCGCCCGCCGGGCCTTCGCCGTGCACCTGCTGCGCGAGGAACAGCAGGCGCTCGCGGGCCGGTTCGCGTCCCCCACCGCGACCGCGGCGGAGCGGTTCGCGGGGACCGACACCCGGCAGGTACTGGGCGTTCCCGTGCTGGCCGGCGCGCTCGCCTGGTCGGTGTGCCTGACCGAGGACGTACGCCGCTACGGCGACCACCACCTCGTCGTCGGCCGGGTCGCCGCCGTGCACGTGGGCGGCGGACGCCCGCTGCTGTGGCACGACCGCCGCTTCGGTGCGCTGACCGAGCCGGTGCCGGACGCCGCCGGATGACCAGGCCATCGGCCGGGACGCCGTACTGGGACCCCGCGGAACTGCCGGCACAGCCCCAGCTGCACGGCGTGGTCACCGCCGACGTGGCCGTCGTCGGGGCCGGCCTGGCCGGGTTGTCCTGCGCCTACCACCTGGCGGAACGCGCCCCCGGGCTCGACATCGCGGTGGTGGACGCCGAGCACCCGGCCGCCGGCGCCAGCGGCCGGGGCACCGGTCTGCTGGGCCCCCGGGCCGGCCCCGCCGTCGACCGAGCGGTGCGCCGCTTCGGCCCGCAGACGGCGCGCAGGATGCACCGGGCCAGCGAGCGGGCGGTGCGGGACGTCCTCGCCCTGTGCGCCCGGCTCGACGTGCCCTGCGGGCTGCGGCCCGGTGAGCAGCTGGTGGCCACGCGTTCGTCCGCGGGCCTGGTGGCACTCGCCCGCCAGGCCCGCGCCTGCCGCGAACTAGGTCTGGACGTCCCCGTCCTCTCCCCGGCCGGCATCCGTGACCGGGTCGGTGTGCCCTACCGGGCGGCACTTCTGCACCGCCCCGCCGCGACCCTCGACCCGGCCGCCCTGACCTGCGCCCTCGCCCGTGCCTGCGCCGACAAGGGCGTGCGATTCTACGGCCGCAGCCCGCTGCTGGCCCTCCGTCCAGGCGACCTGGTGGGCCCCGAACTGGTCCTCCCGCACGGCAGGCTCTACGCCGGTCAGGCGGTGCTGGCCGTCAACTCCGCCGCGCAGGCACTGGACCTGCCGGTCGGCACCGTCCTGCCGCTCGAGGTGTACGCCGTCGCCACCGAACCGCTGAGCGCCCCGGCCTACGAGGCTCTGGGCGGGCGCGCCGGACACTCCGTCGTGGACGCCGTCCCGATGGCGCCGTACTTCCGGCTGCTCCCGGACCGGGGCCTGGTGGCGGGCGGCGGTACCGCCACGGCCCCGGCGGGTATCGGCGCTCCCCGTCTCCAGGCCGTCAGGGAGCGTGCCTGGGCCTGGCTGGAGAGGTGGCTGCGGTCCCTGCATCCGGACCTCGCCCGGGTACGGGTCACCCACCGCTGGTCCGGCCGCATCGGCATGACGGGCGACGACCTGCCGGTGGTGGGGCCGGTGCCGGGCTTCGACGACGTCTGGTACATCGGCGGCTGCTGCGGGCACGGACTCGCCCTGTCCGTGGCGCACGGCGCGCACGTGGCCGCGGCCCTGCTGGGTGAGCCGGAACCCGGCGAACCGCTCCCGTGGCACCGTTCCCGGGCCCCGCGCCTGCCCGCACGCGGACCCGCGCGGCCCTTGCTGCGGGCGTACGTGGACGCACTGGGGCGCATCGCGCGGCATACATGCTGACGGCGGGCGCGGCCCGCATCCGCACCCCGGCTCCGCGGACTGCGGACTCCAGCTCCGCGGACCCCAGCCTCGCAGCCCCACAGATCCTCAGAACCCGACCAGGAGGTTCCACCATGCGACCCGACTTCGGTACGGACGGCCGCCTGCCGTCGGCCCTGTCCATGGGAACCGTGGATGTCGCCTTCCACCTGGCGACGGGCGGCAACCCTGTGCCCCTCGCGTTCACGTTCGGGTTCGAAGGCCGTGCCCCCACCCTGGACTCCGTACGCGCGCGGGTCGCCGAACGCGTCCACCACGTCCCGACGTTGCGCTATCGCATCGCACGGGACCGCAGGAGATTCCGGCGAGTGGACCGGATCGCGGTGGACCGGCATGTGCACGAGGCGTGGCTGCCCGAGGACACCGACGGGTCGGCGACCAGCCGCCTGATGCTGTCCCGGCCGATGAGCACGGACGACCGGCCGCCCTGGGACGTGTGGCTGGTCCACGGCCCGGCGGGCCGCCACACCCTGGTCTACCGAACCGACCACACCTTCCAGGACGGCATGGGCGCCGCCTACACCGCCCGCGCTCTCCTCGGAGACGACCCCGAAGGCGGACCGGCCCCACAGCATCCCGCCCGGCCCACCGCACACGGCCTCGCGGACGCCCTGCGCGAGGTGGGGGCCGCCTTCCGCGCGCCCACCCCGAAACCCGCGTTCGACGGAGAATCCACGGGCCGCGTCGACGTCTGCCACGCCGACACCCCGCTGGCCCGGCTGCGCGCCATCGCCCGCGCCCACGGCGGCACGGTCACGGACGTCTACCTCGCGGCCCTGTCCCACGCCGTCCGCACCTGGTACCTGAAGGACACCGGCTCGGCCCATCCACCGCTGCCCGTGTCGATCCCGATGTCGGTCCGGGCCCCGGGGGAGGAGTACGCCCCGGGCAACCGCATGGTCACCGCCCGGCTCCTGCTGCCCTGCGACGAGGAGTCACCCCGGCGGGCCCTGGCCCGGGTCGTCGCCCGCACGGGCCGGCTGCGGGAGAGCCGGCGGCGCGACGCCATGCGCCTGCTGCTGTCCGCCTCCCCGCGGACGCTCGGTGCCACCGTCGGCACCCGCCTGGTCCGCGGGGCGTTCGTGGCCGGCCCGGTGAGCAGCGTGAACTTCGGCACGGCCCTGGTCCACCAGGGGGTCGCGGCCCGTCGCGCGGCCGCCTTCGCCGGCGTCGCGTCAGGCATCCGGTGTGTGACGACGCTGACGAGCCAGCACGACACCGCGTGCCTGACCGTCGTCCACGATGAGGCCCTGGCGACCGCGGACGAACTCCCCGACCTGTGGCTCGCGGCGCTGCTGGAGCTGGAGCGGCCGTAGCCACGGCACCACGCGCAGCGTCCCGGTGGTGAGGAAGACGCTCTCCGCGGCGGCCGTGCCGATCAGCGGCAGATACGGGGTGAGGCGCTCGACCGCGTACGGCAGCGTGTACAGGTCGGCGGCCGCCGCGTCCCAGCCGTGCTCCGCCCACCAGCGCTCCGGATCGGCAATCTGCCAGTTCCAGGCCAGTCCGATCGTCGACAGGGCGTCCATGAAGGGCGCGACGAACGAGGAGGAGATGGTCGCGGAGTTCACGCACTCGGCGCCGAACATGCTGCCGGGGGCGGAGAGTTCGGTCATCGCGGCGACGACGGCCGCCACCTCCGGGGGCCGAAGGAAGTACAGGGGTGCCTCGCAGAGCCATGCGGTGGGCCTGCCGGGATCGAATCCCGCGGCCCTGAGTTCCTCTTGCCAGGATGCCGTGCCGTCGGCTTCGACGACGGTGCGGCGTCCGCAGGAGAGCCGGCTCAAGTCCAGTACGCGTTCCTTGAAGGCCAGTACGGCCGCGTCCTCCACCTCGAAGACGTGCACCCCGGTCGGCCAGTCGAGCCGGAAGGCACGGGCGTCCAGCCCGGCGCCGAGCAGCACCACCTGGCGGCAGCCCGAACGGGCCGCGGCGAGAGCGTAGTCGTCGAAGAAGCGGGTGCGTACCACCTGATAGTCGGGCAGCAGGCGCTGCATCGGTCCGTCACCGGGCGGGCCCCCGTCGAACCCGGCCGCGTGGAGGAAGTCGGCGGCCCACGGGTCGCGGACGATCGGCGCGGGCCGGAGGTTCTCCGCCGCGTGTGCGGCGGCCGTCCAGAGCGCCGCGCGGGAAATGCCGTGCGGGGTCGCGGCGGCCGGCGCGAACGGTGACTGCTGACGTGTGGATTCCGGCATGGGATCTCCTTGAGGCGGGGCGGGGTGGCTGTGCGGACCCGGATCATCCCGAGCGGCGTCGGCCCAGCAGGAAGGCCGCGGCGCCCAGCGCGAGCAGGCTTCCGGAGGGGCGGGTGGGCCGCTGGCCGCCCATCGCGGCGGGGGTGCGCGGCTCGTGGATGTTCAGTGCGAACTGACGGTTGGCCACGTCGGAGAGGACGCCCCGGACCTGTTCGGGACTGGTGACGGCGGCCAGCAGAAGCTCCATGGAGTTCCGGGCGAACTGGTTGCGGCCGAGGAACTCGCGGCCCAGTGCGAAAAGGATCTTCGGCACCTCCGCCTGGAACACATCGGGCAGCGTGATCTCGGGAGCCAGGCACCGCACCGAACCGTCGAGGTTCGCGAAGGACTTGCCCAGCAGCGAGACGGCCGGCGGCGAACCGATTCCGCGTTTGGTCGCCTTGGCCAGCACAGTGGTGAGCGCGACGCCGAAGTTCATGTCCTCCAGTGAGAGATGGGAGACCGTGGGCACGAACGCGGCCATGTCGGCGGCGAACGCGGGCATGTTGGCCCACGGCGTCAGCCGGCCCATCTCCGCCCAGTGCTGCGCCAGCCCGGCCCCGTCGTTCTGCGCCATGGTCATGAACAGCGGCAGCAGCTGAAGACTGGTCCTGCGGTCCAGGCGGCCGACCATGCCCCAGTCGATCAGTGTCGCGGGTCCGCCGGGAGCGGCGAAGACGTTGCCGGCGTGCGGGTCGGCGTGGAAAAAGCGATGGACGAAGTACCCGTGGTACATGAACCGCAGCAGGTCCTTGCCGATCTCCACGCGCTCGTCGTCCGTGAAGTGGGCGCGGTCGACGTGCCGCACCGACTTCCCGTCGGCCAGCGACTGGACCAGGACCCGGGGGCTGGCGTGCAGGACCCGGGGCACCTCCAGCGAACGGAACGACCGGACGTGCTCGCGGGCCTCGTCCATGTTGCGGGCCTCGCCGGTGAAGTCCAGCTCCGGCTCCATGGCGTCGAAGACCGAGCCGAGCATCGCCTCGATGTCGATGACCTCGTTGAACCGGGGAGCGACGCGTGCCACGATCTTCGACGCCCGGCGCATCAGGGCCATGTCCGCGAGTACGCCCTCGCGGATGCCGGGTCGCTGGATCTTCACCACGGCCGCGCGCCCGCCGGGCAGCGTCACGCGGTAGACCTGGGCGAGGGACGCCGCCCCCAGCGGGGCGACGGTCTCGATGTCGTCGAAGCGCAGCTTCCAGTTCGGCCCGAGGTCCCGGGCCAGTACCGGCTCGAACTCCGAGAACGGCTGGACGTCGACCTCGTCGTGCAGGTTCTGCAGTTCGTCCCGGATGGACTCGGGGACCATGTCGGGCCGAGTGGAGAGGACCTGGCCGAGTTTCACATAGAAGGGGCCGAGGCTCTCCAGGGCATGCCGTACCGCCTTGGCGCGGCGCTGCTCCGCCCCGGCGGTGGCCTCGGCCGCGGACCCGGCGGAGACATCGGTGTCCTCCGCCGGGGACCGCGTGTCCCGCTTCGTACGCCTCCGCAGCCGGGTCGCCTGTCCCACCTCGTCGGCCACGAGGCTGCCCAGGACCCTGACCACGAGACGCAGCCGATCGCCGACGACAGACGTCATCGTGTGTGCTCCTCAGGTGGGTTGTGCGTACGGGACGTCGGCCGGCCGGCGTACCGCGGGAGCCGACCGGGCGGGACAGCGGTACGACCGGTCAGCTGGAGGTCGAGGACTGACCGCCCTTGGGACTGTCACCCCCCTGCTGCCCCATCAGGCCCTGCAGCGCGCCGAGGCCCTGCTGACCGGCCTGGGCCGGCAGGTTGGTCAGGTTCTGCAGGCCCTGGACCGCCTCCAGGAGCTTGGGGAGCACCTGGGTGAGCTGGGCGAGCTGGGCCGGGAGCGCCATCAGGTCGCCCGCCCCGCTCGCCGCGTGTCCGAGGCCTCCGGCCAGCTGACCGAGCCCGCCGAGCGCGCCGGCCGCGCCGCCGACCGCGGCGAGCGGATTGGCCGCCCCGCCCAGCGCGGCCAGGGGGTTGCCCGCCCCGCCCAGCGCGGCCGCGAGCGGGTTGCCGCCGCCCGCGGCACCGGTGAGCGCGGCCAGGGGGTTCTGCGCCGCGCCCGCGACGTTCCCCAGCGGGCCCGCGGCCCCCGAGGCGAGGCCGGCGAGCGGGTTGCCGGCCGCGCCGATCCCGCCGAGGGCGGCCAGCGGATTGGTGACACCCGCGAGCGCGGTCGCCGGGTTGACGGCCCCGGCCAGTGCGGCGAGGGCGTTCGGGGGCAGCCCGGCCAGCGTGTTGGCGGCGTTGCCGGAGCCGCGCGACGATCCTGAGTCGTCGTCTCGGTTCAGGAGGTCGTCGAAAGCCTCCTTCCAGCTGTCGGTCATATCACCGACCAAATCCTTGAAGATGTCTTGGACGTTCTTGCTATTGCCCATGAGTGGAGTCCCTTTCCGTTTCTCTGCGATGGGAGAGGTGCGGTTTTCGGGTGTTATCGGGCGCAGCCTTCCAAGGCTTTCGCGCAGACGTTCTTCAATCGCGCGCGGCCCCTGGTGAAGGCGGCTTCGGCCGCCTTGACGGAGATGTTGTGTATGCGGGCGAATTCCGCAGTGGAAATACCCTTGGCGCGGGCGAGTATGACCTCCTGCTCACGCCCCCGCAGGTGTTGTACCTGGCCGAGCAGCCATCTGCCGAAGTCCTCGTCGCAGACGTCCTCCTCGGTCGTACCGGGGGTGTCCGCGAGCGCCGCACGCTGGAGGAGTCTCCTGCGACGCTCCTGGTCACGGTAGAAGTCGATGCAGAGGCGAAGCGCCACTGACGTCAGAAAGGCACCGAGTCGATTCCTGTCCAACGCGGCGTGGGCGGCTGCGCGGGCCATGGTTTCCTGAACGCAGTCCTCGGCGTCCTGAAAACTCGGTAGTCTTCGCCGAACCAGCCGCATGAGGCGGTCCTGATGCTGGAAGATTTCTTCCCAGGAGCATTCAGCGGGCGATTGGCAGGTGGAATGTCGCACCATCGTGGATTGCAGCCCGTTGTCTCTCGGATTGAGCGGGGAGAACCGCGGCCGACTTTCCATTTGTTCGGCCATGTGGATTTCCTACCCGAGGCCCTGGAGCGGCAAACCGGAATATGCGCCTCCGTCAGTCGGCAGGAATGTTTTTCCGTACTCATTTCCGAGGAGCGGGCCGCCGCGTCCAGTCGCGGTTCCAGTTGCGCCACATGTCCCGTACGGTCTGGTGCACTTGGGAGCTGCCGGCGCGCAGCTCGGTGGTGTACGCCTGGACCGCTTCCTTGCCCACCAGCCGCGCTCCGCCGGTGAAGTAGCAGCCCCGGACGTGCTGCGGTGAGCGGAACTTTCCCCACAGCAGGATCTTCATCAGCGGCCAGAGGGTGAACACCCCGGACGGACAGCGGTCGTTGGGATCCAGGGTCCCCCACACCGCCGGGACGAGGCCGCTCTCGCCCAGCACCTCGTAGATGCGCGCGATCGCCTGCTCCTTCGTCAACTCTCCCGCACGGACGGCGAGTACGGCGTCCCGTGACTGATCGAACATCCGCTCCACCCAGGGGTTGTCCATACCCTGGAGACCTCGGTACGGCGGCTGCTCCAGCATGTCGAAACAGGCCGGGTCGTGCGTCTTCTCGAACGTCACGGCGACCTGGTTCTGGGCGTTCGTGCCGTACAGCGTGGTGATGGTCCACACGCGGTTCCAGGCGTTCCACAGGTCGAAGTCGTCGAACGCGATGTAGCTGCAGGACACCAGGTCGTCGTAGAACCGGAACATGCGCTTGGTCCAGTGGTCCAGGTACGCGAACCGGGCGGTGTCGAAGTCGTTCTGGCGCACCGCGTCGATCAGCCGGTGGCCCAGGGCGTTCAGTGCCATCACGGTGACGGCGAGACCGCTGGAGAAGAGCGGGTCGATGAAGTCACTGGCGTGCGGCAGCAGGCACCACCGGTCGCCGACCACCTTCTGCGAGGCGAACTGGGTACGGTCGGTGGACACGTACGGCCGGACCGCCCGCGCCCGCTCGAACTGCCGGGCCACACTGGGGAACCGGCGCACGTACTGCCAGAACTCCTCCTCCGCCGAGACGTCCTCCGGCCGGGGGTGCTGGTCGAGATCGAGGTTGACGCCGACACTGCACAACTGGTTCGTGCTGGCCGTCTGGTTGTCGAACGGGATGACCCAGAACCAGCCGCCCGGGAACATGTGGTGGAGCGTTCCCTGACTGAACGGGCTGGGCATGCCGTGCTGTTCACGCGAAGGCGCCACGGCGTCGAAGGGGCGCACGTCCACCATGTGCGTGAAGATCGTGCGCGACCTCGTGCGGTAGGGCGGTTCCTGCCGCAGCCCGAGGCGCTCGGGCAGGACCGCCCGCATGCCGCCGGCGTCGACCACGTACGAAGCCCGGAAGGTGCCCCGGTCCCGGGTGACGAGAGTCGCGCCGTCCTCCTCGAACTTCACGTCGTCGACCATGGTGTGGGTGTACGCGGTCACGCCGTAGGACACGGCGACGTGGAACATGTACGCGTCCACGTCCTGCCGGAAGTAGTGCGAGTCGGGACCGAGCGGAGGCCCCCAGGTGGGGTACTGGGTGCACTCGTCGGGCCGGGTGGGCTCACCTTCCCGGTGGTAGATGAAGCTGAAGTTTCGCTTGACCCCGCTGTTGGACGACACGTGGCGGCGCAGTGCCGCGTTGGTCGCCAGGTGATCGAGCTCAGGGACGTCGTAGCGGCGGGCCAGGACCCGGAGCCCGAACGTGGTCTCGGGGACGGTGGACTCTCCGATGGCGAACCGGGGGTGGCCGCTGCCTTCGAGCAGCAGCACGCGCACGCCGTGACGTGCGAGTACGGTCCCCAGCATCGTCCCGCCGATGCCGCCTCCGACGATGGCGACATCGAAAACACGCTGGTCTTCTTGCATGTCTGCGGTTCCTTTCGCGACGGGAAGGGCGAGTCGCCGGGCTCCCCGGTCACCGGTGGGTGACCGGGGAGCCCGGCAGCACCCGGCGCAGCCCGCAGGCCACCACCCGGGCGGAGAAGGACACGGCGAACCAAGGGGTCGGTGCCAGCCCGGCCAACCGCCGCCGCTCGCCCGGCACTTGTCGCTCGCCGCGCCCGGTGACGTCCAGCCACACGCCGAAGTGCAGCAGCCGAGCCTCGGGCCCGGCAGCACGCGCGGGGAACGGCCGCATGTGCCCCCGCACCGCACGGGTGAGGGTCGTGCGGCGTCCCACGCCCACCTGGTGCCGGGCCAGGAAGTGATCGAGCAACTGGGCGGACCGGCAAGGGAATCCACCGCGACCGAGCGGAGTGCGCCCTACCAGCCCGGCGTCGTGGAACGCCGCGGCGGCCAGCAGGCCGACCCGGTCGTAGGCGGTCCCGTGGGTCCGCGCACAGGCGTCGGCCAGCAGGAACGTCCGCAGAGAGTGCACGGCGAGGTGGGGTGGCAGGAGCCGGCACATCTCCTTCAGCGCGGCGCCCGCGAGGGGGTGCCCGAGCAGCTCCGCGAGGGCCGGGCGGCCGAGCAGAGGCTGCCATGCCTCGGGCAACATGTCCGGTGGATCGGAGTGTGAACTCGCCCCGCCCCCAACGGGGTCGGGGACCTCCGGCGTCTCAGGCCCTGCGGCCATGGCTCAACCCCCCTTGCCTCGCGACCTATTGGGTGTGTCCGTCTCATCTGTCATTACGCTCGGGCCGCTCCCGCCCCCCGCCCCCCGTTTTGCAACGCTCCGTTCGTGTAAGCGCGTTGGCGCGCAACGGACGGCGCGCGGTACCGGTAACGCGCTCCGGGCGTACGTTCCGGCCGTCCATTCGGAGGCGTGGCCTGTTCGAATGAATGAGCCCTACTCACCCGTGGTGGTGGTGCGGGTGCGGGTGACGGCCGGGAGGATGCGCCCTGCGCTCCCACTGGTGGAAGATTTCTGTAGTAAACCTCGTGAGGTGCGGGGAGTGTTGAGGGCAGGACCGAATCTCGCCTGTGCTGAAATGCGGTGTTGGTATGGTCAGTTTCCCGATCACCGACGATTTGCGACTTCCGGCGGACATCGATGCGTCGGCTCTGCCGGATGTTCCCGAAGGGCCGCCCGAGAGAATCCTGCTGACGGGAGCCACGGGATTCCTCGGCGGTTTCCTGCTCGCCGACCTGTTGGATGCCACCGACGCTCGAATCCATTGCCTGGTGAGAGCGGAGTCGGCCGCTCAGGCCCGGGAACGGCTCGCCGGTCAGTTACGCGCCCGGGATGTGCCGGAGCACCACATGTCCCGGATCGACGTCGTGCCGGGTAGCCTGGCGAAGCCGCGGTTCGGCTTGACCGACGAGGAGTTCTCCGGCCTCTCGCGCGACATCGACGTCATTTACCACTGCGGTGCTTGGGTCAATCTTCTGGCGAGTTACCCGATCCTGCGCGGTTGCAATGTGTCGGGGACCCTGGAAATCCTGAGACTGGCGACCCGGACCCGTCGAATTCCCGTGCATTATATTTCGACGATGGGGGTGGTCCCGGCGGCCCGAGAGGCCGGGACCGGTGTCTCCGGTTACTGCGCCACCAAATGGGTCGCCGAGCAGTTGGTCGCGCAGGCCGCGGACCGCGGATCGCCCACGATGGTGCACCGGCCCGGTGTGATCCTGGCGGACTCGCGCACCGGCCTGGTGGGGAAGTCGGACTGGTTCGTCCACCTGACGACGGCGAGCATCCGCGCCGGCTGCGCCCCCGACCACCCCGGTCTCCTGCCGGTGGGCACGGTCGACTTCACCAGCCGCGCCATCGTCGACCTGTCCCTGAGCCGGCGTGCCCGAGGACAGGTGTTCCACGTGATCGATCCCGAACCGCTGCCCTTCCGGTCGTACTTCCAGGGCTTCGCGGACGCGGGTGTCGACCTTCCGCTCGTTCCGTTCGACACCTGGCTGGAGCGGCTTCGCGACCTGGGCGACGAGGTCCCCCGCAGCACCATGCGGCTGGCCGGCGAGACCCTCCGGCAGATGATCCCGGCCCCGGGGCAGGACACCGCCGGCCCCACCGCGGCGTCCGCGCACCGCGCCCCGCCCGTGCTCGACTCCGACTACTTCCGCAGGGTGCTCGCCTTCCTGAGCCGCGACGCCCTGCTCCCCGCCCAGTGACCCACGCGCGGTCCCCTCCTCCCGTCCCTTCCGTGCACCCCTCCCCGCATCTCATCAGCTGGAGTTTCCGCATGTCCCCTTTCACTCTGGAAGACCTGGCGGCGATGGTGGCCGAGATCGCCGGCGCCGAAGCGGCCCGGGCGCTCTCGGAGCAGCCGGCCGACGCGCCCTTCACGTCGTTGGGGTTCGACTCGATGGCCGTCATCGAACTGGCCGAGCGGATCCAGGAGCGCTACGGCGTTCCCATCCCGGACGAGGCGGTGCACGACCTGCGCACCGTCCGGCGGACCCTCGACTACGTGAACGGCCGGGCAGCCGTCGCCGCGTCGGACGGAGCCCGCTGATGGCCCGGGGCGCGGGACGGCTGACCGGCATCGGCGTCTACCGCCCCGGTGGTCTGCTCACCAGCGCCGAACTCGACACCAGGTTCGGCCATGAGGAAGGCTGGATCGAGCAGATCACCGGAATCCGGACCAGGCTGAAGGCCGACCCCGACGACACCTTCGTCGAGATGGCCGCGCAGGCGGCGGACAAGGCCCTGGCCCACGCGGGCGTGCTCGCGGAGGACCTGGACTGTGTCGTGTTCTCCTCCGCCAGCAGCGTCGGCCAGGCATCGTGCCGGGCGGCCAGTCTCACCCACCGCATCGGAGCCGGCCGGGCCGGCGGGTTCGACGTCAACGGCGGGTGCGCTGGGTTCAGTTACGGGCTGACCCTGGCCTCCGGACTCATCGCCGCACAGCAGGCGCGCCAGATCCTGGTCGTCGCCGCCGAGCGGCTGAGCGACATCACCGACCCCGACGACTGCGGGACCGTCATGGTCTTCGGCGATGCCGCCGGGGCCGCGGTGGTCAGCGCCGCGGAGCACGGCGGGATCGGACCGGCGGTGTGGGGAACCCACGGCCCTGGTGAGCCCTGGATGACCAGCGCCCCGCCCAAACCCGATGCCGCCCGCCCGTACATGCACATGGACGGCACCCGGGTGGTCCGCTGGTTCGGTTCGCACATGCCGCAAGTGGCCCGGGACGCACTCGACGCGGCCGGGCTCACCTGGGACGACATCGCGGCCTTCGTGCCGCACCAGTGCAACGGGCGGCTGATCGACGCGATGGTGCGCCGACTGCGCCCACCCGCGCACGTGGCGATCGCCCGCAGCATCGTCACCGACGGCAACACCAGTTCGGCGTCCATCCCGCTGGCTCTGGAGTCGCTGCTCGCCTCGGCCACCGTACGGCCCGGCGACAAGGCGCTGCTCCTGGGCTTCGGCGCCGGGCTGACCTGGTGCGCCCAGGTGGTCGAACTTCCGTAAGGAGCACCTCATGAACGTCACGTCCGCGTCCCCCGCGGTCGACCTCGGGCCCGCCGGCGAACCCGAAGCCGGTGTCGTGGCCCGTCCCCTGTCCCGTCTGTCCGACGCCGATCTCGGCACCCTGCTGATGATCCGCCACTTCGAACTGGCCGTGCTGGAGCTGTTCTCCCAGGGCCGGCTGCACGGCACCACGCACACCTGCCTCGGCCAGGAGTACATCCCCGTCGCGCTCTACCCGCTGCTGGACGAGGGCGACCACGTCTTCAGCAACCACCGCGGGCACGGCCACTACCTGGCCCGCTTCCACGACCCGCACGGTCTGCTCGCGGAGATCATGGGGCGGGCCGGTGCCGTCTGCCACGGTGTGGGCGGCAGCCAGCACATCTACCGCGACCGCTACCTGTCGACCGGCGTACAGGGCCAGAGCCTGCCCGTCGCCGTGGGAGTCGGCCTGCACCTGAAGCGGGCCGAGCCGGGCCGGATCGCGGTGGTCCACATCGGCGACGGCACCTGGGGCGAGGGCGCCGTGTACGAGGCGCTCAACATGGCGCAGCTGTGGCAGGTCCCGGTGCTCGTCGTGGTGGAGCACAACGGGATCGCCCAGTCGACACCGACCGAGCGGCAGATGTCCGGCACCGTGGCGGCCCGGGCGGCGGCCTTCGGCGTCGGCCACCTGCGGATCGACTCCGTGGACGTGACCGACGTACGCGCCGCCCTCGCCCCCGTGGTCGAACAGGTCCGCGACCGGCACCGGCCGTACGTGGTCGAGTGCGTCACCCACCGCGTGGGCCCGCACAGCAAGGGGGACGACACCCGCGCGGCCGAGGTCCGTGAGCGAGCGGCCCGGCACGACTGGTACCGCCGCTACCGACAGGACCATCCCGCACAGTTCGCCGCCGCCGACCAGGCACAGGCGGAGGCCGTCGCCGCCGTCGTACGAGAGGTCGGCGCGCGTCCGGCGTCCCGATGGGAGGCCCGATGACCAGGCGCCAACGCGTGGCCGAGAACCTCAACAGCGCACTGCACCACCTCCTAGGCGCCCACCCCGGCACGTATCTGATCGGCGAGGACGTCGCCGACCCCTACGGTGGTGCGTTCAAAGTGACCCGGGGGCTCTCCGACCGCTTCCCGGACCAGGTGCTCTCCTCACCGCTGAGCGAAGGCGGCATCGCCGGCGTGGGCGCGGGCCTGGCCCTGGCCGGCAACCGGTCCGTGGTCGAGATGATGTTCTCCGACTTCGCCGCGCTGGCCTTCGACCCGCTGCTGAACTTCGCCGCCAAGTCCGTGTCGATGTACGGCCGCAGGGTCCCGATGAGCATGGTCGTCCGCTGCCCCACCGGCGGCAACCGGGGGTACGGCCCGACGCACAGCCAGAGCCTGCAGAAGCACTTCCTCGGCATTCCCTCGCTGCACCTGCGGGAAGTCTCCCCGTTCCACGACAACCAGCGCGTACTGACCGCGATGCTCGACCGCGAGGAGCCCGGTGTGCTCTTCGAGGACAAGGTGCTCTACACCCGCGCCATGTATCAGGCGGGGGTCGTGGACGACCTCTTCCGCTACGAGGTGCTGGCCGATCCCAGCGAGACCGCCCGGGTGTTCGCGCCGGACTGCGGGCCCCCCGACTGGATCGTCCTGGCCCCGGGCGGGCTCACCGAACGGGCCGTCACCGCCCTGCGCTCCCTGCTCCTCGAAGAGGAGATCACGTGTGAACTGCTGGTGCCCTCCCAGCTCTACCCCTTCGACAGCAAGGCGCTGCTCCCGGTGCTGTCCCGTGCCGACCGCATCTGTGTCATGGAGGACTCCACGGCCGACGGGACCTGGGGCGAACTGCTCGCACAGCAACTCCACGAGCAGCTGTGGAGCCGACTTGTCCGGCCGGTGCTGCCGCTGAGTGCCGAGCCGAGCATCGTACCGACCGCGGCGCACCTGGAGCACGACGTACTGCTCCAGCCGTCCACCATCCACCGCGCGATCATGGAGGCGACGAAGTGATCGGCATCGAGCTGCCCACGCTCAACACGAACGACTCCAGCTACACCCTGGTCGAGTGGCTCGTCCCCGACGGCAGCAGCATCGAGGGCGAGGAACCGCTGGCGGTCGTGGAGACCTCCAAGGCCAGTGAGGAGATCGAGAGCACCGGCCCCGGAATCCTGCACGTCCTCGTCGGCGGCGGCCAGGACTGCAGGCCGGGGCAGACCATCGCCTACCTCTTCGAGTCGGCCGAGGAGCGCGACTCCTACCGGGCGTCGGCCGCCGCCCCGGCGGCGACATCCGCACCCTCCGGCGCGGAGCTGAGCATCACCAACGCGGCCCGTGAGCTCGCCGACCGCCACGGCGTGTCCGAGGCCGAGCTGCGCGGTCTCGGGCGCGCGGTCGTCCGTACGGCCGATGTCGAGGCCCTGGTGCGGCGGGCCGTGTCGGCGCCCCCCTCTCCCCAGCGCCAACTGTCGAAGCGACAGCGGACGGTGGGGGCGGTGGTGACCGAGTCGATGCGGACCGTTCCGGCCGCGGCCGCCTACGCCAAGGTCGACGTCGGACAGGCGGAGGAACTGGCCCGGCAGCTGTCCGAGCGCACCGGCAGTTTCGTCTCCCTGCCCGTCCTGCTGATCAAGGCGGTGGCGCGCCGGCACGCGGCACACCCCCTGATGTTCGCCGCGCTCACCGACGACGGCGCGGTGCGCGAGAGCGAACGGGCCCATGTGGGCGTCACCATGGACGCGGGCCGTGGTCTGTACACCCCGGTGGTGCACGACGCCGCCGAGCTGAGCAGCGACCGGATCGCCGACCTGCTGACCGGCTTCAGGAGCAAGGCGTTCCGGGGCACGTTCCAGGCCGCCGAACTCGCCGGGGCCAACATCATGGTCGCCCCGCACACCACGGAGGGCATGGTTCTGGCCACCCCCATCGTCTTCCCCGGCCAGACCTGCGTGATCTCCATCGGCGCCGTCGACGACCAGGTGCTCCTGGACGCGCAGGGCACCCCTCGCACCCACCGGTTCGTCCACCTCGGCCTGGTATACGACCACCGGGTGGTCAACGGCAGGGACGCGATGGCCCTGCTTGAGGACGTCAAGGCGGAGCTGGAGGCACCGGCCGCGCTCGGCTGACCGCCGACCTGCCACCACGCAACCCCACCACACGGAACCCCACCACCCCGGGGTACCGCCCGTCGGACCGGAAAGGACACCCCCTGACATGACTACCGACACCACCCCCCACAGCCGCGCCTACAACCTGCTCGCCTCGGTTCTCAGCGAGAAGTTCGAAGTGCCCCCCGAGGCCATCGTCCCCACCGCGACCTTCGAACAGCTGGACCTCGACTCGCTGGCCGTGGTGGAGCTCTTCGTCGTACTCACCGAGGAACTCGGCATCGAAGTACAGGACGGCGAGGCCGACCCGGACCTCACCCTGGCCGGCGTGGCCGACCTCATCGCCCAGGCCGTCAAGCCGTGACCGGCGCCCGGCCCGACGTCGCCGTCACCGGGATCGGCCTGGTCACTCCGGCCGGCACCGGCCGCGAGGCCACCTGGGACGGCGTGTGCGCGGGCCGCCCCACCGCCCGGCAAGTCCCCGAACTCAAGGGCCTCCCGGTCGACTTCGCCTGCCTCGTACCGGACTTCTCCCCCCGCGCTCACGTCCCCGGCTCACGCCCCTGGCAGTACGACCGCTTCACCCAGTTCGCCCTCTACGCCGCCCTGGAGGCGGTCTCCGACGCCGGCCTGGACCCGGCCGACTGGGACGCGGACCGCGTCGCGGTGGTCTTCGGCAGCTCGGCCGGCGGCACCGGCACCATGCTGGACCAGCACCGCAAACTGCTCGAGGTGGGCACGGCGCGCGTCTCACCGCTGCTGCTGCCGATGTTCCTGCCCAACATGGCCACCGGACAGCTCACCATCCACCTGCGGGCCCGGGGCCCGGCGCTGTGCACGGTCACCGCCTGCGCCTCCGGCGCCACCGCCATCGGCACCGCCCTGCAACTCCTGCGCTCCGGGGCCTGCGACATCGCCGTCGCGGGCGCCTCCGACGCGGTCGTACAGCCCCTCTGGGTCACCGGCTTCGACCGGATGGGCGCGCTGTCCCGGCGCGGCGACGACCCGCCGGCCGCCTCCCGGCCCTTCGACACCGCCCGGGACGGCTTCGTCATGGCGGAGGGCGGGGCGGCACTGGTCCTGGAGCCGGCGAGCGCGGCCAGGGCCCGCGGACGCCCCGGCTACGCACTGCTGGCGGGCTACGGAGCATCGTCCGACGCCCACCACCCCGTGGCACCCGACCCCGAGGGCAAGGGCGCCGCCCTCGCCGTGCGGCGGGCCCTCGACGACGCCGGCGCCCGCCCCGCGGACGTGCAGCACATCAACGCGCACGGCACCAGCACGCCGCTCAACGACGCCGCCGAGGCCCGTCTGATCCGTCGCCTCTTCCCTCATCAGCCCTCCGTGACCTCCGTCAAGGGCACCCTCGGCCACCTGCTCGGCGCGGCCGGAGCGGTCGAAGCGGCGATCACCGCCCTGTCCGTGGCCCACGGCCGGGTGCCTCCCGTGGCCAACCTCGAGAAACAGGAAGGAGACGCCGAGATCAACGCCGTCACCGGCACCAGCCGGGCGCAGCCCGTCGACCTCGCCCTGAGCCATTCCTTCGGCTTCGGCGGCCACAACGCCGTACTCGCCTTCAGAAGCTGCCCCACGGAACCGGCCCGGGAGCCAGCCGCTCCTGCACCGTGACCATCTCCAGGCGGCGGCAGCGGCCATCCGAACGACCTCTCCGCCGGCCGCCGCCGGTCCGGTACATCCCGAGCAAGGTGTCGCAGTCGGCGACCGTGGTGCTGTCGTACCCCATCCCCGCTGCCTTCCGGAGCCGACCGATCCGCACGGATTCACCCGAGGGCAGCGAGAGCCTTCGCGAACAGGGCGCGGGCTGCGCCTGGGCGCACAGCCGCAGACCCCCCCCGCCATCTCGCTGACCAGCCTCAACACACAACGCAGCCGCATCTACAGCTGCCGTGAAAGGGAGAACACCGTGAGTTTCCTCAATCCCCGCATCCCCGGTGGCAACTCGGACGACATCGTCACGGACATCGCCGAGGCCCCGCACCGCCTGGGTGCGGTGGCCCAGGCCGGCGGGGCGCAGGTCATCGCGACCGTCGACGTACAGGCGGGAGAGGATGACTGGAACGCCCCGCCTACCGAGGAGCATCCGCGTCCGGTGGTGCTCGTGCACGGCACCTTCGGCAACCGGGGCTACACCTGGAACACGGCGACACCGCTGCTACGGCAGCACGGTCACCGGGTCTTCCGGCTCGACTACGGCCAGCACGGCAACCCCGTGATCTTCGGCCTCGGCGACATCAAGCACTCCGCCCGGCAGCTCGCGGACTTCGTGGACGAGGTGCTGCGGCGGACCGGCGCCCGGGAGGTCGACGTGGTCGGCTTCTCGCAGGGCGGCATGATGCCGCGCTACTACCTGAACGCCCTCGGCGGAGGGCCCAAGGTGCGCAACTTCGTCGGCATCGCGCCCAGCAACCACGGAGTCACGGCCCAGGGGCTGATGAACCTCGCCCGCCAGATTGCCGGCGCGGTGGAAATCCTCGAACAGGGCGCCGTCGGGGAGGTCGTGCCCGCCTGGCCGCAACTCCAGCACGACCACCCCTTCCAGCGCGAGCTGGCCGAACTCGGCGAGACGACGGAGGGCGTCCGCCACACCGTCATCGCCACCCAGTACGACGACGTGGTCACTCCGTACACGTCGTGCGCCCTCGCGAAGACCGAGGGTCGCTACGTCAACAACATCGTCCTGCAGGACATCGACCCGGACGACCACACCCCGCACGTGAGCATGCCCTACAACGCGACCGTGCTGAACGAGGTCCTCACAGCCCTGGCCGACTGAGCCCTGCTGCCGTCCAGGAGAACGCGGGCGACCAGCGCAGGGTCGTCGTTCATCGGGACGTGGCCGCAGCCGGGCAGCCGCACCAGGCGGGCCCGCGGAATGGCGTGCTTGGCGCGTATGCCCTGCCGGGGCAGGAGCAGCCGGTCCCGGTTGCCCCACGCCACGGTGACGGGGACGCCGGGCACGTCGTCGGTGAACAGCACGCTCCGTCCGGCCCGGAGCGTCTCGGAGAACCCCTGCGCGTGTGCGAGCGCCAGCGTCTCGGCGACGACCGCCTCGGGGGAGCGGCGGCCGGGACGGGCGTAGATCGTACTCGTCAGCGCGGTGCGGCCGACCGCGGTGCGGGACAGCCGCTCGACCAGCGGAAGGGGCAGGCTCCGGGCGGTCCGGCGCATCCCCATCAGTACGCCGAAGGCGTAGCGCCGCTCGGCCTGCGTCCAGAAGCCGGCCGGGGACAGGGCCGTCACCGACCGCACCAGGTTCTCGCGGCCGAGCTCCAGGGCCAGCAGACCACCCAGCGAGTTCCCGGCCACGTGCGGCCGGTCGAACCCCAGCGCCGCGCAGAAGGCGCCGAGTACCGCGCTCGTCGTCGGCAGATCGTGCGGCAGGCCGTGCGGCAGCGCGGGCGACTGCCCGAACCCCGGCAGGTCCACGGCTATCACCTCGCGCTCGGTCGCGAGGATGTCGACCACCGGGTCCCAGGCCTGCCGGTGATGACCTATGCCGTGCAGCAGTAGCAGCGGCTCGCCCTCACCCACGCGCGCGTAGGCGAGGGCGAGGTCCTGCGGACCGTGCTCGGTGGGGGCCGTGAAGGAGAGCGTTGCGGACATGGGGCTCCTTGTTGCTCCTTGCCGGGAACATGTGTTGTGGGAACACATGTCGTCGGGAACGGATGAACGACGACGTTGCGTAGACACCTTGTCAGTAAGAGCTACCGACGGGTAGCCCCCGGTCGTCGGCCGGCCTCGGATGGGGGCGATTCCGCCTGGACACGGCCGAACGCGTCCGCTGGGATGGAACGGTGACCACCGAAACCGCCACCGACATCTTCGAAGAGCACCGCCCCGTCCTCCTGGGCGTCGCCTACCGCATGCTGGGCCGCCTCGCCGACGCGGAGGACGTGGTCCAGGAGGCCTGGCTGCGCTGGTCCGGCGCCGACCGCTCCGCCGTCCGCGAGCCGCGCGGCTACCTGGTGCGGACCACCACCCGCCTGGCCATCGACCGGCTGCGCCAGATCAAGTCGCGGGGCGAGACGTACGTCGGACCGTGGCTGCCCGAGCCCTGCGCCACGGACTTCGGGCAGACCGTGCCGGACACCGCCGAGCGCGCCGTCCTCGCCGACTCGGTGTCCCTCGCCGTCCTCGTGGTGCTGGAATCGCTGTCCCCGCTGGAACGTGCGGTGTTCGTCCTGCGGGAGGCGTTCGGCTACCCCTACGCCGACATCGCCGCCGTGCTGGAGCGCGGGGAGGCCGCGGTGCGCCAGCTCGCCGGGCGCGCCCGCAAGCACGTCGAGGAGCGCCGGCCGCGCTACGACGTCGACCCGGCCCAGCGCCGGGACCTGACCGAACGCTTCCTCGCCGCCGCGACCGACGGTGACCTGGACGGGCTGATGGCCCTGCTCGCACCGGACGTCCGGCTGGTCGGCGACAGCGGCGGCAAGTCAAAGGCGCCGCTGCGGGTGCTGCACAGCGCCGACAAGGTGGGCCGCTTCCTGCTCGGCGCCGCACGCAAGGGCATTCCGGACGCCTCCTTCCGCTTCCTGGAGCTCAACGGCGGACCGGCCCTGCTGGTCCTGTCCGGGGACAAGCCGGACTCCGTCTTCCAGCTCGACGTCGTCGACGGGCGGGTCCAGTCGATCTACGTCATCCGCAACCCCGACAAGCTGCGTCACCTGGCCGACCTCGGCTAGCCGCACCACACCGCGGCACCCCGCCCACCGGCCGCGAGCCCCGAAAGCCCCCGTCCCACGACGGGGGCTTTCGCCGTCCGGTCGCCGGATTGGTCTTGACCAAGGGGGTGGGCCGCCTTATCGTCGCAGAGAACTGCAACAACCTTTAATAAACAAGGGCGCCAAAACGCCGCCGGACCACGGCGATTGCGGAGGACAGGGTGGGGACCACGCAGTTGGAATCGGTACCGGAACCGAAGTACTGGCACCTCAGGACCGTACTGAGCGAGGCCCTGGACTCGGAGTTCTCGGTGGGCGAGATCCTCCCCAACGAGCGCGACCTCGCCGCCCGCTTCGGCGTCGCCCGCGCCACGCTCCGCCAGGCCCTGGAGCAGCTCGAACTGGAAGGCCGCCTCCAGCGCCGCCGCGGCGTCGGCACGACCGTCGCCCCGCCGCGCGTCGGCGTGGCCGTGGGCACCGCGCAGCACGCCTGGCCGGGAACGGCCGACGACGCCTGGGAAGCCACCGGCTGCGAGCTCGCGACGCCGCCCGCGGCGGTCGCCGACGCCCTGGGCACCGCCCGCGACGAGCCCGTCCACACCGTCCGCCGCTCCCGCGTGACGCACGGCCAGCCCGTCGCCGCCGAACTGCTCTACGTCCCGCCGTCCTCGGTGCCCGACCTCACCGCCATCGACACGCCCGCCGCGGCCGCACGCGCGCGTGCCGTCCTGCGCGAACTGCAGCGCGGCGAACTGGAGCGCCGGGACAGCGCCGTGGAGCTGGGATCGGCCGGCGCCGAGGACGCGAAGGAGCTGGACCGCCTCCCGGGAGCGCCCGTCCTCGTCGTCACCACCCGCTACCTCGCCGAGGGCCGCACCGCCGCGCTCTCCGTCGCCACCTACCGCGCCGACACCTGCCGGCTGACCTTCGGGGACTCCGGCGACGTGGAGATCCACCACGGCCCCCAGACCCGGGCCTCCTGAGCGGCCGGCCCGGACCCCCGCGGCTCAGCGGCGTGCCGTGGCGCCCTCCACGGCGAACAACTGCTCCTCGACGTGATCGAGGGCGAGGCGCAGCGCGCCCGTCGCCACGGCGGCCTCACCAAGGAGGGACAGGGCGACCTTCGGCGGACGCAGGCAGTAGCGGGCCAGCTCGCGCCGCAACGGTTCCAGCACGTCGTCCAGCCCGGCCGCCCAGCCTCCGATGACGACCAGCTCCGGATCGAGGGCCAGCACCATCGCCGCCACGTCGTGCACCAGCCGGTGGATGTACCGTTCGACGGCCGCGCGGGCCCGCTGGTCGCCCCGCCGGGCCTCGGCGAACACCTCGGCGACCGCCTGCTCGTCCAGCGGATGCAGCGGCTCGTCCGTGGTGGACAGCAGGGTCTCCGGCGTCACGTCCCGGCCCAGCAGGTGCAGCGCGCCGGTCTCGCCCGCCGCCCCGCCGTACCCCCGGTGCAGCCGCCCGCCGATCAGCGACCCGGCCCCGGGGCTCAGCCCGGCCAGCACGAACACGATGTCGTCGGACTCGGTGGCGGCGCCCTTCCAGTGCTCGGCGACCGCCGCCGCGTTCGCGTCGTTCTCCACCAGCACCGGACACTTGAAGGAACGGCTCAGCCGCTCGCCCAGGCGCAGCCCCGTCCACTCGGGCAGCGCGGTGCTCAGCCGCACCGTGCCGTCCGCCTCCACGATCCCGGGCGAGGCGGCGCCCACCGCCCGCAGCGAGCCACGCGCCACACCGGCCCGGCGCAGCAGTTCGGCGACCGCGGTGCGCACCCGCTCCAGCCGCTCGTCGGCCGGCGCGCTCACGTCTACGTCCTTGGCCTGGGCGCCGATCACCCGGCCGTCCAGGTCGGACAGGAGCGCGGCCACGCGGTGCGGACCGATCTCCAGCCCCAGCAGGTGCCCGGCCTCCGCCCGGAACCGGAACCGCCGCGCGGGCCGCCCCTGCCTGCGGGCCGTACGCTCGTCGGCGGCGGCCTCGACGACCAGGCCCGCCTCGATCAGCCCCTCGACGACGCCCTCGACGGTGGGCCGGGACAGTCCCGTCACCCGAGTGATCTCGGTCAGCGTCGCGCAGTCCGTGGCCCGCAACGCGTGCAGCACCACAGCGGAGTTGATCCTCCGCAGCAGCGACGGGTCCCCGCCGGTCAGCCCGCCCAACTCCGTCCTCCCAGCTCGTGCGCGTGTTGGGCGGATGGTACTCGGCCCGCTCCGCCCCGGCGAGTGCCGGTCCGCCCCTGCCCGTCCGGCACCGGCACCGGCACCTCAGCCGGGTGCCACGAACCCCGACTCGTACGCCGTGATCACCGCCTGCGTGCGGTCCCGCGCCCCCAGCTTCCCCAGTACCGCGCTCACGTGCGACTTCACCGTCTCCGTGCCGACCACCAGCCGGGCGGCGATCTCCGCGTTCGACAGCCCGCGCGCCATCAGCCGCAGCACATCGCCCTCCCGCTCGGTCAGCTGCGCCCGCTCCAGCAGCGCGCGGGCGGCGCGGTTGCCGCCGCCGTCGCCGTACTCGGCGGCCAGTCGCCGCACCGACGCCGGGAACAGCAAGGACTCGCCGTCCGCGATCAGCCGTACCGCGTGCACGATCTCGGCCGGGCGGGCCCGCTTCAGCAGGAACCCGTCGGCGCCCGCGCGCAGCGCCTCGTACACGTACTCGTCGTTCTCGAAGGTCGTCACCACGAGGATCTTCGGCGGGTCGGTCATCGTCCGCAGCAGCGCCCGCGTGGCCTCGATCCCGTCCAGCAGCGGCATCCGGACGTCCATGGCGACCACGTCCGGCCGCACCTGCCGCACCAGCGGAATCACCGCCGCCCCGTCGGCCGCCTCCCCGACCACCTCGATGTCCGGCTGCGCCTCCAGCACTGCCCGCAGACCCGCGCGTACCAGGGGTTCGTCGTCGACGAGGAGCACTCTGACCGGCATCCGCCCAGCGTAGATCAGCCCGGCGGCAGCTCGACGCGCACCTCCCAGTCACCGGCGCCGTCCGGGCCCGTGTGCGCCCGCCCGCCCAGCAGCGCGGCCCGCTCGCGTATCCCGCGCAGTCCGCTGCCGCGGCCGGGCGCGGCCCTTCCGTCCGGCAATGGATTGCGCACCTCCAGAGTGAGCGCGCCGTCCGCGACCTCGACCCGCACCCGGGTCGGCACGGCACCCGCGTGCCGCAGCACATTGGTCAGCGCCTCCTGGAGGATGCGGTAGCCCTCGCGCGAGACCGGACCCGGCAGGGTCTCCAGCGGACCGGTGACCTCGGCGTCGACCTTGGCGCCGGAGGCCCGGGCTGACTCCAGGAGGCGGTCGGCGTCCGCGAGCGTCGGCCGGGCGCTCACGGGCCGCTCCGCCTCCCGCAGGACGCCGAGCACCCGTTCCAGATCCTCCAGCGCGGCCCGGCCGGTCTCCTCGATCGCGGTCAGCGCGCGGTCGGTGAACTCGGGACTGTTCGCCGCGCGGGCGGCCCCCGCCTGGACGACGGCGACGGTCAGCGCGTGGCCGATGGAGTCGTGCAGCTCGCGGGCGATGCGGTTGCGTTCCAGGAGCTGTTCGGTGCGCTCCTCCAGGGCGGTGAGCCGCTCGGCGGCGGAGGGACCGAGCAGCGCACGGGCCCCCGCCGTCGCCAGGAGGCCGAGGCCGACCACGGCGCCGTACAGGGCGAGGAGGGGAAGCGGCGCGAGGAGCGCGTAGGCCCAGTGCGGCGCCGCGTCCCGCAGCACCGGTATGTCGTCGACCCGGTGCCCCGCGGCGTGCCTGACCAGTTCCACGCTGAGGATCGGCAGCCAGACGCAGGCGCCCGCGGTCAACAGCCCGAGGACGAGGCGGCCTTGCAGCCACACCACCGTGCGCAGCCGGTCCCGCCAGGTCGCCGACGGGGCCACAGAGAAGCCGCCGTCCTCTTGACCCGGCGTGAGGAGCCACCGTGCCTGCACGCCTTCGCCGGTACGCACCGCCGGAATGAGACCGACCGGGACCAGAAGGGCCGCCGGCACCCACATGTTGGTGTCGTCGATGAGCGCCCACACGCTCACGATCAGCATCGGCACCCACAGGTACACGAGCCGTGTGTAAGTAGCCCCCCGGAACAGCGGGCGCAGGAAGCGGACCATTCGCACATCGTGCCAGCCGCCACTGACACCCGGCTCCCCCGCACGGGGGAGACGATCTCCACCGGCGGGGGAGGACCCGCCCCCGTACGGACCGGCACGCTGAAGCCATGACCAGCATCGACGTCCAGAACCTCACCAAGGAGTACGGCACCCGACGAGCCGTCGACGACCTCACCTTCACCGTCCGCCCCGGCCGCGTCACCGGCTTCCTCGGCCCCAACGGCGCCGGGAAGTCCACCACCATGCGCTTGGTCCTCGGCCTCGACCGGCCGACCTCCGGCACCGCGACCGTCGGCGGACGTTCCTACGCCGCCCTCGACGAGCCGCTGCGGCACGTGGGCGCCCTGCTCGACGCTGATGCCGCCCACGGCTCCCGCACCGGCCGTGACCACCTGCGCGTCCTCGCCGCGAGCAACCGCCTTCCCGCACGCCGGGTCGACGAGGTGCTGGAGGAGACCGGCATCGCGTCGGTGGCGCGCCGCCGGGTGAGGACGTACTCCCTGGGCATGCGCCAGCGGCTCGGCATCGCCGCCGCGCTGCTGGGCGACCCGGAGGTGGTGATGCTGGACGAGCCCTCCAATGGACTGGACCCCGAGGGCATCATCTGGATCCGCGAACTGCTGCGCCGGCTCGCGGCCGAGGGACGCACCGTCCTGGTCTCCAGCCACCTGATGAACGAGACCGCGTCCTTCGCCGACCACCTGGTCGTCCTCGGCCGGGGCCGCCTGCTCGCCGACACCCCGATGCGGGAGTTCATCGACGCGCGCGTGCAGCCCAGTGTCCGCGTCCGGACCTCGGACGCCACCGCGCTCAAGGCCGCTCTCGCCCGGCACGGGCACGAGGCGGTGGAAGACGGCGACGGGTACTGGACCGTGCCGCACGCACGCGTGGACGACATCGGCCGCGCCATGTCCGGTGCCGGCGTCCCGATCCTCGAACTGAGCTCGACGGAAGGCACCTTGGAACAGGCCTACCTCGACCTGACGGCCGCCGAGACCGAGTTCACCGCACAGCCCCAGGAGGCCTGACCATGCACTTCGCACCCGTACTCCGCTCCGAGGCGCTCAAGGTGCTCACCCTGCGCTCGCTGTGCGGCACGCTGCTGGCCGTGTTCGCCTGCACCACCGCCTTCTCCGCGCTGGCGGGGGTCTCCGACACCTCGGACCCGGACTTCGATCCGCTGTTCATGGCCCTCTCCGGCGTTATGCCCGGTCAGATCGCCGCCATCGCGTTCGGCGCCATGGTCGTGTCGGCCGAGTACCAGGGCAACGGAATCCGCCTGTCCCTGGCCGCCGTGCCACAGCGCGGGCGGTGGTTCGCGGCGAAGCTGGTCGTCGTCGCCGTACCGGCCCTCGTGGTCGGCCTGCTCACCTCGTTCACCGCCCTCGTCGCCGCCCGGGCGGGCCTCGGCGCGGCTGCGGACGGGCTCACCATGGGCGAGCAGGTGCGCGGTGTCGTGGGATGCGGGATCTACTTCATGCTGATGGCCCTGCTCGCGGCGGGCCTGACCGCCCTCTTCCGCAGTGGCGTGGCCACCCTGTCCACCCTGATCCCGTTCATCCTCATCATCGCCTTCGTGATCGGCGACGCGGCGGGCGGCGCCACGGAATTCCTGCCGGACCAGGCCGGACAGGTGGTCATCCACCAGACGCACGACGGGATCCTGGGGCCCTGGACGGGGCTCGCCGTGACAGCGGTCTGGGCGGCGGCCGCCCTCGTCGCCGGCGCCTGGCGGCTGCGCGGCCGGGACGCGTGACACCGAGGGCCGCCTGACGCCCCGCCAATTGTCAGTGGCGGCCGGTTTACTGGACGGCATGGACATCGCGCGGCGCATCGCCCTCATCGACGAGCTGTGCTTCCGCCCCTTCCCGGCGGAGCACGGCCACTTCGTGGCGGTGCTGGAGAGCAGCCACGGCCTGCGCGACGGTGACCAGGGGGAGCGGGCGGCGACCGTGGAGCAGTACGAGAAGTACCGCGACGCCCTCCACGAGCGCCTCGCCACGCGCTGGGGGGAGACGGAGCCCTGGAACCTCCAGACGGTCCTCCTGCGGACCGAGCGGGAGGAGATACCCGAGCCGTGGGCCGCCCTCAGCGCCCGGGCGCGCCTGGCGTCCCTGTGGGAGGCCGAGGGGACCGGCCGCTGGGTCGCGCTCGCCGTCGCCGACCTGGACGAGACCGACGAGGTGCAGTTGCTGGCCCTCGTGACGCAGGAGGCGCCCCCGTGACCCCGGACTACCCCTCCGTGTCCGCCGCGGTCCGCAGCCGGGCGAATTCCTCCGCCATGGTCTGCGCGGTCCAGTGCGCGTTGAGACCGCTGGGGTTGGGCAGCACCCAGATCCGCGTGTCCCCGATCATCCGCTCCTGCGGTCCCACCTGGGCCTTCTTGTCGTCGAACGCCGCGCGGTACGCGGTGACACCGACGACGGCCAGCCAGCGGGGCCGCAGCCGCGCCACCTTCAGCGCCAGCAGCCGGCCGCCCTCCCGGTACTCCTCGGCGGTCAGCTCGTCCGCCCGCGCGCTGGCCCGCTGGACGACGTTCGTGATCCCGAGCCCGTACGACAGCAGCTCTCCCTGCTCCGACGGCTTCAGCAGCCGCGGGGTGAACCCGGACAGATGCAGCACCGGCCAGAAGCGGTTGCCCGGGCGGGCGAAGTGGTGGCCGGTCGCCGCCGTCATCAGACCGGGGTTGATGCCGCAGAACAGCACGCGCAGGCCGTCCGCGACGACGTCCGGGACGAGACGGTCGCGGGCGGCCTCCAGCTCCGCCGGGGTGAAGCGCGTCAGAGGATCGCTCCGGGCGTGTATCCCGCGGCCTCCGGGCGCTGCTTGACGATCTCCTCGATCCGGCCGACGACGACGCCGACCTGGGCGGCCGCCGCGCCCGTGAAGGACAGCTTGTCGGCCATCAGCGCCTCCAGACCGGCGCGGTCCAGCGGGATGCGCTCGTCGGCGGCCAGCTTGTCGAGCAGCTCGTTGCGCTCGGCGCCCTGCTCGCGCATCGCCAGCGCGGAGGCGACGGCGTTCTCCTTGATCGCCTCGTGGGCGACCTCGCGGCCCACCCCGGCCCGCACCGCGCCCATCAGCACCTTGGTGGTGGCCAGGAACGGCAGGTAGCGGTCCAGCTCCCGGGCCACGACGGCCGGGAAGGCACCGAACTCGTCGAGCACGGTCAGGAACGTCTCCAGCAGCCCGTCCAGCGCGAAGAACGCGTCGGGCAGGGCCACCCGGCGGACCACCGAGCAGGACACGTCGCCCTCGTTCCACTGGTCGCCCGCCAGCTCGCCGGTCATCGACGCGTAGCCGCGCAGGATGACCATCAGGCCGTTGACGCGCTCGCAGGAGCGGGTGTTCATCTTGTGCGGCATCGCCGAGGAGCCGACCTGGCCGGGCTTGAAGCCCTCGGTGACCAGCTCGTGCCCGGCCATCAGCCGGATCGTCTTCGCCAGCGACGACGGCGCCGCCGCGAGCTGCACCAGCGCGGTGACGACCTCGTAGTCCAGGGAGCGCGGGTAGACCTGGCCGACCGAGGTGAACGCCTCGGAGAAGCCCAGGTGACCGGCGATCCGCCGCTCCAGCTCCGCGAGCTTGTCCGCGTCCCCGCCGAGCAGGTCCAGCATGTCCTGCGCGGTGCCGACCGGGCCCTTGATGCCGCGCAGCGGGTAGCGGCCCAGCAGCTCCTCCACCCGGCCGTACGCGACCAGCAGCTCGTCGGCGGCGGTGGCGAACCGCTTGCCCAGCGTCGTGGCCTGCGCGGCGACGTTGTGGGAGCGGCCGGCCATGACCAGCTCGGCGTACTCGCCGGACAGCTTGCCGAGGCGGGCCAGGACGGCCACCGAGCGGTCGCGGACCAGCTCCAGCGACAGCCGGACCTGCAGCTGCTCGACGTTCTCCGTCAGGTCCCGGGAGGTCATGCCCTTGTGCACGTGTTCGTGCCCGGCGAGGTCGTTGAACTCCTCGATCCGCGCCTTCACGTCGTGCCGGGTGACCTTCTCGCGCTCGGCGATCGAGGCGAGGTCGACCTGGTCGAGGACGCGCTCGTAGTCGGCGATCGCGGTGTCGGGCACCTCGATGCCGAGGTCCTTCTGGGCCCGCAGCACGGCGAGCCAGAGCTGCCGCTCCAGCTTCACCTTCTGCTCGGGCGACCAGAGCGTGGCGAGCTCGGCGGAGGCGTAGCGTCCGGCGAGGACGTTCGGGATGCGGGGCTTGGCGGGAGCGGAAGTCACGTAGCGAAAGTTTACTGGCGATTCCTGCAGGCCGACGCCACGGGGTTCCTCGTCGGAACCTACGAGAGCGCCGTGACCTGGACGATCACGGTGTCAGGTCCTCGTACGGCAGCAGTTCGGGACGCTTCGCTGGGCGCCCGTCACCGGACGAGCGGCCGGTCAGCCTGCGGCCGATCCAGGGCAGCAGGTACTGCCGGGCGAACCGGACGTCCGCGGTCCGGCGCATGACCCAGCCGGGCGGCGGCGTCGGCGGGACCGGCGCGTGCCAGTCGGGGTCCTCGGGCTCGTAACCGAGCGACTGCCACACGGCCTCGGCGACCCGTCGGTGCCCCTCGGCGGTCAGATGCAGCCGGTCCACGTCCCACAGCCGCGGGTCGGCCAGCGACTGGGCGCCGTACAGGTCGACGACCACGGCGCCGTGGCGCGCGGACAGGTCGTCGATGATCGCGAAGAGCGCCTCCATACGCGGCCGGAACCGCTCCAGCACGGGGCCCTGGCGGCCCGGGCTGCGCATCAGCACCAGCTGCTTGCAGTTCGGGGCGAGCCCCTCCACGGCCTGCGTCAGCAGGTCCCGTACCCGGGCCATGTCGCACTTGGGCCGCAGGGTGTCGTTGAGGCCGCCGACCAGAGTGATCACGTCGGCCCCCATGGCCGCCGCCACGTCGACCTGCTCGTCGACGATCTGCCCGATGAGCTTGCCGCGCACGGCGAGGTTCGCGTACCGGAAGCCGGGGGAGCGGGCCGCCATCCGTGCGGCGAGGAGGTCGGCCCAGCCCCGGTAGGAGCCGTCCGGGAGCAGGTCCGACATGCCCTCGGTGAAGGAGTCACCGACGGCGACGAGACTGGTGTGGGTGGGGTTCGTCTGCATGGCGACAGAAATGGTAGCCCCACGCACATACCCGACGGTCGGTCACCCTCGGAAGAAGCCGCTCCTGCCGCCCTCGGACGCCGCTGCCGTCGCTCTCCGACGACCTGCTCCGCCGCCGGGCGGGTGACGGGTACGGCCGCGGGCCCGCCCCACCGGACAGGGCGCGCCCGTTCCACCGGTCCTGCCGCAGGCGCCCGGCCCGGTCGGCGTTCCGCCGGTCCGATCGCGGCCCGTGGTCCGGCGGGCCTTTCCGCCGCTCCGGCGGCGGCCTCCCCTGCCCGCCGGTCAGGCAGCGGTCCGTCTCCGCCGGTCCTGCCGCGAGGTCTTCTGCTGGTCCCCGGTGGCAGCCGTCCTGGCCGGTCCGAGGCGAGTGCCGTCCGCTGGTCAGGCAGCGGTCCGTCTCCGCTGGTCCTGCCGCGGGGTCTTCTGCTGGTCTCCGGTGGCAGCCGTCCTGGCCGGTCCGAGGCGAGTGCCGTCCGCTGGTCAGGCAGCGGTCCGTCTCCGCTGGTCCTGCCGCGAGGTCTTCTGCTGGTCTCCGGTGGCAGCCGTCCTGGCCGGTCCGGGGCGAGTGCCGTCCGCTGGTCCGGTGGCAGTCGGCTCCGGGTGTCCCGCCCCGGGCCTCGTCGCGGCCCGGTCGCGAGCCCGCTCCCCACCGGCTTCAGGGCCGCTGCCCGAACAGCTCCCTCAGTACGTCCTCCATCGTCACCAGCCCCGCCAGCCGCCCGTCGGACCCGAGGACGGCCGCCAGATGGGTGCGGCTGCGGCGCATCGCGGTGAGCACGTCGTCCAGCGGGGTGCTCTCCCGTACCCGCGCGATGGGCCGCATGTCGCCGAGCCGGAACGGCAGGTCCCGCGGCGAGGCGTCCAGGGCGTCCTTCACGTGCAGGTAGCCGACGATGCGCCGCCCGTCGTCGACGACGGGGAAGCGGGAGAACCCGGACTGCGCCGACAGCCGCTCCAACTGCTCCGGAGTGATGCCCACGCGCGCGTGGACGACCCGCTCCAGCGGCAGCACCACGTCCCGCACCGGACGCCGGCCCAGCTCCAGCGCGTCGTGCAGCCGCTCCTGGGCCCGGTCGTCGATCAACCCGGCCTCACTGGCGTCCTTGACGATCTCGGCCAGTTCCGCGTCCGTGAAGGTCGCCGAGACCTCGTCCTTCGTCTCCACCCTGAGCAGCTTGAGCAGCGCGTTCGCGAAGGCGTTGATCGTGAAGATCACCGGGCGCAGCGCCCGGGACAGTGCCACCAGCGGAGGGCCGAGCAGCAGCGCGCTGCGCACCGGCTCGGCCAGGGCGATGTTCTTCGGGACCATCTCGCCGAGCAGCATGTGCAGGTACGTCGCCAGCGCGAGGGCGATCACGAACGACACCGCGTGCCCCGCGCCGGAGGGCACGCCCACCGCGTGGAACACCGGTTCCAGCAGGTGCGCGATCGCCGGTTCGGCGACCACGCCGAGGACGAGCGTGCACAGGGTGATGCCGAGCTGGGCCGCCGCCATCAGCGCCGACACGTGCTCCAGACCCCACAGCACGCTCCTCGCCCGCCGGTCGCCCTCCTCGGCGTACGGCTCGACCTGGCTGCGGCGCACGGAGATCAGGGCGAACTCGGCGCCGACGAAGAACGCGTTGACGACGAGCGTCGCCAGACCGATCAGCAGCTGTACGGCCGTCACCGCCCCGCCTCCCCTTCGTCGGCGCTCTCGTCGTCGGCGGCGCGCGCGTCTGCGAGCGGCGCGTGCAGCAGCACTCGGGCCGCCCTGCGTCCCGTGGCGTCCACGACGTCCAGCCGCCAGCCCGCGACCTCCAGGCTGTCGCCGACGGCCGGGATGCGGCCCAGCCCGGCCGCGACCAGCCCGGCGACCGTCTCGTACGGCCCCTCGGGCACCTTGAGCCCCAGGCGCGCGAGCCGGTCCACGCGTGCCGCGCCGTCGGCCCGGTACAGCGCGCGGCCCTGCTCGTCCGTGCCGGCCGGGTCCAGCTCGGGCGTCTCGTGCGGATCGTGCTCGTCCCGCACCTCGCCGACGACCTCCTCGACGATGTCCTCCAGCGTCGCCACGCCCGCCGTCCCGCCGTACTCGTCGATCACGACGGCCATCGTGCGCCGCCCGGAGAGCCGGTCCAGCAGCCGGTCGACGGTCAGCGACTCCGGGACCAGCAGCGGCTCGCGCATCAGCTCGGCGACCGGCAGCCCCGCCCGCCGGTCGGCGGGCACCGCCAGTACGTCCTTGACGTGGGCGGTCCCCACCACGGCGTCGAGGGTGTCCCGGAACACGGGGAACCGGGACAGCCCGGTCGCCCGCGTCGCGTTCGCCACGTCCTCGCACGTCGCCCGGGCGTCGAGGGCGACGACCTGGACGCGCGGGGTCATCACGTTCTGTGCCGTCAGGTCGGCCAGGTTCAGCGTCCGTACGAACAACTCGGCGGTGTCGGCCTCCAGCGCGCCCTCCTTGGCCGAGTGCCGGGCGAGCGCCGCCAGTTCCTGCGGCCCGCGGGCGGACGCCAGCTCCTCGGCGGGCTCGACGCCGAACCGGCGCACCAGCCGGTTGGCCGTGTTGTTCAGGTGGGTGATGAAGGGCCGGAAGGCCGCGCTGAACCAGCGCTGCGGGCCGCCCACCCGCCTCGCGACCGCCAGCGGGGAGGAGATCGCCCAGTTCTTCGGCACCAGCTCTCCGACGATCATCAGGAAGACCGTCGACAGGCCGGTGCCCAGCACCAGCGCCAGCGAGGAGGCCGCCGAGTCCGACATCCCCGCGCTCTGCAGCGGACCCGAGATCAGCGCGGCGACCGAGGGCTCGGCGAGCATGCCGACCACCAGGTTGGTCACGGTGATGCCGAGCTGGGCCCCCGACAGCTGGAACGTCAGGTTCCGTACGGCCTTCAGCGCGCTCGTCGCGCCCCGCTCGCCCCGCCGGGCGGCCCGCTCCAGTTCACCGCGCTCCACGGTGGTCAGCGAGAACTCGGCCGCGACGAAGGCGCCGCACATGAGCGAGAGCAGGACCGCCACCAGCAGCAGGAGCACTTCCGTCATCGGGTCACCTCGGATCCATGATCGGCCAGGCCGCCGGGGTCCGCGCGATGTCGTGCGCCGACGGAGGCACCGGCCGGGGTGTCGCCGATGAGGGTTCGCTCATGCGCCGTCGCTCACAGCCTTTCAGTCGGTGAGTGAGTCGGTGAGTGAGTCGGTGAGGGGCTTCACCCAGCGTCGCCACTGTTCCTCGGGCGCGTACCCGGCGGCCCGCCAGGCATGCTGCGCCCGCTCGTTGCGCCGCAGCACCATCGCGTCCCCGCGGCGCCCGCCGAGCCGTACGAACCTTTCCTCCGCGGCCGCCAGCAGGGCGGAGCCGATCCCCTGACGCCGGTGGCCGGGGTGCACGGCCAGCCGGTACAGATGACAGCGCCAGCCGTCGAAGCCGGCGATCACCGTGCCCACCAGCTCCCCGTCCCGCTCGGCCAGGATCAGCGCCTCGGGATCGCGGGCGACGAGCCGCTCCACTCCTTCCCGGTCGTCGCTGATGCTCGTACCCTCGGCGGCCGTCTTCCAGAAGGCCAGCACGACGTCCAGGTCCTCGGGCCCGGCGGCCCGTACGCGCAGGTCGGTCATTCCGCGATCCCACCACGCACGGCGCGCGCCCACGCGCGAATTCCGGCATGCGGACGGCCGGGACCGCCTGTGCCGGGGGCTGCCTGGGTCGCCGGGAGCGTCAGTCGCCGCGCAGCGCCCGCATCACCGGGGCGAAGGCCTCCATGTACGGCTCCAGCACCGTCAGGTACGTGAACCCGTACCGCTCCCGCTGTGCCCGCACCCGCGCGGTGATCTCCCCCACGGTGCCCGCCAGGAAGATGGGCAGCTCCAGCACCTGGTCCGTGGTCAGGTCCGGCAGGTACTCGAGGAAGGGGCGGACGGCGGCCTCGCGGTCCTCGGTCACGACGACCATCTGGATCAGCAGGTTCAGCTCGGCCGGTTCCTTGCGGTCCGCCGCGAAGTCCAGGTACCGGGCGACGCGCTCGTCGAGCTCGTCGGCGGTGACGGGCGCCAGCTGCCCCGTCGTGCTGCCCCGCACCGTACGCCCGCCCGTGAACGCCGCGATGTCGGCGTGCCGGGCCGTCAGCTCCAGCATCCGGTCACCGTTGCCACCGATCAGCAGCGGCACCCCGGACCGCTGCGCCGGGCGCGGCAGGTGCTCCTCGTCGCCGAGCAGCCGCTCCAGCTCCTCGACGGTGCGCCGCAGGTGGTCCACCCGCTCGCCCGGCGAGCCGAACGGCAGCCCGGCCGTGTCGTGCTCCGCCCGCACGTAGCCGGTGCCCAGCCCGAGCTCCAGGCGTCCGCCCGTCAGGGCGTCCGTGGTGGCCACCTCCCGCGCCAGCAGGGCGGGGTTCCAGAAGCCGGCGTTGAGCACGAAGGTCCCCAGCCTGGGGCGGTCGGTGGCGCGGGCCGCAGCGACGAGCGCCGGGAACGGGGCCACCATGCCGAGGTGGTCCGGGACCTGGATGACGTCGTACCCCAGTTCCTCGGCCCGCCGGCACTTCGCGCTCCACTCCTCGGCCGGTGCGGGGACCGTCAGGTTGACACCGAAGCGGTACGGACGCGACATGAACTCTCCTCGCACGGACGGCGGTTCGGGGCACCGGCAGTCAATCACCCGAGGGTGAGGGGCGCCAGCGCGCGCGAACGCGACGCGGGTGGTACCGCGCCGCCCTTGCCCCTGCTAGCGTTTCGGCGCTAGCTTCGGGGTATGGCGAAGACCAGGAAGGCCCAGCTGAACGTGCGGGTGGACGAGGGCACCGCCCAAGCCGCCCGGGAACGGGCTGTGGCACGGGGGATGAGCGTCAACCGCTACATCGAGGAACTGGTCCGGCAGGACACCGGCGAGGCCGGCCGCACCTTCGTGGACGCGGCCGCCGACTTCATGCGGCAGTACGAGAAGGTGTTCGCCGAAGAGGTCGGCGAGGGCCAGGGCCGCCGCTGATCCGTCGTACGAACCCGGAACCGGATGAACGACCTCACGATCGACCTCGCCTGGCTGCTGATGCTCGCCGAACAGCGCACCCCCGGAGACCCCCAGGTCACCGACTGGGGCGCCCTCGTCGCGGCGGTCGCCCGCCACCGGGCCGAGATATTCGACACCCCCGTCTACGACGGTCCGCACGCCCGCGCGGCCGCGCTGCTCCAGCTGCTGATCCACGTCCCCGCCCTGGAACGCTCCAACGCCCTGTTCGCCTCCGCGGTCGCCTACGCCTACCTGGTCGCCAGCGGGGTCCGGATCGTCACCACGGCCGAGCAGGTCCGGGACCTCGCCCTGCTGGTCAAGAACGGCGACGCGTCGGTCGACGACATCGCCGACGAGCTGCGCCGGTGGAGTGCGTGACTACGCCCCGTCGCCGGGCGGACGCCACGCCGTGCCGAGCACGCAGTACGAACTCGGCAGCGCCGGCCCGTTCTCCGGCATCATCGTCCGCCGGTAGGGCCCCAGCGTGAAACCGGCCTCCCGCAGCGCGGCAATCGGCTCGCGGGACAGGTGACAGCCGCCGCTGAGCGGGGGCCACAGCGTCCGGTCCAGCGCGCGCTGGGTGAAGGTCATCACCCGGCCGCCGCCCCGGCCGTGCTCGAAGAACCGCACCTCGCCGCCGGGCCGCAGCACCCGCCTCAGTTCGCTCAGCGCGCGTGGCACGTCGCGGACGCTGCACAGCACCAGCGACACCACGGCCGCGTCGAACGCCTCGCTCTTGACCGGCAGCGCCTCCGCGGCGCCCGGCGCCACGTCCACCGGTACCTGGGCGCGCAGCGCCGCCTCCACGGCCAACTGCCGCAGCACGCGCTCCGGTTCGACGGCGACTACCTCGGAGACGGTGCCCGGGTAGTGGGAGAAGTTCAGCCCGTTGCCCGCGCCGACCTCGATCACCCGCCCGGACAGTCCGGCGAGCAGCCGCTCGCGCACGCGGCCCATGCCCATCCGGGTCTCGGCGCTCACACTGAACCGGGCGTAGTAGCGGGCGAACAGCGGATGGTGCACGGCGTCCCGCGGCACCGCGCGGGAACGGGCGGATCGCAATGGCATGGGACCTCCCTCACGAGGTGGTGCCTTACCGCGATTGTCCCCCGCACCCACGCCCCGCACCCACCGCGCGGGGGGCGGGTTCTGCCCGGGGGCGGCGAGTCTTCTGCCGTTGGGGGCCTGGGCGTCACCGCGCGGGTGCCACTCCACGCGCCGCCGCGAGGGTGCCGGGTCTCATCCGGGCGTGCCGAGCGCCTCCGCCGTGGCGGCGCCTGGGCGTCACCGTGCAGGTTCCGCCTTCGCGTGCCGCGTCTCGGGAGCGGTGGGTTCCGCTCGCGCTTGCCGAGTCGGTCGGTGCGGGGTGTGCTCGCGCTGAGCCGTGCGGGTTTCGCTTTCGTGCGCCGCCGCGCGGGTGGCGGGTTCCGTCCGGGGGCGGCGAGGCTTCTGCCGTTGGGGGCCTGGGCGTCACCACAGTGCGGTTCTGTCTTCGTGTGCCGCGTCTCGGGAGCGGTGGGCTCGGTTCGCGCTTGCCGAGTCGGTCGGTGCGGGGTGTGCTCGCGCTGAGCCGTGCGGGTTTCGCTTTCGTGCGCCGCCGCGCGGACGGCCGGTTCCGCCGTCGCCCGCCACGGCGGCCCCGTCCGCACGGAGCAGCGCGAGCTTGCCGTCGCGGCCGCCACCTGGCGAGCCCCGCCGGTGCGCCGCACCAGGCGCAGCGGCCTCGCGGGTCAGGGCGCCTCCCGGCGTCCGAACGCCTCCGCGTCCCACGTGCCCTGCAGCCGTGGTGCCAGCCAGTGGGGTGCCGCCGAGCGGAAGGCGGGCGGTGGGAGGGTCGCCGCGCCGGCGGGAACGGCGCCCAGGAGCGGCGCGCCGGCCACGTCGGGAAGGTCCGCGAGGTTGCAGCGTGCGGCCAGGTCCGGCGACCCGGGCCAGCTGCCGATCACCACGCCCGGCAGCTCCAGGCCGCGGGAGCGCAGCTCACGCGCGGTCAGCTCCGTGGTGTTCAGCGTGCCGAGCCCGGCCGAGGCCACCAGCAGCACCGGCGCGTCCAGCAGACCGGCGACGTCCGCCAGCGTCCCGCCGGCCGCGTCGAAGCGTACGAGCAGCCCGCCCGCACCCTCGACCAGGACCAGGTCGTGCTCGGTGGCCAGCTTGCCCGCCGCCTCGGCCACCTCGTGCGGGCGCACGGGCGCCCGGCCGGCCCGGCGCGCCGCCGTGGCCGGGGCCAGCGGCTCCGGATAGCGGGCGACCTCCGCCGTCGTCACGGCGCCCGCGAGCCGCGCGACCTCCTGGGCGTCCCCGGGCTCGTCCGGCCGTACGCCCGTCTGCGCGGCTTTCAGCACGGCCACCGACCGCCCGGCCGCCAGCGCCGTCGCGGCGACGGCCGCGGTCACGACCGTCTTGCCGATCTCCGTGCCCGTTCCCGTGATCACCAGTACCGGCATGTCATCCCTCCCGTGCCGCCGCGCACACCGCGCGGGCGATCCGTGCCACGTCCGCGTCGCCCGTGACGTACGGCGGCATGGTGTAGATCAGGTCGCGGAACGGCCGCAGCCACACGCCCTCGCGCACCGCCGCCGCCGTCGCCGCCCGCATGTCGACGGCGTGGTCGAGCTGGACGACTCCGATCGCCCCGAGGACGCGTACGTCCGTCACACCGGGCAGCCCGGCGGCCGGCGCCAGACCGTCGCGCAGTCCCGCCTCGATCCGCTTGACCTCCGCGAGCCAGTCCTGGCCGAGCAGCAGCCCGATCGACGCGCACGCCACGGCCGCCGCCAGCGGATTGCCCATGAACGTCGGCCCGTGGGCCAGCACCGGCACCTCGCCCCGCGAGATCCCGTCGGCCACCCGCGACGTGCACAGCGTGGCCGCCATCGTCAGGTAGCCGCCGGTCAGCGCCTTGCCCACGCACATCACGTCCGGCGTCACCGCCGCGTGCTCCGCCGCGAACAACGCGCCCGTACGCCCGAACCCGGTCGCGATCTCGTCGAAGACCAGCAGCACACCGTGCGCGTCGCACGCCTCGCGCAGCACCCGCAGGTACGCGGGGGAGTGGAAGCGCATCCCGCCCGCGCCCTGCACCACCGGCTCCACGATCACCGCGGCCAGCTCGTCGGCGTGCCGCTCGATCAACGCGCGCAGGTGATCCGCGTACGTCTCCTCGTACTCCGCCGGCGGCGCGTCCGCGAAGACCTGGCGCGGCAGGACGCCCTGCCACAGCTCGTGCATGCCCCCTTCGGGGTCGCACACCGACATGGGCTGCCAGGTGTCGCCGTGATAGCCGCCGCGCCAGGTCAGCAGGCGGCGCTTGGCCGGGCGGCCCAGCGAGCGCCAGTACTGCAGGCACATCTTGACGGCCACCTCGACCGACACCGATCCGGAGTCGGCGAGGAAGACGTGCTCCAGACCTTCGGGCGACATGTCGACAAGGAGTTTCGCCAGCCGCACGGCGGGCTCGTGGGTGAGCCCGCCGAACATCACGTGGCTCATCCGCTCCAGCTGCTCGCGCGCGGCCTCGTTCAGGACCGGGTGGTTGTAGCCGTGGATCGCCGACCACCAGGACGACATCCCGTCGACCAGCTCGCCCGAGCCGTCGGCCGGCCGCAGCCGCACCCCGCTCGCCGACTCCACGACGAGCGGGTCCTGCCGGCCGGGCATGGGGCCGTACGGATGCCAGACGTGCCGCCGGTCGAGCGCCAGCAGCTCGTCCACGGTCAGTGCGGGCTCAGGCATTGGGCGCGAGGTCCGTTCCGGCACCACGACGGCGTACGGCGACCAGGTCCGTACGGGGTTCGCCGGCGACGGCCGGTTCGGCGGGCACGGCGGAGTCGCACCCGCCTGCTCCCTCGGCCGGGACGGACCCGCAGACACCGTCGCCCTCGTGCGAGGGCCCGCAGCCCCCGCCTTCCCCGTGCGACCCGCAGCCCCCGCCCTCCCCGTGCGACCCGCACCCGCCCCGGTCCGCGACCCGGTGTCCCGGCAGCGTCACCTCGCCGGCGCCCTCCACCTCGAACCCGGCGTCCGCGATCATCTCCAGGTCGGCGTGGCCGGCCTGCCCCTCGCTGGTGAGGTAGTCGCCGAGGAAGATGGAGTTGGCCAGGTTCAGGGCCAGCGGCTGCATCGTGCGCAGGTGGACCTCGCGCCCGCCCGCGATGCGCACCTCGACGTCCGGGCAGACGAACCGCGTCATCGCCAGGATGCGCAGGCACCGCTGCGGGGTGAGGTGCCACTCCTTGGCGAGCGGCGTGCCCTCCATCGGGATCAGGAAGTTGACCGGCACCGAGTCGGGGTCGAGTTCGCGCAGCGAGAAGACCACGTCGACCAGGTCCTCGTCGCTCTCGCCCATGCCCGCGATGAGACCCGAGCAGGCGGACAGCCCGGCCGCGTGCGCCTTGTTGACCGTGTCCACCCGGTCGGCGTACGTGTGCGTGGTCGTGATGTCCCCGTACGTCGCCTCGGACGTGTTGAGGTTGTGGTTGTAGGCGTCGGCGCCGGCCTCGCGCAGCCGCTCCGCCTGGCCGTCCGAGAGCAGGCCGAGGCAGGCGCACACCTCGACGGCCTCGTTCTGCTCCTTGATGGCCTTGATGGTGTCCGAGACCCGGTCCACGTCCCGGTCGGTCGGCCCGCGTCCGCTGGCCACCAGGCACACCCGCTTGGCGCCCCCGGCCACGCCCGCCGCGGCGGCCTGCGAGGCCTGGTCGGGCTTGAGCCAGGTGTACTTGAGGATCTCGGCCTTGGAGCCGAGCCGCTGCGAGCAGTAGGAGCAGTCCTCGGGGCACAGGCCCGACTTGAGGTTGACGAGGTAGTTGAGTTTCACCCGCCGCCCGAACCAGTGCCGGCGCACCTTGCCGGCCGCGGCCACCACATCGAGCAGGTCGTCGTCGGAAGTGGCGAGGACGGCAAGGGCCTCCTCGCGGGTCGGCGTCTCGCGCCGAAGCCCCTTGTCCACCAGCGTGTTCAGCAGGTCCATGAGAGCCGATCCTGTCCTAAGGGGCCGTCCGGGGCCAAGGAGAGTTTGCACAACACTGACAGATCACCGTGTGGGTATTGCCACACCTCGCGGGGGTGGCGGTACCGCTATCGTCTGTCCATTGCCTACAAAACCCCGGAGGACTCACCCATGGCGTTCGGCTGGATCGACGAGCAGGCCCGGGCGCGCCGCCGGGCGGGCCTCGTCCGGATTCTGCGCCCCCGTCCGGCCGACTCGCCGCTGCTGGACCTGGCGAGCAACGACTACCTCGGACTGGCCCGGCACCCGGAGGTCACCGAGGGGGCGGCGCGGGCCGCGCGGAGCTGGGGCGCCGGCGCGACCGGCTCCCGGCTGGTGACCGGCACGACCGAGCTGCACGCCGAACTCGAACACGAACTGGCAGACTTCTGCGGCTTCGAGGCCGCCCTCGTCTTCTCCTCCGGCTACGCGGCCAACCTCGCCGCGGTCACCGCGCTGGCCCCGCACGGCTCCCTCGTCGTCTCCGACGCGGGCAACCACGCCTCGCTCATCGACGGCTGCCGGCTGGCGCGCGGCACGACCCAGGTCGTGGGGCATGCCGACCCGGACGCCGTGCGCAAGGCGCTGGCGACGCACGACGGGCCCGCCGTCACCGTCTCCGACACGGTCTTCTCGGTCGACGGCGACGCGGCGCCGCTGGCCGCGCTCGCCGGGGTGTGCCGGGAGCACGGGGCGGGGCTGGTCGTCGACGACGCGCACGGTCTGGGTGTCCTCGGCGAGGGCGGTCGGGGCGCCGCGCAGGCGGCGGGCCTCGCGGGCGCCGACGACGTCGTCGTGACGGTGACGCTGTCCAAGTCGCTCGGCAGTCAGGGCGGTGCCGTGCTCGGGCCCGCCCGGGTGATCGAGCATCTGGTCAACGCGGCCAGGACGTTCATCTTCGACACCGGTCTCGCCCCCGCGGCGGCGGGCGGGGCGCTGGCGGCGCTGACGCTGCTGCGCCGCGAGCCCGAACGGGCGGCGCGGGCACGGGCGGTGGCGGCCGAACTGCACGCACGCCTGACCGCCGCGGGCCTTTCCGCGGTACGTCCGGACGCCGCGGTCGTCTCGGTGCGCGCCCCCTCCCCGGAGGGGGCCGTACGGTGGGCGGCCGACTGCCGTGCGGCCGGCCTGGCCGTGGGCTGCTTCCGACCTCCTTCCGTGCCCGACGGCGTCTCACGGCTCAGGCTGACCGCTCGTGCGGACCTCTCCGGGGAACAGATCGAACGCGCTGTAGGGGTCATCGGCGAAACGCGACCATGAGTCGGCGTGACACGGCCGTGCGCCGCCCGATGACCGACCGGATCAGTGGCGGTGGACCGAGGCGGTGAACGACGCCCAGCTCCCGGGGGAGAAGAGCAGCGCGGGTCCGGCCGGGTCCTTGGAGTCGCGCACGGCGAGCAGTCCGGCCCAGGGGCCGGCCGACGGCCGGGCCGTCTCCACACAGTTGTTCGCTCCGGTGCTGTAGCTGCTGCGCAGCCAGCGCACGCCGGGCAGCTCGGTACTGACGGGGATGTTCCGCACACGTGCCGTCGCGGTTCCTGACGTGGTGCCTGACATGGTGCCTCCTTACGCGCCCGCCGCGGTCGCGGCGATGAAGTCCAACGAGTCCTCGGGCGAAAGGGCATGAACCAGAAGGGCGTTGAAGGCCTCGGTGTAGGCCTCTAGGTCTTCTTTCCGTTCGAGATGCAGGCTACTCGTCAAGTGGTCGAGAACAACCACGTCGAGATCAGAAGTGCTCGAAAAAGAGAAGATTACGAAAGGGCCGGTGACGCCGATGTGCGCCCCGGCGGCGAACGGCAGGACCCGGAGCGCGACATGGGGCAGGCGTGCGGCCTCGACCAGCCGCTCCAGCTGACGGGCCATGACACCGGGCCCGCCGACCTCACGGCGCAGCACCGCCTCGTCCAGGACCGCGCTCAGCCGGAGCGGCGGCTCGGCCCGCAGCACGTCCTGCCGGGCCAGCCGGACCTCCACCAACGTGTCCAGCCGTTCCTCCGGCAGCCCGTCCGCCGCGGCGCGCGTCACCGCGCGGGCGTACTCCGGTGTCTGCAGGAGGCCGGGGACCACCGTGGTCTCCAGGGTGCGCATCGCGCTCGCCTGGGACTCCAGGCTGATGAAGTCCCGGTAGGTCGGCGGGAGCACCCCGCGATAGGCGTGCCACCAGTCGCTCCGGCCGCCGCCCGGCCCGTCGGTGCCGGCCAGCACCACCAGCAGTTCCCGCAACTGGGCGTCGTCCACGCCGTAGGCGTCCAGCAGTAACCGCACGTCGGCCGGTTTCGCCCCGCTCGTGCCGGTCTCGATCCGGCTGACCTTCGACTGGTGCCAGCCCACCAGGCGGGCCGCCTCACCGCTGGTGATCCCCGCCGACGTGCGCAGGGCGCGCAGTTCGGCGCCCAGCTTCCGACGGCGCACCACGGGACCGTGCTGCATGGGCCACTCCTCTACTCCTTATGAGCCGCCCGAATACGCTCTGCCGTCGCAGAGTTCACCGCATCGAGCGACAGATATATGCATATCTTGGTGGATCGCCGCCCATCACCGCCCCGGTGATGGCAGTCTGACGGCGAAGCACCAGTCCGGGACCGTACTCGAACCATCCGCTCCGTGTCGGGCTGCGGTCCCGTGGGAAAGGGACGACGTCGCCATGGCAGACCATCTGGAAGCATCCGTCACTCTGCCGAGCGATCCGGCCTCGGTGGCCGCCGCGCGGACCTACGTGGTCGGCACACTGGCGGAGTGGGGTCTGCCGGCGGAGGCGGAGGTGTCAGAGACCGTCCGGCTCATCGTCTCGGAGCTGGCGACCAACGCGGTCCAGCACACCTTCGGCCAGTCGCCCACCTTCACGGTGGACCTGGCGCTCGACCGTGACGAGCGGCTGCGCATCGGCGTCACCGACAGCCATCCGCGCTTCCCCAAACGCCTGCCGGCCGCCGTCCAGCAGGACAACGGCCGGGGCATGGTGATCATTCGCTGGCTGACGGCGGAGTGCGGCGGCAAGCTGAGAGTGCGCCCCACGCGGGAGGGGGGCAAGACCGTCTCCATCGAACTTCCCTGGACGCCGCCGGACCGCGCGGTCCCGCCCGAACCGGCCGCGGTCGCGGGACAGGCCGCGGGTACCCAGGAGCAGCCCCGGCGGTGACGCGGACGCGCGGCACGCGCGCGTCCGGCACCCGGGAAGGGTGACGGCGGATCAGGACACCGTCACCCGTCCCGGGCGGGCTACTTGACCCGGCCGTACCAGACGCTTCCGGTCCAGATCTTCTGCAGGCGCACCACGTCCCCGGTCTTCGGCGCGTGCCAGATCTTGCCCTTCCCGGCGTAGATGCCGACGTGGTAGACACTGCGGCCCGAGTGGAAGAAGACCAGGTCACCGGCCTTGCGGTTCTTGGCCGAGACGTGCCGGGTCTTGTTGTACTGCTGGGCCGCGGTGCGCGGCAGCTTCTTGCCGGCCTTCTTGAACGAGTACAGCGTCAGCCCGGAGCAGTCGAACCTGCTCGGGCCGACGGCACCCCATTTGTACGGTGAACCCTTCTTGGAAGCCGCGATCTTGAGCGCCTTGGTGGCGTGGCTCGCCGCGGCCGCCTCGGAGGCGACACCGGGAACCACGACGGAGCCGCCCACGGCGGCGAGGGTGAGAGCGGAGGCCGTACCGGCACGGGCCATCAGCGACGGGACTCGATTGAGCGCAGACATGCGCAACCCTTCGTCAGCCGCCTGTGAAGGATGACCTGTCGGATTCGGGCTGGCGAAGTTGCCCGGCCGCACGGGTGCGGCTTCACCCCAAGGGCTGCTCGGCGCGGCGTCCTCCTCCCGGAGACGGCCGTACCGGCGACCCGTCGTGCTCGGGTCCTCCACTCCTGCCGATCCACTCCTGTCGACCGGTCGTCCGGACGGCGGCAGGACTCGGCGTCCGCCCGGACCGCCCCGCCGCTGCGGCGGGGGCTTGTCGTCAGTCACGGATCTTGTCCCGCCCGGTGGGAAAATCCCAACGGAACGTGCCCTTTGTGTTGTTACTCACCACTCATCCGTTCGGGTGGGCGGCTCTCCGTTCGGTCCCCGTCCAGCGTGGTGACGAAGCCGGGACCAGCGGCGGAGTGAGTCGTCCCGGCGTCGGGACGGGCGGCCCGCGCAACCCCGGACGCCCGGAAATCCGAGGTGTTCCTACGCCGAAAGGGGGTACGCCGTTTGGTCCGTTTCGAGGCCGCGTTCCTCAACTGCCGGGAGCCGGCGGAAGGCTGGCCCGGGCCGTACGCCGTTCACCGTCCAGCACGCGCAGCGCCCGGGCGAGCGTGGTGGCGTGCCGCTCCGTCTCGCCCCGCCGGTGCATGACCGCGAGGGCGCTCGCCTGGCCCACCAGCGCCTGGGCGGCGCGCAGTCCGCGGTAGGTGTCGGCGGCGAGCGGGTCGTCGTGACCCGCCACGGCAAGCCTCTCGTCGCCCTGGTCTCCGCCGCCGACCTCGAGCGCCTCGAGGCTCTTCAGGAGCCGACCGGGGAGCAGGCGGCCAGCTCGGTCTCCCGCGTCCGCGACACGACCGCCGCGCCCGCGGAGCCCCGCCGCTTCGGCATCGCGGCGGAACACCGGGGGGGGGCCGAACTCGTCCTAGGCGAAGCTCAGGGCATCGCCCGGTACGGGGTACCGCGGTCCGCGGCGGTCTTCCGCGAGGCGGGACTGCGGTGTCCCGGCCGGGGGGGGCGGTCTGGACGTCGGGGTGGTGGTCGGCGGGGCAGGGTGTGGCGCTCGTGGTCCCGGGGCACTGTCGGCCGGGACGTGCGCGCTCGCGGGTGCCCCGACGCCTCAGGCGGCCGTGGCCGGCTCCGGTGCCCGGTCCGGTGACGGGGTCGTACCGCGCGTGCGCCGTCGCAGGGTACCGCCCACCAGGACCGCCCCCAGGCCCAGCAGCGCCCACCAGGCGAGGGTCAGCGCGGGGCCGGTGGCCGCCGCACCGTCGAAGAACGACACCGAGCGCAGCAGCGAGGCGCCCGCACCCGGCGGCAGCCACTGCCCGATCGCCCCGGCCGGCTCCGGCAGCATCTCCGGCGCCGAGGAAGCCGCCGAGAAGGGGTTGCCCAGCAGCATCATCACCGCTCCGCCCAGCGCGAGTCCCGCGCGGCCGAGCAGTGCCGCCAGCCCGGCGACGCCCGCGCCCACGGCCAGGGTCGACAGCGCGAACACCCCGGCCACGGTCCACCAGTCGCCGGTGAGCGCCCCGAGCCAGCTGTGCGCGATCCCCGCCGCGACCAGTCCGGTCAGCGCCGCGGCGCCGACCAGTGCGAGGGCCGCGCGCAGGCCCCGCAGCCCCAGCAGGGTCGCCACCGCGCCCGTCGCGATCCCGGCCAGCGCCAGCGGCAGCACACTCGCGCTCAGCGCCGCGCCGCGCGGATCCGCACCGGGTGCGGGCACTACGTCGACGACCTGGACGGCGGTCCCCGTGGCGGACGCCTGCTCGGTCACCGCCTGCCGCAGCGACTGCGCGACGGCCGGGCTCGCGGCGGACGCCGTGAGCAGCTTCATGCCGTCGCCACCGGCCACCACGGCGCCGTACACGGTCCGGTCCTCGACGGCGTCGCGGGCCGCGGCCTCGTCGGCGTAGCGGTGGAGTTCGAAGGCGCCCTCGCGCTGGGAGAGTCGCTGCTCGACCTGCGTGACCGCGGTGGGCGGCCCCGCCACGCCGAGCGGCAGATCGCGGGGCGCCGTACGGGAGGCCGGCCACGCGAAGGCCCACAGGGCCAGGGAGACCAGCACGGGGACCAGGACGATCACGGCGATCACGCGACGCGTGTCCATGAGAACTCCTCAAAAAGAAGGATCGTTCGTTTTAGCTGTGTCTCCACCGTGCGACCGTCGGGCCTCCTTGTCAAGAAGGAACGTTCGTTTTAAGTTGGGTGTCATGGCCCGCGTATCCCAGGAACACCTCGACGCCCGCCGCCGGCAGATCCTCGACGGCGCCGCGCTCTGCTTCGCCCGCAACGGCTTCCACGCCACGTCGATGCAGGACGTGCTGAAGGAGGTCGACCTCTCGGCGGGGGCCGTCTACCGCTACTTCAGCGGCAAGGAGGAGTTGATCGAGGCCATCGTCGCCGAGGTGCTGGGCGCCATCCGGGACGTGTACGAGCGGGCGGCGCAGGAGGACCCGCCGGCCATGCCCGACGAGCTCATCGCCCGCACCCTGGCGCACATGGCGCGGGAGCGGCCGGCGCTGACGGAGGACGGCCGGTGGCTGTTCCCGCGGCTCATGATCCAGGCCTGGACCGAGACGCTGCGCAACGAGACGCTGTCCGCCCTCCTCGACGAGGGCTTCGCCAAGGTCCTCGCGTCCTGGGCGAAGGTCGTCGTCCGTTACCAGGAAGCGGGCATGATGCGCGACGACGTCGACCCGGACGCCGTGGCCCGGACGCTGATGGCGACGGTACAGGGCTTCGGGGCCCAGTACGCGCTCTTCGGCAGCTTCTCCCCGGAGGCTCTCCAGGCGGGCGTGCGCGGGCTCTTGAGCATGCGAGAGGCCACCGACGGCACCGGTAATCAGTCGGTCAAGAAAGCGTGACGCGGCGGAAACACTCTAGCCCTACTCTCCACCCCGATCCACCTGCGGTTTTCGAACACCGGCGCGTGCATTTCCGGCGCATTCATGTGTGTTACATCTAGAGCCGTCGCGGTGGACGCGGCAGCCGGACGTCCGGTCCTGGCGTCATGCCCTGTGAGGTGGTAAATGCAACTGACCCCGCACGAGCAGGAGAGACTGCTCATCCATGTGGCCGCGGACGTGGCCGAGAAGCGCCGCGCACGAGGCGTGAAGCTCAACCATCCCGAGGTGGTCGCCCTGATCACCTCGCACATCCTCGAAGGTGCCCGGGACGGCCGTACGGTCGGTGAACTCATGGCCTCCGGACGCAAACTGATCCAGCGCGACGAGGTCATGGAGGGCATCCCCGAGATGATCCACGACGTGCAGGTCGAGGCCACCTTCCCCGACGGCACCAAGCTGGTCACCGTCCACGATCCGATCATCTGACGGGGACGGCAGCCATGATTCCCGGAGAGATCCTCTTCGCCGACGAGCCGGTCGCCTTCAACGAGGGACGCCCGAGCGTCCGCCTGACCGTGCTCAACACCGCCGACCGGCCCGTCCAGGTCGGCTCCCACTACCACTTCGCCGAGGCCAACCCCGGTCTCGACTTCGACCGCGCCGCGGCCCGCGGCAAGCGGCTGAACATCGCCGCCGGCACCGCCGTCCGCTTCGAGCCCGGCATCCCGGTCGACGTGGAGCTCGTGCCGCTCGCCGGCGCCCGCGTCGTCCTGGGGCTGCGCGGCGAGACCGGAGGTGCCCTCGATGCCTGAGCTTTCCCGTACCGCCTACGCCGACCTGTTCGGCCCGACCACCGGCGACCGCGTCCGCCTCGCCGACACCGACCTCCTCGTCGAGATCGAGGAGGACCGCTCCGGTGGGCCCGGCCACTCCGGCGACGAGGCCGTCTTCGGCGGCGGCAAGGTGCTGCGCGAGTCCATGGGCCAGTCCCGTGCCACCCGCGCCGACGGCGCCCCCGACACCGTTGTCACCGGCGCCGTGATCATCGACCACTGGGGCGTCGTCAAGGCCGACATCGGCATCCGCGACGGCCGGATCACCGGCATCGGCAAGGCCGGCAACCCCGAGACCATGGACGGCGTCCACCCCGACCTCGTCATCGGCCCCGAGACGGAGGTCATTGCGGGCAACGGCAAGATCGTCACCGCGGGAGGCATCGACACGCACGTCCACTTCATCTCGCCGGTCGCCGTCGACGAGGCGCTCGCGTCCGGCATCACCACCCTCATCGGCGGCGGCACCGGCCCCGCCGAGGGCAGCAAGGCGACGACCGTCACCCCCGGTTCCTGGCACCTGGCGCGGATGTTCGCCGCCCTGGAGTCCAGCCCCGTCAACATCGGCTTCCTGGGCAAGGGCAGCACCATGTCCAAGGAGTCCATGCGCGACCAACTGCGCGCCGGCATCCTCGGCTTCAAGATCCACGAGGACTGGGGTGCGACACCGGCGGTGATCTCCGCTTGCCTGGACGTGTGCGAGGAGTCCGGCGTCCAGCTCGCCGTCCACACCGACACCCTGAACGAGGCGGGCTTCGTCGGCGACACCTTCGACGCGGTCGCGGGCCGCACCCTGCACGCCTTCCACGTCGAGGGGGCGGGCGGCGGCCACGCACCCGACATGATCACGGCGGTGTCGCTGCCCAACATGCTGCCGGCGTCCACCAATCCGACCCGGCCGCACACCGTCAACACCGTCGAGGAACACCTCGACATGCTGATGGTCTGCCACCACCTGAACCCGGCGGTCCCCGAGGACCTGGCCTTCGCCGAGTCCCGCATCCGGCCCACCACCATCGCGGCCGAGGACGTCCTGCACGACATGGGGGCGATCTCCATCATGTCGTCGGACGCCCAGGCCATGGGCCGCATCGGCGAGGTGATCCTGCGCACCTGGCAGACGGCGCACGTGATGAAGCGGCGGCGAGGCTTCCTGCCAGGTGACAGCCGCGCCGACAACCTGCGCGCGCGTCGATATGTGGCCAAGTACACCATCAACCCCGCCGTGGCCCAGGGCATCGAGCACGAGGTCGGCTCCGTGGAGACCGGCAAGCTGGCCGACCTGGTGCTGTGGGAGCCCAGGTTCTTCGGTGCGAAGCCGCAACTGGTGCTCAAGGGCGGACAGATCGCGTACGCGCAGATGGGAGACGCCAACGCCTCCATCCCGACCCCGCAGCCGGTCCTGCCGCGCCCCATGTTCGGGGCGCAGGGCACGGCGCCGGCCGCCAACTCGGTGGCCTTCGTGGCCGAGGCGGCCATCGAGGACGGACTGCCGGAGCGCCTGGGCACCGGACGGGAGCTGGTGCCCATCCGGTCGACCCGGGGCCGTACCAAGGCGGACATGCGGCAGAACGACGCCCTGCCGCGTGTCGAGGTCGCCGCGGACTCCTTCGCGGTGACCATCGACGGCGAGCTCGTCGAACCCGCGCCCGTCGCTGAACTGCCGCTCGCGCAGCGGTACTTCCTCTTCTGAGCGGCGACATGAGCCGCGCAGCACTGCTCGTCCTCGCGGACGGCCGCTTCCCCGCCGGAGGGCACGCCCACTCCGGCGGGGCGGAGGCCGCCGTCCGGGCGGGACACATCACCGACGCCGCGAGCCTGGAGGAGTTCTGCCGGGGGCGGCTGCACACGAGCGGGGCCGTCGCGGCATCGCTCGCGGCGGCCGCGTCCCTCGGTGTCGACCCCGGCGAACTCGACCTCGCCGCGGACGCCCGCACACCGTCGCCCGCCCTGCGGGTGGCGGCGCGCAGACTCGGGCGGCAGCTGATGCGGGCCGCTCGCACCACCTGGCCGCATCCGGAACTCGACGCGCTGGCGCGAGGGTTCCCCAAGGGCGCCCACCAGCCCGTCGTCCTCGGGCTGACCGCCCGCGCGGCCGGGCTCGGGCCGCTGGACGCGGCGTACTGCTCCGCCTACGAGGGGGTGAGCGGGCCGGCGACGGCCGTCGTGCGGCTGCTCTCGCTCGACCCGTTCGACGCGACCGGCGTACTCGCGCGGCTCGCGCCCGACCTCGACCGGGTGGCGCGGGACGCGGTGGAGGCGGGGCGGGCGGCCGTGACCGAGGGGGTCGACGTGCTGCCCGCGCGGTCGGCGCCGTTGCTGGAGATCGGGGCGGAGGCGCATGCCGCTTGGGCTGTGCGGTTGTTCGCCTCGTAGAGGCGTTGTTTTCGCCCCCGCCGCCCCTTCCCTTCCCGACCCCCAGGGGCGCTGCCCCTTCGACCCCGCCAGGGGGCTCTGCCCCCTGGACCCCCGTCGGCCTGAACGGCCTCGTCCTCAAACGCCGGACGGGCTGGGAGGGCCGGCCCCCTACTTTGACAGGAGTCGTATCGTGCATCTTGGTGATCATCACGCCACCCCCGCCGTCTCCGCCGACGCCCACCGGCCCGACGGCACCCGCCGTGCCCTGCGGATCGGGCTCGGTGGGCCCGTCGGGTCGGGTAAGACCGCGACCGTCGCCGCGCTCTGCCGGGCGCTGCGCGAGGAGTTGTCCCTCGCCGTCGTCACCAACGACATCTACACCCGCGAGGACGCCGAGTTCCTGCTCCGCGAGGCGGTGCTGCCGCCGGAGCGGATCAGCGCCGTGGAGACCGGCGCCTGCCCGCACACCGCGATCCGGGACGACATCTCCGCCAACCTCGAAGCGGTGGAGGACCTGGAGGAGGAGGTCGGCCCGCTGGACCTCGTCCTGGTCGAGTCCGGGGGCGACAATCTCACGGCCACCTTCTCCAAGGGCCTGGTCGACGCCCAGATCTTCGTGATCGACGTGGCCGGGGGCGACGACATCCCGCGCAAGGGCGGGCCCGGCGTCAGCACCGCCGACCTGCTGATCGTCAACAAGACCGACCTCGCGCCGTACGTCGGCTCCGACCTCGCGCGGATGGCGGCCGACGCCAAGGCGCAGCGCGGTGAACTGCCGGTGGTGCTGCAGTCGCTGCGGAGCGAGGGCGGGGTGCGCGACGTCGCCGACTGGGTGCGGGGGCGGATCGCCGCGTGGACCGCGTGACCACCCCGGGCGGCGTCCGGGCGCGGGCACGCGTCCTCGCCCGGGGCGACGGGCGGGGCGGCACCGTCCTGCCCGTCCTGGAGGGCGAGGGGCCGCTCGCGGTGCGGCGGACCCGGGGGAGCGGTGCCGAGGCCCACGTCATGCTGGTCGGCGCGATGAGCGGGCCGCTCGGCGGCGACCACTTCACGGTGACCGCCGAGGCCGTCCAGGGCGCCAGGCTGCGGGTGGGCTCGGCCGCCGCCACCCTCGCGCTTCCGGGCCAGGACAAGGCCGGGGCCCGCTACGACGTCCGGCTCACCGTCGACGACGACGCCGAACTGCGCTGGCTGCCGGAGCAGTTGATCTCCGCGTGCGGCAGTGAGCTGGCCGTCGTCACCAGGGCGGACCTCGCCGCCGGCGGACGGCTGCTGCTGCGTGAGGAACAGGTGCTCGGGCGGTCCGGCGAGGAACCCGGAAGGCTCAGCAGCCGTCTCACCGTACGGGTCGCCGGCCGGTGCGTCCTCGACCAGGAGCTGGCCTGCGGGCCCGGTGCCCCGGGCGGCTGGGACGGTCCGGCCGGGCTGGCGGGACGCCGTGCCGTCGGTCAGCTGGTCGTCGTACGGCCGGAGTTCGCCGCCGCGCCGGCGCGGGCGCGCGCCTTCGCGGAGGGCGCGGCGGTGATGCCGCTCGCCGGGCCCGCGGCGCTGGTGACGGCCGTGGCGCCGGACGGGCTGCGGCTCAGGCGGCTGCTGGAGGAAGGGCTGGCCTCGCTGGGCTGAGGCCCGGCGACCGAACATTCATATCCGTTTATCGGATTGGCAAAGAAGTAGTACTGCCCCTGTTCTCAGGGAACGCACAGCCGCGAAGATCCCCGTACTTGTCGCGAACACGTACGGGGAGGCCCACTTGAGGAAGAGCAGACTGGGGCGGAGGACGGCGGCGCTCGGCTCGGCCGGAGCGCTCGTCACCGCCACGCTGATAGCCGGCGCCCTCGCGGCGCCCGCCGCGAGCGCCGCCCCGTCCACCGGCCAGGGACACGGGAAGGGCCGGCACGCGAAGGGCTGGGACCGCGAGGCCTGGGGCACCGCCGTCGCCGCGGCCCGCGCCGCGCGGGCAGGTGTCGACTGGCAGGACTGCCCGGCCGACTGGAACCTGCCGAAGCCGATCCAGTGCGGGTACGTCACGGTGCCGCTCGACTACGCCAAGCCGTTCGGCAGGCAGATCGAGATCGCCGTCGACCGCATCGGCAACACCGGCACGAAGGCCGAGCGGCAGGGCGCGCTCATTTACAACCCCGGCGGCCCCGGCGGCTCCGGGTTGCGCTTCCCGGCCCGCGTGACCGGCAAGAGCAAGGTGTGGGCGAAGACGGCCGAGGCATACGACTTCGTCGGCTTCGACCCGCGCGGCGTCGGCAAGTCCACGCCCATCTCCTGCGTCGACCCGCAGGAGTTCGTCAAGGCGCCCAAGATGGACCCGGTGCCCGACTCCGAGGCCGACAAGCGTGCCCAACGCAAGCTGGCCCGCGAGTACGCCGAGGGCTGCTACGAGCGCAGCGGCTGGATGCTGCCGCACATGACCACCCCGAACACCGCGCGCGACCTCGACGTCGTCCGCGCCGCGCTCGGCGAGAAGAAGCTCAACTACCTCGGTGTCTCCTACGGCACCTACCTCGGCGCGGTCTACGGCACGCTCTTCCCGGACCACGTGCGCCGCATGGTCGTCGACAGCGTCGTCAACCCGTCCCGCGACAAGATCTGGTACCAGGCCAACCTCGACCAGGACGTCGCCTTCGAGAAGCGCTGGAAGGACTGGCAGGACTGGGTCGCCGAGCACGACGCGGCCTTCCACCTCGGCGACACCCGCGCCGAGGTCCAGGAGCAGTGGCTGAAGCTGCGCGCCACCGCCGAGAAGGAGCCCCTCGGCGGGGTCGTCGGCCCGGCCGAGCTGATCTCCTTCTTCCAGAGCGCCCCGTACTACGACTCGGCGTGGGTGCCGGTCGCGACGATCTTCAGCAAGTACGTCGCGGGTGACACCCAGGCCCTCGTCGACGCCGCCGCCCCCGACCCGTCCGACACCGCGGGCAACGCCTCCGCGGAGAACGGCAACGCCGTCTACACCGCCGTCGAGTGCGCCGACGCCAAGTGGCCCACCAACTGGCGCAAGTGGGACCGGGACAACACCCGGCTGCACCGCGACCACCCGTTCATGACCTGGGCCAACGCCTGGATGAACCTGCCGTGCGCCACCTGGCCGGTCAAGCAGCACACCCCGGTGAACGTCAAGACCGGCAAGGGACTCCCGCCGGTGCTGATCGTCCAGTCCGAGCGGGACGCGGCCACCCCGTACGCGGGCGCCGTCGAACTGCACAAGCGGTTCGAGGGTTCGCGCCTGATCACCGAGCGGGACGCCGGTTCGCACGGCGTCACCGGCATCGTCAACCCGTGTATCAACGACCGGGTGGACACCTACCTGCTCACCGGGAAGGTGGACGCCAAAGACGTGACCTGCGCCCCGCACGCCACGCCCAAGCCGTAACGACCGCGAGGCGGGACGGGGGAGGGGCGGCCGGTCCGATCCGGCCGCCCCTCCCCTTCTCGTCAGCCCTGCCGCGCCGCCAGCCAGGTGTCCTCCGCCGCGTAGTCGAAGATGTCGCCGTAGTTCCCGAACATCTTCGGGAACGCCTTGCGCCAGTCCCGCCCGGCCAGTTGCTCCTCGATGAAGGCGACCGTCTCCGGCAGGGTCTCGGCGTACCGGACCACCGGGCGGTAGCCCAGCTGCCGCCGCGCCTCGGTCATGTCGCACACGACCGGCGCGGGCACCGACCACGGCGTGTCGCCCACACCGTCCGCCGCTGGCGGGCCGTCCAGCAGGATGTCCTCGGTCTCCACGCCCATCACCGCGTCGATCGCCGCCGCGATCCCGGTCACCGACGGCGCCTCGGGGTCCACCGCGTTCAGGACGCGGGTGCCGGGTCGCGGTGCGGCCAGCCGGATCAGCTCGGCGATGTTGTGCACGCTCGCCGGGTGGAAGCGGCTCGCACCGCCGTGGGAGATGACGCGCTGCCGCCGTCCGTCGAGGTTGCGCTTCACGAAGTACAGCTCGCGCGGGGTGCGGCAGTACGGCCCGTGGATCGCGCCCGCGCGCAGCAGCGTGACCGGCAGCCGGTCGCCCGCCGCGAGGAGCTCCCGCTCCAGCGCCGCCTTGCGGGTGCTGTACGAGGTGTCGCCCGGACGGACCGTGCGCTGCTCCTCGGTCACCGGCACCGGGTACTCCGGGAAGCCGTCCGGTTCGGCCTGCGTGTCGAAGTTCCGGCCCTTGTCGTCCTCGTAGACCGACACGCTGGAGATCACCACCGCCGAACCGACCCGTCCCGCGAGCGACACCAGCTGCCGCGCGTGGCCCTCCCCGAAGGCCACCATGTCCACCAGTACGTCACAGCCGTCGCCGACCGCCGCCGACAGGGCCGCGTCGTCCTCCCGGTCGGCCCGCGCCACGCGCACGTCCTCGGGCCAGCCCGCGTCCCGTCCGCCGCCCCGCGAGACGGCCGTCACTTCCCAGCCGTCCCGGGCCAGCGCCCCCACGGCCACCCGTCCGATCTGTCCCGTCGCTCCGAGCACCACAGCACGTGTCATACGGCGACCGTAGGCGCATACCCGGCCGCTCGGCCACGCGCTTCTGCCGACGGCAGACAGCGGGTTCCCGCGAGGTCCTAACGGAGCGGCCGCCGCGGGAACCTGGGTCCTTTCGCCGCCCTCTCGGCTTCCTCGGCCTTGACGTCGGCCGCGTACCGGTCGACGTACTCCTGGCCGGACAGCGACATGATCGCGTACAGGATCTCGTCGGTGACGGCGCGCAGCACGGCCTTCTCGCCCTCCATGCCGGCGTAGCGGGAGAAGTCCAGCGGCTCGCCGAACCGGATCACCACGGGGTGCAGCCTGGGGATCCTGCGGCCCGGGGGCTGCGCCTCGAACGTGCCGATCATCGCGCAGGGCACGACCGGCACCCCGGCCCTGAGCGCCATCACCGCCACCCCGACCTTGCCCTTGTAGAGCCGGCCGTCGTGCGAGCGGGTGCCCTCCGGATAGATCCCGAGCAGTTCGTCCCTGCCCAGGACGCCGAGGCCCTCGCGGATCGCGGCCTGTCCCGCCTCCTTGCCGGAGCGGTCGACGGGGATCTGCCCGGCGCTGCGGAAGAAGAACGCGGTCAGCCGGCCCTTGAGGCCCGGACCGGTGAAGTACTCGGCCTTGGCGAGGAAGGTGATGCGGCGCCTGAGTACCGCGGGCATCAGGAAGTGGTCCGAGAAGGAGAGGTGGTTTCCCGCGACGATCGCCGCCCCCGACGCGGGGACGTGGTCCAGGCCCTCGATCCGGGGGCGGAAGACGACTTTCAGCAGCGGGCCCAGCAGCACGTACTTGAGCACGTAGTAGAACACGGTGTGTCTCCCACTCTCCCGGTAGGCACGGCCACTGACGGCAGCCACGGCACGGCCCCGCGCCGGACGTCCGCGTCCGGTGATCGATCGTAGCCCGGACCGCGCCGGCCGGACCGGGAACGTACGGCCGGGAACGGTCCGGCCGCGCTTCGGTCAACCCGATTGACGTGGCGCGTCCCCTGCTCTGTGCTGACCGGTAGCGACCGGGGGAGGGCAGCACATGTCCGGTGAATCGGCTGGGACTTGGGCGGAGTTCGGGCGGCGGTTGCGTTCCCGGCGCAGGGCGGCCGGACTCACCCAACTGCAACTCGGCCTGCGGGTGGGCTACCACCACTCCGCCGTCAGCAGACTGGAGGCCGGTCTGCGGGAGCCGCCCGCCGGTCTGGTGCGCCGCCTCGACGCCGTCCTGGACACCGGCGGGGAGCTGGCCGCGATCGTCGCCGCGCCGCGCGAGGCACCGCACCGGCCGGGCCGGCTCCCGGCCGACCCGGCGCTGTTCACGCCGCTGCCCGGAGCGGACACCGCCGCGGGGCCGTGGGTGGCCGAGCCCCGGTTGTGGCCCGCCCGGCTGCCCGCCGAGGGGCTGATGTGCCCGCTGCACGGCACAGCGGGGTGCCCGGTGCCCGACCAGGGCGACCTGCCGGCCCTGCTGAACGGATCGGCCGTGTTGAACGGATCGGCCCTACCGACGGGGCCGGGGCCGTGGAGCGGGTCGGGATCGCCGGGTGGGCCGGGACCGTCGGGCGCGTCGGGGCCATGGGGCGGGCCGGGGGCGTTGGGCGGGACCGGCCGGGCGGCGGACGCCGAACTGCTGCACGCGCTCACCGCCGTACTCGCGTGCCTGATCCGCGAGGCGTTCCGGCACGGGGGCCGGGTGGCCGCCGTCGAGGGACTGCTGCGGGCCCTGGCGCGCTGGGCGGACGCGGTCAATTCCACCGGCCGGCTGCCGTACGGGCAGCTGCGGCTCGCCGCGCAGTACGCCCAGGTCGCCGGACGACTGCGGATGGAGCGCGGCCAGAACGCCGTGGCGATGGGCTGGTTCGGCCACGGCCTGCGCTGGGCGGACGCCGTCGGGGACGCCCCGGCCCGCGCGACGCTGCTCAGCGACATGTGCACCCTGGTCCGGCTCGACGGGGACGCCGGGGCGATGCTCGGATACGCGGAGGGCATCGGCGCCGGGGAGGCGCGGCGTCGGTGGGCGGCCACCCTCTCGGACCTCTACCAGGCCCGCGGGTACGCCCTGGCCGGTGACGCCGCCCAGTGCCGCCGTCACATCGCCCTGGCCCGGCGCGGGTTCGCCCGGCTCGACCGGCGCGACCATCTGGAGGCGCCCTGGCTGGCCGGAGCCGAGGGCGCGATGCGGGTCGACTCCGCGATCGGGGGCGCCCTGCGCGATCTCGCCGTGGAGACCGGGGACCGGCGGGCCGCGCGGCGCGCGGTCGACGCCACCGCGCGGTCCCGTGCGCAGGTGCCGGAGCGGATGCGCGGCGCCCGGCTGCTGCTCACGCTGCGCCTGGCGGACTGCTGGGCATGTGCCGGCGACCCCGGCGCGGCCGTCGCCCTCGCCTCGCCGGTGCTGGTGGAGGCGGTGCGCTCACGCGAGTCCATGGTCACCGCCGAACTGCGCGGACTGCACAGCCGGCTCACCGGAAGGTGGGGCGACCTGCCGGAGGTCAGGGAGTACCGGGAGCGGCTGCTGGACGCGGGGGAGTGAGCGGGCGGTTCTCGTTGCCCCGACCGGGCCGGAACTTGCCGGAATTTGACAGGACGCGACCGCGCCCGCGGATCCGTTGCTTCCGGCGCCCGGTGGTGTGAGGGTTCCGCCCAGCTCGCGACATGACATGCAACCGTCATTCGGTCGACGGGCGCGTCACCACCACCCCGAGGCGGCGCGTTCGGCATGGCCATGGCCGGGCCGGCCCGCAAGGGCCTCCCCACTCTCACAAGGAGCCATGATGCTCAGACGCACCGCGGTGGCCGGGACAGTCCTGGCCATGACCCTCGCCGGGGTGGTGGTACCGGCCTCCCTCGCCTCGGCCTCGGAGGGGTCCGCACCCCCCGCCGCCGAGACCGCCGCCGAGCCCACCCCCGCCGCGAGAGCCGTCGCCGCCGCCGACCGGGCCGTCCGCAGCGGCCTGGACGCCCTCGTCGCGGGCGGACCCGACGAACAGTACGACCGCCATCAGGTCACCCCCTGGGGCAAGGACCTCTACTCCGTCGCCTACGAACGCACCTACCACGGTCTGCCCGTGGTCGGCGGCGACGCCGTGGTCCTCGCCGACGGCAAGGGCAGGGTACGTGCCGTCCAGTCCGCGACCGGGGCCGCTATCGCGGTGCCCACCGAGGTCGAGGTGAAGGCCGAGGACGCGGTCGCCACCAGCCGCGAGCGGCTCGCCTCGGTCGACGAGGTCGAATCCGAGCGGCTCGTGGTCCACGTCAAGGACGACGTCCAGACGCTCGCCTGGGAGACCGTGCTCACCGGCACCACCGAGGACGAGAGGCCCAGCCGGCTGCACGTCTTCGTGGACGCGCGCACGGGCAAGGTCGTCGACAGCTACGACGACGTGCGCGCGGGCACCGGCCACAGCGAGTGGAACGGCCCCGGCCCGCTGACCATCGACACCTCCCGCACCAGCGGCGGCTACGCGCTGCGCGACACCACCCGCCCCGGCCTCCAGTGCTCCGACTACAACGGCGGCCTGTTCACCGGCCCGGACGACGACTGGGGCAACGGCGACGCCTCCAGCAGGGAGACCGGCTGCGTCGACGTCATGTTCGCCGCGCAGCAGCAGTCCGACATGCTCCGCGACTGGCTCGGCCGCAACGGCCACAACGGCAACGGCGGCAGCTGGCCCGTGCGCGTGGGCCTCAACCAGCTCAACGCCTACTGGGACGGCTCCACGGTCACCATCGGCCACAACACCGCCCGCGAGTGGATCGCCGGCATGGACGTGGTGGCCCACGAGTTCGGCCACGGCCTCGACTCGTACACCCCCGGCGGCGCCCGGCACGAGAGCGGCCTCGGCGAGGCCACCGGCGACATCATGGGCGCCCTGACCGAGGCGTACACCGACCAGCCCGCCCCCTTCGACACCCCCGACTACACCGTCGGCGAGGAGGTCGACCTCCAGGGCCGCGGCCCGATCCGCAACATGTACGACCCCCGGCAGGTCGGCAACCACCCCAACTGCTACTCCGCGTCCATCCCGAACACCGAGGAGCACGCGGCCGCCGGACCCATGAACCACTGGTTCTACCTCCTGGCCGAGGGCTCCAGTCCCGGCGGCGGCAAGCCCTCCAGCCCCACCTGTGACGGCAGTGAGGTGACCGGCGTCGGCATCCAGAACGCCGGCAGGATCTTCTACGGCGGCATGCTGCTCAAGACCAGCGGCATGACCTACAAGCGGTACCGCACCGCCACCCTCACCGCGGCGAAGAACCTCGACACCTCCTGCGGCCTGTTCAACGCCACCAAGGCCGCCTGGAACGCCATCGACGTCCCCGCGCAGAGCGGCGACCCGACCTGCACCGCACAGCAGACGGACTTCTCGCTGGCGCTCAGCCCCGCCACGGGCGACGTCGACGCCGGCTCCTCGGTCGAGGCCACCGTCCACACCACCACGGTCTCCGGCAGCGCCCAGCAGGTGACGCTGACCGCCTCCGGCGCCCCACAGGGCGTGAGCGTCGGCTTCAGTCCGTCCACGGTCACCTCGGGCGACAGCTCCACCATGCGGATCAGCGCCTCGGCCGGGACGGCCGCCGGAACCCACTCCATCACCGTCAAGGGCACGGCGGGCACCAAGTCCCACACCGCCCAGTACACCCTCACCGTCGGCGGCGGCACCAACCCCGGCACCCCGCCCGACGTCGACGTCGCCAACGTCCAGGCGCACCTGGCGCGGTTCGGCACCATCGCCGCGCAGAACGGCGGCAACCGCCGCGCCACCGGACCCGGATACGACGCCTCGCTCGCCTACGTCAAGGGCAGGCTCCAGGCGGCCGGCTACACCGTCACCGAGCAGACCTGCACCTCCGGCTGCTCCGCCGGCGCCGGCGACAACCTGATCGCCGAGTGGCCGGGCGGCGACGCGAACAGCGTCCACATGTTCGGCGCCCACCTCGACGGCGTCTCGGCCGGCCCCGGCATCAACGACAACGGCTCCGGCTCCGCCGCACTCCTGGAGGCCGCGCTCACCCTGGCCCGCGAGAACCCGGACATGGCCAACCGCGTCCGCTTCGCCTGGTGGACCGACGAGGAGCAGGGCCTGAACGGCTCCGACTTCTACACCAGGACCCTCTCCGCCACCGAGCGCTCACGGATCAAGGCCTACTACAACTTCGACATGGTCGGCTCCGTCAACGGCGGCTACTTCATCAACAACATCAACTCGGCGGCCTCCGCCCCGATGCGGGAGTACTGGGCCTCCCTCGGCCTCGCCCCGCAGGAGAACGTCGAGGGACAGGGCCGCTCCGACGACTACTCCTTCCAGCGGGTCGGCATCCCCACCTCCGGCTACGCCACCGGCGCCTCGGCCCGCAAGACGGCCGCCGAGGCCGCCAAGTGGGGCGGCACCGCGGGCCGGTCCTACGACCCGTGCTACCACTCCGCCTGCGACACCACCGCCAACATCGACGCCACCGCCCTGAACCGCAGCGCGGACGGCATCGCCTACACCATCTGGAAGACCTCCGTGGGCGACACACCCGCCCCCGCGGACGACTTCTCGATCTCCGCCGACCCGTCCTCGGGCACGGTCGACCCGGGCTCCTCCGCCACGGTCACCGTCCGCACCGCCACCACCAGCGGAGACGCCCAGAACGTGCGCCTGTCGGCGTCCGGCGCGCCGACCGGGGTGAGCGTGACCTTCACGCCCGACTCGGTCACCTCCGGCCAGTCCTCGACCGCCACCGTCGAGGTCGCCGCGGGTACGGCCGCCGGCACCTACACCCTGACCCTCACCGGCACCGGCACGGTCACCCACACCACCACGTACACCCTCACCGTGTCCGGCGACGGCGGCGGCGAGACCACCTGGCGGCTGGGAGCCACCTACGCGGCCGGTGACACGGTCACCTACGACGGCGTCCGCTACCGGTGCATCCAGGGCCACACCGCCTACCCGGGCTGGGAGCCGCCCAACGTCCCCGCCCTGTGGCAGCGCCTGTGACGCACTGACGCACCGACGAGGCGGTGGGGGACCACGCACCCCCACCGCCTCACCACGTCCGTTCAGAACTTCGGCGTCGGCGCCTGCGCCTCGACCATCTCCGCCGCCTCCTCGTCGGTCTGCACCGAGGGCGGGGACCCCTCCAGGGGCTGCTGCGCCGTCTCCTTCATGCAGGCCACCGCCACGATGCCGACCAGGGCCGCGGCCATGGCGTAGTACGCGGGCATCATGTCGGAACCGGTCACACTGATCAGGGCGGTGATGACCAGCGGCGTGGTGCCGCCGAACAGGGAGGCCGACAGGTTGTAGCCGACCGACAGGGACCCGTACCTGACGTTGGTCGGGAACATCGCCGGAAGCGCCGCCGACATGGTGCCGAGCAGGCAGACCAGGGACAGGCCGAGCATCAGCATGCCGGCCGAGACGGCGAGCAGACTGCCCTGCTGCACCAGCACGAAGGCCGGGGCGGACAGCACGAAGAAGCCGATCATGCCGGTCATGAGCAGCGGCCTGCGGCCGAAGCGGTCGGACAGCCGGCCCACCTGGTTGATGATCAGCATCAGCAGCACCATGGTCGCGACCAGGATCATCAGACCGTGGCTCTCGCTGTAGTGCAGCTCGTCCGACAGGTACGTCGGCATGTACGACAGCAGCATGTAGTCGGTGACGTTGTACGCGCCGACGAGCGAGATGCACAGGATCAGCATGCGCCAGTGAGTGCGGAAGATCTTCGCGAGGTCGCCCCGCGCGGTGGTCTCCACCGCGGTCGCCGCCTCCGAGATGTGGACGTTGGAGTCCTCCAGCTTCAGGAAGGCGGGCGTGTCGTCCAGCTTCAGCCGCAGGTAGATACCGACGATGCCGAGCGGTGCCGCGACCAGGAACGGGATGCGCCAGCCCCAGGCGTCCATGGTGTCGCTGCCCAGCCAGGCGGTGAGGCCGGTGACGAGGCTGGCTGCGCCGGTGTACCCGGCCAGCGTGCCCAGCTCCAGGAAGCTGCCGAAGAACCCGCGCCGCTTGTCCGGCGCGTACTCGGCGATGAAAGTGGAGGCGCCGCCGTACTCGCCGCCCGTGGAGAAGCCCTGGAGCAGGCGGAACAGGATCAGCAGGACGGGGGCCCAGAAGCCGATGGAGTCGTAGCTCGGGATGAGCCCGATGGCGGCCGTGCCGATCGCCATGAGGATCATCGTCAGCGCCAGCACCTTCTTGCGGCCGATCTTGTCGCCCATGGGCCCGAAGACCATGCCGCCGAGTGGGCGCACCAGGAACGCCACGGCGAACGTGGCGAACGAGGACAGCAACTCCACCGTGTCACTCCCGGACGGGAAGAAGACGCGGCCGATGGTGCCCGCCAGGTAGGCGTAGATGCCGAAGTCGAACCATTCCATGGCATTGCCGAGCGAGGCCGCCTTCACGGCTCTCTTGACCGCGGCCTCGTCCGTGACCGTGATGTCCGACCGGCGCAGTCGGGGGTTCTGCCGGCGCCTGATGGCCCGGAACAGGGCCGGGTGGCGGCGGATCGCCGCGGCGTCGGATTCCTGGCCGTTCTCGTTGGGGGACGTGGCGGCCTCCCTTTCCACGTGCAGACGCCCCTGGCGGGGCACTGCTCGGTCGTACGATTCTCAGCTCGTACCCGTTCCCCCGATCATCCTGGGTATGGCCGTGACGTCAGTCATGTGGTTGAGCCGATGAGGTGAGGGGCGGCCCGTTAGGCTTCGCACATGCGGATCTCCGTCTCCTCCGACATGGACGAACCCGTGGCCCGCCTCCTCGTCGAGGAGCTGCGCGGACGCGGACACGAGGTGCTGGCCCACGGCGCCCTGGACCCCGGGGCGGACCCCCAGTGGGCGGTGTGCTCGGAGCGGGCCGCGCGCGAGGTCGCCGACGGCGTCGCCGACCAGGCCGTGGTGTGCTGCTGGACCGGCACGGGCGCGTCGATCGCCGCGAACAAGGTGCCGGGCGTACGGGCGGCCCTGTGCACCGACGCCTACACGGCGGACGGCGCCCGCCGCTGGAACGACGCCAACGTGCTCGCCCTCAGCCTGCGCCTGACCTCGGCGCCGCTGCTGGGGGAGATCCTCGACGCCTGGTTCGCGGGCGCGCCCAGCGAGGACGCCGAGGACCGGGGCAACGTGACGCACGTGGAGCGGCTCGACCGGGGCCGAACCGCTCCGTGACTCCTGTGCGCGCCCTCAGCGCCCTCAGGACGTCAGGACCTTCTCCAGGGTCCCGAGCGCGCCCTCCAGCTCCGCACCCGTGACCGTCAGCGGCGGGGCCAGCCGGATCGTCGAGCCGTGGGTGTCCTTGACGAGGACGCCCTCGCGCATCAGCCGTTCGCTGACCTCGCGGCCGGTGCCGAGCGCCGGGTCGACGTCGACGCCCGCCCACAGCCCGCGCGCCCGGAAGCCGACCACGCCCCTGCCGACCAGGGCCGCCAGGCCCTCGCGCAGCACCGCGCCCAGCTCCGTCGCCCGGCGCTGGAACTCGCCGGTCTCCAGCAGCTCCACCACCGCCGTGCCCACCGCGGCCGCCAGCGGATTGCCGCCGAACGTCGAGCCGTGCTCGCCCGGACGCAGCACACCCAGCACCTCCCGGCTGCCGACCACCGCCGACACCGGCACGATGCCGCCGCCCAGCGCCTTGCCGAGCAGCACCACGTCCGGCACCACCGACTCGTGCTCGACGGCGAGAGTGTGCCCCGTCCGGCCCAGCCCCGACTGGATCTCGTCCGCGACGAACAGGCACCCGGCCCGGCGGGTCAGCTCCCGCACGCCCGCCAGGTAGCCGTCGTCCGGGATGTTGACCCCCGCCTCGCCCTGGATCGGCTCGATCAGCACCGCCGCCGTCGTCTCGTCGACCGCCGCCTCCAGCGCCGCCAGGTCGTTGTACGGGACGACCTTGAAACCGGGGGTGAAGGGGCCGAAGCCGGCACGGGCCGTCTCGTCCGTCGAGAAGCTCACGATCGTCGTCGTACGGCCGTGGAAGTTGTCCGCCGCGACCACGATCGTCGCCCGGTCGGCCGGGACGCCCTTGACGTCGTAGGCCCACTTGCGGGCCACCTTGATGCCGCTCTCCACGGCCTCCGCGCCGGTGTTCATCGGCAGCACCATGTCCGTGCCGGTCAGCGCGGACAGCCGCTCGGCGAAGCCCGCCAGCCGGTCGTTGTGGAAGGCGCGGGAAGTGAGGGTGAGCCGGTCCAGCTGGCGGTGGGCGGCGTCGATCAGCGCCGGGTGGCGGTGGCCGAAGTTGAGCGCCGAGTAGCCGGCCAGCATGTCCAGGTAACGGCGGCCCTCCACGTCCTCGACCCAGGCGCCCTCCGCGCGGGCCACGACGACGGGCAGCGGGTGGTAGTTGTGCGCGAGGACGGGCTCCTCGGCGCGGATCAGCTCCTCGGAGCCGCGGGCGGTGCGGGCGGGTGCGGTCATGAGCGGGTCTCCCGGATCTCCTGGGTGCAGCACTTGATGCCGCCACCGGCCTTGTGGAACTCGGACAGGTCGACGGGGACGGGGACGTAGCCGCGGCCGCTGAGCCGGTCGGCGAGTTCCCCGGCCCCGGGGGCGATGAACACGTTGCGTCCGTCACAGACGGAGTTCAACCCGAACGCCATGGCGTCCTCCCGGGTGGCGGTCACCGCGTCCGGGTAGAGCCGCTCCAGCACCTCGCGGCTGCCGGGCGAGAAGGCCCCCGGGTAGTACGCCACGTTCTCGTCGTCGAGGACGAACAGCGCCGTGTCCAGGTGGTAGAAGTACGGGTCCACCAGCGTCAGCGAGACCACCGGCACACCGAAGAACTCCTGCGCCTCGCGGTGCGCCTCGGGGGTCGTGCGGAAGCCCGTGCCGGCCAGGATCCACCGCCCGGCCGGGACCAGGTCCCCCTCGCCCTCGCAGACCGCTTCGGGATGCTGGACCTCGAAGCCCTCCGTCTTGAACCACGCCTCGTAGGCCACGGACTCGCCCCGCCGCTCGGGCGCGTGGAAGCGGGAGCCGAAGACCCGGCCCTCGACCACGACCGCGCAGTTCGCGGCGAAGACCATGTCAGGCAGGCCCGGCACCGGCGCGACGGTGTCGACGGTGTGGCCGTGGGCCCGGTAGGCGTCGACCAGCGCCTGCCACTGGTCCAGGGCGCGGATGACGTCGACCGGCCGGCCGGTGCTCATCCACGGGTTGATCGCGTACTGCACGGCGAAGTGTCTGGGTTCGCAGACCACGAAGCGCCGCCGGCGCGGCACACGGTTCTCGGGCACAGAGGGGTACCTCCGCTTCCTCACGGTGTGTGACTGGGGGTTGACACCACGGTAGGAAGCGGCGACCGCGCCCGACAAGCGACAAAGGCTGCGTGTGCACGCACCATCGCTGCGTTGTCCAGCAGGTCAGCGCACGTCTGCTGCGCCTTCCGGGGCGAGGAGGCCGGCTCCCGCCTCCGGACTGTCCGGGATCAGGTGGGACAGCACCATCACACTGATCGTCTTGCGGATGAACGGCTCCGCACGGATGCGCTCCAGCACCTCCTCGAAGTGCTCCACGTCCCGCGCCCGCACGTGCAGCAGCGCGTCCGCGCCGCCGGTCACCGTCATCGCCGCCGTGATCTCCGGATAACCGCGCACCACCTCCGCCAGCCGCCGCGGCGGTGCCGCCCCCTCGCAGTACACCTCGACGTACGCCTCGGTGCGCCAGCCCAGCGCCGAGGGCCGCACCGTGGCCGTGAACCCGGTGATGACGCCGGTCTCGCGCAGCCGGTCCACCCGGCGCTTGACCGCCGTCGAGGACAGCCCGACCTCCGCGCCGATCTCGGCGAAGGACGTCCTGGCGTTGGCCATCAGGGCGGTGACGATCTTCCGGTCGAGTTCGTCGAACGGGCTGGGCCTGCTGTTCATGCGGGCACTGTATCCAGCGGATACGTCCACGTCGGGGGCGTGTTCAGGCGTACGGATTACTCCTACACTCCACCTTCATGCTGCGCGCCCTGGCTGTCGACGACGAACGCCCCACGCTCGAGGAACTCGTGTACCTGCTGAACGCCGATCCCCGCATCGGCACGGCGGAGGGCGCGGGCGACGCGACCGAGGCGCTGCGCCGCATCAACCGGGCCCTGGAGTCGGGTCCCGACGGGCCGGACGCCATCGACGTCGTCTTCCTCGACATCCAGATGCCCGGCCTCGACGGACTGGACCTCGCCCGGCTGCTGACCGGGTTCGCCCGGCCCCCGCTGGTCGTGTTCGTCACCGCGCACGAGGACTTCGCGGTCCAGGCCTTCGACCTCAAGGCCGTCGACTACGTACTCAAACCGGTGCGCAGGGAGCGGCTGGCGGAAGCGGTGCGCAGGGCCGCCGAACGGCGTGGCACCGAAGCGTCCCCGGCCCCCCGCGTCCCCGTGCACGAACCCGACCCCGACCACGTCACCGTGGAGCTCGGCGGCGTCACCCGCTTCGTCCCCGTCGACGACATCACCCACGTCGAGGCCCAGGGCGACTACGCCCGCCTGCACACCGACAAGGGCAGCCACCTCGTGCGCATCCCCCTGTCCACCCTGGAGGAACGCTGGCGCGCCCGCGGCTTCGTCCGCATCCACCGCCGCCACCTCGTCGCCCTGCGCCACATCGGGGAACTCCGCCTGGACGCCGGCAGCGTCAGCGTCCTGGTCGGCACCGAGGAACTCCAGGTCAGCCGCCGCCACGCCCGCGAACTGCGGGACCTGCTCATGCGGAGGCCGTGAACCGTGCCCCAGGACCCCGCCGAGCGCCGCGTCACCGTCACCGGCCCGCCCAGGCGCACCCGACGCGCCTCGGGCTACTACCGGCCGCGCACCGAGATCGACGAGCAGACCACCCTCGGCCACACTTACGTCCGCTCCCTGATGCGCAGCCAGCTGCGCGCCGGCCTCGCCGCCCTCGCGGTCCTCGGCCTCCTCGTCGGGCCGCTGCCGCTGCTGTTCGCGGCGATGCCCGACGCCCGCCGCCTGGAGTGGGCCGTCCTCGGCTTCGGCCTGTACGCCCCGCTCGTCCTCCTCGCCCGCTGGTACGTGCGCCGCGCCGAGCGCAACGAACGCGACTTCGTGCGCCTGGTCGAGGACCGATGACCCCGCCGGACCAGGCCCTGAAGGCACCGAAGGCAATGAAGGCACCGTGAACTCCAGGTACGCCATACCCGCCGTCGCCCTCGTCGTCGTGGCCACCGTCCTCGTCGGCGCCTTCGGCCTGCGCATCTCCCGCACCACCTCCGACTTCTACGTCGCCTCCCGCACCGTCGGCCCCCGCCTGAACGCCGCCGCCATCAGCGGCGAGTACCTCTCCGCCGCGTCCTTCCTCGGCATCGCCGGCCTGGTCCTCGTCCAGGGACCCGACATGCTCTGGTACCCGGTCGGCTACACCGCCGGCTACCTCGTCCTGCTCCTGTTCGTCGCCGCCCCGCTGCGCCGCTCCGGCGCCTACACGCTGCCCGACTTCGCCGAGGCCCGGCTCGCCTCCCAGGGGGTACGGCGGCTGGCGGGGGCCTTCGTCGTCGGCGTCGGCTGGCTCTACCTGCTGCCCCAGCTCCAGGGCGCCGGACTGACCCTCACCGTCCTCAGCGGCGCGCCCGACTGGCTCGGCGGGGTGATCGTCGCCGTCGTCGTCACCGCCATCGTCGCGGCCGGCGGCATGCGCAGCATCACCTTCGTCCAGGCCTTCCAGTACTGGCTCAAGCTCACCGCCCTGCTCGTCCCCGCCCTCTTCCTGGTGCTGGCCTGGCAGGGCGACGGCGCCCCCGGCCGCCCCTTCGAGGAACCCGCCACCTTCCGCGAGCAGCGCTCGGTACGGGTCGACGACACCCTCACCCTCAAGCTGGAGCGGCCGCTCACCGTCACCGTCGACGGCACCGTGGACGGCCGCGCCCACGACGGCACCCGGGTCGACCTGCCCACCGGCACCCACCGCATCGAGGCCGGCACCCGCCTCACCTTCGCCAAGAACGCCGCCGTCCCGGCCGCCGGACGCGGCGCCGACGACGCCCTGTCGCCGTCGCGGGCCGAGAGCCGCACCGAACGCCCGCTGTACGCCACGTACGGTCTGATCCTCGCCACCTTCCTGGGCACCATGGGCCTGCCCCACGTGGTGGTCCGCTTCTACACCAGCCCGCACGGCGTCGCCGCCCGCCGCACCACCGTCGCCGTCCTCGGCCTGATCGGCGCCTTCTACCTGCTGCCGCCCGTCTACGGCGCCCTCGGCCGCATGTACGCCCCCGAGCTGACCCTCACCGGCGACGCGGACGCCGCCGTCCTGCTGCTGCCCGAACGGGTGATCGGGGGAGTGGGCGGCGACCTGCTGGGCGCGCTGGTGGCGGGCGGCGCCTTCGCCGCGTTCCTGTCCACCGCGTCCGGGCTGACCATGGCGATCGCGGGCGTCCTCACCCAGGACGTGCTGCCGTCCCGGGGCGTGCCCCACTTCCGGCTCGGCACGGTCCTCGCCATGGCGGTGCCGCTGGCGGCGAGCGCCCTGGTCGGCGGACTGCCGATCGCCGACGCGGTCGGCCTCGCCTTCGCGGTGTCCGCCTCGTCCTTCTGCCCGCTGCTGGTCCTCGGCATCTGGTGGCGGCGCCTGACCCCGCCCGGCGCGGCGGCCGGGATGCTGGTGGGCGGCGGCTCGGCGCTGCTCGCCGTCGCGGCCACCATGGGCGGCTTCCCGGGCGGCGGCGGTGCGCTGCACGCGCTGCTGGCCTGGCCAGCGCTGTGGTCGGTGCCGCTCGGCTTCCTCACCATGGTGCTGGTCTCGCTGGCCACCCCGGCGCGGGTGCCGGCCGGGACGGCGGCGATCCTGGCCCGCTTCCACCTGCCGGAGGAGCTGCGCGCGGACGAACTGCGCAAGGAGGTGTCCCCGTGAGCGGCTCCGTGAGCGGATTCCTGGCCGGTCTGGCCGTCGCTGTACTGCCCCTGCTGGCCGCGGGCTTCTGGCTGGGGCGCCGCACGGCCCGCCCGCAGCACCTGGGCGGGCTCGGCACCCCGGTCGAGCACGCCACCTTCCAGACCCTGCACACCGCCTCCCTGGCCACGCCCCCGCTCAGGGCCGGTCTGACCGAGGAGACGGCCGGCAAGTCCGCCCGCAAGCTGCGCTCGCTGCTCGGCACGGACGCGCTGTGCCTGACCGACCTCAAGGAGGTCCTGGTCTGGGACGGCGCGGGCGCCCACCACCGCACCGAGATCATGGAACGCCTCGCCGGTCCGCTGGAGACCGGCCGCGGCGAAGCCTTCCCGCTCACCTGCGACACCCCCGACTGCGCCGTCCGCTGGGCGGTCGTCGCCCCGCTCACCGTCGACGACCGGGTCCACGGTGCCCTGGTCGCCTGCGCGCCCCGCGAGTCCGCGGTCCTGGTCAGGGCGGCCGGCGAGGTCGCCCGCTGGGTCTCCGTCCAGCTGGAGCTGGCCGACCTCGACCAGTCCCGCACCCGGCTCATCGAGGCCGAGATCAAGGCCCTGCGCGCCCAGATCTCCCCGCATTTCATCTTCAACTCGCTCGCGGTGATCGCCTCCTTCGTCCGCACCGACCCCGAGCGCGCCCGCGAGCTGCTGCTGGAGTTCGCCGACTTCACCCGCTACTCGTTCCGCCGGCACGGCGACTTCACGACCCTCGCCGACGAGCTGCACGCCATCGACCACTACCTGGCGCTGGTGCGGGCCCGCTTCGGCGACCGCCTCTCCGTCACCCTCCAGGTCGCCCCCGAGGTGCTGCCGGTCGCCCTGCCCTTCCTCTGCCTCCAGCCGCTCGTCGAGAACGCCGTCAAACACGGGCTGGAGGGCAAGTCCGACCGCTGCCGCATCCAGATCACCGCGCAGGACGCGGGTGCCGAGGCCCTGGTCGTCATCGAGGACGACGGCGCCGGCATGGACCCCGGCCTGCTGCGCCGCATCCTGGCGCGCGAGGTCAGTCCCTCGGGCGGCATCGGGCTGTCCAACGTCGACGACCGTCTCCGCCAGGTCTACGGGGACGACCACGGCCTCGTCCTCGAGACGGCCGTCGGCGCGGGCATGAAGATCACCGTCCGGCTGCCGAAATACCAGCCGGGCGTGCACTCGGCGGGCCGCGTCGGCCGCGAGTGAGACGGTGCGGGGCGCCCCTGCGCGGGGCTCAGGCACCCCTGCGCGGGGCTCAGGCACCCCTGCGCGGGGCTCAGGCGCTGCGCGTGGCGACCATCCCCACGGTGATCAGCCCCAGCACGACCCAGCCGAACCACAGCCAGCCGTTGCTCCCGAGCGCCACCGTGTAGGCCGTCACCGCGACCAAGCCTCCGATGGTGAGCGCCCCCATCGTCTTCGTCGAACTGTCCGTGGAACCGGGCATCGCAACACCCTCCTCATGGTCCGTTCCCCTCCATGGTGCCCCCGTTCTGCCTCCGTACGGTGCAGACGACAAGATGTGACCCGGATTTCCACGGACCCGCGGCCGTCCGGGACCCGGCCTCGTGCAGGGAGGGGTCGAACCCGTAGTCGCGCGGCGGCACCTCCCGCGCGCACGTCTCGTCCGCCGCCGAGGGCGCCTCGGAGAGCGTGACGTCTTCGCCCAACCGGGTGAATCCCAGCACCTGGGCGTCGTACCGCCCGCCGCAGGACACCAGCCGGACCTCTCGTGCGGAACGTACGTCCAGACAGTCCCGGCGCTGCATGGTCGCGGTGTCCGCGAACACCGAACCGGGCTCCCGGTGCCGCCCCAGCGGCCCGTACAGCGGCCCGTGCGCCCCCAGTACCAGGCAGGCGGTGCGCCGCCGGGCGGTCTCGAACCCGTCCTCGACGGGTACGACCGCCACACTCCGCACCCCGGCCAGCCGGGCCCGCAGCTCCCGGGTCCGCTCCTCACAGCGCGCGGGCCCCAGCTCGCGGGCCTCCCCGGCGGAGGAGGCGGGCACGAACGCCATCACCTGCCCGTCGGGCGCCCCACCCCGGCAGTCCGCGTCCACGGTGAGGCGCGGGGTCCCCGCGAACCGGGTGCCGCCCGGCCAGCGGGCGCGCACGCAGTCCCCGTCCTCCAACGGCGCCACCAGCCCCACGGCGCCGCCGTACGGCGCCCCGGTCCCGTCGGCCCCGCGGTCGGCCAGGGCATACCAGACGCCGCCCAGGGCGAGCAGTACACCGAGCCCGCCGGCCAGGGCGGCACGCAGCGCGCGCGGACGCGGCCGTCGGTGCCCGCCGTGCGGCGGGGCCGACCCGGAGACAGGCGTGGGCGCCGCGGACCAGGGCGGCTGTGATCCGGGGTCGGTCCGCGGCCGGACGTACGTGTCGGTCTGCGGGGTGACGATCCACGCCAGTTCCGCCTCCGCCTCGGCCACCGTGACGCGGGGCGGCGGACCGGCGAGCAACCTCTCCAGCAGCGGTCCGAGCGCACCGGCCCGCACGGGAGGCACGGGCAGGCCCCGGCCGGAGGGATCGCGGCCCTCGACGGCGTGGTGGAGCGTGCGGCCCAGCGAGCGGAGACCGTCACCGTCCAGCGGGGCGGCCGTGCCGCGGCCCGTCAGCAGAACCCGGCCGTACGGCGTCCCAGCGCGGTCCGGCGCCAGCAGGACGCCCGCCGGCTCCACGCCCCGCCCGTGCCCGGCGGCCCACGCGTCGAGCACCGCGAGCCCGATCCGGGCGCACTCGGCAGGCGCCAGCGGCCCGCGCCGGGCCACCAGCTCCCTCAGGCTGACGGCACCGGGGACGTACTCCATGACGATCCACGAGGCGCCCTCGTGCCGCACGACGTCATGGACGGTGACCACGTGCGGATGGACGCGCGGAGGCGGCAGGTCCCGGACGTCGGTGCCGGCGGCCCGCAGCGCGACCTCGTTGCCCAGCCTCTGGTCGTGGGCCAGCCACACGCGCGCCGGACGGCAGTCTCCGAGCGGACGCAACAGCACGAAGCGACCGGCGATCACCTGGCCCGAAAAAGCATGACGCGCCATACCGCTCCCCCCGGGCGGTTCCCCCGACGCGCCACATGCTACTGAACGAAGACGCCGCTCAGCCGCCGCGTGTGTTCAGTGAGGCCAGATAGGCGTTGTACGCCTCGAGTTCCTTGTCACCGTCACGGTCGGCGGCCCGGTCGGTGCGCCGGGCCTGCCGCTCCTCGGAGGCGTACCACTGGAACAGCAGGGCGAGCAGCACCAGCACGGACGGGACCTCGCTGAAGGCCCAGGCGATGCCGCCGGCCGCGTTCTGGTCGGACAGGGCGTCGATGCCGAGCGAGGCGGGCGGGTTCTGGAACGTCTCGACCATGGGCCCGGACGCCATCATCAGCGCGATGCCGAAAAACGCGTGGAACGGCATGCCCGCGAACAGCTCCAGCATCCGCATCACGTAGCCCGGCCGGTGCGGGCCCGGGTCCACGCCCATGATCGGCCAGAAGAACACCAGCCCGACGGCGAGGAAGTGCACCATCATCCCGATGTGCCCGACCTTGGAGCCCATCAGGAAGTCGAAGAGCGGGGTGAAGTACAGCCCGTACAGGCTCGCGATGAACAGCGGGATGGTGAACGCGGGGTGCGTGATGATCCGCATGTAGCGGCTGTGCAGCAGCATCAGCAGCAGCTCGCGGGGGCCCTTGCGGCCACGGCCAGCCGTGGGCAGCGCGCGCAGGGCCAGCGTGATCGGCGCGCCGAGCAGCAGCAGGATCGGCGAAACCATGCTGATGATCATGTGCTGCACCATGTGCACGCTGAACATGACCATGCCGTAGTCGTTGAGCTTGGTGCACATCATCAGCAGCACGCTCAGCACACCGACGACGAACGACACGGTCCGGCCGACCGGCCACTTGTCCCCGCGCCGGGTCAGCCGGACGACACCCCAGCCGTAGAGTGCCAGTCCCAGCAGACAGGCGATGAGGAAGAAGGGGTCCGCCGACCACGCGAGACCTCGCCCCAGCGTGAACGGCGGCAGATCCATCATCATGCCGTGCCCGCTGTGATCCATCCGCCGGCTCCTGTTTCGTGGGGGTTGAGCGCGGTTGAACGCCGCTTGTCCGAAGCCAAGCGTAGAACCGCCCCCGGCCACACTTGTGACCGGGGCGGTGTAGCGCGCCCCTGAGGGGCGCGGGGCTGTATCGATGTGCGGCTCCGCCGCGTGGGCGCGAGCAACCACGTACGCGCCGCGGACGGCGTACTACAGCAACCTCAAAGAACGCACTCCGCCTCCGCGTACCGCGCATCCGGCACCGTCTTGAGAGACTCCACCGCCTCGGCCAAGGGAACCATCCTGATGTCCGTCCCGCGCAGCGCCGTCATCATCCCGAACTCCCCCCGGTGCACCGCCTCCACCGCATGCCACCCGAACCGAGTCGCCAGCACCCGGTCGTACGCCGTGGGCGTCCCGCCCCGCTGCACGTGCCCGAGGATCACCGGCCGGGCCTCCTTGCCGAGCCGCTCCTCCAGCTCGATCGAGAGCTGACGGGCGATACCGGCGAAGCGCTCGTGGCCGTAGACGTCCTTGCCGCCCTCGTCGAAGTCCATCGTGCCGGGCTTCGGCTTGGCGCCCTCCGCGGCGACCACGATCGCGAACCGCTTGCCCGCCGAGAACCGCTCGCCGACCTTCGCGGTCAGCTCGTCGATGTCGAAGGGCCGCTCCGGAACGACGACGGCGTGCGCGCCGGCCGCCATGCCCGAGTGCAGCGCGATCCAGCCGGTGTGACGGCCCATGACCTCGACGATCAGCACCCGCTGGTGGGACTCGGCGGTGGTCTTCAGCCGGTCCAGGGCCTCGGTGGCGACGGTGACCGCCGTGTCGAAGCCGAAGGTCACGTCGGTGACCGCTATGTCGTTGTCGATGGTCTTCGGCACGCCCACGATCGGCAGGCCGTTGTCGGACAGCAGTCGGGCCGCCTTGAGCGTGCCCTCGCCGCCGATCGGGATGATCGCGTCCAGGCCGAGTTCCTCGACGTGGCCGCGGGCGCGCTCCACGCCGTCCCGCAGGTGCTCGGGACGGACCCGGGAGGAGCCGAGGATGGTGCCGCCGCGGGCGAGTATGCCGCCCACGGCGTCAAGGTCGAGCTTGAGGTAGTCGCACTCCAGGAGGCCCTTCCAGCCGTCCCGGAAACCGATGACCTCGTCGCCGTGGTCGACGACGGCACGGTGCACGACGGACCGGATGACGGCGTTCAGGCCGGGGCAGTCGCCGCCGGACGTGAGGACACCAATGCGCATAGCCCGAAATACCTTCTCAAGTGGCACGGGTCCGGACCGCGCTGTCCGGCTCGATCCCCGCCACCCTAGCGGCATCGGGGGGCGGGACCGAACCGTGCGTCCGCCTACTGGACGTGCCCGCTCACCTGTGCGGATGAGTCATCAGACGGGCCGTCCCGGCAGGCTTCCGGCAGCCGTCAGGCGGGCTGCTGCGCCGCCGCGATCCGCTCGCCCCGCAGCGCCTCGTACCACCGGTCGTCGGTCGGCGGCAGCGCGTTCACGTCGAGGGCCAGCTTCAGCAGCAGGTCCGCGATCTGCGGGTTGCGCGCCAGCACCGGGCCGTGCATGTACGTGCCGAAGACCGTGTCGTTGTACGCGCCCTCCGTGCCGTCCCCGGTGCCGTTGCCGTTGCCGAAGCGGACCTGGGCGAGCGGGCGGGCGCTGGGGCCGAGGTGGGTGACGCCCTGGTGGTTCTCGAAGCCGGTCAGCGGGGGCAGGCCCAGGCGCGGGTCGATGTCGCCGAGGACGTCGCCGACGCACCGGGCGCCCTCGCCGCGCGTGGAGACCACGTCGAGCAGGCCGAGGCCCGGCTCGCGCTGGCCCAGGTCGTTGATGAACTCGTGGCCGAGGATCTGGTAGCCGGCGCAGACGGAGAAGACGATCGCGCCGTTCTCCACCGCCCGGTGCAGACCGCCGTCGCGGCGCAGCCGCTCGGCCGCGAGCCGCTGCGGGCGGTCCTCGCCGCCGCCGATGAGGTAGATGTCGCCGGAGGTCGGGATCGGCTGGTCGCTGCGCACGTCGAGCCGGGCCACGTCGAGGCCGCGCTGCCGCGCCCGGCGCTCCACGACGAGGGCGTTGCCCTGGTCGCCGTACGTGCTGAGCAGGTCCGGGTAGATCCAGACGATCCGCAGTTGGTTGTCGCTCACGAGAGTCCCCTGAAGTTACGCGGTCAGTTGCCGACGCGGCGGCGCAGGTCCTGGAAGGCGGTGTAGTTCGCGATGACCTCGATCCGGCCGGGCGGGCACAGCGACACCGCCTGGTCGAGGTCCTCGCACACCTGGAACTGCTGGTTCGCGACCTCCAGGCGCACCGCGAGGTCCAGCTTGCGGTCGCCGACCACGCAGATCGGGTGGCCGGACAGCCGGGTGTAGTCGACGTCCCACAGCCAGGAGGTGTCGGTGCCGTCGGCGCCGCGCGCGTTCACCGAGAGGATCACCGGGGCGGGCGGCGGGTCGATCAGGGAGAAGGTCTCCAGCCAGCCCGCCGGGTTCTTGGCGAGCAGCAGCCGCAGGTCGCGGCCCTGGAACTGGACGACGTCATAGCGTCCGGCGACCGCCTGCACCTGGTACATGCGCTCCAGCGCGACCTGCGGCGGCACCCCGAAGACGGCGGCGACGGCGGCCGAGGAGGCGGCGTTGGCCTTGTTGGCGCGGCCCGGCAGCTGGAGGTGGATCGGCCAGGCGGAACCGTGCGGGTCCAGGACGTGGTCGCCGGAGAGCGCCCAGCTCGGCGTCGGGCGGCGGAAGCCGCACTCGCCGCAGAACCAGTCGTCGCCCGGACGCTGCATCACACCGCCGCAGGACGGGCAGGACCAGGCGTCGTCCTTCCACATCTGCCCGGCGGCGACCCAGATCACGTTGGGGGAGGAGGACGCGGCCCACACCACCAGCGGGTCGTCGGCGTTGGCGACGATCACGGCCTTGGAACCGGCCAGGCCCTCGCGCCAGTTCTCGGCGAGCATCCGGGTCTCGGCGGCGCGGTCGAGCTGGTCGCGGGAGAGGTTGAGCAGGGCGATGCACTTCGGCTCGGTGGCCTGGGCGACGCCGACGAGGTACTTCTCGTCGACCTCGATGACGCCGAACCGCGCCTCCGAACCGGCCGCGAGGGCCGAGGTGATGCCGGCCGGCATGTTGGCGCCGAGCGCGTTGGAGACGACCGGGCCGGCCGCCTTGAGCGCCTCGGCGATGAGCCGGGTCGTGGTGGTCTTGCCGTTGGTCGCCGAGACCAGGGTCACGTCCAGGTGCTGGGCGAGCCGGTGAAGGAGGTCGGGGTCGAGTTTCAGCGCGACCCGGCCGCCGATCACCGAACCGCTGCCGCGCCCGGCGGCGCGAGATGCCGCCGCGACCGCCTTGCCCGCGGTCACGGCGATCTTGGCCCGCGGCGTGAGCGGGTCCGAGGTGCCTGCCATCAGTTCTCGATCCTCCTTGCGTACGCGCCGCGCCTGAAGCCTGTGAAGCCTGACGGCCACGTGGTGGGACCTCAGCCTATCGAGATCCATTCGCACTCCCGAATCGCGGCACCGGCCACGGGGCTCCGGCGGTGGGCGCGCGCCGCCGGGGGACACAAGGACCTTACTCTTGCCGCCATGCGACACGGCTCCATCCCGGGCGCCCACGGGCGCGTCCGGCCCCTCAGTCTCCTCGGCGACCCCGTCCTGCACGCTCCCTGCGCGGAGGTGAGGGACTTCGGTCCGGAACTCGCGGCGCTCGTGGAGGACTTGTTCGCCACGATGTACGCCGCCCGCGGTGTGGGTCTCGCGGCCAACCAGATCGGGGAGGCGGCCCGGGTCTTCGTCTACGACTGCCCGGACGACGAGGACGAGCGCCACCTCGGCCACGTGGTGAACCCGCGGCTGGTGGAGACCGGCGGGATGGTGGTGCGCGGGCCGGAGGGCTGCCTGTCGCTGCCGGGGCTGGAGGCGGGGACCGAGCGGCACGACGAGGCGGTGGTGGCGGGTTTCACGGTGACCGGGGAGCCGGTCACCGTGCGCGGCACGGGGTTCTTCGCGCGGTGCCTCCAGCACGAGTGCGACCACCTGGAGGGCGGCATCTACGTCGACCGCCTCACGGGATGGCGCAGGCGCCGTGTGCTGCGGCGGGCGGCCAGGGCGTCGTGGGGGCGTGCGGGGGCGCCGGAGCGGGCGGGCGACGAGGCCAGGGGCCCGGTCTAGAACCCGGGGCCGCCCGCCTTGTCCCCGGCCTCGGCGAGCCGGCCCCACAGCAGGTCGGCCAGGCTGCGCACCAGTTCCGCCCGGGAGCACGGGCGTTCGCCCAGCCACCAGTCCCCGGCGGCGTGCATCATGCCGACGATCCCGTGGCCCCAGACCCGGGCCAACTGCTGGGTGCCCGGCCCGACGTCCAGGCGCTCCTCGATGACCTGCGCCAGCTCCTCGCCCATGCGGCGCAGCAGCGGTGCCGAGTGCTTGCCGACGTCGAAGCCGGACTCGGCCTGGTCGCCCGGCGCGGTGCTGCCCTCGGCCGGATGCATCAGGAAGCGGTACACCTGCGGGCGTGCCTCGATGGCCGCCAGATAGGTGTCCAGGGTGGCCTCGACGCGCCTGCGCCGCTCCGCCGGGGCGTCCAGGGCGGCCCGCAGCGAGGAGAGGAGCGCGTCGGTGTGCCGCTGCGCGAGGGCGGCGTAGAGTCCGCTCTTGTCGCCGAAGTGGCGGTAGAGGATGGGCTTGGTGATGCCGGCCTCGGCGGCGATGGCGTTCATCGAGGCCTGCGGGCCGTCGCGCAGCACCACCCGGTCGGCGGCCTCCAGAAGTTCGCGCCGTCTGCGGTCGGCGGACCGCTGCTGATCGGTCCGCTGTGTGGTGTCCATGTGCTCTCCCCACCCGTGCTCGTTCGGTGACGCCTGCGCAAACTAACACCCACAGGACGTGGGACATCGAACGGGAGGGCGACGGGTTCTCGGAGGTTGACTTTTCTTACCCGTCGGTAACAGACTCGGGTTACCGCAAGTAACATGCACGTGCGTCACTGGAGGGGACATGGCCGAGTTCACCATGGAGCTCAACGACGAACAGAAGGAGGTCCGGGACTGGCTGCACGGCTTCGCGGCCGACGTCATCCGTCCCGCGGCCGCCGAATGGGACGAGCGTGAGGAGACTCCCTGGCCGGTCATCCAGGAGGCCGCCAAGGTCGGCATCTACTCCCTCGACTTCTACGCCCAGCAGTACTTCGACCCCACCGGCCTCGGCATCCCCATGGCGATGGAGGAGCTGTTCTGGGGTGACGCCGGCATCGCCCTGTCCATCGTCGGCACCGGCCTCGCCGCCGTCGGCGTCCTCGCCAACGGTACCGAGGAGCAGATCGGCACCTGGATCCCCCAGATGTACGGCGACGCGAACGACGTGAAGGTCGCCGCCTTCTGCTCCTCCGAGCCCGACGCCGGCTCCGACGTCGCCTCGATGCGCACCCGCGCGGTGTACGACGAGGCCAAGGACGAGTGGGTGCTCAACGGAACGAAGACCTGGGCGACAAACGGCGGCATCGCCAACGTCCACGTCGTCGTCGCGGTGGTCGACGCCGAGCTGGGCTCCAAGGGCCACGCGTCCTTCATCGTCCCGCCGAACACCCCGGGACTGTCCCAGGGCCAGAAGTTCAAGAAGCACGGCATCCGCGCCTCGCACACCGCCGAGGTCGTCCTCGACAACGTGCGCGTGCCCGGGTCCTGCCTGCTCGGCGGCAAGGAGAAGCTGGACGCGCGCCTGGCCCGCGCCCGGGAGAAGGCCAAGAAGGGTGGGGAGCGCGTGAAGAACGCCGCGATGGCCACCTTCGAGGCATCCCGTCCGGCGGTCGGCGCGATGGCGGTGGGCACGGCGCGTGCCGCGTACGAGGTGGCGCTGGAGTACGCCCAGACGCGCGAGCAGTTCGGCCGCCCGATCATCGACAACCAGGGCGTCGCCTTCCAGCTCGCCGACATGCGCACGTCGATCGACGCGGCGCGGCTGCTGGTGTGGCGGGCCTCCTGGATGGCGATCAACGGCAAGCAGTTCACGGCGGCCGAGGGCTCGATGTCCAAGCTCTTCGCGAGCGAGACGGCGAAGAAGGTCACCGCCCAGGCGGTGCAGATCCTGGGCGGCAACGGCTACACGCGGGAGTACCCGGTGGAGCGGATGCACCGGGACTCGGCGATCTACACGATCTTCGAGGGGACGAGTGAGATCCAGCGGCTGGTGATCGCGCGGACGCTCGCCGGGATACCGATTCGTTGAGCGCCGTTGGGGGTTCTGTGTGGTGCGGGGTGCGGGTTCGTTGTGGCTGGTCGCGCCCACGCGGCGGAGCCGCACATCGATACTGCCCCGCGCCCCTGGGTGTCTCACCTGTGCCTGAGTGGCGTTAGTTGCTGGATGTCGTACTTGGCCCTGAGTGCCTCGATTGCCTCATGGTCCGGGGGACCCCCGTCGCCGAGGATCTCCAGCAGTTCCTCGAAGTAGCGCTCGTGGTCCGGGGGTGGGCTGGCCTGGAAGAACATCTTGGCCGGCTCGCCCGTCGGGTTCGCGAAGGCGTGCGGGCAACCGGGCGGTACGACGATGACCGTGCCCGGCGTGGCACGGACCACCCGGTTGCCGGAACTGGACTCCCACCTCTGCCAGTTGTCCGGCGTACGGACGCGCGGCTCGAAGGCGAGCACGTCCAGCTCGCCCTCCAGCACGTAGAACAGCTCCTCGCTGCGGGTGTGCACGTGGGCGCCGACGTCGAAGCCCGGCGGCACGATCACCTCGAAGGTCGAGGCCATGCGCGAGTGCGAACCGGTCACCTTGAAGGTGACGTGCTGGGCCGGCGCCTGGACGACCCGCCCGTGACCCGGCGGCACCAGCAGCCCCTCGGTCGCCGCCGCGAGCGCGCTCACCAGGTCACCGGCAGGGCCTCGGGCCCGCGGATCAACGCCCCCTTCTTGAAGGGCACGTCCTCGGGCGGCACCGCGAGCTTCATGCCGGGCACGCGGTCCAGCAGGGTGTCGACCAGCAGCTCCGACTCCAGCCGGGCCAGCATGCCGCCGGGGCAGTAGTGCGGGCCGAAGCCGAAGGACACGTGCGGGTTGGGGTTGCGGGAGAAGTCGATCGCGTCCGGGTCCGGGAAGACCTCCGGGTCCCGGTTGGCGGCCAGGTACGACACGTAGACCGCGTCGCCCGCCCGGATCCGCACCCCTCGCAGCTCCACGTCCTCCAGGGCGATCCGGGACAGCCCGACCGCGTTGCGATGGGGAATCCAGCGCAGCAGCTCGTCGATGGCCCGTGGACGGATCTCCGGCTCGGAACGCAGGCGTTCGGCCAGTTCCCGGCGGGTCAGCAGCAGGTAGAACATCTGCCCGCTGTTGTTGGTGACCGCCTCGCCGCCGATCTGGAGCAGGACCGCGAGCCCGACCGCCTCCGCCAACGTGACCTCGTCCCGGGCGACGGCGGCACCGAGGAGTGAGGTGACGTCCTCGCCGGTGCCGTCGGACCGCACTCCGATGAGGTCGGCGAAGTAGTCGTTCATCTCCTGCTTGGCCCGCTCGCTGACCTCCGCGCCGTGCGACGAGGACAGGATCAGCTGGGTCCAGGTGTGCATGCTGTGCCGGTCGGCGGCCGGGACGCCCATCAGCTCGCAGATCACCGCGATGGGGAAGGGGCTGAGGACCGCCTCGGTCAGGTCGGCCGGCGGGCCGGCCTTCAGCATGGCGTCGACGAGTTCGTCGAGCATGGAACGGGACCGGGAGCGCACCCGCTCGACGCCCCGCGCCGTGAACGCGGCGGCGACCGAGCGGCGCAGCCGGGTGTGGTCCGGCGGGTCCAGGAAACCGACCGCGCCGCGCGCCGGGATGAAGTGCGGGGCGAGCCGGGTGACCTGCCGGTCCATGACCGCCTCGCGGCCGAACCGGGGGTCGTTGGTGACCAGGCGGACGTCGTCGTGCCGGGTCACCAGCCACGCCCAGCCCTCGCCGTTGGGCAGCGAGATCCGGGTGACGGGCCCCTCGCGCATCAGCTCGGTCAGGACGGGGTCGAAGTCGGTGCCCGGCAGGTCGACGGTCGGCCAGTCCCGGACCGGCGGAGCGGCCCGGTCGATCGCTTCTTCAGTCACGCTTGCCTCACGCCTCGCAACTCGTCGGAGGTCTGCTCGTCGGAGGTCTGCCAGCGACCCAGGGACATCTCCGCGGTGATGCCCGGACCGAAACCGGCCAGCAGCCCGCGCGCCCGGTCGTGGACGCCGCCTTCGTCGAAGAGCCTGCGCAGCGCGTCCAGGACGACGGCGCTGGCGATGTTCCCGTACTCGGTGAGCGTGGCCCGGCTGAACCGGAACGCGTGCGGATCGACCTTGAGGAACTTGCTGAGGTCGTCCAGGATCCGCGGCCCGCCCGCGTGCACCACGTAGAAGTCCAGGTCGGAGGCGTCCCACCCGTGGGTGCCCGCGAGATCCGTCAGGGCCGGCGCGAGCGGCTCCATGGTGGCCGGCACCCGCTTGTCCAGCAGGAAGTGGAAGCCGGTCGCCTTCACGTCGTACATGATCCACTCTTCGGTCTTGGGGATCAGGTACGAACCGTTGCGCTCCAGCCGGACGCCGGTGCCGCCCCGGCCGCGGACCACCGCGGCGGCGATGCCGTCGCCGAACAGGCCGTTGGAGAGCAGGGAGCCCACGCCGATGTCGGTGGGCTGGTAGCACAGCGAGCAGAACTCGCAGGCCACGATCAGCGCGTTGGCCTCGGGGTAGGCCGTGCAGAAGTCGTGCGCCCGGTTGATGGCGGCACCGCCGGCCGCGCAGCCGAGCTGGGCGATGGGTATCTGCCGCGTGGTGCTCTCGAAGCCCATCTCGTTGATCAGCCACGCCGTCAGCGACGGCATCATGAAGCCCGTGCACGACACGTAGATGATCACGTCGATGTCGGTGGTGAGCAGTTCCGCGTCGTCCAGGGCCCGCTGGACCACCGCCGGGACCCGGGCCTTCGCCTCCCGCTCGTAGAGCCGGTTGCGGTCCTCGAAACCGGGGTGCTTCAGGGTCTCCTCGATGGGCTGCACGATGTGCCGGGTGCGCACCCCGGTGTTCTCTATCAACCGGAGGGCCAGCGGCAGTTGGGGATGGTCGGCGTGGCGCTCGCGCGCCAGCTGCAGCGTCTCCTCCATCGTGATCACGTGCTCCGGAACGGACACCGAGGGTCTGCACAAAGTCGCCATGTACCGTGCCTGCTTTCGCCTCGCGGAAGGCTCGCGCCCCCCGGCCGGGAAGTGCCGCGCCCTTTTCGGGGCGCTCACCCACGATCACTCACGGGAGCGGCGATCTCTCGCCGGGCTACTCCGTCTCGGGGAACGGGCGGGGACGGGCGGGGACGGGCGGGCGTGGCGTCAGGTGGACTGGCCGCTGCTGTGGGCGATGCAAGCCACGTCGATCCGGTCGGCCAGCTTGGCGAGCTCGATGGTCAGGGCCGCGACCGTGTCCTCGTCCAGACTCTCCTCGCCGGCCTCCACCAGGTGCAGCCAGCGCCCGCCCACCGTGCGCAGCAGCTTGCTCACGTCGGACGCGGCGACCTGGAGCGTGCCGCGGTCGTCGACGATCAGAGGCAGGGTCACTTCGCGGTTCACAAAGGGGATCGTAGTCGCGGAAGGCTCACGCTCCGTGCCATACGGTGGTGATGTTGCAGAACTCCCGGATTCCGTGCCCGGACAGCTCACGCCCGTAGCCCGACCGCTTGACCCCGCCGAACGGGAACGCCGGATGGGACGCCGTCATCCCGTTGACGTACACGCCGCCCGCCTCCAGGTCCCGTACGAAGCGGTCGACGTCGGCGTCGTCGCGGGTCCAGACGTTGGAACTGAGGCCGAAGTCGGTGTCGTTGGCGATCAGCACCGCCTCGTCCAGGTCGGCCGCGCGGTACAGCGTGGCGACCGGGCCGAAGGCCTCCTCGCGGTGGATGCGCATCTCGCGGGTCACGCCGGCCAGTACGGTCGGCGGGTAGTACCAGCCGGGTCCGCCCGGGCGTTCGCCTCCGCACAGCACCTCGGCGCCGCCGCGCACCGCGTCGTCCACCAACTCCACGAGGTCCTCGACGCCCCGCTCGCTGGAGAGCGGGCCCACCTCGGTCCCCTCGTCCATGGGGTCGCCCACCCGCAGCGCCTTCATGCCCTCGGTGAAGCGGGCGACGAAGGCGTCGTACACGTCCGTGTGCACGATGAACCGCTTGGCGGCGATGCAGGACTGACCGGCGTTCTGGGTGCGCGCGGTCACCGCGACCTCGGCGGCCCGGTCGACGTCGGCGGACGGCATCACCACGAACGGGTCGCTGCCGCCCAGCTCCAGCACCGTCTTCTTGATCATCTCCCCGGCGGTGGAGGCGACCGCGCGGCCGGCCGGCTCGCTGCCGGTCAGGGTCGCGGCCCGCACGCGCTCGTCGCGCAGGACGTCGTCCACGGCCGCCGAGCCGATCAGCAGGGTCTGGAAGCAGCCCTCGGGGAAGCCCGCGCGGTGGAACAGGTCCTCCAGGTACAGGGCCGTCTGCGGCACGTTCGAGGCGTGCTTGAGCAGGCCGACGTTGCCCGCCATCAGCGCGGGGGCGGCGAACCGGACCACCTGCCAGAGCGGGAAGTTCCACGGCATCACCGCGAGCACCGGGCCGAGCGGCCGGTAGCGGACCAGGGCCCGGGAGGCGCCGGAGTCCTTGACGTCGGACTCGGCGGGCTCCTCGTCGGCGAGCAGCTCCGCCGCGTGGTCGGCGTACCAGCGCATCGCCTTGGCGCACTTGGCGGCCTCCGCGCGGGCCTGCTTGACCGGCTTGCCCATCTCGGTGGTGATCACCTTGCCGATCTCGTCCTGGTCCGCCTCCAGCAGATCGGCGGCGCGGTGCATCAGCCGGGCCCGCTCGTCGAAGCCCGTCGTCCGGTACGTGCGGAAGGTGGCCTCCGCGAGCTGGAGCCGACGCTCGATCTCCTCCTCGCCCATGGCCTCGTACGTCCTGAGCGTCTCGCCGTTCGCCGGATTCACCGTCGCGATGGGCATGGCCGACCTCCTGGGGTGCGCGTTCGTGCCTCGACCTTGGCGCGCGGCGGGGCGTGCCGCAACGCGGACGGGGCCCGGCGCCGGTCGACTCTCCTCAGTGCGAGTGCTCAGCCAGCCGGTCGAGAAACGCGGCCTGCGCCTTGACGATCACCTCGCGCGCACGGTCCACCGCGAACCACGCCACCCGGTCCAGCTCCGGGAACTCCTCGGTCCGCCCCGACCGCGGCGGCCACTCCATGCGGAAGGTGCCGGGAACGATCGTCGCCGGGTCGAGGTCGGCCTCGACGGCCCACGCCGTGACGACCTTCCCGCCCGCCTGCCGCACCTCGCCGAGCGGAACGGCCCCGCCCTCCGGCGGCGGCAGCCCCAGCTCCTCCTCGAACTCGCGCCGGGCCGCGTCCCAGGCGGGCTCGGCAGGGTCGTACTCGCCCTTCGGGATCGTCCACGCCCCGGCGTCGCGGCGGGCGTAGAAGGGGCCGCCCATGTGACCGAGCAGCACTTCCGTGCCGCCGGCGCCGGGCCGGTGCAGCAGCAGGCCCGCGCTGCGCCTCACGGGGCCACCCCGGGGTGGGCGGCGAGCAGGGCGTCCACCGTGGCCGCGTCCTCGGGGCGCTTGTCCTCGCGGTAGCGGACCACGCGGGCGAAGCGGAGGGTGACGCCGGCCGGGTAGCGGGTGGAGCGCTGGAGGCCGTCGTAGGCGATCTCGACGACGAGTTCGGGGCGTACGGTCACGCCCCAGGGGTGCTCCCGGACGGCCAGTTCCTGGAGCCGTCCGGTCTGCCAGGCCAGCAGCGCGTCGGTCATGCCCTTGAAGGTCTTGCCGAGCATGGCGAAGGTGCCGTCGGCGGTGCGGGCGCCCAGGTGCAGGTTGGAGAGCTTGCCGGTGCGGCGGCCGTGGCCCCACTCGGCGGCCAGGACCACCAGGTCGAGCGTGTGGACGGGCTTCACCTTCAGCCAGGACGCGCCGCGCCGGCCCGCGCTGTAGGCGGCGTCGAGTCCTTTGACCACGACGCCCTCGTGGCCGCGCTCCAGCGTCTGGGCGAGGAACTCCTCGGCGGCCGGCACTCCCTGCGGCCCCTCCACCACCGTGTGCCGCACCCGTGCCGGCTCGGGCACCAGCCGGGCCAGTTCCGCGTGCCGCTCGGTCAGCGGCAGGTCGAGCAGGTCGCGGCCGTCGGCCAGGAGCGCGTCGAAGAACACGACGGAGACGGGCACCGCCCGCGCCGCCGTGGCGACGTCCGTGCGGGAACCGACCCGTCCGGCGGTCTCCTGGAAGGACCTGGGGCGTCCGTCCGCGTCGAAGGAGATCACCTCGCCGTCGAGGATGAACCGCTCGCCGGGCAGTTCGAGGGCCGCCGCCCTCACCTCGGGGAGCCGGTCGGTGATGTCGTCGAGGGTGCGGGTGTACAGCCGCACCGAGCCGCCGTCGCGGTGCACCTGGACGCGGATGCCGTCCAGCTTCTCCTCGACCGCGCAGGCGCCCAGCTTGCCGACGGCCTCGGCGACCGAGGAGGCGCTGTGCGCCAGCATCGGCAGCACCGGGCGGCCCACGGTGAGGGAGAACCGGCCCAGGGCGCCGGGGCCGTCGGCGAGCAGGGCCTCGGCGACCGTCTGGAGCGAACCCGCGAGCATCACGGCCCGCCGTACGTCCGCGGGGGGCGTGTCGGTCGCCGCCGCCAGGCCCTCGACGGCCGCCGCGTCCAAGGCGCCCTGCCGGACCTCGCCGGTGAGCAGGCCGATCAGGAAGCGCTGCTCGTCCTCGGTGGCCGCGCCCATCAGCTCGCCGACCAGCCGCGACCGCTCGGCCTGCGAGCCGGCGCCGGACACCGCGCCGAGCCGGGTGAGCCGGGCGTCCACGTCGCGCACGGTCAGGGACGGTTCGGCGGCCGGGGCGACCGGGCGGCTCAGCACCTTCCAGCCCACGCCGATCCGGCCCTGCGGGAGCCGTCCCGCGAGGTAGGGGATCACGACGGGCACGTCCTCCGCCTCGGCCTCCCGGAACAGCTCCGCGAGCAGGGCGGTCTTCCGGGACCGCGCCGAGGTGGCGGCGACCTCCCGGGACACTCGGGCCAGCCGGGCGAGCAGCATGCAGCCATGGTGCACCGGAAAGCACGGGACCACACCTACGCGGGGCGCTCCCGGCCCTGCCCCGGACCCCCGGGTCCGCCCCACCCCAACCCGCCCCGCGCCGCTGCCCGCATGCGCGGGTGCGCCGTACATGCGGGACGCCGTGTCCGGGACGGGACCTCGGGCGATCTCTCCGTGCGGGCCCGGGTCCGTGCGGAGGGGGTCCGTGCGGTCCGGCTCGTGAAGACCGGGTCCGTGCGGAGGGGGTCCGTGCGGTCCGGTCCGTGCAGACGAGGTCCGTGCGGAGGGGGTCCGTGCGGTCCGGCCCGTGCAGACGAGGTCCGTGCAGACGGGATTCGTGCGGTCAGGCCCGTAAGACCGGGCTTCCTGCTCCGCAGACGGCCCCGGCGGCCCCTCCGCGAAGACCCCGGGCGGCCCGGGCCGCCCGCCCACGCCTCACCCCGCGATCGCCGCGTCCAGGTCCGACATGATCAGGTCGCCGACGATCGCCGTCGCCGCCCGGTAGCCGCCGCTCGCCGCGTGGACGACCTGCTCGGCGAAGCCCATCGCGTTGCCCGCGGTCCACACGCCGGGCACCGAGGTCCGGCCCGTCGGGTCCACCACGGGATACGCCCCGACCGGGGTCTCCTGCAGCTCGGCGCCGAGCCGCTCCATCAGGCCGGTCTGCGGCACGGCCCTCGGGGCGACGAACACCACCGAGCGGTCGTGCACCGTGCCGTCCGCCAGCCGTACGCCGGTGAGCCGGTCGTCCTCGATCCGCAGGCCGGCGACCTCGCCGGGCACCACCTTGACCCCGGCCGCGGCGAGCCGGCGCAGGTCGTCGTCGGACAGGTCCGCCTCGGCGACCGTGTGCAGGAAGAGCGTCACGTCGTCGGACCAGCCGGACACCATCAGCGCCTGGTGCACGCTCATCGGGCTCGTGGCCAGCACGCCGAAGTGCTCGTCGCGCACCTCCCAGCCGTGGCAGAACGGGCAGTGCAGCACGTCCCGGCCGAACCGCTCGGCGACGCCGGGCACCTCGGGCAGCTCGTCCTGGAGCCCGGTGGTGACGATCAGCCGGCGCGCCCGCACGGTCCGCCCGCCGGCCAGCGACACCGCGAAGCCGTCGCCCCGCGTCACGTCCACCGCCCGGTCGCGGACGAGCTCCACGCCGTAGCGCGCGATCTCCTCCCTGCCGAGCTCCAGGAACTCCGCCGGCGCCATCCCGTCCCGGGTCAGGAAGCCCTGCATGTGCGCCGAGGGCGCGTTGCGCGGCTCACCGGCGTCGACGACCAGGGTGCGCAGTCGCGAGCGGCCGAGGACCAGGGCGGCGGACAGTCCGGCCGCGCCGCCGCCCACGACGACGACGTCGTACCGGTCGTTGTTGTCCGGGCTGTCGTTCAGGTTCTTGTTGCGGGTCACGGTGACCACCTCCACGGACAAGGTCGCTCGACAGCGCGGGATTGACAAATGAACTTGCCGGTTCTGCAATAAGTGCATGACTGCAGACGACGTTCTCGCCGGTGTCGGCCCCAGGCTCCGGCAGGTGCGCAAGGAGCGGGAGGTGACCCTGGCGGCGCTGTCCGAGACCACCGGCATCTCGGTGAGCACCCTGTCGCGGCTGGAGTCGGGACTGCGCAAGCCGAGCCTCGAGCTGCTGCTGCCGATCGCCCAGGCCCACCAGGTGCCGCTGGACGAGTTGGTCGGTGCCCCACCGGTCGGTGACCCGAGGGTGCGCGCCAAGCCGATCGTGCGGCACGGCCGCACCCACTGGCCCCTCACCCGCCAGCCGGGCGGGCTCCAGGCGTTCAAGGTGCTGGAGCCCCAGCGCAAGGAGGAGCCGGACCCGCGGACCCACGAGGGCTACGAGTGGCTGTACGTCCTCTCCGGCCGGCTGCGGCTCGTGCTGGGCGACCACGACGTGGTGCTGTCGGCGGGGGAGGCCGCCGAGTTCGACACCCGGGTCCCGCACTGGTTCGGGTCGACGGGGGAGGGGCCGGTCGAGTTCCTGAGCCTGTTCGGCCCGCAGGGGGAGCGGATGCACGTACGTGCGCGCCCGGCGCGGGGGTGAGGGCGGGGTCGTGACGCACGGCTGTCCGCGACCTGTTCCCTGATCGGCAAGCGACCGCTTAGTATGCGGGAGACCGGTCGGACGACGCAGTCGGTGGAGGCCCCGCATGCAGGCATGGCAGGTGCACGAGAACGGCGAGCCGGGCGAGGTGATGCGCCTCGCGGACGTGACGCCACCGACCCCCGGCGAGGGCCAGGTCCTGCTGAGGGTCCGCGCCGCGAACATCAACTTCCCGGACGCGCTGATGTGCCGGGGCCAGTACCAGGTCAAGCCGCCCCTGCCCTTCACGCCCGGCGTGGAGATCTGCGGCGAGACCGAGGACGGGCGCCGCGTCCTCGCCAACCCGGCGCTGCCGCACGGCGGCTTCGCCGAGTACGCCCTCGCCGACGCCCGCGCCCTGCTGCCCGCGCCGGACGCCCTGGACGACGCCGAGGCCGCCGCCCTGCACATCGGCTACCAGACCGGCTGGTTCGGCCTGCACCGCAGGGCCCGGCTGGAGGCCGGCGAGACGCTGCTCGTCCACGCCGCCGCCGGAGGGGTCGGCAGCGCGGCCGTGCAGCTCGGCAAGGCCGCCGGCGCCACCGTCATCGGTGTCGTCGGCGGCCCCGAGAAGGCGGCCGTCGCCCGCGAGCTGGGCTGCGACGTGGTTGTCGACCGGCGCGCCGAGGACGTCGTCGGGGCCGTCAAGGAGGCCACCGGCGGCCGGGGTGCCGACGTGATCTACGACCCGGTGGGCGGGCAGGCCTACGCCCAGTCCGCCAAGACCGTCGCCTTCGAGGGCCGGATCGTCGTCGTCGGCTTCGCGAGCGGCACGATCCCCAGCCCCGCGCTGAACCACGCCCTGGTGAAGAACTACGCCATTCTCGGCCTGCACTGGGGCCTGTACAACACCAAGAACCCGGAGCTGGTCCGGCACTGCCACGAGCAGCTCACCGAACTCGCCGCGCGGGGCGCGATCAAGCCGCTGGTCAGCGAGCGGGTGCCGCTCGCCGGCGCGGCGGACGCCGTGCAGCGCGTCGCCGACGGCAGGACGACCGGCCGCGTGGCCGTCGTACCGGAGCAGCAGGAGAAGGGAGCCGCCGCATGACCGACGCAGCGGAACTGCGCCGCCGTACCCAGGAGTTGCTGGCCGCTCACCCGCCGGCGACCACCGAGCGCCTGGAATTCCTGCGGGCCCGCTTCGACGCGGGACTCGCCTGGGTGCACTACCCGGAGGGCCTCGGCGGACTCTGCGCCCCCCGCTCCCTCCAGGCCGTCGTCGACGCCGAGCTGGCGGCCGCGGGCGCCCCCGACAACGACCCCCGGCGTATCGGCATCGGCCTCGGCATGGCCGCCCCGACCATCCTCCAGTACGGCACCGAGGAGCAGAAGCGCCGCCTGCTGCGCCCGCTGTGGACCGGCGAGGAGGTCTGGTGCCAGCTGTTCAGCGAGCCGGGCGCCGGGTCCGACCTCGCGGCGCTCGGCACGCGGGCCGTGCCCGACGGCGAGGACTGGGTCGTCAACGGCCAGAAGGTGTGGACGTCCAGCGCCCACCTCGCCCGCTGGGCCATCCTCATCGCCCGCACCGAGCCGGAGCTGCCCAAGCACAAGGGCATCACCTACTTCCTGTGCGACATGACCGACCCCGGCGTCGAGGTCCGGCCGCTGCGCCAGATCACCGGCGAGGCCGAGTTCAACGAGGTCTTCCTCACCGACGTACGCGTCCCCGACGCCATGCGCCTCGGCGAGCGGGGCGATGGCTGGCGGGTCGCGCAGACCACGCTCAACAACGAGCGCGTCGCCATCGGCGGCTCCGCGATCCCCCGCGAGGGCGGCATGATCGGCAAGGTCGCCGCGACCTGGCGCGAACGCCCCGGACTGCGCACCCACGACCTGCACCAGCGCCTGCTCGGCCTGTGGGTCGAGGCCGAGGTCGCCCGGCTCACCGGAGTGCGGCTGCGCCAGCAGCTGGTGGCGGGGCAGCCGGGCCCCGAGGGTGCCGGCATGAAGCTGAACTTCGCCCGCCTCAACCAGGAGATCAGCGGCCTGGAGGTCGAACTCCTCGGTGAGGAGGGCCTGCTGTACGACGACTGGACCATGCGCCGCCCCGAACTGGTGGACTTCACCGGCCGCGACGCGGGCTACCGCTACCTCCGCTCCAAGGGCAACAGCATCGAGGGCGGGACCAGCGAGGTCCTGCTGAACATCGTCGCCGAGCGCGTGCTGGGCCTGCCCGCCGAGCCGCGCACCGACAAGGACGTCGCATGGAAGGACCTCGCCCGATGAGCGCACAGCCGGATCTGCTCTACTCGGAGGAGGAAGAGGCGCTGCGCGCCGCCGTCCGGGACCTGCTCACCGACCACTGCGCCCCGGCGGACGTCGTCGCCCGCACCGAGTCGGACACCCCCCACGACCTGCCGCTGTGGAAGACGCTCGCCGACTCGATGGGCCTCGCGGGCCTGCTGGTCCCCGAGGCGCTGGGTGGCCAGGGTGCCACGCACCGGGAAGCGGCCGTGGTGCTGGAGGAGCTGGGCCGGGCGGTCGCTCCGGTGCCGTACCTGACCAGCGCGGTCGTCGCCACCGAGGCGCTGCTGGCCTGCGGGGCCGACGACCTGCTCACCGAACTCGCCTCCGCCACGACCGTCGCCGCACTGGCCGTCGGGCTGCACGTCGGCCCTGGTGGCGCCGTCCCGCATGCGCGGCTCGAAGACGGAGCCCTGCACGGCGAGTTGACCGGCATCGCCGGCGCGGCCGTCGCCGACGTGCTGCTGGTGCCCGCCGACGACGGGGCCCTGTACGCGGTTCGTACGGCCGACGCAGGGGTGACCGTCACCCCGCAGGTCTCCCTGGACCTGACCCGGCCCGTGGCCGCCGTGTCCCTCGACGGGGCGACCGGGCAGCGGCTGGGCGAGACCGGAGCGGCCGTGCGCCGCGCCCTGCGGGCCGGTGCCGGCCTGCTCGCCTCGGAGCAACTGGGCCTGGCCGACTGGCTGCTGACCGAGACGGTCCGCTACCTCAAGGAACGCAAGCAGTTCAACCGGCAGGTCGGTGGATTCCAGGCCCTCAAGCACCGGCTCGCCCGGCTGTGGCTGGAGGTCGCGGGCCTGCGCGCCGCCGCCCGGAACGCCGCCGACGCCCTGGCGACCGGCGCGGACACCGACGTGGCGGTGGCCGTGGCCCAGGCGTACGCGGCCCAGGTCGCCGTCCACACCGCCGAGGAGGCGCTGCAACTGCACGGCGGCCTCGGCATGACGTGGGAACACCCGGTCCACCTCCACCTGAAGCGGGCCAAGGCCGACTCGATCGCCTACGGCACCGCGGGCACCCACCGGGAGGCGCTGGCCGAGTCGGTGGACCTGCGAGCCCCCTGACGTCCCGCCGCTCTCCTCAGGTCTTGCCCGTCCCGCCCGGGGCGGGCATTTCCGTGCCCACCCTGGCGGGCCGGGTGAACGACCGGCGGCGGTCCGGCCAACTCCCCGCACGGCTCTGCTCCTCACCGGCATCGAGACCCCATACTCACTGGCGTCCCGTACGGCATCTCCAGGGAGGCAGAGCATGGCCCTCACCACCCGACGCAGAGCCCTCACCACCCTCGGCGCCGCCCTCGCGGGCGCGGTCGCCCTGCCCGCCGGCGCCGCGCTGGCGAGCGAAGGCAGGCACGGACCGCGCCCGTTGTGGCGCGCCCACGCCCACAACGACTACGAGCACCCCCGGCCCCTCCTCGACGCCCTCGACCACCGATTCGGCAGCGTCGAAGCCGACGTCTACCTGGTCGGCGACCAACTCCTCGTCGCCCACGACCCCGAGGACCTCGACCCGTCCCGCACTCTGGAGTCCCTCTACCTCGACCCGCTCGCCGCCCGCGTCCGCGCGAACCACGGCCGGGTCTACCGACGGGACCGCCGCGCCCTGCAACTGCTGATCGACATCAAGACCGAGGGGGCGTCCGCCTACCTCGAACTCGACCGCCACCTGCGCCGCCACCGGCACCTGTTCACCACCTACGCCCACGGAAGGGTGTTCCCGGGCGCCGTCACCGCGGTGATCTCCGGCGACCGGGCGGCCCGCGCCCCCATGGCGGCCCAGCGCACCCGCCGTGCCTTCTACGACGGCCGGCTCACCGACCTCGGCACCTCGGCACCGGCCTCCTTCGTACCGCTGATCAGCGACAACTGGACGCTCAACTTCACCTGGCGGGGCGTCGGCGCCTTCCCGGCGGCCGAGCGGCGCAAGCTGCGGGACATCGTCGGCGCGGCGCACTCTCGCGGGCAGCGGGTACGGTTCTGGGCCACACCCGACCTGGCGGGCCCCGCGCGGGACGCCGTGTGGAGCGAACTCCTCGCCGCGGGCGTCGACCACCTCAACACCGACGACCTCGCGGGTCTCGAAGCGTTCCTCGACGCCCACCGCGACGCCGAGGCCCTCTGACACCACTCGTTCGGAGGACAGGTCAGCCGCCCGGACGAACCCTCCGCTACGCCACACTTGCGGCCGAACGCCGCGAAGTGGACGTGGCGGAGGAGGTTGACGATGGCCGTTTCCATCTCTGTGGTGCTGTTGCTGTCCGTCCTGGCGGTGATCTTCCTGCGCAACGGCGGGCTGAAGGTCTCGCACGCCCTGGTGTGCCTGTTGCTCGGCTTCTACCTGGCCGGCACCAGCATCGCCCCGACCATCAGCAGCGGTCTGACCGCCACCGCCGACATCGTGGGCAGCCTCAGACCGTGACGGGCGGACCGGGGACGGCTAAGCATCGACGAGGCGCGACCGGATGAGGAAACGCACCCCCTCGGGCGCCTCCAGCGAGAAGCCGCTGCCCCGGCCCGCGACGACGTCCACGATCAGCCTGGTGTGGCTCCACACCTCGTACTGACTCCGTGACATCCAGAACCCCACCGGTTCCCCGACGCCCTCGACATCCAGCTCGGCCAGCAGGACGTCCGCCGCGCCGGTGCGGAACTCGCCGGCCGGGTAGCACATGGGGGCGCTGCCGTCGCAGCACCCGCCGGACTGGTGGAACATCAGCGGGCCGTGCGCCTCCCGGAGGCGGCGCAGCAGTGCGACCGCCTCAGGGGTGAGCTCGACGCGGGGAGTCTCCTCGTATGTGTCGCGCATGCCCCGCATGCCAGCACAGGGAGGGTTGCGACAGGGTTGCACGCCTCCCCGGCGGATGCGGGCCGACCCTCTTTACCTCTTTTGACATACCTATCTGCACATATCTAATGTGTCCGGGTGACCGACTCCAGCACCCCCCGCCGGGACATCGACCGTGTGGCCTCCGGCCTCGCGGCATGCCTTCCCGCGCTGCACCGGGCGCTGGACCGACAGGTCACCGCCCGGTACCCGCACCCCAAGCCCCCGGAGGGGCAGCTCGCCCTGCTGCGGTTCGTCGCCCATCGTGAGGGCGCTACGGTGCGCGAAGCCGCCGAGGCCCTGCTGATGAAGCCGAACAACGTCAGCGCCCTGGTCTCCCAGCTCACCGAGCAGGGCGACCTGGAGCGCCGGCAGGACAGCGCCGACAAGCGGGTCGCCCACCTTCACCTCACGGCCACCGCCCGAGAGCGCGTGACCGAGGTGCGGGCACTGGAGACCGCGTTCGTCCGCCAGGCCCTGACCTCCCTCACCGAGGGCCAGCAGGGCGCGCTCGGCTCCGCCCTGGACGCCCTCGACGCGCTGACGCGGCACCTCCACCCCACCGCCCGCTGAGCGGACCCGGTCCAGGCATTTCCGCCGGCCGCGGGCACACCGTCGTGCCCGCGGCCGGCCGCCGCGCTCCCGGGTGCCGCCCCGCGCGTCTCCCGAACACCCCCTGAACCCCAACACCTCCTGAACTCCCTGGAAGAGAAGGCTCACCCATGTCGTCCACGTCCGTGGATCGCCCCACCACGCCCGCGGCCGAGACCGCCCCACCGGTCCCCGGCCGCCTGCGGTCCAACCCCTGGCTGACCCTGCTCGCCGTCGCCTTCGGACTGTTCATGGTCCAGCTCGACGGCTCCGTCGTCGCCATCGCCAACCCCGAGATCGGCAGCGACCTGCACGCGTCGACCGCCGAACTGCAGTGGGTGACCAACTCCTACCTGCTCGCGCTGGCCGCCACCCTGATCCTCGGCGGCAAGCTCGGCGACCGGTTCGGCCGCCGCACCTACTACCTGGTGGGCGTCGCCGGCTTCACCCTCGCGTCGATAGCCATCGGCCTGTCGGGTTCCATCGAGGGCGTCGTCGCCTTCCGCGCCCTCCAGGGCGCCTTCGGCGGGCTGCTCATGCCCAACACCCTCGGTCTGCTCCGCTCCGTGTTCCCGCCGAAGAAGTTCGGCATGGCCGTGGGCATCTGGGCCATGGTCTCCGCCGTCGCGACCGCCCTCGGCCCCATCGTCGGCGGACTCCTCGTGGAGCACGTCGACTGGGAGTCCGTCTTCTACATCAACGCCCCCATCGGCGTCGCCGCCATCGCCTTCGGCCTCCTCGTCCTGCCGGAGAGCCGCAGCGCCACCGGAAAGGAGCGCTTCGACATCCCCGGCCTGGTCCTGCTCGCCCTCGGCCTGCTCGCCGTCGTCTTCGGCGTGGTCAAGGGCGAGACCTGGGGCTGGACCTCCGCCGGCACCCTCGGCTCCGTCGCGGCCGGCCTCGTCCTCCTGCTCGTCTTCGGCCGGCACGAGACACGCGTGGCGCACCCCCTGCTGCCGATGCGGCTGTTCCGCAGCCGCGCGCTGACCGTCGGCGCGATCATCACCGCGCTGAACTTCTTCGTCATGCTCGGCGTGATCTTCTTCGTCATGCTCTACCTGCAGAACGTGCGCGGCTTCACGCCGGTCGAGGCGGGCGTGCGGACCCTCCCGCTCAGCCTCGCCTCGCTGGTCGCCTCGCCGCTCGGCGCCGCCCTCACCCAGCGCTTCGGACCCCGGCTGACCATGCCGCTGGGCATGCTGCTCCAGGCGGCCTCCTGCTTCGGCATGCTCACCTGGCAGACCGACTCCTCCTACGCCACGATGTGGCCGCCCTTCATCGCGCTCGGCCTCGGCGTCGGCATGGTGATGTCCGCCTCTTCCGACGCCATCGTCGGCAACGCCCCCGTCCGGGACGGCGGAGTCGCCGGCGGCCTGCAGGCCACCACGCTGCAGATCGGCGGTGCGCTCGGCACGTCCGTGCTGGTCTCCCTGATCAGCGGCAAGGTCGGCGCCACGCTCACCGGCGAGCTGACCGAGGCCGGGGTGCCCTCGGCGGTGGCCCACGGCATGCGGGAGGCCAAGGACGCCGTGGCGATGGGCGTCGCGCCCGTCTCCGGCGACATGCCGGCCGGCCTGCGGGCCGCCGTGGTCGAGGGCAGCGGGCAGGCCTTCATGAACGGCGTCCACGTGGCGGTGGTCGTCACCGGCGTGCTGTGCCTGCTCGGCGCGGCCCTCGCCGCGGCCGGGATCGGGCGCAGGGCGGAGCGGCCGGCGGACCACTGAGACCGGGAACGGCGGCGCCCGCCGCGACGCGGGGCGCCGCCGCCGGTCCGTCTCAGGCCTCCCCGGCCACGGCGCGGGGCAGCACCGTGACACGGCGGAAGTTACATTCCGAGGCCGGCTCCGCCCCGGTCCGGGCCTGATGCGCCTTCAGCGCGATGCTCACCAGGCTCAGCAGCAGGTCGACGTCCGCGTCGCAGTCCAGGTGCACCGTCACCCAACGCGAGCCGGGGACCAGACGGATGGCGCTGGAACCACCGAGGTCGTACTGGAAACGCTGGATGGCCCGGCGGGTCAGGTGGAGGTCCACGTCCCGGTCCGAGTGGAAGTGGACGATCTCGTCACGAACGGAGCGCACGGCCCGTCCGGTTCCGCAACTGGCCGGACCCGTGGCGAGGTCGGGCCAGGCCTGCAGCCGATCGAGGGCGCGCTGGGCCAGAGTCATGCCCCCATCGTGGCCCGATCACCGCGCCGCAACCAGAGGTTGAGCGATTTGTAACCGGCACGTGAGGTGGGCGGCACGCCAGAAGCCCCAGGGATGCGCCCCGTCGGCGGGCGAGGCGCATCCCTGGGACCGGCCTACGGCAGCACGCAGCCGATCGTCCCCACCGGGAAGTCGTTGCCCGAGGACGTGGCGGTGAAGCCGAAGGTCACGCTGCCGTCCGGCGGGATCACGCGGTTGTGGTCCACGTTCCGCACCGTGACCGAGCCGTCGGTGCCACCGGAGAGCGAACCGTTCCACACCCCGCCGAGCGTGGTCCCGTCGCCGGGCTGCCACCGCACGGCCCAGCCGTCCAGCGGCTCCGTGCCGTGGTTCATCACCTCGACGGAGCCCTGGAATCCGCCGTTCCAGGAGTTCTCCACGTTGTAGACGGCCATGCAGTCACCGGAGTGGGTGGGCGGCGGGGTCGTCGGGTCCGTCGGAGTGGGCGTCGGCTCGGGCGTGCCGCCCGAGCCGCGGATGCCGGTCACCTCGCCGTTGCCGCCGTCGAAGACGACGTCGGAGCAGGAGAAGAAGTTCTCCTGGCTGTCCGAACGCACCCACTGCATGAAGATCAGCGCGTCACCGGAGCGACCCGAGGGCAGCGCCAGGTCCCAGTAGTAGTGACCCCCGTCGGCACCGGCCGAACCCCGCTGCGGCGGATCGGTCACCGTCTGGATCAGCTCCAGGTCGTCCCAGCCCAGCTCGGAGGTGGGTGACCAGCCGGGCTTGGTCAGGTAGACCCGGAAGTCGCCCGGGTGGGCCGCCCAGTTGCTGTAGTTCACCTGGATCGTCGAACCGGACGTCAGATGCGTGCGCGGCCAGTCGCCGCGCGGCGCGTTGTAGGCGGAGAAGTCGTACGGAGAACGGTCGCCGGCGCTGCACAGGGTGCCGTCCGGCACGTAACCGGCGCCGCGCCCGCCCGCGTTGGAGTCGAGCACGGCGAACCAGTTGTACAGCGCCGTCGCGCCGCTCTGGTCGAGCGCGGCCTGACAGGCCGGGTTGGTCGGGTCGAGGGCGCCGGTGCCGGTCTTGGCGTCCAGTTGGCACAGGTAGGTGCGCGAGCCGGGCATCATCGCCACGCCGTGCGCCTCGGCGCGGCCCTGTCCGAGCAGGAAGGTCACGCCGAGCGCGCTGAGCAAGGTGGCCAGTACCGCCGCGAGGGTGAGGGATCTGCTGCGTCGAGCCATGGGGTCTCCTGTTCCTAATGATCAGGGCATGACAATCGAGAGCTGCGCTGGAACCCCCGCCCGTCCGGGGAAGGCGTGGTCGGCCGGACGGGCGAGGGGGTACAGGGGGGTGGGGCGCTATGCCGTTGCGCAGGAGGTGTCGTTCAGGCTGAAGCCGCCCGGTTCGGCGAAGGCGCCGCCGTGCGTGCCCTGGAAGCCGAACGTGACGCTGCCGCCGGAGGCGATACGGGCGTTGTGGCCGACGCCGGTCGCCGTGACCGTGCCCGTGGCGGGGCTGACGGAGGCGTTCCAAGCGTTGGTGATCCGCTGGCCGGAGGGCAGCGTGAAGGCGAGCCTCCAGGCGTCGACGGCGGCCGGCCCGGTGTTGCGGACGGTGACGTCCGCGGTGAAGCCGCCCTGCCAGACGTTCGTGCCGTACGTCACCTCGCAGGCCACCGGGTCGCCGGGGTTTCCGGGATCGGGGTCGGGGCCGCCCGGGGTGCCGCCGGTCTCGACGGTGGAGGAGAAGGAGTTCACGGTGAGCCCGGCCCCGTTCTGCCACGGCTCGAAACCGGCCTGAACGCTGGTCAGGTACCAGTCGTCCTCGGCGAGTCCCCGGGCGACGGTCGCCCGGACGAAGTCCATGACGTCGAAGCTCCAGTCGGTGATGGCCGAAGGAGCCACGAAGGACAGGACGTCGTTGGCCCCGTTGCTGCCCGTCCACACCTCCCAGTTCCGCCCGCCCACGGTGGCCGTGCCGACCTGGGAACCGATGGGCTGGATCGGGCCCACCCTGTTGAACCAGATCATGATCTCGGTCTGGTTCACCCCGTCCGTCCGGGGTGTCGGGTCCAGCCAGATGTCGTACGAGGCGTTGTAGACGGCGTCGCCGACGTAGCCGTAGGAGATGCTCGACGGTGCCTCGGAGACGGTGCTGAGCCGGGCGGGCAGGTTGGTGCCCGGCGAACAGGTGGTGTAGTGGCAGCCGTTGAAGACGGACGGGTACGACTTGGGTGCCCCGTTCGTCGGCACCGAGCCGTCGGCCCGGCTGACCCGGAAGCCCGTGTCGGTGGCGGTGACGCACTGGGTCGCGCTGGTGCCCCAGCGGTTGTTCTGGACGACGTACCGTCCCTGGACCGTCGTCGTCCCGAACGGCTCGCAGAGGGTGGTGTCCGCCTGTGCCGGTGCCGCCGCGGTCACGAGCGACGTGACCAGCGCGAGGGTCGCGATCAGTGCTCCTGCGGCACCGCACAGGGAGCGGACTTGGGGGCGTAACGGTCGCATGGGGGGCCTCTCCGGGAGGGTGTGGGGGATGGAGGGGCCGGTGCGGGAGCGCTCCCAACTCCCCACTGATGGGAGCGCTCCCACTTACCGGTTGCAGGGGACTGTAGGAGGCGTTCATGTTCCTGACAAGACTGTGCGCACCGGCATCGTCGAAGAAATCTCGAAGGGGCAGGTGAGAGCGGTGCGGTCGGGAAACGGCCCGGGAGCGCTCCCGGCCCTCGGTGAGCGCGGCAGCGAGCGTCAGGCGGAGTCCCGGAGGACCAGCTCCGTACGGAGGATGACGTGCCGCCAGGCGACGGGGGCGTCCTCCATCTCCTCCAGCAGCAGCCGCACCATGGTCCGGCCGATCTCCTCCAGCGGCTGCCGGACCGTCGTCAGGGGCGGCTCCGTGGGACGGGCGGGATGGAAGTCGTCGAAGCCGATCACCGCCACGTCCTGCGGCACCCGCCTGCCCGCCGCGCGCAGCGCCCTCAGCGCCCCCGCGGCCAGGGTGTCCGAGGCGGCGAAGACCGCGTCGAGGCCGGGATGCCGGGCGACCAGCTCGGTCGTCGCCCGGCATCCGGTCTCCTCCGTGAAGTCGTCCCCCTCGACGACCAGCGAGTCCGTGACCCCCCGCCCCGCCAGCTCCAGCGCTTCCCGGTAACCGCGCAGCCGGCACTGGGCGACATACATGTCGAGCGGGCCGGTGACGGCCCCGATCGTGCCCCGGCCGCCGTTCAGCAGGTGGGTGACCGCGCCGCGCGCGCCGCCGGCGTTGTCCGCGTCGACGTACGTGACGCTCTCGTCGCCGGAGCGCCGCCCCAGCATCACCGTCGGCAGTCCCGCCTTGGCGAGCATGTCCGGCAGCGGGTCCTCGGCGCGCACGGACATCAGCAGTACGCCGTCCACCCGGCCGCCGCGCGCGTACTCGACGAAGCGCTGCCGCTCGGTGTCCGTCCGGACCAGGGTGAGCAGCAACTGCGCCGGGGTGTCGGTGAGGGCGTCGCCGACGGCATGCACGATCTCGGTGAAGAACGGTTCCCCGAACAGCCGCCAGTCCGGCTCCGTCATGACCAGCGCGACGGCGTCCGCCCGGTGCCCGGCCAGCGAACGGGCCGCCAGGTTCGGGACGTATCCCAGTTCCGCGATGGCCCGCTGTACGGCGCGGCGCGTCGAGTCCCTCACGCCCGCGGCGTTGTTGACGACCCTGGAGACGGTGCCCCGTCCCACACCGGCGAGGGCGGCCACCTCCTCCAGCGTGGGCGTACCGGGACGCTGCCTGCCCATGCGCGCCTCCCCCCGACGAGATCGTCCGATACTACGGTCACTTTCCCGGCTCGGCCGACGGATCGGGGAGGAGGTGGCCGAGGACCGACTCACGGCACCGGCAGGTGCCGGGCCGTCGGCGCCCGGCCGTCAGTCGTCCAGCCGGACCGGCATGAGCAGAGTGAACGTCGTCTCGTCGGCCACGCGGCGGATCGCCACGGGAGCCGTGGGGGCGCCGAATTCCAGCACCAGCCGGTCCCGGCCCGCGGCGGCGATCGCGTCCAGCAGGAACCCCCGGTCGACGGCGACACAGCTCCCGTCTCCGTCCTCGCGGACGGTGACCGTGCCGTCGTCCGCGATTCCGAGCACACTGACGTCGCCGGACGCGTCACCCTGCTCGCGCGTCACGCCCGAGCGGACGGGACCGGTCTCCAGCTCCTCGCGGAAGGCGGCCGTCTCGACGAGGGCCCGCCGTCCGGACGGCAGGTGGACGAGCCGGCGGTAGTCGGGAAAGTCCTGGGCGAGGCACTGCCCGGCCGCCTGACGGTCCCCGGCCTCCAGCGCCACACGGTCACCGTCCACGATCAGACCGACGGGCTCCTCCCCGCCCAGCAGCGCGCGCATCGCGTCGGCGAGCGGGACGGGCACGGTCACCTGCACGCGCGGCCCCGCGTGACCGGTGGCGCCGATCCGGGCCACGGCCATCCGGTAGCGGTCGGTGGCCACGAGGTGAACGGTGTCGCCCTCCACGTCGAGCAGGACACCGCCGAGCATGGGCAGCCCGGGGTCGGAGCTCGCCGCGTAGCGGACCGCGTCCAGCGCGGCGGCCAGCTCGGGCGCGGACACGGACAGGCGGGCGGTGGTGGTGCGCGGTGCGGTGGTCATGGGGTTCTCCCTCTGGTCGAGCAGGGTCCGGAGTGCGGAGAACTCGGTGCGGGCGGCGGCCAGCCCGCCTTCGAGCCGGCCGAGGTGCGCCTGGAGGAGGCCGCGCACCAGGTCGGTGTCCGCACCGGACCAGCCGGCCAGTACCAGCCGGATGTCCGCCAAGGGCATGCCGGCCCGGCGCAGCCGTGCCAGCAGCCGCGCCTCGTCCAGCTGTCCCGGCGCGTACCAGCGGTAGCCGCTGACCGGATCCACCCAGGCGGGGACCAGCACACCGGCACGGTCGTAGAACCGCAGGGCGCTCACGCCCAGGCCGCTGTCGCGGGCCATCTCCCCAATGCTGCGCATCTCGCTCTCCACGTCCCCGACTCTGGGCCCTTGACCAGGTCGAGGGTCAATCCCGGCCCTGGAGGGCCCCACGCCCGTCCCGGTCGTCTGCCATTCTTGCGCCGTGCACAAGCCCACCCCCGTGACTCCCGACGCGCCCGAGTCGATAAGGACACCGCTGCTCACCCAGGAGTGGCTCGACCTGGCCTTCGTCCACTGGGCCGTCGAGCCGGCCGCCGTGGCGCACCTCATGCCGCGCGGCACCGTCCCCGACACGTACGACGGGCTGACGTACGTCGGGCTCGTCGCCTTCCGGATGCACCGGGTCGGCTGGTTCCGGCTGCCCGGGGTGCCCTACCTCGGCTCGTTCCCGGAGACCAACGTGCGCCTGTACTCGGTGGACGCCCACGGTCGGCGCGGTGTGGTCTTCCGGTCGATGGACGCCTCGCGGCTGGTCCCGGTGGTGATGGGCCGTTTCGTCTTCCGGCTGCCCTACCTGTGGTCCCGCATGAGCGTCCGCTCCGCCGGCGACACCGTGACCTACACCAGTTCCCGCCGTTGGCCCGGTCCGCGCGGGGCGTACGGCCGCATCGCCGTACGCACCGGTGAGCACATCCGCGAGCCCACCGGCCTGGAGCACTTCCTCACCGCCCGCTGGGGCATGCACAACGCGTTCCTCGGCGGCGCGGCGTACCTGCCCAACCACCACCCCCGCTGGCCCCTGTACCGCGCCGAGCTCCTCACCTGCGACGAGAACCTGCTGGCGGCCGCCGGTGTCCCCGCCCCCACCGCCGCCCCCGTCAGCGTGCTGTACTCACCGGGTGTCCGGGTCCGCCTCGGCCGGCCCGCGCGGCCCGCCGCCCTCCTGCCTCTCGGCCCTTGACCTCAACCAAACTCGAGGTAGCACGCTGGCCCGCATGAACACCGACACCGCACAGAGCGCCACCGCAGCGGACATCGAGGCCGTCCGGCGAGTCGTGGCCACCGTCGAGCGGACCCAGCGGGCCAAGGACGCCGAAGGTTTCCTCGCCCTCTTCCACCCGGACGCGCTGTGGACGACCGCCCACGGCAAGGTCCTCCTCGGCTTCGACGCGATCGCCGACTTCACCCGCGCCGTGCTGCCGGACGCCACCTGGGACGGCGACGTCACCTACGAGGCCGTCCACGTGCAGTTCCTGCGGCCCGACGTGGCGGCCGTCAAGGTCCGGCAGGTCTACCACTCGGCCGAGGGCGACACGGAGGGCGCGCCGCTGTACATCATGACCAGGCAGGACGACGGGCCCTGGCTGCTGCACGCCGGCCAGAACACGCCAGTGCGGTCCGGCTGAGCGGATCAGCGCTTGAGATCCGTCTCCTCGACGCGTGTCTGCACCGTCCGGCCGCTCTCCCACGCGTTGGCACCGGGAGCCACCTCCGGCATCGGGATGTCCTCCCGGCCGCGCCGCTTGCGGGTCGTCGAGACGCCGAGCCGCTCGTCCCGCGCCCGCACCAGCTCGTCCGCGGCCTGTCCGTCCTCGGTGAAGCCCATCATCAGCTGCGGGATGCCGTACGGGAAGTCGTCGCGGTCGTACTGCCAGGTGTGGAAGGTCTTCCCGTAGGTGGTCACGAGGTCCTCGAAGTAGGCGTGCTCGGCCATGTCGGGGATGCCGGGTGAGGTGAGGATGCCGGACTTCACCTCGTAGTGGTGGCTGTGCCACAGCCGCTTCTCGTCCTCGGGCAGGGCGCGGAAACGCTCCTCGCTGACGATGTACTCGATGCCTATCAGCCGGGCGTCGGGCGCGTTCCGGTCGAAGATCACGCACTGGTGCAGGTCGTGCTGGAGGTGTATGCAGAAGTGCGTGGCCTCCACCTGCCTGCCCATGTCGTCGGCGTACATGTGGAAGCCGTTGAGGTAGGTGCTCATCGCGTCGATCGGGTACTTCGGCTGCATCGCGCCGGCCGCAGGTCCAGCGCGCGGTGCTTGAGGGGGTGCCCCTTGCCGACCTTGCCGATCGTCGCCGCCTTGCGGCCGAGCAGGAGGCCGACGGCGGCCGTCACGCCCGCCGCGGCACCGATGCCCACGGCTGCGGCCTGTCCCCGGCCGGAGCCGCCCGAACGGTGCGTTCCGTGTGTGAGTGCCATGGCCGCCGGGTGCCCTGCGCCCGGCGGCCGTAACGGCCCGCCGACACGGGCCGAGGCGAGCGCGCGATCCCGACGACACCGCCTCGGTGCGCAGGATGGCGACGGCCACGTCGGCGAACAGGTTCGCATCCTCAAGCCGACCGACGCCGTCATCAGGACGGCCGTGAGCTGCGTGTGCGGCGGCTGTACCACATCACCGCGGTCGGGCCGGGCAGCGCTCGAACCGCTGCTGTCGCCCGGGCCCGAGCGGTCTCCAGGGCCGAGACCAACGGACCCCTGGAGCTGGGGTTCGGCTCCGGGCCGACCTGCTGACGGCGCCTGTACCGCTGGCAACAGTCAGGCTTTTTCGACGAGTTGCACTGCATCTGGATCGCTGAGCTGAACCGATTTCAGCGTACAGTGCCGGAACGAACACCACCCTGCCAAAGATCCCTCACGTGCCCGAACTGGGCCGCCGACGCAGACGCCCAGCGGCCGTGACCGCTCCCTCACACTCGCAGGAGACTCGCATGTCGCTTCCCCCCTTGGCGCGACCCGCCACCGGCCTGCCCACCGGAGAAACGAGCCGCCAGGCACACCAGCTGATACTCGCCGGACACGGCTCCGAGGGGCAGCGTCGGCTCGCCGGGGGCCGGGTCCTGGTCGTCGGCGCCGACGAGATCGGCGCCCCGCTCATCGCTCACCTCGCCGACTCCGGCGTGGGGGTGATCGGTGTCGCCGACGGCTCGCCCACGGACCCGTGGGACCGCTACCTCGGGCTGCCGGACGCGGAACCCGCGGACCGGGCCACGGCCTGGGCCCGCGCGCTCGGGCGCACCCATCCGGCCGTGCGCACCGTGGCGGAGAGCTGGTTCGAGCTGCCCCGTGCGCGCGAACTGGTCCGGGACTACGACCTCGTGGTGTGCGCGGGGGAGGACCCGGCCCGCTGCCGGCTCGTCGACGACGTCTGCGCCGAGGCGGGCATTCCCTTCGTGTGGGGCTCCATGGGAGCCACCGGAGGGCGCGTCTCGGTCTTCTGGGACCGGCACGGCCCGGGCCTCAGGGATCTGTTCCCGGAGCCTCCCGCCCCCTACTTCCGGGGCGTGTCCGGCGCGCTGAAGGTGGTCGGCGCCTGGCTGGGGGTCGCCCTGGCCACCGAGGTGGTCAAGCTGCTCACCGGTCAGGGCGAGCCGCTGGTCGGCCGGGTGATGGAGTACGACGCCATGGCCGGCACGTGCGCGACCGTACCGCTGCGCCCGCACGAACGTGCCGCGCGCCCGGCCGAGCCCGTCGCCGCCGAGCCCTTCTTCGGACTGCTCTCGCCCGAGGCGACCGCGGCCGCGCGGGAGTCCACCATCTCCGCGGAGCAGCTGAAGGAACTGCTCGACGCGGACGAGCCGGTCAACCTGGTCGACGTTCGCGAGCCGGACGAGTACGCCTTCGCCCACCTGCCGGGCTCGGTGCTCGTCCCGCAGGGCGAGTTCCTGCACGGCGACGCCGCCGCACGGCTGCCCGCGGACCGCAGGACCGTGCTGCTGTGCCGGGCCGGTATCCGCTCCGCGGAGGTCCTCGCCGTGGTCAAGCGCAGCGGTCACCATGACGCCGTCCACCTGGGCGGGGGCATCCTGTCCTGGGCGGAGCGGATCGACCCGGAGATGCCCACCTACTGAGGCTGCGGCAGGGGCACGGTGGCGCGCCTGTGTGCGCGTCGGCGCCCCCCGTTGGGGCGCAGTCGCCCAGGGCTCGTCAGCCCACGACCCTCGTGACGCAGTCGTAATCTTGCAATCTTGGGTCAAAATCTTGCGCTGCCCTGTTCTGCGTCCTAATGTGACGCTCCGATCAGGGCAGTGCCCTGGGTGCCACCTCGGAGGAGCCGCAATGAAGCCCCGCAACCTCGCGATCTTTCTGATCTCTTCAGGTCTTGTCCTGTCCGCCACGGCTTGCGGTGGTGATTCGGACGCCGGAGCCGACGGGGACGTCACGATCACCGTGGCGTGCCAGCCGGCGAAAACCGCACCCGAGCAGCGCAAGGCATGGGATGACGACGTCAAGGCCTTCGAGAAGGCACACCCGGGCGTCAAGGTCAAGAGCACGGACCAGCAGCCGTGCTTCGACCCGAAGACCTTCGCCGCGAAGCTGGCCGGCGGCCAGATGGAGACGGTCTTCATGGCCCCTGTCACCAACTACGCCGATGTCATAGCCAAGGGACAGGCGAAGGACATCACCGCGTCCACGGATCTGGTGAAGAACTTCGGTGACATCCGGCAGGACGTCCGGGACATGCTCACCAAGGACGGCAAGGTCTACGGCATCCCCAACGTCAGCTACACCGTCGGGCTGGTCTACAACCGCAAGCTCTTCGAGGAGGCCGGCCTCGACCCCAACTCCCCGCCGAAGACCTGGGACGAGGTCCGCGACGCGGCCAAGAAGATCGCGGATCTGGGTGACGGCTACGTCGGCTACGGCGAGTACGGCGGCGGCAACGTCGGCGGCTGGCACTTCGCGCAGTCCATTTTCAGCCGCGGCGGCGAGATGGTCGTGGACGGCAAGGCGGCCTTCAACAGCGCCGAGGGCAAGGCGGTTCTGCAGACGCTGCACGACATGCGCTGGGAGGACGACAGCGTCGGCAAGAAGCTGCTGATCGGCTGGGAGGCGCTGATGCAGCAGATGGCGGCCGGCAAGACGGGCATGATGCTCGGCGCCCCGGACGTCGTCACCGACCTGGTGCAGAAGTTCCAGGGCGGCAAGGAGGACTACGGCATCGCCCCCATCCCCGAGGGCAAGGCGTCGCTCACCGGTGGCGAGGCCTACATGATCAACCCGAAGGCGAGCGCCGCCGAGACCAAGGCCGGCCTGCAGTGGATCGACTTCCAGTTCAACACCCCGGGCAAGGGCCGTCACGACTACGCGCGCGGCAAGGCCAACGGTGAGGCCGTGGGCGTTCCGAACAACGACTACATGGGTGACTCGCCGACGGGCCAGAAGCTCGCCGAACTCCGCGAGAAGAACGCGGTCCTGCCGGTCGAGTACTACCAGCCCTACGTCGACGGATCGAAGAGCGTCGAGCTGAAGCTGGAGCCGCCGAACGCGCAGGAGCTCTACGCGGTGCTGGACGTGGCCATGTCCGCGGTCCTGACCCGCGAGGACGCCGACATCGACAAGCTGCTCGCCGATGCCGAGGGCAAGGCGAACTCGATTCTGGCGAAGAGCTGACCGTCGCGGACCACGGGTGCCGCATCCGGTTCTGACGGAGTGCGGCACCCCGGCCCGCGGCGCGGAACGGGAGATCACCATGGACACATCCACCGTGCAGGCGAAACGGCCCCCGAGGCCGCGGCGCCGGCCACCCGCACGTCCCTCACGTCGTGGAAGGACTCTTCGCACCAACCTCACCGCCTACGGATTCCTGTGTGCGGCCCTGTTCTGCTTCGCGCTGTTCGCCTGGTGGCCGATCATCCGGCAGCTCGTGCTCAGCTTCCAGGAAACCAACCTGGTCGACGAGCCCAAGTGGGTGGGCCTGGACAACTTCCGTACGGTGGTGGAGGACCCGGCGTTCGGCCAGGCCTGGAAGAACACCTTCGCCTTCACCTTCCTCGCCCTGCTGTGCGGCTACGTGATCCCGTTCGCGGTGGCGATCGTGCTCAACGAACTGCGGCACGCACGCGGATACCTGCGCTTCGTCGTATACCTGCCGGTGATGCTGCCGCCGATCGTCTCGGTGCTGCTCTTCCGCTGGTTCTACGATCCCGGACCCGGCCTGTTCAACCAGATACTCGACTTCGTCGGCCTGCCGGGTCTGTCCTGGCTGGACTCCACGGACACCGCGCTGATCTCCCTGGTGATCGTCTCCACCTGGATGAACCTGGGCTCCGGGGTCCTGATCTATCTCGCCGCACTGCAGAACATCCCCGGTGACCTCTACGAAGCGGCCGAACTCGACGGAGCCGGCATCTTCAAGCGGATCTGGAACGTCACCATCCCGCAGACCCGGCTGATCCTGCTGCTCATGCTGATGCTCCAGATCGTCGCCACCATGCAGGTGTTCATCGAGCCCTACATGCTCACCGGCGGCGGACCGGAGAACGCGACGGTCACCGTCGCCTTCCTGATGTACCAGTACGCCTTCGTCTATGGCGGCAACTACGGCGCCGGCAGCGCGCTCGGCGTGATGCTCATGATCGTTCTCCTTGCGGTCGCCGCGGTCCAGCTCCGGCTGACCCGCGACGAGAAGAGGTAGTCCCGTGGCCAACACAGTTGACATGACAGCCCGCCCGGAAACCGCCGTGGACACCCGCGAGGTGAGGCCGCCGGACGCGCACCGCCGGCGCAAGCGGCGCCGCGCCGCCTGGGCCGACGGCCACTCCCGCACCATCGTCTCGCCCCTCGAGCTCAAGTCCCGCTGGGGAAAGCGGATCTACTGGACGGTGCTCGCCGCCGTCCTGTCCGTGTTCACGTTCGTGTTCGTCTTCCCGCTGTACTGGATGGTCACGGGCGCGATGAAGTCGGGCGAGGAGATCGCCCAGATGCCGCCGACGCTGTGGCCGAAGGACCCGGACTTCTCGGTGTTCGCGGACGCGTGGGAGCTCTTCGACGTCGGGCTGCTCCTGAAGAACACCCTCTTCTACGCGGTCGGAGCCTGGCTGTTCGCCCTAGCGGTGGATGTGACGGCCGCGTACGCGCTGTCCAAGCTGCGCCCGATGTTCGGCAACGTGATCCTCGGGGCGATGCTCGCGACCCTGATGATCCCGCCGATCGTCGTCATGATCCCGGCGTACATCACCGTCACGGACGTGCCGATCTTCGGGTGGCAGCTGCTCAACACGCCCTGGGCGATCTGGTTCCCGGTGGCGGCCAACGGGTTCAACATCTTCCTGCTCAAACGGTTCTTCGACTCGATTCCCGACGAGATCCTCGAAGCGGCGGAGATCGACGGGGTGCCGCCGTGGCGCGTGCTCGTCTCGATCATCCTGCCGATCTCGCGGCCCATCCTCGGTGTGGTGTCCATCTTCACCATCGTGCTGGTGTTCAAGGACTTCGTCTGGCCGTTGCTCGTGCTGCCGGACAGCGAGAAGATGACGATCAGCGTGGGCCTTTCCCAGACCGCGGGACAGGTGACGCAGAACCAGATCATGGCGGGTCTGGTGATGGCGAGTATTCCGATGATCATCGTGTTCTTCTTCTTCCAGCGAAGCATCATGGCGGGCCTCACCGCCGGCAGCCTCAAGGGCTGACCTGCACCCCGCCCCCCTCACCTCCCCTTCGCTTCACCACCCAAAAGCACTCCGCCGCCGGTCGGCACCTTCATGCCCCGTTCCGACCGGCGGCGGAGTCCCACCTGCCCGAAAGGACCCCCCGTGGCAGCCGTGCACCCCTCCCGCACCCATGACTGGTGGCGTGACGCCGTCATCTACCAGGTCTATCCCCGCAGCTTCGCGGACGGCGACGGGGACGGCACCGGGGACCTCGCGGGTGTCCGCGCGAACCTGCCGTACCTCGCCCAACTGGGTGTGGACGCCGTGTGGTTCACCCCGTGGTACCTCTCGCCGCTGGTCGACGGCGGTTACGACGTGGCCGACTACCGCACCATCGACCCGGCCTTCGGCACCCTCGACGACGCCGAGAAGCTGATCTCCGAGGCCGCCGAGCACGGCATCAAGGTCATCGTCGACATCGTGCCCAACCACGTCTCCGACCAGCACGCCTGGTTCCAGGCCGCCCTCGCCGCCGGGCCCGGCAGCCCCGAGCGCAAGCTGTTCCACTTCCGCCCCGGCCGCGGCGAGAACGGCGTACTCCCGCCGAACAACTGGCCCTCGCAGTTCGCCGGTGACACCTGGACCCGGGTGCCCGACGGAGAGTGGTACCTGCACCTGTTCACCCCCGAACAGCCCGACCTCAACTGGAACCACCCCGACGTCCGCCGCGAACACGAGGACGTGCTGCGCTTCTGGTTCGAGCGCGGCGTCGCCGGCGTCCGTATCGACTCCGCCGCCCTGCTCACCAAGCACCCGGACCTGCCCGACTTCACCGAGGGCGTCGACCCGCACCCCTATCTCGACCTGGACGAGATCCACGACATCTACCGCTCCTGGCGCGCGATCGCCGACGAGTACGACGGCGTCTTCGTCGGCGAGGTCTGGCTCCCCGACTCCGAACGCTTCGCCCGCTACCTGCGCCCCGACGAGCTGCACACCGCCTTCAACTTCAACCTCCTCGCCTGCCCCTGGGACCCCGAGCGCCTGCGCCGCACCATCGACGACACCCTCGCCGAACACGCCCCGGTGAAGGCCCCCGCGACCTGGGTGCTCTGCAACCACGACGTGACGCGCACGGTCACGCGCTACGGCCGCGAGGACACCGCGTTCGACTTCGAGACGAAGACCTTCGGCACACCCACCGACCTGGAGCTCGGCACCCGCCGCGCCCGCGCCGCCGCACTGCTCACGCTGGCGCTGCCCGGCTCGGTCTACCTCTACCAGGGCGAGGAACTGGGCCTGCCCGAGGCGGACATCCCCCTCGACCGCGTCCAGGACCCGATGCACTTCCGCTCCGGCGGCACCGACCCGGGCCGCGACGGCTGCCGCGTCCCACTGCCGTGGACGGCCGGCGAACCGCACAGTGGTTTCGGCGGTGCCACGGAGCCCTGGCTGCCGCAGCCCGCGTACTGGCCGCAGTACGCGGTGGACCGCCAGCTCGGCGACCCCGACTCGATGCTCGCCCTGTACCGCACGGCGCTCAGGCTCCGCCGCGGCACCCCCGGGTTCGGTGACGGTCCGATGACCTGGCTCCCCTCCGACAACGGTGTCCTCGCCTTCGCCCGCACCGACGGCCTGGTCTGTGTGGTGAACCTGCGGGACCACGCTGTCGAACTGCCCGCACACACCGAGCTATTGCTCGCCAGTGAACAACTTGACGCGGACGGACGGCTGCCGGGGGACACGGCGGTCTGGCTCCGCGGCTGACTCGCGCATCCGGGCGGTGACCTGCCCCCTGCCCGGATCCGTCGCTCCGCGCAGACTGCTCCGCCGAGGACCTTACCTCCGTGGACGAACCCGGCCCGCCTTCGCTGGACGAAGGCGGGCCGGGCTGCTCGGGAGCGCCGGCGCGTGGCGGTGGGGCGTGCGATCTCCCGCAGGCCCTCGGTCTTCCTGCTCGACGAACCGCTCTCCAGCCTCGACGCGAAGCTCCGCGGCCACCTGCGTGCAGAGATCGCCCGCATCGTCGCCGAACTCGGCGCCACCACCGTCTACGTGACCCGCTAGGGGCACGAGATCCTCGTCCATGGCGCGGCTCTACGTCTTCGACCACGCGGGCACCCGCATCTGCCCGGCCCCCGACAGGATGCCGGGCCTGCCCGATGAGTGAACGGTCGGTGACTCAGCTGCGCAGTGTCCGGTCCAGTCGGCGGAATGCCAGCATGAGGGCGAGGCCGCCCAGCGCCAGAAGATAGGCGGCCGGGAGCAGCAGTTCGACGCCGAACTCTCCCAATGAGGGCTGCCGGATCAGCTCGATGCTCTGGTAGAGCGGCAGGCACTCCACCAGCAGCTGGACCGGACGGGGATAGACGTCCAGTGGGTAGAAGGTGGTGGCGAACAGGAACATCGGCAGCATGGCCAACTGGATGTACTGGAAGTCCTGCCAGTCCCGCAGGTAGGTCACCACGGCCAGGCCGAGCGCCGCGAAGGTGAACCCGACGAGGAGCGCGCCGGGTACCACCAGCAGCACCAGCGGACTGTGCACCAGACCGAAGACGGTCACGGCCACAAGGAACCCGACCGTCACCAGAGCACCGCGCAGCAGAGCCCAGCAGACCTCGCCCAGTGCCACGCCGCGCACCGTCATCGGCGTGGTCAGGATCGACTCGTAGGTGTGGTTCGTCTTCAGCTTGTTGAACAGGTTGAACGTCGTCTCGTTCATCGCGCCGTTCATCGCCGTGGTCGCCAGCAGAGCGGGAGCGACGAACTCCGCGTAGCGCACATCGGTGTCGGCGAGGCCCGGTACGTTGCCTACCAGCCCGCCGATGCCGACACCGAAGGCGAGGAGATAGAGCACCGGCTCGAAGATCTCGGCCACGAGGAGCAGCCAGGTATGCCGGTAGATCATCAGATTTCGCTCGACCATCGCCAGGGCGCCCCCGGAGCGCAGTGCTGGAACGGGACGAGCGGAGACATGCGGGCCCAGCACGGCCGACATGGGATCCCTGCCTTTCAGGGGTGAGTGCTGGTGGTCAGGAGTGCAGGTGCCGCTGATAGGTGCGCCGTCCGAGCAGCAGACCGACGGCAGCCAGCACGGCCAAGTAGCCGACGTGGACAGCGGTGCCGGCCACGGTGCCGGTGCCGAGCGCTGCCGTACGGCACAGCTCGACCCCGTGCCAGAGCGGCGTCACCTGCACCACCGGCTGGAGCCAGCCGGGCAGTTGCGTCACAGGGAAGAAGGTGCCGGAGAACATGAACATCGGCATCACGCCGAACCGGAGCACCGCGAGTACCGTGGGCTGGCGCTTCGCGGTCACTGCCCAGGCGGCGGACGGCGCGGCGAACGCGGCTCCGACCAGCAGTGTCGCGACCACCACGAGGGGGGCCCGCAGCGCGTCGACGGCGCCGAAGGCCGCCGCCACCGCCGTGAAGGCCGTCGCGGAGAGCGCCACCTTGAAGATGTTGAACAGCACGTGACCGTAGTAGATGTCGACGGGAGTCATCGGTGTGGCACTCGCCGCCCAGTAGTGCCCTTTGGACTGCACCGACTGGTGGACAGGGTGGGCCGAATCGATATAGGCGGTTTGCATGGCCGAGGCGGCAAGCAGGCCGGGAGTGAGGAAAGCCAGGTACGACAGGCCGCCCAGGGCGGCACCGTTGTTGTGGTTGACAAGAGTGCCCAGTCCCGCGCCGATGCCGGTCAGGAACAGCAGCGGGTTGGCCACGTTCAGCACCACGGTCCCGCGCCAGGTGCGGCGGTAGCGATGCAGCCAGTAGGCGAACTCGCGCAGGGCGGGCGGGACTGTGCGGGTACGGCAGGGTGGGACGAAGGAGCGGGAGGCATGCGTGGTCATCGGTACTCTCCGTGGCGACGCCTGACGGTGGGCGGGGGCGGCGACCCTTCAGTCGACCAGGCTGCGGCCCGTCAGGGTGAGGAAGACGTCCTCCAGGCTCGCCCTGCGGATCAGGGCGGTCAGCGGGACGATGCCGCGCGCGTGGGCGGCCGCCATGGTGGCCTCCCCTTCGTCGGTGTAGAGGAGGATGCGGTCGGGCAGTTCTTCGATCCGCTCCACCAGGCCCCGCGCCTTGTCGGTCATGGCCTCGCGCTCGCCCGGGCCGAAGCGCAGTTCGAGCACCTCTCGGGTGCAGTACCGCTCGATCAGTCCGCTGGGCGAGCCCTCGGCGACGATCAGACCGCCGTCCATCACCACGAGCCGGTCGCACAGCTGCTCGGCCTCGTCCATGTAATGGGTGGTGAGGATCAGCGTGACGCCGTCGTCCTTGAGCCGGAACAGCCGCTCCCAGAGCAGGTGGCGTGCTTGCGGGTCGAGGCCGGTGGTGGGCTCGTCCAGCAGGACGATCCCGGGCTCGTTGATGAGTGCCCTGGCTATCGTCAGGCGTCGCCGCATGCCGCCGGAGAGCGCCTCGACCCGCTCGTCCGCCTTGTCGGTCAGCCGTGCGAAGTCGAGGAGCTCTGCGGCGCGCCGACGGATCTCGGCCTTCGGCAGTCCGAAGTAGCGCCCGTAGATCAACAGGTTCTCCCTGACCGTCAGTTCGACGTCCACGGTGTCGTCCTGCGGGACGACGCCGATCCGGGCGCGAATCCGGGCGCCCTCGGTCCGTGCGTCGAGCCCGAGTACCTCGAGGCTTCCGCCGGTGGAGGGTGAGGTGCACGCGATCATGCGCATGGTCGAGGACTTCCCGGCGCCGTTGGCGCCCAGGATCCCGAAGGCCTCCCCGGGACGGACTTCGAAGTCGATGCCCGCGACCGCGGTGAACCCTTCACCCCGAGCCGCCTCGTAGCGCTTCCGCAGTCCTGTCGCGCGGATCATGGGGGCCTGCCCCGGCACCGTGCCCTGTGGCTGCGTCGTGGTCTCAGTCATGGTGGGCTCCTTGCGGCCGGCGTCGCAACCGGTCGACGAGTTCGCCCACCGGGGCGCCGGGGTCTTGGGCCGCCCGCACCGTCAAGTGCTCGAGCTCCCGCAGGAAGTCGCCGGCGGAGACGGGCAGGAAACGCGGGTCGGTGCACAGAGTGAGCGCGCAGGACTCGCGCAGTCCGTCGAGGAAGAGGAAGAACTTGGCGCCGGACTGCCGTCCCTCGCTGTCCGGACGGGTCAGGCGGGTATGGGCCAGGGCCACTTCCAGCTGGGTGGGCAGCTTCAGAGGGTCGAGCTCGGGCGGCGGGGCGTTGCGCTCTTCGGCGCTGAACCGGATGTCGTTGAAGAAGCAGTAGCCGCCGGGGGTGATACCGCGCCGGCGGGCGATCTCCTCCAGCTGCTCCTCCATCTTGACCGGGCAGGCCTCCGAGTGTCGGTAGGCGTTCAACGCGGTGCGGGCGGCACGGGTGAGGAACCGCTCGGTGGACTCGTCCGCGAGTTGCAGGCGGACGATCGCGTTCTGATTGAAGGCCCCGACGAACTCCTCGTCTTCGGGCTTGAAGCGGGTCGACACGATGACCCGCAGCGCCGCCTCGGGCTCACCGAGGTAGGAGGCCAGGAGCAGCGCGGTCGACCCGAGCAGAGCTGTGGCTGTGTTGCAGCGGCTGCGTCCGGCCAGCGCGTGGGCGGCCAGTGCCAAGGCGGGGGAGTCGATGTGCGCCCAGTCCCGGTCCAGCTGCTGCGGCGTCGAGGTGGTCGCCAGCATGCTCGCGGGAACCGTGTTCGCCTGGCGGGCCCAGTAGTCCAGGGTGCGCCTCTCGCGCCGGGCGCCGGCTTCGGACGCCTCGAACCCGGCCCGGTCCAGGGGTTGTCGGGAACGCTCGCGCAGGCCCGCCGCGCCGTCCGGGCCTGCGGCGAGCACGGCACGCAGTTCGTCCATGACGATCTGAAAACTCCAGCCGTCGACCGCCAGGTGGCTCGCGGCGATCGCGACGGCGGCCGGTACGCCCGCGCGCAACCCGATCGCCGCGCGCACCGGCAGCCCGGCGGCGTTGTCGAAGGCGCCCGCCCGGATCCGCTCGCCGAGCGGGGCGACGGCCTCTGCCAGGTCACCCGGTTCGAGTTCGGAGAGCAGGAACTCGATCTCGCCCGAGGCCGCGACGTGCTGCACCAGGCCGCCGTCATGTTCGGCGTACGTCGTCCGCAGCGACTCGTGCCGCTCCACGAGCAGCCGGACCATGTCGCACACCTGGGCCACGGTGGCGGAGCCGACCGGCGCCCAGCCGAGCTGGTTCAGCGAGTCGTCGTCGGGCGGCAGCCAGCGGACCACCTCCCAGATGGCGCGCTGGCCCCAGGTCATCGGCCCGGTACGGGAGGTGCCCTCGTGGAACCGCACGCGGGCGGTCGTTGGGTCTGTCACCTGTCCTCTTCCTGTGTGTCCTGCTCACCGGAGCGTCCTGTCGTGAGTGGGCTCAAGAATGACGCGGATCGGAGAAATTTCTCAACAGTATCGGCTAGTTTTTTGAACACGCTGCTGAGGGGTGTGAGGGTGCGCCCCGGCTCCGGGTCCGCGCCGCAGTCACGTTTGGCGCTCTCAACCATCTTGATTTTGCTGAGATCTATGCATAATTTGCAGTCACTCGGCACGAATCGAGGAGCAGATCACGATGGAAGCCCGTGCGAAACCGCTCTGGACACGGATGGCGGTCGACTCCGCAGGGGCCGGACGGTCGCCCACTCTCACGCCCGCCGTGGGACTGCGCACCGGCCTGGCCGTGCTCGACCTGGGCATGATCGGTACGGACAGCTCACGCCGGGCAGTGCCCTCGGCCGGCGCCACATACCCCTATGAGTGCTACATCCTGACCAGGGACGACGCCGGCGCAATCGGCCTCTACCAGGTCGATGCGGGCCGGCGGCTCTGTCAGTTGCTCAGCCGCGGACCCCAAGTCGACGAGGCGCTCTGCCGAGCAGCGCTCGCCATCCCCGAGTGCGGCGCGGTCATCGTGCTGGCCACCAGGCCTTGGCTGTCCATGCGAAAGTACGGCGACCGGGGCTACCTCTACACCCAGCTGGACACAGCGCACCTGCACATGAACCTCGTGCTGGCGGCCGACAGCCTCGGTGCGAGTATCGTGCTGCGCCGGCGCCCGCCAGGTTTGGACCCCCTGGTCAGCGAGTACGGCGAGTGCGCGGAGGTCCACTCGGCGCTGGCCGTCACCGCGGTGTCGGCCGGCAACGGCCCCGATGCCGGACCGTCCGGCTGGACAGTGCGCGATGCCCGTGCCACCCGGCGGCCCTCGCTGCGCCGGCAGCCACACTGGCTGGAGCGTCTCTGCTGGGAGTCACTCGTCACCGATTCCGGAGGGGCTGCGGCCGCTCCGCTGGGAGCGCCCGTCTCGCTGCCGACGGCTGTACGGCGCAGGGGCAGGGCGCCTCTCGTGCCGCGGACGGCGTTCCACAGCCGTCGGTCGGCTACCGGCTTCGCGCCCGGCACCGTCCCCGCGCGGGACATACACGGCACCGTCGGCCGCGCGATATCCGTCTTCAACGACTTGCTGCCCGGTGAAGGAACGCCGCCCCACGCCACCTTGGTCATGCGGCAACATCGTCCTGCACGAGGCCAGTTGGTCTGGCCGGACGGCCTGGGCATCCGGTGGATCCCCGAGCTGCCCAATGAATCGGTCACCGAGGCCTTCATGGCTCAGCGCCATCTGGCCGACACGTCGGCAGTACTGCTGATGCACGCACCCACTGCCGCGCTCATCGACGAGGCAGGCGGTGCACAGCTGTGGACGGTGCTCTACCACGCGGGGGCGCTGGCTCAACTGGTCTGTCTGGAGGCGGCCCAGCGCGACCTTCCGGCCACGGGTGTCGGTGGTTTCGACAGCGAGCGGTGGCAGCGGCTGGCCGGCCTGCCCGCCGATCATGACGTGGTGTACGCGGTCACCATGGGCGTGGGCACACCTGACGCCCCGAAGCTCGACCGTCTCGCGGTCGCCTACGCACAGAACGAGCGCTCATGATTCTCGCCGCCGAATTCGCCCGGTGCGCCGACCAGTGCGCGGACAGTCCGGCGCTGTCCGGCCCCGACTCCTCGGTCGACTACCGCGCCCTGCACGAGCGGAGTGTGCGTGCTGCCGAGTGGCTCAGCGGCACCGTAGCCGCGGACGACCGCCCCCGGATCGGTCTGGCAGCGCGCAACAGCACCACGTGGGTGACCGCCTACCTGGGCATCCTGCACGCAGGGGCAGTTCCGTTTCTGATCGATGCCTCGGCCGGTGACAGGGAACTGGGTCGTATCCACGAGGACTGCTCGCTCGACCTGCTTCTCCACGACCGCGACACGGCAGGCGACGCGATCCCCGCGCTGCCGGGCCTGACCGCCACGCACCGCCGTATCGCCGAGCGCCGTCACCTGCTGCACCCCGACACCGAGGTCTGCCGCTTCACCTCCGGCACCACGGGCAAGCCCAACTGCCTGGAGTTCTCAGGCCGGGCGGTGCGCGCGGCGGCGGAGAACTGGGCGGTGGGCACCGCCATGACAGCCGGTGATCGAGTCCTGTGCTGCGCGGGTCTGTCCAACGGGCTGGCCTTCAACACCTCCCTCCTGTCCAGCTTCCTGGTCGGCGCGCAGCTGCACCTGTCGCACGGGCTGCCGACCAGCGGCCGGATCCGCCGGCTTGTCGCCAAAGCCCAGGCCACCCGGCTGGTCGCCTTTCCCGCCCTCTACGACTCCTTCGTCCGCACCGGCAGCGGCCGCACGGACTTCGCCTCCGTCCGCGTCGCCATCTCCTCCGGGGCTCCGCTGCGCGCGGACACCAAGGAGCGGTTCACCGAACTGACCGGGGTCCCGATGGGCAACTACTACGGCGTCGCCGAGGCCGGACCGCTGACGTATTCCACCGCCACCTCGGCGCAGAGCCTGGGCCGCCCGCTGCCGGGGGTGGACATCCAGACCCGGGGGGTTGTCGACCGGGATGGGGCCGTCCATGTGCGCAGCGCTTCGATGGCCACCCGCTACCTCAACGCCCCCGGCCTCCTGGAGAGCCGGATCGACGGTGGCGGCCACTACAGCACGGGGGACCGCGGGCGCCTGGAGGCCGGTGAACTGGTGCTCACCGGCCGCTCCCACCGGATGATCAACGTGGGCGGCCGCAAGGTCGACCCGGTCGAGGTCGGCAACGCCGTCAGTTCCGTGCCCGGCGTGGATCAGGCCGTGGTCCTCGAGGTTGCCGACCAGCACGGCGAGCCCGCCGTAGCCGCCGTACTCGTGCTGCGCGAAGGGCTCGACGCCGGCGAGGTACGCCTGCGGATCCGCGACAACCTGGCCGCCCACAAGGTCCCCACACTGATCCGGGTTGTCGACGCCATCCCGACCACGGTGATCGGCAAGCCGGTCCTCCACGAACTGCGGAGTCTCTTCGACGCCGGCTCTTCCTGAGCCTGCCGTACCGCTCCGCTCCCTCCACACCGCTCTGCCCGGGGCCCTGCCCGGGCGGCACCCGCGGCCGACGGCGGAAACCGCCGGCCCCATCCTGAGGAGTCAGTCATGTCTGCCGGCCCGCAGCTGATACGTGATGGCGTGATCCGCCTGATCATCTCGTCCCACGAAGGCGACATCAGCGTCTCGGACATCGAGGCGCACGGAGGTGTACTGGAAGCCGTCAACTACACCTCGCTCTCCTACATCCGACTGCTCGACGCCATCGAGAACGAGTTCGGCGCCTATCTGGACGCCGACGAAGGGGCCGAGGCGCTGGGCACGGTGGACGGCATCGTCGCCGCCGTTCTGGCTGAGCTGGGCTCCGATGCCGCCTGATGCGGCGGCAGCCGCCCCCCTGCACGGCGTCCCACCCCTCACGGTGGGCATCGTCGGTGCGGGACGGCTCGGCGGTGCGCTGCTGCGGACCTGCTCGGACTCGCGCATCCCAGTGAGCCTGCGGGCACGGGCGAGTACCGGCTGGACGGTCGAATCCGTGCCCGACGTCCTCATCGACGCCGGCGCCCCCGGCGGCTTCCCCGAAGTCGCCACGTACTGCCTCCGGCACAGTGTGCCGTTGCTCGAGTGTGTCTCCCACCTGCGGGAGCGGTACTCGGGCCTGCTCGACGAGGTTGCTGCCGCGGTGCCCGTGCTCGAGGCCGTCAACCTCTCGTTCGGCAGCTACCTGCAGCGCAGGCTGGCCGGCCTGGTCGCCACCGTCCACCACCTCACGGCCCCCCACGTGGACGTCCTGGACCGTCACCCGGTCCGCAAGGCGGCGCGGGTCAGCGCGACGGCCGAACGACTCGCCACGGCCTGGACGGACGCCGGCGGGCATCCGGAGGCCGAGCTGGGGCTTCGCCGCGGAGGCCCGGAGGTCAGTGAACACTCGATCACCTGGACCTGGGGCGCTGACGAAGCCCTCACCGTCCACCACCAGGTGACCTCCCTGCGCGCCGTGGCCCGCACCGCCCTGGCTCTTGCCCAGCGTCTGCCGCGGCATCCGCCTGGCCTGATCGCCGTGGACGACCTCTTCCACACCCTGTCGACCACATCCCTTGACGACCACGCCATGAGAGAGGCCCTTTGATGACACGCCGGCTGGCCAACCAGCTCGCCCTGGGCGGGCGGATGCTCTCCCTGGACGGACACGACGACTTCAACCAAGGACAGATATCCGCCAGAACACCCGGCGCGGACACCTTCCTGATCAAGAACGCGCTCTGCGGCTTCGACGAGGTCACACCGGAGGAGACCGTCACCGCGGCGGTGGACCACGCGCGACAGGCCCCTCGCACGGCACCACCCGAACTCCCGCTCCACCAGGCGATCTACCGAGCCAGGCCGGACGTCAACGGCATCGTGCACAGCCACGCCCCGTACACCCTGCTGTTCGGTGCCTGCGACCTCGAACTGCGCCCCCTCTCCCATGAGGGTTCCTACTTCGTCGACGCGACCAGCGTCTTCACCACCACCAGCAACACCGTGCTCGACATCGCCACCGGCGACCAGATCGCGAAGGAACTCGGGGGCACCGGCCGCGCCGTGTTCCTGCGCAACCACGGTGGGGTGATCGTCGGCAAGAGCGTGCGCCATGCCGCCATCTTCGCCCAGGTGCTGGAACGAGCCTGTCGCCTCCAGCTCGCCGCGCTCTCCACAGGAGTGGAGTACCACTACTCCAGTTCCGAAGACGTCCAGCTCAAACAGGACTTCATCTACGCCGACCTGTCCGTGCGCTCCTATTGGGACTACGCGGTGCGCCGAGCCGTACGGCGGTGGCCCGAGGCCGAGCAGTGGCTGCCGGCCTGATCCCCGCCGGTTTCACGGACCGGCCGGTCCTGCTACCACTCGCGCATGGCGACGCCAGGACGGTGACGCTGCTCGGACGCGTGGACGAGACGAACCTCCAGATCGCCCCGGTCGGAACCGACGACCTGCGGGCGCCGCACACGCTTTCCGGCGTGCGACGCAGGGAATTCCTCGCAGGCCGCACGTTGCTGTGCCTGGCCGTGGCCGAACTGACCGGCGTACCGGCCGAAGAGGTGCAGATCGGCACCCGGAGCGGCAAGCGACCGTTCTGCTTGAGCGCCCGCGAGGTGGACGTGAGTATCTCGCACAGCGCGGGCCGGATCGCGGTCATGGCCGCCCACGGCTGCGAGGTGGGGATCGACATCCAGATCCCCGTGCCGGTGAGTACCAGATTGCTGCTCCGTTACGACGTGGCCGGAGCCGAACCCACCGACCTCGGCGACGGCGACCAGGAGGCCCGAGCCGCCACCGAGCTTCACTACGAGTTCGCCGATGCCTGGACGGTACGCGAGGCGTGCGCCAAGTCGCTCGGCCTGCGTGTCGGCGCGGACCTCTGGCGCATCCGTGTCCCGCCAAGAGCACGGCGAGGCGACTGGGGCGGTACGCACTGGTACCGGATGCCCCCCTTCCAGGGCTGCCCCGTGGCGCTCGCGCTGCGTCCTCGCTCCCGGAACGCCGGACCACGCTCGCAGTAGAGCAACGTCTCCCCCTTCGGAGTCTCGCCCCAATGCCCTTTCGCCAGCGCCGGACAACCCACGAAGCCTGATCCAGCCGTATGTGAGGACGCCGCTATGCCCACCGCCGTGCCAACCCGTCACTCCCAGCCCACCGGGCCCGCCTGGACAGAGGAGGCACTCGACCTGTTGAACCTCGTCCGGCAGTTGGCCGCCGCCGAACTCGCTCCCCGGGTCGAGCAGTTCGAGTCCGAGGCGACCTTCCCTCGCGAGCTGCTGAACACGCTCGGCCGGGCCGGACTGCTCGGATTGCCCTACCCGCAGCAGTACGGCGGGGGCGGCCAGCCCTACGAGGTGTACCTCACCGTCCTGGAGACCCTGGCCCAGCACTGGCTGGGGGTCGCCCAGTCGGTCAACATCCACGTGCTCTCCTGTTACGGTCTGGCCGCCTTCGGTACCGAAGAACAGCGGGCCGCCTGGCTTCCGGACATGCTGGGAGGCGAACTCCTCGGCGCGAACTGCATCTCGGAGGCGGAAGCCGGCTCCGACATCTCGGCTCTGCGGACCACAGCCACCCCGCACGAGGACCGCTACGTCGTGAACGGAGCCAAGTCCTGGGTCAGTCACGCAGGCGCCGCCGACTACTACAACGTGTTCTGCCGCACCGGAAGCGACGGGGTGCGCGGCCTGTCCTTGCTGCTGGCGCCCGCGGACACACCAGGACTCCGCCCGCAGGCCCCTGAGCGCAAGATGGGCGTCCGCTCCTCGCCGACAGCGCAGATCGTTCTCGACGGGGCGGAGATCGCCCAGGACCGACGGATCGGCAGGCCCGGCAAGGGGTTCCTGATCGCGATGGGCCTGTTCGACCGAGGGCGCCTCGGGATCGCCGCCTGCGCGGTGGGGCTGGCCCAGGCCGCGCTCGACTATGCCGTCGTCTACGCGAAGACCCGGCAGCAGTTCGGGAAGCCGATCATCTCCTTCCAGGGAATCGGCTTCATGCTCGCCGACATGGCGACCCAGGTCACCGCTGCTCGCACGCTGCTGCTCGACGCGGCCCGCCAACTCGATGCCGGGCAGCATTCCTCGGCCGCCGCCGCGAAGGCCAAGCTCTTCGCCACCGATACGGCGATGCGGGTGACCACCGATGCGGTCCAGATCCTGGGCGGCTACGGATACGTGACCGACCACCCGACGGAACGCTGGATGCGTGAGGCCAAGCTGCTCCAGCTCATCGAGGGCACGAACCAGATCCAGCGTCTGGTGATCTCGACCTCGCTGTGACAGGTGCCCTGCGGGACTCAGGTCCGAGTTGGTCGAGTGAAAGGCGCCTGACGGGCAAAGGTCCAGCTCAGGCGCCTTCTCTTCTGCCTCTAGAAGAAGCCCAGCTTCTGTGCCGAGTACGACACCAAGAGGTTCTTCGTCTGCTGATAGTGCTCCAGCATCATCTTGTGGTTCTCCCGCCCGATCCCCGACTGCTTGTAGCCGCCGAACGCGGCGTGCGCCGGGTAGGCGTGGTAGCAGTTGGTCCAGACGCGGCCCGCCTGGATCGCGCGGCCCGCGCGGTAGGCGGTGTTCATGTCGCGGGTCCACACCCCGGCGCCGAGGCCGTACAGGGTGTCGTTGGCGGTCTTGATCGCGTCGTCGAAGTCGTCGAAGGACGTGACCGACACGACCGGGCCGAAGATCTCCTCCTGGAAGATCCGCATGCGGTTGTGACCCTCGAAGACCGTCGGCTGGACGTAGTAGCCGCCCTTCAGCTCTCCCCCGTGCTCGATGCGCTCGCCGCCGGTGAGCACCTTGGCGCCCTCCTGCCGGCCGATGTCGAGGTAGGAGAGGATCTTCTCCAGCTGGTCGTTGGAGGCCTGGGCGCCGATCATCGTGTCGGTGTCCAGCGGGTGGCCCGGCTTGATCAACTCGGTGCGGGCCACGGCTGCCGCCATGAAGTCGGCGTAGTTGCCGCGCTGGACCAGCGCCCGGGACGGGCAGGTGCACACCTCGCCCTGGTTGAGGGCGAACATCGTGAAGCCCTCGAGCGCCTTGTCGCGGAAGTCGTCGTCCCGGGCCCAGACGTCGTCGAAGAAGATGTTGGGCGACTTGCCGCCGAGTTCCAGGGTGACCGGCTTGATGTTCTCCGAGGCGTACTGCATGATCAGCCGCCCGGTGGTGGTCTCCCCGGTGAAGGCCACCTTCGCCACCCGCGGGCTGGACGCCAGCGGTTTGCCCGCCTCCACGCCGAAGCCGTTGACGACGTTCAGGACGCCGGGCGGCAGCAGGTCCGCGACCAGGCTCAGCCAGTAGTGGATCGAGGCGGGAGTCTGCTCGGCGGGCTTCAGGACCACAGCGTTGCCGGCGGCGAGGGCGGGAGCGAGCTTCCAGGCCGCCATCAGGATCGGGAAGTTCCACGGAATGATCTGCGCGACGACCCCCAGCGGCTCGTGGAAGTGGTACGCCACGGTGTCGTCGTCGACCTCGCCGAGCGAGCCCTCCTGGGCGCGGATCGCGCCCGCGAAATAGCGGAAGTGGTCGACGGCGAGCGGGATGTCGGCCGCCAGCGTCTCGCGCACCGGCTTGCCGTTCTCCCAGCTCTCGGCGACCGCCAGGCGCTCCAGGTTCGCCTCCATGCGGTCGGCGATCTTCAGCAGGATGTCGGAGCGCTCGGTCACCGACGTCCGGGCCCAGCCCGGGGCCGCCTCGTGCGCCGCGTCGAGCGCCCGCTCCACGTCCTCCGCCGTACCGCGCGCGATCTCCGTGAACGGTTGGCCGTTCACCGGTGACGGGTTCTCGAAGTACTGTCCGCGCGCCGGCGGCACGTACTCGCCGCCGATGAAGTGGTCGTAGCGCGACTGGTAGGAGACGATCGCGCCCTCGGTGCCGGGCGCCGCGTAACGGGTCATCCTGTCTGCCTCCCTCGTCGAGTGCCGCCCGCCGTTGGACGGCTGCACGTGAGGCTAGGCAGCGGGACGTTGCAGACAGGTTGCGTCCGCGGCGGCAGCCGCCCGCCTCCGGTCCCCGACCGGTCGGCCCATGGCCACCACGTCCTACGGGGCCGCCAGTTCGGACTCCAGCGCGGCGAGCCGGGACCGGACCGCGGCCGTCGGCCGGACCGCGGCCAGGGCGCGCCAGACGTCGAGGTCGTCCTCGCCCCACGGGGCGTGCGCCCAGTCGGCCAGCAGGTCGGGATCGCCGCAGGCGATCAGCGCGGCGCGCAGCCCGTCGGCGAGCCGGCGCCTGAGCCGCGCGACCGCCGGGGCCCGGGAGCCGGGCAGCAGCGGACCGGCGTACGCCGTCGCGGCCGCCGTCACGGCACCGGACCGCAGGCGACGCTCGACCACCGTGGCGTCGGACTCGACGGGCATCGTCAGCCGGTAGGGCCGCGACACCAGTCGGCCGGGTCCCAGGATGCCGCGCAGCCGGGCGAGTTCGGCACGCAACGTCACCGGCGGCACCGACTCGTCCTCGTACAGCGCGCACAGCAGCTCGTCACCGGTCAGGCCCTCCGGGTGGTGGGCCAGCAGCACGACGATCTCGCTGTGCCGCCGGCTCAGCCGCACTCCGCGTCCGTCCGAGCTGAGCAGCGCGTCGTCGCGGCCCAACGCGGTCAGCTCGGCCCCCTCGGCAGCGGACGGCTCCGGGGCGAGCAGCGCCAGATGCGACTCGGCGGCACGCGCGACCGCCTGGACGAAGCCCAGACTGTGCGGGTGCGCCAGGCCGTCCCCGCCGGTGATGTCCACCGCGCCGAGCACCCGTCCGGTGCGGGGATCGTGCACCGGAGCCGCCGCGCACGTCCACGGCTGGACCCGGCGGATGAAGTGCTCGGCCGTGAACACCTGGACCGGCCGGCCGACGGCCACCGCCGTGCCCGGCGCGTTCGTCCCCACCGCCGACTCCGCCCACCGCGCGCCCGGCACGAAGTTCATCCGGTCCGCCCGGCGCCGGGTCGCCGGGTGCCCCTCGACCCACAGCAGTCTGCCGTGCGCGTCGCAGACCGCGAGCAAGTGCTCGCCGTCGGCGGCGAACGTCCCGAGGAGCTCCCGGATCAGCGGCATCACCCGCGCCAGCGGATGCTCGGCCCGGTAGGCGCCCAGGTCGTCGTCCATGAGCTCCACGCTCGCGGTGCCGTCCGGGCCGACACCCGCCCGGACCGAGCGTCGCCAGGACTCCGCCACCACGGGGCGCACGGGCCGCGGCACCGTACCCGCCTCGGTGAAGGCCTCGTGCGCTCGCCGCAGCGTCCGCGCGCGTTCGACGGGATCGGCCCCCGGTTCCAGAGCCAGCCACGCATCGGTCAACTCGGCCTCCCCGGAAGGTGTCGCGACGGGGCCATCGTCACTCCGTGGACGGGAGCGGACAACCACTTCGACCGGTCCGATCACCCGAATGTGGCCTTCCGCCGAGGCCTTCCGCCGTGAGCCGGGCGTGACTCAGGCGAAGTTGACGAGTCTGATGTAACGGGTCCAGTCCCACAGCGGCCCGGGATCCGTGTGGTCGCTGCCGGGCACCTCGTGGTGCGCGATGATGTGCTCGCGGTCCTTGGGGATGCCGTAGGTGGTGCAGATCGCCGCGGTGAGGCGGGCCGACTGCTCGTACATGGCGTTGGTGAAGTACTCCGGCCGGTCCACCCACCCCTCGTGCTCGATGCCGATGCTGCGGGTGTTGTAGTCCCAGTTCCCCGCGTGCCAGGCGATGTCGGCCTCGCGGACGCACTGCGCCACGTGCCCGTCCGAGGAGCGGACGACGTAGTGCGCTGAGACCTGCCTGTCCGGGTCGCGGAAGATGGAGAGGGTGTCGGCGTACGTCTCCTGCGTGACGTGGACGACGACGTGGTCGACGGGGTAGGCGGAGGGACGGGTCGAGCGGGTGTAGTTGGACGTGCTCGCCGGCTGCCACTCGACGGAGGGGTACTCGGCGGCACGGGGGTCCGGGTCCGGGTCGGATCCGGGCCGTGCGCCGGTGCCGGAGTGCGCCGCGGCACGAGTGCCGGAGAACAGGGCGAACGGGACGGTGGCGAGCGCGGCGCCCTGCAGCAGGTGCCGCCTGGTCGGGACGGGGGCGGCTGTCCTTTCCCTTTCCATGGACTGACCTTTCGTCGGTGGGGGCCTGGGCCCGGTGGGGGGTTCGGCGCGCGACGGCCGCCGAGGAGGAGAGGAGGTCGGTGACGCGGACGTCGTCCGCCGTCCGTCGCGCCGGGTGCGTCCGCGTGAATCACCGTACGGGCAGCGGGGATTGCGCAGAAGAGCGCCGCGCCGTTCCGTGGACAGCCGCCGCCTTGTGGACATCACGCTCACTCGAACGAGTGGCGAAGGGGTGGGAGGCGGGGGCGCGGTGTTTCGCGCCGCGAGGGATCGGACTGCTGCCCGGCTCGGGCTCAGGCCCGTTCCGCCACCGCCGCCGGATCGTCCAGGACGGCCCGCACCACCGAGTGGGCGGCGCCCAGCAACGGCCCCCGGGACCCGAGTTCCGACACGGAGACCGGGCACGCCGGGCCGGCCGTGCGCCGGGCCAGCTCGTCGTTCAGTGACGGGAGCAGCCAGGGGGCGAGTCCGGCCAGTGCTCCGCCCAGCACCACGCCCTCGGGATCCAGCAGGTTGACGGCCCCGGTCAGCGCGATGCCGAGTGCCGTGCCCGCCTCGCGCAGGGCACGCCGTACGGCCTCGTCCCCCTCGGCCGCACGTCCCGCGAGCATTCCCACCCGGTCCTCGCCCGGCTCCAGACCGGCCGCGCGCAGGACCGCCTTCTCGCCGGCGTACTGCTCCAGGCATCCCCGTCCGCCGCAGGCGCACTCCGGTCCGTCGGGCCGGACGGGCACATGGCCCAGCTCGCCCGCGAAGCCGCGGGTGCCGCGCAGCAGCCGCCCGTCGACGACGACGGCGGCACCGATGCCGATCTCGGCCGAGACGTGCAGGAAGTCCCGCGGGGTGCCGTCGCCGAGCCAGAGTTCGGCGAGTGCGCCGAAGTTGGCCTCGTTGCCCACGGTCAGCGGCAGGCGTTCCGGCAGCAGTGGGCCCAGGTCCGTGTCGTGCCAGTCCAGGTTCGGGGCGTGGACGACGGTACGGGCGTCCCGTGCCACGAGTCCCGGCACGGCCAGGGCGAGCCCGGCCGGCCACAGTCCCTCGGCCTCGGTCTCGGAGACGACCTGCCGCACCAGGCCGTTGAGCTGTTCGATCACCGGCTCCGGGGAGCGGCCCCGGTTGCTGCCGTGGCGCACCACACGCGCCCGCAGGCTGCCGCGCAGGTCGACCGCGCAGACCGCGAGGTGGTCCACACCGACTTCCGCTCCGATGCCGGCCGGCCCCGTTCCGCTGACGGCGAGCGCCGACCCGGGCCGCCCCACGCGGCCGGGACGCTCCGGGCCCAGTTCCTCCAGCAGGCCCGTGCGGATGAGCTCGTCCACGAGGGTCGACACCGCCGCACGCGTCAGCCCGATCCGGGAGGCCACGGCGGCCCGCGACAGCGGGCCCTCCGCGTTGACGGTGTGCATCACACGGGCGAGGTTGCGCCGGCGCATGCCCTGCTGGGTGTCCGGCAGGGCACGCCCGGGACGCGCCGGGTGACTGTGGGCTTCGTGCGGCGGTGCGGTCATGCCTCCGTCAGTCCTTGGTCGGTCTCTCCATCGTCCGTTCGGTCACGCCTTCGGAGCCGTCGACAGGCGGTGCCGACGGCGTCCGGGGCGACCTGCGACGGTCGCACGGGCGCTGCCTGCGGCGTCGCCCGTGTGGTCGCGTCCTCAGCCGGAGCCCACGCCCCGCTCCAGCAGGGGTGCCGCGTCGGAGAGTACCCCGGAGATCCTGGTCAGCGTCGCCTCGTCCCGTTCCACGGCGTCCAGCACCGGCCCGGCGGCCGTGTTCCAACGGCGGGCGACCGCCGCCGCGTCCTCGCCGGTCAGCAGGCCGGCCGCCTGTGCGGCGGCGCCGAGCGCGACCAGCTCCCTGGCCTCGGGGATCTGCACGGGCCGCCCCGACAGCCGTCGTACGGTCTGCTGCCAGGCGGTCCCGCGCGCACCGCCGCCGATCAGCAGCAGCGGTGCGGACGGGTCCGCGTCGGCGTCGAGGACGAGATCCAGCGCGCCGAGGAGCGAGTGGACGGCACCGTCGTAGGCGGCCTGGAGCAGCTGGCCGGCGGTGGTGTCGTGACGCAGCCCGTGCAGGAGGCCGGAGGAGTGCGGCAGGTTCGGTGTGCGCTCGCCGTCCAGGTAGGGCAGCAGCGTGACGTCGGTGCCGGGCTCGACGGCCTCCCGGTCCAGGCCCAGCAGGGCGGCGACGCGGTCGACGGCGAGCGTGCAGTTGAGGGTGCAGGCCAGCGGCAGCCAGTCGCCGCGCGCGTCGGCGAATCCGGCCACGGTGCCGGTCGGGTCCGCGGAGCGGTGCCGCGACACGGCGTAGACGGTGCCCGAGGTGCCCAGGCTCATCACCGGCACGCCCGGGCGCAGTCCGAGGCCCAGCGCGGCGGCCGCGTTGTCGCCGGTGCCGGCGGCGACCAGGGTGCCCTTGGAGAAGGGCAGGCCGTGGCCGTCGCGCACGGTTCCGGCCACCTCGCCGGGACGGACCGGACGGGGCAGCAGCGCCGGGTCGAGCCCCACGTGCGCGAGGACCTCCTCGTCGTAGGCCTCGGTGCCACAAGCCCACCAGCCGGTGCCGGACGCGTCGCCGCGGTCGGTGGTCCCCTCGCCGGTGAGCCGTTCGGTGAGGTAGTCGTGGGGGAGCCGTACCGCCTTCGCCGCGCGGGCCGCCTCGGGTTCGTGCTCGGCCAGCCAAGCCCACTTGGTGACCGTGAACGAGGCACTGGGCACGCTGCCCGTGCGCTCCGCCCAGCTCTTGGAACCGCCCAGCTCCTCGATCAGGCGGCGGGCCTGCGGGGCCGAGCGCACGTCGTTCCACAGCAGGGCCGGGCGCACCGGCTCGCCCTGGGCGTCCAGCGTGACGAGCCCGTGCTGCTGACCGCCGACGGACACCGCGGCGGCCTCCCGCGCGGCGTCACCGCACTGGTGCAGGGCCTCGCGCAGCGCGTCCCACCACTGGCGCGGGTCGCTCTCGCGGCCGGCTCCTGAGGACACCGTGTGCGGTGCCTGGCCGCTCGCGACGACCTGGCCGGTGGCCGCGTCGACGACCAGTGCCTTGGTGGACTGGGTGGACGTGTCCACGCCGACGACGAGCGGTCCCTCGGCTGCTGACATCGGGCTTCTCCCTCTTCCGCGGCTCTCTGCGGGATCTGACTGGACTGGCTGGACTGCTTCGACCACTCCTTTCGGGGACACCTTGTCCCTTCCCAGGAGTGTGTGTGCATACTAATTTGTAAAGCGCCATGACGAAATAGTCGGCAGCGAGTGATCGGCAGCGAGTGAGGAGCCGCGGAATGAACTACCAGCCCACTCCCGAGGACAGGTTCACGTTCGGTTTGTGGACGGTCGGCTGGCAGGGCCGGGACCCCTTCGGCGATGCCACCCGGCGTGCGCTGGACCCGGCGGAGTCGGTGCGCCGCCTGGCCGAGCTGGGCGCCTACGGTGTCACCTTCCACGACGACGACCTGATCCCCTTCGGGTCGAACGACACCGAGCGCGAGGAGCACGTCAAACGGTTCCGGCAGGCGCTGGACGCGACCGGCATGAAGGTGCCGATGGCGACGACGAACCTGTTCACGCACCCGGTGTTCAAGGACGGCGCGTTCACGGCGAACGACCGGGACGTGCGCCGGTACGCGCTGCGCAAGACCATCCGCAACATCGACCTCGCGGTGGAACTGGGTGCGAGCGTGTACGTCGCCTGGGGCGGCCGGGAGGGCGCGGAGTCCGGCGCGGCCAAGGACGTGCGGGACGCCCTGGACCGGATGAAGGAGGCCTTCGACCTGCTGGGCGAGTACGTCACCGAGCAGGGCTACGACCTGAGGTTCGCGATCGAGCCCAAGCCGAACGAGCCTCGCGGCGACATCCTGCTCCCGACGGTGGGCCACGCTCTGGCCTTCATCGAGCGGCTGGAACGTCCGGAGCTGTACGGCGTGAACCCCGAGGTCGGCCACGAGCAGATGGCGGGGCTGAACTTCCCGCACGGGATCGCGCAGGCGCTGTGGGCGGGCAAGCTGTTCCACATCGACCTCAACGGCCAGTCGGGCATCAAGTACGACCAGGACCTGCGCTTCGGCGCGGGCGACCTGCGGGCCGCGTTCTGGCTCGTCGACCTGCTGGAGAGGGCCGGTTACACGGGGCCGCGGCACTTCGACTTCAAGCCCCCGCGGACCGAGGACCTCGACGGCGTGTGGGCGTCGGCGGCCGGCTGCATGCGCAACTACCTGATCCTCAAGGACCGGGCGGCGGCCTTCCGGGCGGACCCGCAGGTGCAGGAGGCCCTCGCGGCGGCCCGGCTGGACGAGCTGGCCCGTCCGACCGCCGAGGACGGCCTCGCGGGCCTGCTGGCCGACCCGACGGCCTACGACACCTTCGACGTGGACGCGGCCGCCGCGCGCGGTATGGCCTTCGAGCACCTGGACCAGCTCGCCATGGATCACCTCCTCGGCGCCCGCTAAGGCGTCTGCCCAGGCACCTGCCGAGCGGTCAGGCACCTGTGCGAAGGCTCCGGCCCCCGCCCGGTCGACGGACGGGGGCCGGAGCCTGTCGGCGCGTCAGCCGCCGGCGGAGAGCCAGCCGTTGCCGGCCACAGTGTCATGGGCCGGCACCAGTTGTTCGCGGCAGCCCCCTCATGGGCGCCCGCACCGGGTTGTTCGCGGCACCAGTGTCATCGACGCCCACACCGGTTGTTCGCGGCAAGAGGGTCATCGACGCCCGCCGCGGCTGTTGGCGGCACCAGTGTCATGGGCGCCCGCACCGGTTCTCAGGGTTCGTCCCCGACCGCCGGTACCGCCGACGCCAGGGCCGTCGCCGGGTCGTGCGCCGCACCGCCCGCGGGGACCCAGCGCCCGCGCTCCCTGCGGTACGGCCACCAGCGGCCCTCGCGGTCCAGGCGGAGTTGGTGCGGCGCGCCGACGACGGTCCAGCGGTTGCCCCGCGCCCGCAACGCGGGCCGCTCGTCCTCGTCCCAGGCCGACTCGAGTGCCGCACGCGCGCGTGCGAGCGTGTCGCCCTCCACCGTCCACTCCTGCTCCAGCACGGACAGCGCTGCCCCGCCCCCGAGCCGCCACGCGTGGACGGCGGCATCCAAGGACTCCGCGGTGCGGCCCGAGCCCTCGCCGAGCCGGCGCGACACGTCCGGTTCCGGGTCGCCCGTGGCCAGGCGCACGGCGTCCTCGGAGGCGTCCGGTTCCGTGCTCACGGCCTGCCGCTCGTGTCCACCGCGCAGGGCCTCGGCGAGCAGACGGTGTGCCTCCGCCGCGGCCCGGGAGGCCAGGAAGCCCAGGGCGGCCGGGTCGACACCGGGCGGTGGCGCGTTCCCGGTGTCCAGGGACGGCGGTACACCTGGTGCGTCCCGGGCAGCGGGCGGAGCGGGCAGCGGAGGCAGCACGTGCCCCGTCGCGTACGCCTCGGCCGCGTCCACGCCGTCCGGAGGGCGGGCGCCGTCCTCCGCGGGCGCTCCACCGTGCGACTGGAGGGCGTCGAGTACGGCGCTCTCCGCGCGGCCGCGCATCAACAGCAGCACGAAGGGATCCTGGTCCAGCAGCCTGGCGACCTGGTAGCACAGCGCCGCCGTGTGCCCGCAGTGGTCCCAGGCGCCGCAGTCGCACTCCGGCTCCAGGTCGCCCATGCCCGGCAGAAGGTCGATGCCGGCGGTCGCGGCGTCCTCCACGAGGTGCGGCGGCATGTCGCGGTCCAGCAGCGCCGCCACATGCCCGGACCGCTCGATCGCCAGGTCGACGAAACGGTCCCACTGGGCGTCGGACAGCTTCTCCAGCAGGACGTCGGCCCGGTGGGCCGTACGGTCCCGGTCCTGGACGACGGCGGTGATGCGCCCCGGTCGCACCGACACCGCCCCGACCGCCCCCGCGCGCGCGAGCCGACGGCCCGTCTTCACCTGCGCCGCGTCCATCGCCGCGTCCTCCAGCGACTTCAGCCAGGCCCGCCCCCACCAGGTCTGCGCGAAGCCACGGCCATGCGCGGGCGGAAGCGCGGCGAACGTCCGCTCGGTGTCCTCGTCGTGCCGGTTCATCCCGTGCCCCCTCGCAGCTCGACCAGGTCGGCCAGTTCCGCGTCCGTCAGCTCCGTGAGCGCCGCCTCGCCCGCTCCCAGCACCGCGTCGGCCAGTTCCCGCTTGCGGTGCAGCAGGGCCGCGATGCGGTCCTCGACGGTCCCCTCGGCGACCAACCGGTGCACCTGCACCGGTCGGGTCTGGCCGATGCGGTAGGCGCGGTCGGTGGCCTGCGCCTCCACCGCCGGATTCCACCAGCGGTCGTAGTGCACGACGTGCTCCGCGCGCGTGAGGTTCAGTCCGGTGCCCGCCGCCTTGAGGGACAGCAGGAAGACCGGGACCTCGCCGTCCTGGAAGCGCCGCACCATCGATTCCCGGGCCGTGACGGACGTACCGCCGTGCAGGAACAGCGAGGCCACGCCCCGGGCGGACAGGTGCTGTTCGAGGAGCCGGGCCATCTGCACGTACTGCGTGAAGACCAGCACACTCGCCCCCTCGGCGAGGATCGTCCCGAGCAGTTCGTCCAGCAGCTCCAGCTTCCCCGACCGGCCCGTGATCCTCGGCCCTTCCTCCTTCAGGAACTGCGCCGGATGGTTGCAGATCTGCTTGAGTCCCGTCAGGAGTTTCACGATCATGCCGCGGCGCGCCATGCTGTCCGCCCCGGCGATCTCCGCGAGCGCCTCGCGCACCACCGCTTCGTAGAGACCGGCCTGTTCCGTGGTCAGGGACACGGGGTGGTCGGTCTCGGTCTTCGGCGGCAGCTCCGGTGCGATCCCGGGGTCCGACTTGCGGCGCCGCAGCAGGAACGGCCGCACGAGCCGCGCCAGCCGCTCCGCCGCCGCCGGGTCCTGGCCGCCCTCGACGGCCTGTGCGTAGTGCCTTCGGAAGGTGCCGAGCCGGCCCAGCAGTCCCGGGGTGGCCCAGTCGAGGACGGCCCACAGTTCCGAGAGGTTGTTCTCCACCGGAGTGCCGGTGAGCGCCACGCGCGCGCGTGCGCCGATGGAACGCAGCTGCCGCGCGGTCTCCGAGTACGGGTTCTTCACGTGCTGGGCCTCGTCCGCCACGACCAGACCCCACGGCACGGCCGAGAGCCGGCCGGTGTCCAGGCGCATGGTGCCGTAGGTGGTGAGCACGAACTCGCCGTCGGCCAGGCCCTCCAGGTCGCGCTTCGTGCCGTGGAAGCGGCGGACGGGCGTGCCGGGCGCGAACCGCTCGATCTCGCGCTGCCAGTTGCCCATGAGAGACGTCGGGCAGACCACCAGAGTGGGACCGGCGGCCGACGCGTCGGTCTGCCGGTGCAGGTGCAGGGCGATCAGCGTGATGGTCTTGCCGAGACCCATGTCGTCGGCGAGGCAGCAGCCCAGGCCCGACGACGTCATGCGCACCAGCCAGTCCAGCCCCCTGCGCTGGTAGTCGCGCAGCGTGGCGTGCAGGCCGGCGGGCTGCGCGACGGCCTCCCGCGCCTCGGGATCGGTCAGGCGCTCCCGCAGGGCCGCCAGCCATCCCGTGGCGCGCACCTCGACGCGGCCGCCGTCCACCTCCGTCGAGCCCGTGAGAGCGGCGGCGAGCGCGTCGACGGGCGTGACCTTGCGGTCCTGCCGCGTGCGGGCGCGCCGGGCCTCCTCGGGATCGACGAGCACCCACTGGTCACGCAGGCGCACCACAGGGCGGTTGGCCTCGGCGAGGACGTCCAGCTCCTCGCGTGTGAGCCGCTCGTCGCCCAGGGCGAACGACCAGTTGAAGGCGAGCAGTGCGTCGGCCGACAGGAACGACGGGCCGGCGTCCGACGAGGCCGTGCGCGGCGTCGGCCCGTCGTCGGCGGGTCCCACCTCCGCGCGGGTGGTCAGGTCACGTGCGAGCTCGCGCGGCCAGTGCACGTCGACCCCCGCGCCGGCGAGCGCCCGGGAGCCCGGCCCGAGGAGTTCGGTGACGTCTTCGTCGGCGAGTTCCACGGCGTCGGGCACGGCGGCCGACAGCAGCGGCGTCAGCGCGGACCAGGCCCGTGCGGCACGGCGCAGCGCGAGCAGGGCGTCCATCCGCGCGCGCGTGCCGAACGCCTCCGCCCCGGTGCCCGCCCACACATCGGCGGCGTCCGAGACGAGCGTGGGATCGCTCACGCTGTGCACCTGGAGCACGGCCCGGAACGCCGGTCGGGTGTCCGGGGACACGGAGTCCGTCAGGCCGCGCACCTCGACACGCAGAGACAGCCGTACGCCCATGTCGTGGCCGGCGGCGACATCGGCGGTCCACGCGCGGAGCCCGGGTTCCCGTCGCGGTTCCCGCGCGGCGTACGCGGGTCCGGCCGTCACCAGCTCGGCGGCGGGGGAGCGGGGCAGTGTGTCGGCGACCGAGTCCAGGAAGTCGCGGACCAGCCGTTCCGGGGCGGGCAGCCGCAGGGGTTCGACGCCGTCGACCGGGACGGCGTGCGCCTCGGGCGGCATGGCGGCGGCCAGGTGGCGCACCCGCTCGGTCTCCGCCGCGCCCAGCGGACCCGTGCGCCAGGCGTCGTGGTCGGCCGCGGACAGACCGGGCAGCAGCAGCCCGCGCGCGACGAGATGCAGGGCCTCGAGTGCCACCGCGCCCCAGAACACGGTCGCCCGGTGGGCATCGGCGCCGGAACGCGCGCGGGTGAGGACGGGCAGGGCCACCCGCACCGGCAGCAGCACGGCGGGGACCGTCGCCGGTCGCACTCCGTCGCCGTCGGGCAGGGCGACCGTCAGGTTCTCCACCGACCCCGACGAGAGGCCGACAGGGGTCTCGCCGTCGGTTCGCCAGAAGGCGACCCGGCCGGCGCGGGCGGGATCAGCGGGCAGGAAGACGGCACAGCAGCGGGCGAGTTCGGATACCTCGGAGGGTGTTGCCAGAAGAGCGGTCTGCGCAGCGATGACGTATTCCTCAAATTTGACTAGCTGGGGATGCGGTTGGCGATTGTACAACACCGTCCGAGGTGATGTGTGTCGTCGAGGTGTCGTCACCATGTGTCTTGGGTCACTATTCAAGTGGGAAGGTGTTCTCCGGGCAGAGCCGCCGAAGGGTTCTCGGGGACGCGTCAGGGCTCGGTCTCAGGGACGTCTCAGGGGCGCGGTACGGAACCGCCGGAAGCGCGGGCCCGTTTTCAGAACAGAGAGCGGCAACGGCCGCGAAGGAGGCGACACCATGTCGAAGAACGCCAAGGTCGCAGCGGGGGGTGTGGCGGTCGGGCTCATCCTGCTGATCTGGCTGCCCTGGTGGGCCGCCCTGCTGATAGTTCTGGGAGTCCCGGCCGCCGCGTACCTCACCCTGGATCCCTCGCAGCGGCGCAGGCTGCGCCGCGTCACGCGCAAGGAGATCGGGCGCTGAGGCGCTAACGCCGCGCCGCCGCGGTTCCGCCCAAGGCGCAGGAGTTGACCACATCACCGCCCGCGGGCCTGCCGACCGTGTGGTCCGCGGGCGGTGCGGTCCCCTGCTCCACCCAGGCGGTCAGCGCGTCGAACGCCGAACGGAAGCACGGCAGGATCGGTCGCAGACGGTCGGGGTACGTGTCGTACAGCCCGTCGACATGCGTTCCGCCCGTGATCGTGTAGTAGCGGTGCAGCCCGCCCCGCCCGCTCGCGTCGACCATGCGCGTGTACACGTCCGAGTCGGCGGCCTTGGGCAACAGCGCGTCCAGATCGCCGTGCAGGGTGATCAGCGGCTTGCCGATGCGTCCGGTCAGTGCCACCCGGGCCACCGCCCGGTGGACGGAGGCAGGGCGTTGCGCGTAGTCGTACGCCGCGTCGGAGGGACACGGCGCCAGGATCTCCTGCGGCGTCGACCCGGCAGTGCGGCCCGGACAGCGGGGATCGTAGGCCGGGTCGAACTCGGCCCGGTAGATCTTCTGAGTCAGACCCCAGTAGGCCTTCTCGTGGTACGGCCACAGGAACTCGGAGCCACGCGCGAAGCCCGCCGCGTACAACTCCTCGTCCCGTGCCGCGCCGAACGTCCGGGCGACCGTGATCGGCAGGGACGTGAGCAGACTCGGGCCGTTCGCGGTCCACAGTGCGCCCTCCCAGTCCACACCGCCGTCGTACAGTTCCGGGTGGTTCTCCAGCTGCCACCGGGTGAGGTAGCCGCCGTTGGAGATACCGACGACATAGGTGCGTCGTGGCGCGTGTCCGTAGCGCTGGGCGGCCACCCGGCGGGCGGCCCGGGTCAGCTGCGTGGTCCGTGCGTTCCACTCCGCGACCGCGTCCCCGGGCCGGGCGCCGTCCCGGTAGAAGTCCGTTCCACTGTTGCCCTTGTCGGTCGCGGCGTAGGCGTACCCCTGAGCCAGGACCCGGTCGGAGATCGCCTTGTCCGTGGCGTACTGCTTGCGCGTGCCCGGCGCCCCCGTCACCACGAGACCGCCGTTCCAGCGGTCCGGCAGCCGGATGACGAACTGCGAGTCGTGCCGCCAGCCGTGCGTGCTGTTGAAGCGGGAGGAGTCCGGGAAGTACCCGTCGACCTGGAGGCCGGAGACTCCGGACGGCGTTCTCGTACCGCCGGCGGTCAGCCCGGCCTGGTCGGCCATGTCGGTGTACGGGGTGCCCGCGAGGCCGGTGGTCGTCAGATCGTCGAGGCAGGCGGTGCGCTGCAGGGCCGCTCCCGGCACCCGCACGCGCTCCTGGCGGGCGCAGTGCCCGCTACCGTCGGCCGCCCCGGCGGCGGGCGCCGGCCCGGTGAGCGAGACCGCCGTGAGAAGGGCGGCGAGGAACGGAACACCACGGAGCGTACGCATCGGGACCTCCAGGCACGACAGGGGAGTGGGACTCGGAGCTGAGCTCGGAGCTGCCCCATCGTGCGGGCCGTCTCCGGCGTCTTCCATGGGTTGGAGCCACATGTGAAGAGAGCCGGGCATGGAGGTCGAGGACAGTCGGGGACGTAGGCCGCCCCGACTCCCGCCGCCGCGCGTCTCGGTTCCCGTCCCCGGTCAGCTCGGCCGTACGGCCATCCTGTCGAGGGCTTCCAGGAGCCCGGGCAGCGAGGGGCCCCTGCCCACGGGCAGGACCTCACCGGGCTCCTCGTCGAGCAGGACGAAGGCGATGTCGTCGGTCCTGGCGACCAGCGACCAGCCCGGACCGTCGGCACGCAGCGTCCGAGCGTCACCTGACGCGAACGACGACCGCACCCGGCCCAGCGGCGGCGGCGTGTCGATGTAGGCGTGGGCCTCGGCGAGGACCCGCCGGACGCCGCTGTGCCCGAAGGCCCCGGTGCCGGTCCCGTCCGTGGCCCCGGCCCGGCCGGTGACACCGTCCCGGCCCGCGACTTCGGCGTCGTCACCGGAGTCGGGCTCCGTCTCGCCGGCGCCGGTGTCCCCTCCTGTCTCCGGCCCGTCTTCCGGGCTGCCGTCCACCGAGCCGGCGCCCCCGGCGCGCGGCAGGAAGTCCGCGTCGTCGATCTGCTCCCGCCACTGAGGCCACTGCGCAGCGATCTCGTCGGCCCCCATGCGCCGCTGCGCGGGCCCCCAGACAGCGGTGTCCGGCGGCGAGAGCGCGGGCTGGTCGGCGGACTCGGGGACGGGATCGTGCGGCGCGGGGACACCGGGGGCGGCCACGGCGACCGAGAGGGGCCAGCCGGGCAGCGCGGCGACGACCGTACGCTCGTCCGGTGACAGGTCGTACTCCATGCCGCAGTCCCAGGACGCCACGGCGACGGCGACCAGCGAGACGTCGTCGATGGCGACCGTCCACCGGGCGCCGTCACCGTCCTGGCCGAGCACCAGGCCGTAGCCGTCGGCCAGCGGCGGGAGTCCGAGCGCCGCGCACGCCTCCACGTAGTCGTCGCCCAGCACACTCGGGAACTTCGCCGGCGTCAGCAGCACCGCCGTGAGCACATAGAGCGCATCCTCCGCGGCGGCGACGGCGTCCTCATCTGTCCCGGCCATCCCGGCCTCCCCATCACTTCGTCCAATGGCGCGCACCCTAGTGCGACCGGGAAGCCCTTGTCACGACTCCCAGACGCACCCGAGCTGCAGCTTTCCGGCTGGACGGGGGCGAATCGACCACTCTTCCCGCACCCGCGCGTCAGGTCGCGGGCAGTCCCAGCAGCGCCCGGGCCACGTCCCGGGGCGACTCGTCTCGCTCCCGCGCGAGCGCGAGCACGGCCCGGCACGCCAGCTCGTTCACGCCGAACGACAGTGCCTCCGGCGAGACCCAGCACGCCGCCTCGTCGATCCTCTCCTGGTCGTCCTCCGCGCACGCCGAGACGTATGCGGCGGCGGCCTCGAACAGGTTGTGCGAGCGCGGCTCCCCTCCCGCCTTGTCCACCGTGCGCCGAGCGGTCCGAGATCTGCTCCAGGCCTCGCGGATCCTTCCGAACAAGCGGATCACCCTCCCCTGCCGATTTCCTGGCTGATCGTGCATCTCCCGCTACTCAACGTAGAGTTGATGCCTCGACGGCAGAAGGGGAAGGCCACGGTGAAGCGTTTCGAGCGCCTGGAGCAGATCCGGCGGATGGACCCGTACGAGGACGCCTCGGAGATCTACCGGCTCTCCTCGGCCTACGAATTCCCCTGGGACTTCGCCCGCGCCCTGGAACTGGCGCTCTACCGCACCTACGCCGTCCCGAGCATCGGCCGGCTGCTGGCCGAGACGGCGGAGTTCACCGGCCGGCCGCAGAAGCGGTACGACGACACCGCGCTGCTGCTCGACGCCATCGTCGAGCACGGCTTCGGCAGCGAGCAGGGCCGCACGTCCGTCCGGCGCATCAACCAGATGCACCGCAGCTACGACATCTCCAACGACGACATGCGCTACGTCCTGTGCACGTTCGTCGTGATCCCCAAGCGCTGGATCGACAGCTACGGATGGCGCAGGATGTCGCGCCACGAGAGTGTCGCCTCGGCGGTCCATTACCGCACGCTGGGCCGGTACATGGGCATCAAGGACATCCCCGGCTCGTACGACGAGTTCGAAAGCTGCCTCGACGCCTATGAGGAGGCCCACTTCGCCTGGGACGAGGGTGGGCGCCGGGTCTCCGACGCCACACTCGACCTCATGGCCTCCTGGTACCCGGGCGCCCTCGCCCCGCTCCTGCGCACCGGGACCCTGGCCCTGCTCGACGAGCCCCTCCTGCGGGCCTTCCGCTATCCCGCGCCGAGCCCCGCCGTCCGCGCGATCGTGCGCCGCGCGGTGCGGCTGCGCGGGCGGACGGTCCGGCTGATGCCGCCGAGGCGTGTCCCGCACCACGCCCGGCAGAACCGGGAGATCAAGGGCTACCCGAACGGCTACCGGCTGGTGGAACTGGGCACCCGCCCCGTCCCGGGCGTGCGGGGCTGCCCGGTCCGGCACATCGACACGTCAGCCGCCGAGTGAGCCGATCGTCTCCCGCAACCAGCTGAGTTCCGCGCGGGAGGTGGCGCGCGCGATGGTCAGGACGCCGCGCCGGAAGGGATCGTCCAGTTCCTCGGCGCGCAGCGGCCGGTCACCGTCGTAGAAGAAGCTGGCGGGTTCCTCGAGGAAGGCCAGCCGTCGGCGCAGTACGGCGGCCTGGGCGGCGGGGTCGTCGAGGTCCCGGAGGAAGGCGAGCACCGTGAACCAGCGGTTCTCGTCGGTGATGTCGCGCCGCGCGGGCTCCGCCAGCCGGCGGCGCAACTCCCGCCGCCCCTCGTCGGTGAGGGTCAGGACATGACGCGGGGCCGCCACGGCGCCGGGCTGCGTGGCACGCGCGAGGAAGCCCGCCTTCTCCAGGCGCTTGATCGCTGGGTACAGCGTGCTCTCGGCGACGGGGCGCACGTGCCCGGTCAGAGCGGTGATGCGTTTGCGTAGTTCGTAGCCGTGCAGCGGGGCGTCGTAGAGGAATCCGAGGATGGCGAGCTCCAGCATGCCCGCATTCTCGCCCAAGGGCGTGGCACCTCTGGTTCCGTACTTCGACAAGGCTATACATCGGCAGCGATGTATTCTCCTTGTGGTCGTGTGAGAGTGCGCGATCCAGAAGGAGGCCGCAATGAGGGAAGCCCGGTTCGACGGTCGGGGCAGCCGCATCCGCTGGACGGAGGTACCGGGCGCGGAACCGGCGCGGGTGTACGTGCACGGGCTCGGCTCGGTCTCGTCCGTGTACCACGCGCACATCGCGGCCCGCCCCGGACTCGCGGGCCGCCGCAGCCTCTTCGTCGACCTGCCGGGCCACGGGATCAGCGACCGGCCCGAACACTTCGGCTACACGCTCGAGGAACACGCCGACGCGTTGGCCGCCGCGCTGGACGCGGCGGAACTGGCCGGCGCCGAACTCGTCGCGCACAGCATGGGCGGCGCCGTGGCCATCGTGCTCGCCCACCGGCGGCCCGAACTGGTCTCCCGTCTCGTCCTCACGGAGGCCAACCTCGACGCGTGCCCACCGCCGGACGCGGGCAGCAGCCGCATCGCCGTCTACGAGGAGGACGATTTCGTCGACGGCGGTCACGCGCGCGTGCTGGAGGACGTCGGTCCCCCGTGGGCGGCGACGATGCGGCTGGCCGACGCACGTGCCCTGCACCGCTCGGCTGTCGGACTGCTCCGGGGGTCGGAGCCCGTGATGCGCACCCTCCTCGAAAGACTCCCGGTGGACCGCGTGTACGTGCAGGGCGGAGTCAGCGGCGAACTGGAGGGCCGGGCGAAGCTGGAGGCGGCGGGAGTGCGTGTGGTGACCGTCCCCGGCGCCGGGCACAACGTCATGCTCGACCGGCCCGACGAGTTCGCGGCGGTAGTCGCACAGGGAAGCTGAGCGGTCAGTCCTCCCGCACGGCCAGGGCCAGGAAACGGGCGTCCTCGTCCACGTACGACGTCATGCGCCACCCGGAGCCGGCCAGCAACGGCCGGAGACCGGACTCGGCGCGCAGGTCGTCCGGGCTGATCCGCCGTCCCTGCCGGGCCGCCAGCGCAGCCCGCCCGATCGGGTGGAACAGCGCCAGCACACCACCGGGGCGCACGACGCGTGCCAACTCCCGCAGGTTTCGTGCGGGATCGGGCAAGTGCGCGATGAGCCCCGCGGCGAACACGGCGTCGAGCGACCGCGGCCGCAGGGGCAGCGCGGCGACGTCGGTCAGCAGCAACCGTCCGATGCGGTCCCTCCCGGCCCGAACGGCGGCCTGGAGCATGGCGGGCGTCAGATCGGCCCCGACGACCAGGCCCGAGGGACCCACGGCCGCGCGCAACGGCGGCAGGGCGCGTCCGGTGCCGCAGCCCGCGTCGAGCACGCGGGCTCCCTCGCGCAGACCCAGCTCGGCGACCGCGGCCGCGTAGGCGGGGCCGTCGTCGGGGAACCGGTTGTCCCAGTCGGCCGCGCGGACGCCGAAGAACTCCTGGACGTGTGTGTGGTCGTCGCTCATGCTCCGCATGATCCCTCAACCGCACGGACGATGCCGGGGTGCACACGTTCGAGCGTGACGCGATCGTTCCAGCGTTTCTCTGTGTCAGATAACAACACCTTTCGAAACGCACCCCCGTGATGCGCCCTCTCCGGGACTAGCGTCCCGGGGTCATGGGACACCTGGACCACGCCGCCCTGGGCTGGCTGACCCCCGTGCTGTCGTACGCGATGGCCTGTACCGGCGCCGCCCTCGGACTGCGCTGCACCGTGCGCGCCCTCGCCGCCACCGGCCGTACGCGCCGCAACTGGCTGCTCACCGCGGCCTCGGCGATCGGCACCGGCATCTGGACGATGCACTTCGTCGCCATGCTCGGCTTCCGCGTCAGCGGCACCGACATCCGCTACGACGTACCGCTCACGCTCACGAGCCTGATCGTCGCCGTGGTCGTCGTCTGTGCCGGCGTCTTCGCGGTCGGCTACGGACGAAACCGCCCGCGAGCACTCCTGCTCGGCGGACTCACCACGGGGCTCGGCGTCGCCAGCATGCACTACCTCGGCATGGCCGCCGTCCGCCTGCACGGTGACGTGAGCTACGACCCCGTCCGGGTCGGCCTCTCCGTCCTCATCGCCGTCGCCGCGGCCACGGCGGCCCTGTGGGCCGCCCTCAACATCAAGTCCGCCCTCTCCGTCACCATCGCCTCCCTGATCATGGGAGCGGCAGTGAGCAGCATGCACTACACCGGCATGTTCGCGGTGAGCGTGCGGGTCGCGCCCTCCGGCGAAGTGCTGCCCGGAGCCACGGCGATGCAGTTCATCTTCCCCCTCGCCGTCGGTCTCGGGTCCTACCTCTTCCTGACCTCGGCCTTCGTCGCGCTCTCGCCGACGGCGGGGGAGCACGAGGCCTCCGCGTCGGCGCGGCAGTCCCTCAAGAGCGCCGCCGGGAGCACGGCCGGTGGCACCGCCCGGTAGCGGCGGCCCCGGGCGTCGACGGTCCCGGTGGCAGCGTCCCGACTCCGTCCCGAGCGAGGAAACCATGCGTACACCACGGACGTCTCCCAGGGCCGGTGCCGAGCCGCCGCCAGGGCCACCCGTGCGCGGCCGTCGGGCACACGCCGGTCCACCGGCCACGGACGAGGACCCCGCAGGCCCCACGGACGCGACTCAGAGCCCGGACGGCACGCGCGCATGGCCCAGGCGCATACGCCCGCGCACCGTCCGAGCCAGGATCGTCTGCCTGCTGATGGTGCCCGTCGTCTCCCTGCTGACCCTGTGGGCGTACGCCACCGTCACCACGGCACAGGACATCTCACGGCTACGACAGGTGCAGCGCGTGGACGCCAAGGTCCGGGCCCCGGTGAGCGCCGCCGTGGCCGCCCTGCAGGCGGAGCGGCGTGCGGCGGTACGCCGCGCCACCGACCCGTCGGCGGTCCCGGGCGACGACTACAGGGAACACGCCGCACGCACCGATCGCGCGGTGGCGGAACTGCGCCTCGGCGACCGCCACACCGTCGCCGACAGCGAGGAACTCCCCGCCTCGGTGGCCCGGCGGCTCGAGGCGTTCGTCACCGGAGCCGAACGGCTCGGACCGCTGCGCACCGCCGTCCTCGACCGCAGCGCGGACTGGGCGGACGCCTACAGCCAGTACACGACGACGATTTCGGCCGCCTTCCGCGTGGGCGGCGCGTTGAGCGGCATCCAGGACACCGATCCGGGATCCGACGCACGCGTGCTGGTCGAGTTCGCCCGCGCGGGCGAGGCACTCGCCCAGGAAGAGGCGCTGCTGGCCGGCGCCCGCCTCGCTGACGGTCTCGACGGCGAGCGGCTGAGGCTGTTCACGGGCGCCGTCGACAGACGACGGTCCCTCACCGACTCCTCCGCCGCCGACCTGCGCGGCTCCGAACGCGCCGCCTGGCAGGACCTCGCCGCCGGCAGCGCCTACGTGACGCTGGAGGCGGCCGAGGAGAGGCTGCTCGCCCCGGGTGCCGAGGACCGGCCGATCGAGGCGGCGGCACCGCTCACGGCCTGGGAGGGGGCGCACGCGCGCGTGCGGGACGGTATGCACGCGATCGAACAGGACGCCGGTCGAGGAGTCGCCGACCGCGCCGACCCGTTCACGCGCGGAGTGCTCACGCCGGCCGGTGCCGCCGTCCTCCTCGGTCTCCTCGCTGTCGCCGCGTCGCTGGTCATCTCCGTCCGCATCGGCCGCGGCCTCGTCGTGGAACTGGTCGGACTGCGCAACAGCGCCCTGGAGATCGCCCGGCACAGACTCCCCGAGGCCATGCGCAGACTGCGCACAGGCGAGGAGATCGACATCGGCCCCGAGGCGTCACCGGGACCGCCCGCCGAGGACGAGGCCGGTCAGGTCGCCGAGGCACTGGACACCGTGCACCGGGCCGCCCTGCGGGCCGCGGTCGAACGCGCCGAACTCGCCAGCGGCATCTCCGGGGTCTTCGTCAACCTCGCCCGCCGCAGCCAGATCCTCGTCCACCGCCAGCTGAGCCTCCTGGACAGCATGGAACGCCGCTCCGACGATCCGAACGAGCTCAGCGACCTCTTCCGCCTCGACCACCTCACCACCCGCATGCGGCGCCACGCCGAGAGTCTGATCATCCTGTCCGGCGCCGCACCGGGCCGTGCCTGGCGCATGCCGGTCTCCCTCACGGACGTGGTCCGGGCGGCCGTCTCCGAGGTCGAGGACTACGCGCGTGTGGAGGTACGGCACCTTCCCGAGGCGTCGGTCATCGGCGCCGCGGTCGCCGATCTCACCCACCTCGTGGCCGAACTCATCGAGAACGCCGCCCAGTTCTCACCGCCCCACACGCGCGTGCGTGTCACCGGCGAGCCCGTGGGCAACGGCTACGCCGTCGAGATCGAGGACCGCGGGCTCGGCATGGGCAAGGACACCCTCGCCGAGGCCAACCACCGCATCGCCCGGTCCGAGGCGCTCGACCTGTTCGACAGCGACCGCCTCGGCCTGTTCGTGGTCAGCCGGCTCGCCGCCCGGCACGACATCAAGGTCCACCTCAAGACCTCGCCCTACGGAGGCACCACCGCCGTCGTCCTCCTGCCCACCGCCCTCCTGCACAGCGGAACGCCGGAACGTCCGCCCACAGCGGCATACGAGGCCTCACGGCCGGAAGACGGCGGGTACGCGCGCGTACCGGTTACCACCGCGCACCAGGAGCCCGCCACCGCCCCGGCCGAGCACCCGGCGCTGGCGGTCTCCGCACCGGCGACGGCGGAGAACTCCGCGCCGGGCCGGCCCCGAGGAGCAACCCCCTTGCGACTGCACCGATCCCCTGACGACTCCGTCACCACCGACGGCCCCGGCCCGCCGCCCACGGCGGGCCGGTCCGACGACCTCCCCCGCCGCGTGCGGCAGGCGAGCCTGGCCCCCCAACTGCGCGACGGACGCCCGGCGGACCCCGCGCCGCCGCCCTCCGCACGCGCACACGACGAGCGCACCCCGGAACTCGTACGGGAGCGCATGACGGCCTACCGCGACGGCTGGTCCCGCGGCGGTGGCCGACGCCCCGGCCCTCGGACACCGCCGGACGCGCGGGCCGGTGGCAACAGAGACGAAGGAGGCCCCGCATGATCCACGATTCCGGCACCGGGAGCGCCCGGCGGGCCCGCGAACTCGACTGGCTCCTGGACGACCTCGTCGGGTGCGTGCACGAAGTGCGGCACGCCGTGGTGCTGTCGAACGACGGACTCGCCGTGGGCGCGTCGACGGGCCTCGGCCGTGAGGACGCGGAACATCTCGCGGCGGTCGCCTCGGGTTTCCACAGCCTGGCCAAGGGCGCGGGCAGGCACTTCGGTGCCGGGGGCGTACGCCAGACCATGGTCGAGATGGATGACGGCTTCCTCTTCGTGGCCGCCGCCGGCGACGGCTCCTGTCTCGCCGTCCTCACCGCGGTGACCGCCGACATCGGTCTGGTGGCCTACGAGATGGCACGACTGGTCAGACGCGTCGGTGAACACCTCCACACCGCGCCACGCGCCGCCGCGCGGCCGCCCGCCGGCGGATGACCGGGGAGGGCCGCACCGATGACCGACCACACCACGGGCACCGGCCGGGACCGGCCGGGCAGCCAGTGGTACGACAACGAGGCCGGGCCCCTGGTCCGCCCCTACGCGATGACCGGCGGACGCACGCGGCCCGGCCCGGCGGGGATGCGCTTCGACCTGATCGCCCTCGTCACCCGCATCCCCGGCGCGCCGGGCTCCGACGACGCCGTGCTCGGACCGGAACACCGGACTCTGGTCCACCTGTGCCGCTCGGAGACCCAGTCGGTCGCCGAACTGGCCGCAGGCGCCGACCTGCCCGTGGGCGTCGTCCGCGTGCTCCTCGGCGACCTGGTGGAACTCGGCTGCGTGACCGTCAGCCGACCCGTACCGCCCGCGCACTTGGCAGACGAACGGGTTCTGCGCGAAGTGATCGCCGGACTCCGCGCACTGTAGAGGAGCCGACAGCCATGACCGGCACAACCGTGCACGACCGAACGGACCGGGAGAAGTGATCGATGGGCTCCGAGCAACCCGACGCCACGGACGGCGACACGACCGCGCTGGCGTTGAAGATCCTGGTCGCCGGAGGGTTCGGCGTGGGCAAGACGACTCTGGTGGGCGCGGTCAGCGAGATCAGGCCGCTGCGCACGGAGGAACAACTCAGCGAGGCGGGCCGGCTGGTGGACGACACCGACGGCCTCGACCGCAAGGTCACCACCACCGTCGCCATGGACTTCGGGCGCATCACCATCCGGTCCGGGCTGTCCCTGTACCTCTTCGGCACCCCGGGGCAGGACCGCTTCTGGTTCCTGTGGGACGAACTGTCCCAGGGCGCGCTCGGTGCCGTCGTCCTCGCGGACACCCGGCGCCTGGCGGACTGCTTCCCGGCCGTGGACTACTTCGAGCACCGGCACATCCCGTTCGTGGTGGCCGTCAACTGCTTCACGGGGGCGCGCCGCCACGAGACACACGACGTCCTGCGCGCCCTCGATCTGGACCGGGGAACACCCGTGGTGCTGTGCGACGCCAGGGACCGCGACTCTGGGAAGGAGGTGCTGATCCGGCTGGTCGAGTACGCCGGGCGGGTGCACACCGCCCGGCTGCTCGACTCCGTGCGCTGAGGCGGACCAGCCCTCCCGCGCGCACTCCGGCTGGCTCTCAGCCCGCCACGGCCTTCTGGGCCAGGACCTTGTCGATGGTGACGCGGACGAGGAGCTCGCCCGGAACGCCGTTGCGGGCCCCGAACTCCTCGGCGCGTTCCTCGCCCATGTACCGGGCCCCGATACGGGCGGCCCAGTGCCGGAGTTCGCCGAGGTCCTCCGAGATCCGCGCGCGGCCCTGCAGCACGACGAAGTCGAAAGGAGGCCGGTCGTCGTCCACGCACAGGGCGACCCGGCCGTCACGGACCAGATTGCGTCCCTTCACGGTGTCCTTGCCGGTGTTGAACACCACGTCGTCCCCGTCGAGCAGGAACCAGACCGGTGCCACGTGCGGGCTGCCGTCCGCCCGGACGGTCGAGAGCTTGCCGGTGCGGGTGCCGTCCGAGACGAACGCCCGCCATTCCTCATCGGTCATCTTCTGTGCCATGCCCACATCCTCCTTGCCCGGAGCACGGCCGTGGTGAAGGCTGGCGGGCAGACCCTCCGGCACGGGGGAGACGCACGCACACGGGGACGACACGGGGAGATCGGATCATGGCGCAGAATCAGGGACTCGGCTGGCTGCTGGACGACCTGACCGAGCGCGTCGAAGACGTCCGGCACGCGTTGGTCCTGTCCAACGACGGGCTGGTGACCGGAGCCAGTACGGGACTGCGGCGCGAGGACGCCGAGCACCTGGCCGCCGTCTCCTCCGGACTGCACAGTCTGGCCAAGGGGTCGGGGCGTCACTTCGGCGCGGGGCAGGTACGGCAGACGATGGTCGAGTTCGACGACGCAGTCCTGTTCGTCACCGCGGCGGGCACGGGCAGCTGCCTGTGCGTCCTCAGCGGCGCGGAGGCCGACATCGGGCAGATCGCCTACGAGATGACACTGCTCGTGAACCGGGTGGGCGAGCACCTCGACGTCGATGCGAGGCAGCCGGGACGGATATCACCAACAGAGCTCTGACCTGGGCATTCCATACTCCCGCCCGGCCGGCTGCGGAGTTTTCCACAGGCCTGCCACGGAGATCGCGGCTGCCGCTACCGTTCTGTGTCAGGCGGGCGCGGACCGGCGCCCTGCCGCACACTCCACGGGGGAGACGAACATGTCCGGCAGCACTCTCACACACCAGCCCACGACCACCGGCCGACGCGTCGGCACGACCCGCGAGACCACCCTCGCGCCCGGCCACGCCGCGAGGGAACTCTGTCTCAAACGCAGCGAGTTCGACCTGGCCGTGCACCTCGGCCGCATCCGCACCGTACCCGGCGCCTGCGACGACGCGGGGGGCGGCCGGCGCATCGCCCGCGAAGAGATCGAGCGGGTCCGAGCGACGGAGGGTTTCCTGCAGGCGCTGCGGGACCGGGTCCGGACCGTCGGGACCACGGAAGGCGCGGCCCTCATGGCAGTGACCAGGGCCCGCTTCACCCGCCTCGCACGTCTGGGCCTCCTGGTGCCCGTGCGTTTCTACGTCAACCGCTACCGCGCCGTCGTCTGGCTCTATCTGGTCGACGAACTACGGCAGTTCGCGGAAGACGGGCAGAATACCGCACTGATGAAGGGCCGTACGCCCGAGGGACTGCGCGACCAACTGACGGAAGGCCTGGACCTGCGCCCCCGCAACTGGCGGGGACGGCACCTTGGATTCCTCCTCCGCCAAGCCGGCGACCCGTGGGCCCGGGCCGCGGCGGTCGCGTCGCTGCTGGACCCGGTCGAGGTGTCGCAGGCCGTCCGAGATCCCTACGAGCGTTCTCGGCTCAACCGGCTGCGCCGACAGCCGCCGGCCCACGGATCACCCGGCTCCCCGGCCGCGACGCTCGCCGAAGAGATCATGACCGCGACGGACCCCGACGAGATCGACTGGCTCCGCACGAACCTGGCGGGCGAGATGGAGGCGGCACGGCGGTACCTTCCAGCGCCACGCCCGGCCGCCCTCTCCACGCCTTCCCCGCCCGGCCGGGAAGCACCACGGCGCGGGGCGGAGGAAGCCGGACGGTTCCGCGGCCTGCTCGGCCGGCTGTGGCGCAAAGACCCCTGACCGACGCCCTACTTCAGGGCCCGGAACAGCCCTTCCTGGACGACGGACACCAGCATCCGCCCCTCCCTGTCGTAGATCCGCCCCCGTGCCAGCCCCCGGCCGCCGGTTGCGATCGGTGACTCCTGGTCGTACAGGAACCACTCGTCCGCGCGGAACGGCCGGTGGAACCACATGGCGTGGTCCAGCGACGCCATGTCGAAGCCTCGCGGGCCCCACAGCGGTTCCACCGGGATGCGCACCGCGTCCAGCAGCGTCATGTCGCTGGCGTAGGTCAGGGCGCAGGTGTGCACGAGCGGGTCGTCACCGAGCGGTCCGACCGCGCGCATCCACACGGCGCTGCGGGGCTCGGCGTCCTCGACGTCCTCGGCACTCCAGCGCAGCCGGTCCACGTAACGGATGTCGAAGGGCTGGCGGCGGGCCATCCGCTCGAACTGCTCGGGCAGCGCGCCCAGGTGCTCCCGCACCTCGTCGGCGACCTTCGGCAGGGACTCGGGGTCCGGGACCTTGCGGGCCGGCGGCAGCTGGTGCTCGAAACTCCCCTGCTCAGGCTTGTGAAAGGAGGCGGTGAGCGTGAAGATCGTGCGGCCCTGCTGCACCGCGGTGACCCGGCGGGTCGTGAACGACCGCCCGTCCCGGTCCCGTTCGACCTGGTACACGATCGGCACACCCGGGCGTCCCGGGCGCAGGAAGTACGCGTGCAGCGAGTGCACCGGGCGGTCGCCCTCCGTGGTGCGGCCGGCGGCGACCAGCGCCTGGCCGGCCACCTGGCCGCCGAAGACCCGCTGCAGCGACTCCTCGGGGCTGCGGCCGCGGAAGATGTTGACTTCGATCTGCTCCAGGTCGAGCAGGGCGACGAGGCTCTCGGCCGGATTCGTCATGGGTGGGATTCTCCTGTGCTCACAGCTGGCCGACATCGGTGACGCGGACGACCGCCCGGCCCTCCGCGTCGGAGGCCGTGAGGTCGACCTCGGCACCGATGCCCCAGTCGTGGTCGTCGTTCGGGTCGTCGAAGATCTGCCGCACGCGCCACAGGCCGTTCTGCGGCTCCTCCTCGATGATCAGCAGCTTGGGTCCGCGTGCGTCGGGGCCGGTGCCCAGGTCGTCGTACTCGTCCCAGTACGCGTCCATGGCCTCGCCCCACGCGTCGGCGTTCCAGCCGGCCTCGCCGTCCATCTCGCCGAGTTCCCCGACCTGGTCGAGGGCGGCGAGCTCGACCCGGCGGAACATGGCGTTGCGGACCAGGACGCGGAAGGCGCGCGCGTTGGCGGTGACCGGCCGTACCTGGTCGGCCTTCTCCTGCGCCTCCTCGGCGGTCATCACCTCCGGGTTGGCCAGCTGCTCCCACTCGTCCAGCAGGCTGGAGTCGACCTGGCGCACCATCTCGCCGAGCCACTCGATCAGGTCCTGCAGGTCCTCGGACTTCAGGTCGTCGGGGACCGTGTGGTCTAGGGCCTTGAAGGCGCTCGCGAGGTAGCGCAGCACGATGCCCTCGGTGCGGGCCAGTTCGTAGTGGGAGACCAGCTCCGTGAAGGTCAGTGCCCGCTCGTACATGTCCCGGATGACCGACTTCGGCGACAGCGGGTGGTCACCGACCCAGGGGTGGCTCCTGCGGTAGGTGTCGTAGGCGTGGAAGAGCAGTTCCTCCAGGGGCTTCGGGTACGTGATGTCCTGGAGGCGCTCCATGCGCTCCTCGTACTCGACGCCGTCGGCCTTCATCGCGGCCACGGCCTCGCCACGCGCCTTGTTCTGCTGGGCGGCAAGGATCTGCCGCGGATCGTCCAGCGTGGACTCCACGACGGAGACCATGTCCAGCGCGTACGACGGCGACTCCGGGTCCAGCAGCTCGAACGCGGCCAGAGCGAAGGTGGACAGCGGCTGGTTCAGGGCGAAGTCCTGCTGGAGGTCCACCGTGAGACGGACGATGCGTCCCTCGGCGTCCGGCGCGTCGAGCTTCTCGACGATGCCGCCGTCCAGCAGCGACCGGTAGATGGCGATCGCCCGGCGGATGTGCCGCAGCTGCTGCTTGCGCGGCTCGTGGTTGTCCTCCAGCAGGTGCCGCATGGCCGCGAAGGCGTTCCCGGGCCTGGCGATCACGGCCAGCAGCATGGTGTGCGTCACCCGGAACCGGGAGGTCAGCGGCTCGGGCTCGGAAGCGATGAGCTTCTCGAACGTGTTCTCCGACCAGGCGACGAAGCCCTCGGGCGCCTTCTTGCGGACGACCTTCCGGCGCTTCTTGGGGTCGTCACCGGCCTTGGCGAGCGCCTTCTCGTTCTCGACGACGTGCTCGGGCGCCTGGGCGACGACGAAGCCTTCGGTGTCGAAGCCCGCCCGCCCGGCCCGGCCGGCGATCTGGTGGAACTCGCGGGCCCGCAGCGTGCGCACCCGGGTGCCGTCGTACTTGGTCAGGGCCGTGAACAGGACCGTGCGGATGGGCACGTTGACGCCCACGCCGAGCGTGTCCGTACCGCAGATCACCTTCAGCAGACCGGCCTGCGCCAGCTTCTCCACCAGCCGCCGGTACTTGGGCAGCATGCCGGCGTGGTGCACACCGATGCCGTGCCGGACGTAACGGGAGAGGTTGCGGCCGAACTTGGTGGTGAAGCGGAAGTTGCCGATCAGCTCGGCGATCCGCTCCTTCTCCTCACGCGAGCACATGTTGATGCTCATCAGTGCCTGCGCCCGCTCCACGGCCTGCGCCTGCGTGAAGTGCACGATGTAGACGGGTGCCTGCCGGGCCTCCAGCAGGTCGGTGAGCGTTTCGGTGAGCGGCGTGTAGCGGTACTCGTAGGAGAGCGGCACGGGCCGGGTGGCCGAGCGGACCACCGCCGTGGGACGGCCGGTGCGGCGCGCGAGGTCCTGCTCGAAGAAGGAGACGTCACCGAGGGTGGCCGACATCAGGACGAACTGGGCCTGCGGAAGCTCCAGCAAGGGGATCTGCCAGGCCCAGCCGCGGTCGGGTTCCGCGTAGAAGTGGAACTCGTCCATGACGACCTGGCCGATGTCCGCGTGCTTGCCGTCGCGCAGCGCGATCGACGCCAGGACCTCGGCGGTGCAGCAGATGACCGGCGCGTCGGCGTTCACGGAGGCGTCGCCGGTCAGCATGCCGACGTTCTCGGTGCCGAAGAGCTTGCACAGCTCGAAGAACTTCTCCGACACCAACGCCTTGATCGGCGCCGTGTAGAAGGTCACCTCGTCACGGGCCAGCGCGGCGAAGTGGGCGCCCGCGGCGATCATGCTCTTGCCGGAGCCGGTGGGCGTCGACACGATCACGTTCGCGCCGGAGACCACCTCGATCAGCGCCTCCTCCTGATGAGGGTAGAGCGTGATACCGCGTTCCTGGGACCACGCCTCGAAGGCTTCGTACAGGGCATCGGGGTCGGCGGTCCGCGGCAGCTGATCGATGAGGGTCACGCCCCCATCTTGCCTGGCCTCGGCCGCGATGGGGGAATCGGCTGTCCGCGTGAAGATCACGAACGCTACGCTGGGTCGCCGACGAGCCTTCGGCGCACCGGCACAACTGCACAGCGGCACACGAGGAATGGGGCGGGCAACGGCGATGATGGGACCAGCACACTCACTGTCGGGCGCCGCCGCGTGGCTCGGCGTCGGAGCGGCGACCGCCGCGGCGGGGCACCCGATGCCCTGGCCGGTCCTGCTCGCCGGAGCGCTGATCTGTGCCGGAGCGGCGCTCGCCCCCGACCTCGACCACAAGGCAGCCACCATCTCCCGGGCCTTCGGGCCGGTCTCACGAGGACTGTGCGAGATCGTCGACAAGCTGTCCTACGCCGTCTACAAGGCCACGAAGAAACAGGGCGACCCACGCCGCTCCGGCGGGCACCGCACGCTGACCCACACCTGGCTGTGGGCGGTCCTGATCGGCGGGGGCACCTCGGTGCTGGCCATCACGGGTGGCCGCTGGGCAGTGCTGGCCATCCTCTTCGTGCACATGGTGCTCGCCATCGAGGGCCTGCTCTGGCGAGCGACCCGCGGCTCCAGCAGCGACGTGCTGGTCTGGCTGCTGGCAGGGACGAGCGCGTGGATCCTCGCCGGAATACTGGACAAGCCGGACGGCGGCTCCGACTGGCTGTTCACCGCACCTGGCCAGGAGTACCTGTGGCTGGGGCTGCCGATCGTGCTCGGCGCGCTGGTGCACGACATCGGGGACGCGCTGACCGTCTCGGGCTGCCCCATACTCTGGCCGATACCCGTCGGCCGCAAGCGCTGGTACCCCATCGGCCCGCCGAAGGCCATGCGGTTCCGGGCGGGCAGCTGGGTCGAGCTGAAGGTGCTCATGCCGGCGTTCATGCTGCTCGGCGGAGTGGGCGGCGCGGCGGCGCTCAACTTCATCTGAGCGATACGCGACCCCGGCCGCCGGGGCGCGGACCCGGTGGCCCGGACCGTTCAGCCAGTCTCGCCGGCGCCCCGTCCCTCGCCCCCGCCGTAGCGTCGCTCGAAGCGCGCGACGCGCCCTTCGGAGTCCACCGTCCGGGCCTTGCCCGTGTAGAAGGGGTGGCTCTCGGAGGAGATCTCCACGTCCACCACCGGGTACGTCTCGCCGTCGTCCCACGCGATCGTCTGGTCGCTGGTGGCGGTGGAACGGGTGAGGAAGGCGTATCCGGCGCTGCGGTCACGGAAGACGACGGGCCGGTACTCGGGGTGTTTGTCCTGCTGCATGGCTGCTCCTGGTGCGGCGCGGATGAATGGACGCGACAGCGGCACCGTCGCGGGGGACGTCAGCCGGGCAGGGAGTCCTGGTCGACGACGTGCATCGCGGCCTCCTCGGCGGAGGCGGCGGCGCCGTCGATGCCCACGTCCGTGGCGACCAGGGCCGGCTCCTCGTCCTCGTGCGTCCCCTCGTCGGGTGCCACGAGCCGGCCGGAACGATCCGTGCCGACCTCGTTGTCCAGCAGTTCCCCGTCGGTGCCGTCGGAATCGCCCAGTCCGTCGCCGTCGGGCGGGAGCACGTCCGGCCGTTCCTCGGAGAGCCGCTGCTCCAGCGTTTCGCCCCGGTGGCGTTCGGCGGCCGTCACTCCGGTGTGCTCCACCGCCCAGGGGCGTTCGGGTGGGGACCAGCCGCGATCGAGGGGATCGTCCACCCCGTCGTACTCGAGGGTGTCCTCGCCGTCGAGCAGCCCGGTGTCCTCGCGCTGCTCGGACCCGTCGGGCTGGTAGACGTCGTCTCCCCATCCACCGACGCTGTTCACGGGTACCTCCAGGGGGTGGGGCCGAGGCCCTTCTCGCCGTGGTCCGCGGCGGGCCGCCGCTGCACGGGGCACAGGCGTCACCCCTCGCGGAACCGCACGGTTCCCGGGGCCACCCCGAGCCGGTGCCTTCTCCCAGCCTTCCACTCCCGTTCGGGACCGCGCAACGGCACGGCAGTCGACCGGGCCCCGGCACCCATGCCCTCGCCGGATCGGCCGGGGCCGGAACCCCCGGCTCCCCCAGGTGCCGGCCCCGCCCGCCCCCCGTACGGCCACTTCCGCCAGGTGCCGGCCCCGCCCGCCTCCCCCGTATGGCCGTTGCCGGCCCCGCGAAGGCGCGGTGGGAATCGCCGGGCGGCGCGGCTTACGGCGGCAATCGCCCCCCAAGGCGCCGCCCCGCCTGGCCGGCGCGGAACGCTGCGGCGGGAGCGTTGCCCACCCGGCGCGCGACGGCGCGGTACGCGGCGGGAGCGCGTCCCACCCGGCGCCCGGCGGCGCGGTACGTGACGGAGCCCGCCCCGGCTTGGGCCTGGCGGCCGAAGGCGCGGGCTCACCCGTGCCACGACCGCCACAGCGCCGCGTACGCGCCGTCCGCCGCGACCAGTTCGTCGTGGCTGCCCAGCTCGCTGATCCGGCCGTTCTCGACGACGGCGATGACGTCCGCGTCATGGGCGGTGTGCAGACGGTGGGCGATCGCGATCACCGTGCGGCCGTCCAGGACCCGGGCCAGGGACCGTTCGAGATGACGGGCCGCACGCGGGTCGAGCAGCGACGTCGCCTCGTCCAGCACGAGCGTGTGCGGGTCGGCCAGCACCAGGCGGGCCAGCGCGATCTGCTGGGCCTGGGCCGGGGTGAGCCCGAGCCCGCCCGAGCCGACCTCGGTGTCCAGGCCCTCGTCGAGCGCCTGGGACCAGTCGTCCGCGTCGACCGCGCCCAGCGCCGCCCACAGCTCGGCGTCGGTGGCGCCGGCCCGGGCGAGCCGGAGGTTGTCGCGCAGGGAGCCCACGAAGACGTGGTGCTCCTGGTTGACGAGGGCGACGTGGGAGCGGACGCGTTCGGCGGTCATCCGGGACAGTTCGGCGTCGCCCAGGGTGATCCGGCCGTCGCGGGGGCCGTAGATGCCGGCCAGCAGCCGGCCCAGCGTCGACTTGCCCGCCCCGGAGGGGCCGACCAGCGCGAGCCTCGTGCCGGGGGCCACCTCGAGCGACACCTTGCGCAGGACGTCCACGCCCTCGACGTAGCCGAAGTGCACGCGGTCGGCGTGCACGTGCCGGCCGGCGGGGGCCAGCGAGGCGTCACCGGCGTCCGGCTCGATGTCCCGGACGCCGACCAGCCGGGCCAGGGACACCTGGGCCACCTGGAGCTCGTCGTACCAGCGCAGGATGATGCCGACCGGGTCGACGAGCATCTGCGCGATCAGTGCCGCCGTGGTCAGCTGACCGACCCCGATCCAGCCCTGGAGGACGAACACACCGCCGATCAGCAGAACGGAGGCGAGCACGGTCACATGGGTGACGTTGATGACCGGGAAGAGCACCGAGCGCAGCCACAGCGTGTAGCGCTCCCAGGCCGTCCACTCCTTGATCCGGCGCTCCGACAGCTGGATGCGGCGGGCGTCCAGCCGGTGGGACTCGACGGTGTGCCCGGCGTCCACGGTCTCCGCGAGCGCGGCGGCCACGGCGGCGTACCCGGCGGCCTCCGAGCGGTAGGCGGAGGGAGCCCGCCGGAAGTACCAGCGGCACCCGATCACCAGCAGCGGCACCGCGAGCAGGACGGCGGGCGCCAGCGGCGGGGCCGTGACGACGAGCCCGCCGAGCAGCAGCACCACCCACACAGCCCCGATCGCGAGCTGGGGCACGGCCTCGCGCATGGCGTTGGCGAGCCGGTCGATGTCCGTCGTGATCCGGGAGAGCAGGTCACCGGTGCCGGCCCGCTCCAGGACGCCGGGCGGGAGCCCGACCGAGCGCACCAGGAAGTCCTCGCGCAGATCGGCCAGCATCCGCTCCCCGAGAACGGCTCCGCGCAGCCGCACCTCCCGGACGAACACGGCCTGCACGACGAGCGCCAGGACGAAGAAGGTGGCCGTCACACCGAGGTGCAGTTCGCGGGCGCCGTCCGACACCCGTTCGACGAGCCCGCCCAGCAGGTAGGGGCCCGCCATCGAGGCGATCACCGCGACGGTGTTGACGGTGACCAGGAAGACGAACGCGCGGCGGTGCCGGCGCAGCAGCTCCCCGGCGTAGGCGCGTACGGTCGTGGGCGCGCCGACGGGCAGGGTACTCGCCGTCGTCGGGGCCGCCGGGTCGTACGACGGCGGCGCGACGCCGATCATGCCGTCTCCTCGATCTCTTCCAGTCGGTGCAGTACGTCGTCGTCGCCGAGGACGTCGCCGTCCAGGGCTCTGTCGCGGTCCGAGGCCTGTCCGCCGTCCAGGGACTGCCCGTCGCGGCCGGCGGTCTCCGCCGGTCCGCCTCCGGCCGGGCTCGCATCCCGGTGTGCCGCGGTCTCCTCGTCGGTCTCGCGGGTCACCACGGCCCGGTACCGGGGCTCGCTGTGCAGCAGGTCCCGGTGGGCGCCGGTCGCGGCGACCTTCCCGTCGTGCAGGAACACGATGCGGTCCGCGCGGTCGAGCAGCAGGGGCGACGAGGTGAAGACCACGGTGGTGCGTCCGGTGCGCAGGGAACGCACGCCCTCCGCGATCCGTGCCTCGGTGTGCGAGTCCACGGCGGAGGTAGGTTCGTCCAGCACCAGTGCCTCCGGGTCCGTGATCAGGGACCGGGCCAGAGCGAGCCGCTGGCGCTGCCCGCCCGACAGGGAGCGGGCCCGTTCGGTGATGCGGGCGTCCATCGGGTCGTCCGCGCCGAGCGAACCCTGCGTCAGCGCCGCCAGCACGTCGCCGCACTCGGCCGCGGCCAGCGCGTCCTCGGCGCCGACCTTGCCGGAGGCGGGCACGTCGAGCAGTTCGCGCAGTGTGCCGGAGAGCAGGACCGGGTCCTTGTCCTGGACCAGGACGGCGGTGCGCGCGGACTCCAGCGGCAGTTCGTCGAGCGGCACTCCGCCCAGCAGGGCGGAGGTGCCCTCCTGAGAGGGGTGCCCGCCGAGCCGTTCCGCCAGGCGCCCGGCCGCGTCCGGGTCGCCGCACACCACGGCGGTGAGGCGGCCGGCCGGGGCGAGGAGCCCGGTGTCGGGGTCGTACAGGTCCCCGGTCGGGACCTCGGCGGCGCGCGATCCGGCCGTGTCGGTGGCCCGCTCCAGGGCCAGCACCCGTGCCGCCCGCTTGGCGGAGGGCCGGGAGAAGGAGTACGCCATGGCGATCTCCTCGAAGTGCCGCAGCGGGTAGGTGAGGATCATGACGGAGCTGTAGACGGTGACGAGTTCGCCGACGCCGATGCGGCCCTCGCGGGCCAGGTGGACGCCGTGCCAGACCACCGCGATCAGCAGCAGTCCGGGCAGCAGCACCTGGATTCCGGAGATCAGGGCCCACATGCGGGCGCTGCGCACGGCGGCGTGGCGCACCTCCTGGGAGGCGTCGCGGTATCGGTCGAGGAAGAGTTCCTCGCCGCCGATGCCGCGCAGCACCCGCAGCCCGGCGACGGTGTCCGAGGCGAGTTCGGTGGCCCGGCCCGCCTTCTCGCGCTGGACGTCGGCCCGCCGGGTGGCCCGGGGGAGGAGGGGCAGCACCGCGATGGCCAGCACCGGCAGGCCAAGGATCACGACGACGCCGAGGGCCGGCTCGTAGACGACGAGGGCCACGCAGACCAGCACGATGGTCAGGGCGGCCGCCGTGAAACGGGAGACGGCCTCCACGAACCAGCCGATCTTCTCGACGTCCCCGGTGGAGACGGCCACGACCTCTCCGGCCGCGACCCGACGGGTCAGGGCCGAGCCCAGCAGGGCGGTCTTGCGGGCCAGCAGTTGCTGGACGCGGGCCGCCGCGGTGATCCAGTTGGTGACGGCGGCACGGTGCAGGAAGGTGTCGCCGAGCGCGTTGCCGACGCAGCACAGTGCCATCAGGCCACCGGCGAGGGCCAGTCCGGTGCCGGAGCGGTCGACGACGGCCTGGATGGCGAGACCGACGCAGAACGGCAGGGCGGAGACGGAGGCGAAGTGCAGCAGGCCCCAGGCCAGCGACTTGAGTTGTCCACCCAGCTGGTTCCGGAAAAGCCACCACAGGAATCGGGGCCCGGAGCGTGCGTCGGGCACGCCCGGGTCGGGAAACGGAAGGTCTTGGATCTGCATGACGTCCCAGTGGCTCGTGTCAGGGGGTGCCGTTGACCACGGCATGAAGAAGCTGCAAACCGTGAAAGGTTCGCGTCGCGACGTGCCCAAAATCAAGCGGTTTTCCGCGGCTGGGTACGAATCCGGCTACCGCCCGCCGACCGCCTTCCCGGCCGGGTCGTCACGGGTGCGACCATGGACGGATGCTCAGTGGTGCCGCACGGCGAACGGCGGTCGCGACAGCGGCCCTCGGTGTCCTCCTGACGGCGGTGCCCGCCTGCGGCGGCCCGTCCGGCCCCGCACCGGGGGACTCGGCGGGCGGACGCCCCTCCGCGAGCCGCAGCGGCGGCATCACCGCCGACCCGACGCGGATCCCGGGCGTCGGCGACCGGCTCCAGCGGCGCATACCCGCCGACTCCCGCCAGGTCGTGGCGGTGTACGGCGAGGGCAGGCACTCCGCCGACGCCACGGTCGTGCTGTACACGAAGCAGGGCTCCGCCTGGCACCGCGCCCGCGGTTGGGCGGCGCACAACGGAAAGAAGGGATGGACGACCGACCACCACGAGAACGACAAGCGCAGCCCCGTCGGCGTGTTCACCCTCAGCGACGCGGGCGGCGTCCTCCCGGATCCGGACCCGGCTCCCGGCGCCGGGCTCCCGTACACCCGTTCCGACGCCTTCGCGGCACCGCGGTGGTGGGACAAGGCGTACTGGCACGACTTCGACTACGTGATCGCCATCGACTACAACCGGGTCAAGGGCACCCCGCCGAACGACCCGACCCGCCCCGAGGGAGCGTCCAGGGGCGGGAGCATCTGGCTGCACATGGACCACGGCAGCGGCACGTCGGCCTGCGTCAGCCTGCCCAAGGCGGGGATGGAGTACCTGCTGCGCACGCTCGACCCGGACCTGAACCCGGTGGTCGTCATGGGCGACAGGGCGCACCTCGAAGCCTGATCGATGCCCTGCCGTCACGCTCCCCGGTGATCCGTCCCCGAGGGCGGGCCGTCGATGAGCGTGCCCAGGAGCCCGCCCAGCACCGTGCGCTGATCGCCCGTCAGCGGGGCGAGGATCTCCTCCGCGGCCGCGCGGCGCCCGGCGTGCAGTTCGCGCAGGGCCGCGCGCCCGTCGTCGGTGAGCTCGATCCGGATCACCCGTCGGTTGCCGGGGTCCGGGACGCGGCGTACCTTCCCGCCCGCCTCCAGCCCGTCGACCAGCGTCGTCACCGCACGGGGCACGACCTCCAGGCGCTCGGCGAGATCGGCCATGCGGGGCGGCGAGCCGTAGTGCGCCAGGGTGCGCAGCAGCCGGGACTGGGCCGGTGTGATGCCGAGGCCGCGGTGCTCGAGGTGGCGCTTCTGGATGCGCTGCACCCGGCGGGTGAGGCGCAGCAGCTGCTCGGCGAGCAGGCCGTCGGGATCGGGGGCGGTCATGTGGGAACAATATCAGGACAATGTTCATTGTGAGTATAGGTAACAATGAGCTATGGTCCGTAATGTCGGCGCCTCCCCGCCGCCCTCACCCGACCTCCGTAGGAGCCCATGCACCCCGATCGCGAACCCGCCTGGCAGGCGCCCGCCGACGCGAAGGAACAGCCCAGGCAGACGCGCCGCATCCTGAGACTGTTCCGCCCCTATCGCGGCCGCCTCGCGGTCGTCGGACTGCTCGTCGGCGCCGCGTCGCTCGTCTCGGTCGCCACCCCCTTCCTGCTGAAGGAGATCCTCGACGTCGCGATCCCCGAGGGGCGCACCGGCCTGCTGAGTCTGCTGGCCCTCGGCATGATCCTCGGCGCCGTTCTCACCAGCGTCTTCGGCGTGCTCCAGACGCTGATCTCCACGACCGTGGGCCAACGGGTCATGCACGACCTGCGCACCGCCGTCTACGGCCGCCTCCAGCAGATGTCCCTCGCCTTCTTCACCCGCACCCGCACCGGCGAGGTCCAGTCCCGCATCGCCAACGACATCGGCGGCATGCAGGCCACCGTCACCTCCACGGCGACCTCCCTGGTCTCCAACCTCACCAGCGTGGTCGCCACGATCGTCGCCATGGTGGTGCTCGACTGGCGCCTGACCGTCGTCTCGCTTCTCCTGCTCCCCGTCTTCGTGTGGATCAGCCGCCGCGTCGGCAGGGAACGCAGGAAGATCACCACCCAGCGGCAGAAGCAGATGGCCGCGATGGCCGCCACGGTCACCGAGTCGCTCTCCGTCAGCGGCATCCTGCTCGGCCGCACCATGGGCCGCTCCGACTCGCTGAGCCGCGCCTTCGCCGACGAGTCCGAGGGACTGGTCGACCTGGAGGTGCGGTCGAACATGGCGGGCCGCTGGCGGATGGCCGTCATCACGATCGTCATGGCCGCCATGCCGGCCGTCATCTACTGGACCGCGGGCATCGCCCTCCAGCTCGGCGGCCCCGACGTCTCCCTCGGCACGATCGTCGCCTTCGTCTCGCTCCAGCAGGGCCTGTTCCGCCCGGCCGTGAGCCTGCTGTCGACCGGCGTCCAGATCCAGACCTCGCTCGCGCTCTTCCAGCGCATCTTCGAGTACCTCGACCTGCCCGTCGACATCACCGAGCGGGAGGACCCCGTCCACCTCGACCGCGTCAAGGGCGAGGTCCGCTTCGAGGAGGTCGAGTTCCGATACGACGGCAAGGGCCGCCCGGTCCTCGGAGGCATCGACGTCACCGTGCCCGCCGGCAGCAGCCTCGCCGTCGTCGGACCGACCGGCGCCGGCAAGTCCACGCTCGGCCACCTGGTGCCGAGACTGTACGACGTGACCGGCGGCCGGGTCACCCTCGACGGAGTCGACGTGCGCGACCTCGACTTCGACACCCTCGCCCGCGCGGTCGGCGTCGTCTCGCAGGAGACGTACCTCTTCCACGCCTCAGTCGCCGAGAACCTGCGCTTCGCCAAACCGGACGCCACCGACGCGGAGCTGGAGGAGGCGGCACGGGCGGCGCAGATCCACGACCACATCGCCGCCCTGCCCGACGGCTACGACACGGTCGTCGGCGAACGCGGCCACCGGTTCTCCGGCGGCGAAAAGCAGCGCCTGGCCATCGCCCGCACCATCCTGCGCGACCCGCCCGTCCTCGTCCTCGACGAGGCGACCAGCGCCCTGGACACCCGCACCGAGGCCGCCGTGCAGGCCGCCATCGACGCTCTGTCGGCCGACCGGACCACGATCACCATCGCGCACCGCCTGTCCACCGTCCGGGACGCCGACCGCATCGTGGTCCTCCACTCCGGGCGCCTGGCGGAGCAGGGCACGCACGAGGAGCTGCTGGAGCGGGACGGACGGTACGCCGCCCTGGTCAGAAGGGACGCCCGACTGGAGCCGACAAGATGACGATATGCCAGGTTTGTCCGCTTATCGGGGTTACCGTGCCCGCATGCAGACGAACACACCGCCGCGCAGCGCGAGAGGCACCAGGAGAACGATCCGACTGACGCGCCGGGGCCGCATCGCCCTGATCGCGACCGGCGCCATCGTGGCCGGTACCGCCGTGGCGGTGCCGCTGCTGATGACGGACGACGAGGGAGAGTCCCGTCCCACGTCCCTCGTGATCCCGGAGGGCTGGCGCGCCACCCAGGTCTACGAGGCCGTCGACAAGACCCTCGCCCTGCCCGCGGGCACCACCAAGAAGTCCCTGGCCAAGGCCAACCTCAAGCTTCCGAACGACGCGGGGGGCAACCCCGAGGGCTACCTCTTCCCGGCGACCTACCCGCTCGGTGAGGAACCGACCCCCGAGAAGCTGCTGACGGCCATGGTCGACACGGCGAACAAGAAGTTCACCGGCGCACCCATCGCCGCGGGCGCCCAGCGCAACGCGCTCAACGTCTACCAGGCGGTCACCATCGCCAGCATCGTGCAGGCCGAGGCCGCCACCAAGGAGGACATGGGCAAGGTGGCCCGGGTGATCTTCAACCGCCTGGAACGCGGCATGCCGCTCCAGATGGACTCCACCATCAACTACGCCCTGGGCCGCTCCACCCTGAAGACCACCACCAAGGACACGAAGATCGACAGCCCGTACAACTCGTACCAGCGCATGGGGCTGCCGCCCACGCCCATCGCCAACCCGGGCGAGGACGCGATGCGCGCCGCGATCAACCCCACGCCGGGGGACTGGCTGTACTTCGTCACCGTCAAGCCCGGCGACACCCGGTTCACCGCCGACTACGCGGAACACCAGCGCAACGTCGCCGAGTTCAACCGCCTCGGGCAGAGCGCCTCGGGCAAGGCACAGGACACATGACCCGGCGGGGCGTCACGCGGCGACCGGCTCCTCCTCGGCCAGCAGCCGCCTGATGTCCCGTACGGCCGCGCGGCCCGCCCGGTTGGCGCCGATGGTGCTGGCGGACGGCCCGTAGCCGACGAGATGGATGCGCGGGTCGGCGACCGCGCGCGTCCCCTCGACCCGGATCCCGCCGCCCGCCTCGCGCAGCCGCAGCGGCGCCAGATGGTCGATGACGGGCCGGAACCCGGTCGCCCAGAGGATCACGTCGGCGGCCACCCGTCGCCCGTCGGCCCATGCCACGCCCTCCTCGGTGACCCGGTCGAACATGGGCAGGCGGTCCAGCACACCGGACTCCAGCCCCGCCCGGATCGCGTCGTTCAGCGGCAGCCCGGTCACCGACACCACGCTCTTCGGCGGCAGCCCCTGCCGCACCCGTTCCTCCACGAGCGCACCGCGGCGCGGCCCGCCTCCTGGTCGAAGGGACCCTCCCGGAAGACGGGGGGCCGCCTGGTCACCCAAGTGGTGGCAGCCGCGTACGGGGCCAGCTCCAGCAGGTGCTGCGTCCCCGAGGCGCCCCCGCCGACCACGATCACGTGCTGTCCGGCGAACTCCTCGGGACCGGCGTACCCCGCGGTGTGCAGCTGCCGCCCGCGGAAGGTCTCCTGCCTCGGGTAGCGCGGCCAGAAGGGCCGGTCCCAGGTGCCGGTCGCGTTGATCAGCGCCCGCGTCGACCAGGTCCCGGCCGACGTCTCGACGAGCAGCCGCCCGCCCGTCCCCTCGCGCACCGCGCGGACGTCGACGGGCCGTCGTACCCGCAGGTCGAAGGTCTCCTCGTACGCCGCGAAGTACTCGCCGATCACCTCGGCGGACGGCCGCGACGGGTCCGCTCCGGTCAGTTCCATGCCCGGCAGGGAGTGCATCCCGTGAACCTTGCCGTACGTCAGCGACGGCCAGCGGAACTGCCAGGCGCCGCCCGGCTCGGGGGAGTGGTCCAGCACCACGAAGTCGCGCTCCGGCTCGAAGCCGGTGCGCCGCAGGTGATGGGCCGCGGCGAGACCCGCCTGACCGGCCCCGATGACGACGACCTCGACCTCACGTGTGTGGTTCACGCTTCAAGTAACCGCATCGCGCGCCCCGGTCTTCCCCCGGTGTCAGGATGGGGGCATGCCAGACGCTGCCTTCACCACCCGGGTCCTGAACCTCGCCACCGGACCGACGGAGCGGGTCGCCGACATCACGGGCGACTGCGAGTCCTTCCTGCGCGAGGCGGCGGCCGGCCGCGACGGCCTCCTCAACGTCTTCGTGCCGCACGCCACCGCCGGTATCGCGATCATCGAGACGGGCGCCGGCAGCGACGACGACCTGCTGTCCGCCCTGCACACCCTGCTGCCCGCCGACGACCGCTGGCAGCACCGCCACGGCAGCCCCGGCCACGGCCGCGACCACGTCCTGCCCGCCTTCGTGCCGCCGCACGCGACGCTCCCCGTGATCGGCGGCCGGCTGGAGCTGGGGACCTGGCAGTCGGTGTGCCTGGTGGACACCAACAGGGACAACCCCGACCGCCGGGTCCGGCTGAGCTTCCTCGGCTGACGAGCCGTGCCGCCCTACTTCACCGCCATCTCGCCCAGCTCCGACCAGCCGTCCTGGTCGAGCGTCGTGTTCACGATGCGCGGCGTGCGGGCCAGGTAGCGCGGCAGCTTCTCCTGCGCGGCCCGGAAGTGCGCGGACTGGACGTGCGCGGCACCTGCCTCGTCGTCGCGGAACGCCTCGACCAGGACGTACTCGGACGGGTCGTCGAGGCTGCGGGACCAGTCGAACCAGAGGCAGCCGGGCTCCTCACGGGTCGCCCGGGTGAACTCGCCGGAAATCTCCGGCCACTGGTCCGCGTGTTCCGGGAGCACCTGGAACTTCGCCGTAATGAAGATCATGACGTTCGCCTTCTGTGAGGGGTCGACCTGAGCCGTCCGGTCACGGCACCAGGACAGCGCGCCCGCGGACCCGTCCTGGAACCGGTCGAGCGGATACGCCGCCGTGTGCAGCCGTACCCGGTGCTGCGCCGCGAGCACCATCAGCTCGCACAGGTCGGTGTAGCTGCCAACGAGGTTACCGATGGAGTCGAGCGCGGCGCGGCGTCCCGGGCCGACGTGGTGACGCGCGGCACCTGCCCGCGGAGATGGCGGAACGACTCGGCACGAGCCGCGCCACGCTCTACCGCAGGACGGCTCGGTACGGCATCGACGTACCGGGCCGTGGGCCCCACCGCTCCTGATCTCCCGGTCCGGTGACTCAGGCGTCGTCCCGCGCCCGCCCCCGGACCACCAGCCGCTTCAGCAGCGGCCACGCCAGCAACAGCACGATCACCGCGTACACCGTCACCGCGAACGGCGTGTTGACCAGACCCGTCACGCTGCCGTCGCTGATCTGCAGGGCCCGGCGCAGCTGCTGCTCGGCGTTCGGGCCGAGGATGACGCCGATCACGGCCGGCAGGATCGGCAGGCCGTAGCGCCGCATGCCGAAGCCGATCAGGCCGATGATCAGCAGGGTCACCAGGTCGATGACCTCGCCGCCGACCGCGTACGCGCCGACCGCCGCGAAGAACATGATCCCCGCGTAGAGGTAGGGCCGAGGAATGCGCAGCAGCTTGGCCCACACCGGCGCCAGCGGCAGGTTGAGGGCGAGCAGCAGCACCATGCCGACGAAGAGGGAGGCGATCAGGCCCCACACCAGCTCGGGTTCGCGTTCGAAGAGCAGCGGTCCCGGCTGGATGCCGTACTGCTGGAACGCGGCCAGCATGACCGCCGCCACCGCCGTCGTCGGCAGGCCCAGCGTCAGCATGGACACCAGCGTGCCCGCCGCCGAGGCCGACGCCGCCGACTCGGGGCCGGCCACGCCCTCGATGGCGCCCTTGCCCCACTCGTCCTTGTGCTTGGACAGGCGCTTCTCCGTGACGTACGACAGGAACGTGGGTATCTCCGCGCCGCCCGCCGGGATCGCGCCGAACGGGAAGCCGATGAACGGGCCGCGCAGCCACGACTTCCAGGTCCGCTTCACATCACCGCGCCCGAGCCAGGGACGGCCGACCGGGATCGGCTTCGGCGCCCCGCGCCGCAGGTGGGCCGCCACCCACAGCGCCTCGCCGATCGCGAACAGCCCGACCGCGACGATCACCACGTCCACGCCGTCGGCGAGTTGCAGCGAGCCGAAGGTGAGCCGCTGCTGGCCGGTCATCTGGTCCAGGCCCACCAGGCCGATCGTCAGTCCGATCAGCAGGGAGGCCATGCCTCTGACACGCGAGGAACCCAGTACGGAGGTCACCGCGATGAACGCCAGCACCATGATGGCGAAGTAGTCAGGGGCGCCGATGTCCACGGCCAGGTCGGCGACCGTCGGGGCAAGGGCCACGAGCAGGATCGTGCCGATCATGCCGCCCGCGAAGTGGCCGATGGCGGCGGCGGCCAGCGCCTGCGCGCCGCGCCCCGTCTTGGCCATGGGGTTGCCCTCCATGGCCGCGACCACGGCGGCGCTCTCGCCCGGTGTGTTGAGCAGGATCGAGGTGGTGGAACCGCCGAACATCGCGCCGTAGTAGATGCCGGCGAACATGATGAACGCGGCGACCGGATCGAGCCCGTACGTCACCGGCAGCAGCAGCGCCACCGCCATCGCCGGGCCGATGCCGGGCAGCACGCCGATGGCCGTGCCCAGCAGCACCCCGAGCGCGGCCCACAGGAGGTTGACCGGGGTCAGCGCCGTACCGAACCCGTCCATGAGGGAGTTGAGGGCGTTCATGTCAGAGCACTCCCATCAGCGGACCGCCGGGCAGCGGCACGCCGAGCAGCTTGTCGAAGACGACGTAGGTGATCAGGGACAGCACCGCGGCGATCAGCGGGTCCCGGTCCACGCGGCGGCTGCCCAGGGCGAAGGCCGCGCCCCAGAACAGCAGCGCGCCCGCGACGGGGAAGCCGGCCGGCTCGATCAGCACGGCCGCGCCCAGGAAGATCCCGGCGAGCAGCAGCACCGTGCGCCAGTCGGCCGGTTCGGACAGGTCGATGTCCTCGCCGCCCTCGGCCTCGCCCCGGCCGCCGCGCAGAACGTCCACGGCGAGCAGTGCGGCGATCACCAGCAGGCCGATGCCGACGACGACCGGTACGGTCTTGGGGCCGACCGGGCCGCGCTGGGTGATGTCGACGTCCATGGTGAGCGCGTCGGTCAGGACCAGCACTCCGAGGGCCAGAAGCAGGACGCACACGCCGAGTTCGGAGTGCTCGCGCAGCCACGAGCGGCGGCCCGAGGCCGTCCCCGTGGAGGATTCGGTGGTCGGCGTCGTCACAGTCCCAGCTCCTTCAGTACCGACACCACGCGCTTGTCCTGGGCCTCCAGGAAGGTGCCGAACTCGTCACCCGTGAGGAAGGCGTCGTCCCAGCCGTTCTTCTCCAGGGACTCCTTCCATTCGGGGGAGTCGTGCAGTTCCTCGAACAGGCGGGTCAGCTTGTTCCGCTCCGCCTCCGACAGGCCGGGCGGGGCGACGACGCCGCGCCAGTTGGTGAAGTCCACGTCGTAGCCGGACTCCTTGAGGGTCGGCGCGTCCTTGAGGTCGTCGACCCGCTCCGGGCCGGTCACCGCGAGCACCCTCAGCTCGCCCGCCTTGATCTGGTCCAGGTACTCGCCGACGCCGGAGACCCCGAAGCCGACCTTGTTGCCGAGGATCGAGGCGAGCAGTTCGCCGCCGCCGTCGAAGGGGATGTAGTTGACCGACTTGGGGGAGATGCCGGCGGCCTGCGCCATCAGCATCGGCGCGAGGTGGTCGGGCCCGCCCGGCGAGGAACCACCGCCGACCGGAATCTTGCCCGGGTCCTTCTTCCAGGCGCCGATCAGCTCGTCGATCGTCTTGTACGGCGAGTCCTTGGCGACCACCACGACGTCCTGCTCCTCGGTGAGCCGCGCGATCGGCGTGGTGTCGGCGAGGGTCTTCGGCGCGTGGTTGGAGCGGACCGCGCCCACCACGCCGAGGCCCATGGACATGGCGAGCTTGCCGTTGCCGTGCTCGCTCACCAGGCGGCTCAGGCCCACGGTGCCGCCCGCGCCGGGCAGGTTGAACACCTCGATGTTGTGCGTGAGCCCGGCGTCCTCGGCGTTCTTCGCGGCCGTGCGGGCGGTGATGTCGTAACCGCCGCCGGGCGTGTTGGGAACCATGAAGCGTAGGCCGGGGATCTGCGTGCCGGTCTCGGAGTCGCTGCCCGTGGAGAGCAGCGGCGGTCCAGCGAGCACGAGCACGGCGGCCCCGAGCAGGGCAAGGGGGGTGCGCAGGCGCACGTATGACACCACCTGTCGGTTGGGTAGAGCGGTAGGGGGGGGCAGCCCTGTGGGGGAGGGTGACGTGGGCCACATGGTGCCCGCGCGCCTGCCTCCTGTCTTCCTTGCGGAACCAAGGGAGGTTGTGTTCATTGCGGTCGCCGGTTCATTGCGAAGACGGCACATCCCTTTCCTTCGCCGCAGGTGAGCGCCATGATGGCGAGCCGGCCCCCCCCGGCCCCCCCGTCGCCAGCCGAGAACCCGCCGAGAACCCGCCGAGAACCAGCCGAGAACGAGTCCGCCGTGGCCCCCACCTTCCGCCGTCAGACCCTCGCGGGCGAGATGCTGGTCCTCCAGCTCGCCATCGTCGTGGTGGTCCTGCTCGCGGTCGCCGGCGTCTCGCTCGCCCAGTCCAGGGCCACCTTCAACCGCGTCGAGGGCCGCCGGGTCGCCGCCCTCGCCGAACAGCTCGCCGCCACGCCGCTGGTCCGCAGCCAGCTCCTGCGCCCCGTCCCGCAGGAGGCCCTCGCCCCGCTGGTCAACTCCACGCAGACCCAGTCCGGCGTCACCTCCGTCACGGTGGCCGACGCCGACGGTCGCGTCGTCAGCTCCACCGACCCCACGCTGATCGGCGGCCGGCTGCCGCGCGGCGAGGGCGCGGCCGCGGGGCGCGGCTGGTCGGGGCCGCTGACGGTGCGGGGCAGCCGCGAGCTCGTCGCCCAGGTCCCGGTGCTCGGCGCCACCCGCCAGACCCTCGGCCGGCACCTGGGCACCGTGATGGTCGGCGAGGCCGATCCGACGGTGTGGCAGCGCCTGAGCGGCGCCTCCTCCTACCTCCTCGCCTACCTCGGCATCGCCAGCGGCCTCGGCGTGGCCGGCTCCTGGCTGCTCGCCCGGCGCGTGAAGCGGCAGACCCTCGGCCTGGAGCCGCGCGAGATCGCCGGGCTGGCCGAGCACCGGGAGGCGATGCTGTACGGCATCGCCGAGGGCGTGGTCGCCCTCGACCCGCAGCACCGGCTCACCCTGGTCAACGAGATGGGCCGGCGCCTGCTCGACCTGCCCGCCGACTGCGTCGGCCAGAGCCTGGACGGCCTCGGCATCGACGGGCGGCTGCGCGACGTCCTCGCCGGTGCCACACCGGAGGCCGAGCCGCGTGACGAGGTCGTCGTCCGCCACGGCCGGGTCCTGGTCATGAACCGCATGACCGTCACCAAGGACGGCCGCCCGCTCGGCTCGGTCACCACCCTGCGCGACCGCACCGAGCTGGCCCGCCTGGAGCGGGAGATCGGCTCCTTCCGCTCCACCTCCGAGCTGCTGCGCGCCCAGGCCCACGAGTTCGCCAACCAGCTGCACACCATCTCCGGGCTCATCCAGATCGGCGAGCAGGACGAGGTGGTGCGCTACATCCGCGCGCTCAGCCGGCGCCGCCAGTCGCTGGACGTCACCCTCAGCCGCCGGGTGCGCGACACCGCCGTCGCCGCGCTGCTGACGGCCAAGTCCTCCCTCGCGGCCGAGCGCCGGGTGGCCCTGCGCCTCTCGGACCGCACGGCGCTCGACCGGCTGGCCCCCGAGGACGCCGCCGACGTGGCCACCGTGGTCGGCAACCTCGTCGACAACGCCGTGGACGCCGCCGCGCCGCCCGGTGACGACGACGAGGCGTGGGTCGAGGTCGAGCTGAGGCAGGACGCCGCCAGCGTCGAGATCGTGGTCCGCGACTCCGGGCCCGGCGTGGCGCCCGAACTGGCCCGCGAGGTCTTCTCCCACGGATTCACCACCAAGGCGGCCCGGCAGGGCGAGCGCGGCATCGGTCTGGCACTGACCCGGCTGGTCTGCGAGCGTCACGGCGGTGAGATCTCAGTGGCAAACACGCCCGAGGGGGCCGTGTTCACCGCACGCATGACCGTCAGCCACCTCACCGACGCGGTGGCGGAAGGAGCAGCACCATGACCGCTACGAGCGGCTCGGCCGACGCGACGACCATGACCGCTACGAGCGGCCCGTCCGACGCGACCGCCACGACCGCCGAGTCCGAGAAAGGGGGCTCCCGGACCCACGGCTCCGCGATCGGCGTGCTCGTGGTCGACGACGACTTCATGGTGGCCCGGGTCCACCGCGCCTTCGTCGAGCGCGTCGAGCCCTTCCGGGTCGTCGGGGTCGCCGGCACCGGCGAGCAGGCCATCACCGCCGTCGGCGAGCTGCGCCCCGACCTCGTCCTGCTCGACCTGTACCTGCCGGACGTCTTCGGCCTCGACGTCATCCCCAAGCTGCGCGCCGCCGGCCACGACTGCGACGTCATGGTCATCAGCGCGGCCCGGGAGGCGGACGCGGTGCGCGGCGCCGTACGGCACGGAGTCGTCGACTACCTGCTCAAACCGTTCGAGTTCGAGGACCTGCGGGTCCGGCTGGAGCGCTACGCCGTCCAGCGGGGCCGACTGCTCGGCACGGTGGTCCGCAGCCAGGCGGACGTCGACCGCGTCCTCGCCGGGGCGGCGGCGCCCGCCTCATCCGTCCAGTCCCTGCCCAAGGGCATGAGCGTGGAGACCGCCGAGCTGGTCGAACGCGTCCTCCGCGAGGCCGACGGCACCCTGTCGGCCAGCGAGTGCGCGGCGCTGACCGGCGTCTCCCGGGTCAGTGCCCGCCGCTACCTGGAGTACTTCCACACCGTCGGCAGTGTGGAGGTCTCCCTGCGCTACGGGGTGGCCGGCCGGCCCGAACGCCGCTACCGCCTGCGTGACGCGGTCACCGGCCGGGCGCTCCCGCCCGCAGCCCGTCCATGACGAAGTCCAGGAACCGGGTGACCCGCGGCTGCCAGTCCTCGCCGGGGCCGATCAGCCACAGACCGCCCAGGACGAGGAAGAAGTCGTCGCGGGTCAGGCCGGGCCGGATGGTGCCGGCCTCCTCGTTGGCACGGAGCAGGAGTTCGGCCGCGTCCTCCAGCGGGGTGGGCCGCGGTTTCTCCGGAGCCCCGGGCGCGCTGGTGACCAGCCGGATCGCGTCCGCCAGACCCGCCTTGGTCATGGCGAACTCGGCGAGGCGGTCCATCCACTCGCGCAGGGCCCGGTCGGGCTCCAGGGTGCACAGCATTTCGGGCGCGGCCTCGGCCACCTGCTGCATCCCGTAGCGGTAGATCTCCAGGACGAGCGCCTCGCGGTTCGGGAAATTGCGGTAGAAGGTGCCCTGCCCGACCCCCGCCTTCTTGGCGATGGCGCTCAACGGGGCGTTCGCGCAGTGCGTCAGTTCCTCCGTGGCCACTTCCAGGATGCGCTCGCGGTTGCGCTGGGCGTCCGAGCGCAGGGGAGTGTCCGGCTTGTCCTTCTTCTGCGGCGGCACTCGTCCTCCTTCCGGGTTCGTGGCCGAATCCCGACCTTGCTAAGCGGACAGCTGTCCGTTACGTTTTTCAGTGAGCGGACAGTTGTCCGGTTGTCCGTCCACTCTAGCGGCGGGAGCGGCCGGTGGCCCCCGCCCATGGACGAAATCACCGCCTACAGCCAGTTTTCCCTGTCACCAGACACCAAAGAAGGCTGATCATGGCCCCAGCGCCCTCGTCGACGTCCAGCGCCGTCATCCTGAACATCAACGGCGAGAAGCACCAGCTGACCGTCGACCACCGCACCACCCTGCTCGACGCCCTGCGCGAGCGCCTCGACCTCACCGGCACCAAGAAGGGCTGCGACCAGGGCCAGTGCGGTGCCTGCACCGTCCTGGTCGACGGACGTCGCACCGTCTCCTGCCTGTCCCTCGCCGTCGCCGCCGAGGGACGCGAGATCACCACCATCGAGGGCATGGCCGAGGGCGACCGACTGCACCCGGTTCAGCAGGCCTTCCTCGACCTCGACGGCTACCAGTGCGGCTACTGCACCCCCGGCCAGATCTGCTCGGCGATCGCCGTCATCGAGGAGCACGCGGCCGGCTGGCCCAGCGCCGCCACCGACGACGTCCGGCCCGAGGCCGGACCGCCCGCCCTGACGCCGGACGAGATCCGCGAGCGGATGAGCGGCAACCTGTGCCGCTGCGGCGCCTACGTCTCCATCGTCCAGGCGGTCGCCCGCGCGGCCGAGGCGTACGGCGAGACGGACGTCACGAGCGCGAAGGAGACGGCCGCATGAGGGAGTTCGGATACCAGCGCGCCGACGACGTCACGGGAGCGGTGGCACTGCTCGCCGCCGACCCCGACGCCCGCTACCTCGGCGGCGGCACCAACCTCGTCGATCTGATGAAGACCGGCGTCGAACGCCCCGCCAGGCTCGTCGACGTCCGTGAACTCCCCCTGGACGGAATCGAGGACACCTCCGACGGCGGCCTGCGCATCGGCGCCACCGTCACCAACAGCGACCTCGCCGCCCACCCCGACGTGCGCCGCCGCTACCCGGCGCTGACCCAGGCGGTCCTGGCCGGCGCCTCCGGGCAGCTGCGCAACATGGCCACCGTCGGCGGCAACCTCCTCCAGCGCACCCGCTGCGGCTACTTCACCGACGTGAGCAAGCCCTGCAACAAGCGCGCCCCCGGCAGCGGTTGCCCCGCCGTCACCGGCGAGCACCACAACCACGCCATCCTGGGCGCCACCGACCACTGCGTGGCCGTGCACCCCTCGGACATGGGCGTCGCCCTCACCGCCTTCGATGCGGTCGTCACCTACGAAACTCCCGACGGACCCGCCGAGTCGCCGCTCGCCGACCTCTACCTCCCCGTCGGCGACACCCCGCACCGGGAGACCGCCCTGCCGCCCGGCGCGCTGATCACCGGCGTCGTCCTGCCGCCCACGCCGGTCGCCATCCGCTCCCGCTACCGCAAGGTCCGCGAGCGCGCCTCGTACGCCTTCGCCATCGGCTCGGTCGCCGCCGCGCTCGACGTCGAGGACGGCGTCGTACGCGACGCGAGGCTGGCCCTCGGCGCGGTCGCCTCCCGGCCCTGGCGCGCGCACGCGGCCGAGAGGGCGCTGATCGGCGGTCCCGCCGACGGCGCGGCCTTCGCCGCCGCGGCCGACGCCGAACTCGCGGCCGCGAAGCCGCTGCCCGACAACGGATACAAGGTGACCCTCATGCGCAACCTCGTGGTGGCCGTCCTGACCGAACTCGCCGAGGAGGCCGCCCGATGACCACCGCCACGACCGGCACCGCGACGGTCAAGGGCGCCGTCGGCACCGCGCACACCCGCGTGGAGGGCCGCGACAAGGTCTCCGGAGCGGCGCGCTATGCCGGCGAGATCCCCTTCGCCGACCTCGCCCACGGCTGGCTCACCCTGTCCACCGTCGCCCGTGGCCGCGTCCGCTCCGTCGACACCGACGCCGTCCTCGCCATGCCGGGCGTACTCGCCGTGCTCCACCACGGCAACGCGCCGCGCGTCGACACCGACTACATCGGCCTGCTGGGCATCCCGCCGGACCCCACCGCCGCCGTCTTCCAGGACGACCGGGTGCCGCACGCCGGCTGGCCGGTCGCCCTCGTCGTCGCCGAGACGCCGGAGCAGGCCAGGGAGGCCGCCGAGGCCCTCGTCGTCACCTACGACGAGGAACCGCACGACACCGCGCTCACCTCCGACCACCCCGGCGCCTACCCGGCCGACGGGCACATGCCCGCCGAGACCGAGAAGGGCGACCTGGCGGCCTCGCTCGCCGCGTCCGCCGTCGTCGTGGACGAGGAGTACAGCACCCCCGAAGAGCACCACAGCATGATGGAGCCGCACGCGGCCACGGCCCTGTGGGACGGCGGCCGACTGGAGGTCGTCGACTCCAACCAGGGCACCACCTGGGTCCAGAGCGAGCTGGCGAAGATGTTCTCCCTCGACGAGTCGGCCGTGCGGGTGCGCTCCGAACACATCGGCGGCGGCTTCGGCAGCAAGGGCCTGCGCGCCCACCAGGTCTCCGCCGTGATGGCCGCGACCGTCCTGCAGCGCCCGGTGCGTGTGGTGATGACCAGGCGTCAGATGTTCTCGCTGGCCGGCTACCGCAGCCCCACCGCCCAGCGGGTCCGGCTCGGCGCCGACGCCGACGGCCGGCTGCGCGCCCTGGAGCATCGCTCGCTGAACCAGACCTCGACCGTGTACGAGTTCGTCGAGCCCGGCGCCGGCGTCGCCCGGGTGATGTACGACGCCGACGCCCACCGCACCGCCAACCACGTCGTACGGCTCGACGTGCCGTCCCCGACCTTCATGCGCGCCCCGGGCGAGGCGCCGGGCTCCTTCGCGATCGAGTCCGCGCTGGACGAACTCGCCGAGCGCGGCGGCATCGACCCGATCGAATTGCGCCTGCGCAACGAGCCGGAGACCGGCCCGGTCTCCGGACTGCCCTTCAGCAGCCGCAACCTGACGGCCTGCTTCCGCGAGGGCGCACGCCGCTTCGGCTGGGCCGAGCGCGACCCGCGTCCCGGCACCCGGCGCGACGGACGCTGGCTGCTGGGCACCGGCACGGCCGCGGCCTCCTTCGGTGCGGGCGCCGGACCCTCCACGGCCCTGCTCACCGCCGAGGCCGACGGCACCTTCACCGTGCGGATCGCCGCCGCCGACATCGGCACCGGCGCCCGCACCGCGCTCACCCTGGTCGCCGCCGACGCGCTGGAGGTCACGCCCGAGCGGGTCCGGGTCCGGATCGGCGACAGCGACTTCGGACCGGCGATGATCGCGGGCGGCTCGATGGGCACCCGCTCCTGGGCCTGGGCGATCACCGAGGCGGCCCGCGAGCTGCGCGAACGGCTGGCACTGGGTGCCGCCGTCCCCCCTGAGGGCATCACCGTGCGCTCCGACACCACCACGGCCCTCGGCGCCCTCGCACAGAAGGAACGGCACTCCTACGGGGCGCAGTTCGCCGAGGTCGCCGTGGACACCGCCACCGGCGAGGTGCGGGTGCGCCGCATGCTCGGCATCTTCGCGGCGGGCCGCATCGTCAACCCCCTCACCGCCCGCAACCAACTCGTCGGCGGCATGATCTGGGGCATCTCCATGGCCCTGCACGAGGAGGCGGTCCGGGACCGCGCCACCGGTGGCCTGTACGCCCCCGACCTCGCCGGCTACCACGTGGCCACGCACGCCGACGTGGGCGACATCGACGCCGACTGGGTGGACGACCACGACCCGGACGACCCGGTCGGCATCAAGGGCGTCGGCGAGATCGGCATCGTCGGCGCGGCGGCGGCCGTCGCCAACGCCGTCCGGCACGCGACCGGCGTACGCCACCGCAGCCTCCCGATCCGTCCCGACCGCGTGCTGTCGGCCACGGCGCCCACCGCCGGGGGCGGGACGGATGCTTGACATCGCCGACGAGCTGAACGGCTGGCTGGAGGAGGGCCGGGAGTTCGCCGTCGCCACCGTCGTCTCCGTCGGCGGCAGCGCGCCGCGCGGGCCCGGCGCCGCCCTCGCCGTCGACAGCGGGGGCACGGCGATCGGCTCCGTCTCCGGCGGCTGCGTGGAGGGCGCGGTGTACGAGCTGTGCGCCGCCGCCCTGAGCAGTGGGGAGACGGTGCGTGAGCGCTTCGGCTACAGCGACGAGGACGCCTTCGCGGTCGGCCTCACCTGCGGCGGGGTCATCGACGTGCTCGTCACGCCGGTCGGTGCGGGGGCGTCCTCGCGGTCCTCGCGGGAGGTGTTCCGGGCGGCGCTGTCCACCGCCGCCCGGGGCGGGACCGCAGCCCTGGCCCGGGTCGTCGAGGGCCCGTCCGACCTTCTGGGCCGGGCCCTGCTGGTCCGTCCCGACGGTTCGTACGAGGGCGGTCTCGGCGGCCACCCGGACCTGGACCGTACGGCGGTCGCCGAGGCCGGTGCGCTGCTGCACGCCGGCCGGACCGGCACGGTCGGCCTCTCGGAGGACGGCTCGCACTGCCCCGGCGGGCTCACCCTGCTCGTCGAGTCCAGGGTGCCGCCGCCCCGCATGATCGTCTTCGGGGCGGTGGACTTCGCGGCGGCGCTGGTGCGGGCCGGGAAGTTCCTCGGCCACCACGTGACCGTGTGCGACGCCCGGCCCGTCTTCGCCACGCCCGCCCGCTTCCCCGAGGCCGACGAGGTCGTGGTCGAATGGCCGCACCGCTACCTGCGCGACACCCCGACCGACGAACGCACGGTGCTGTGCGTCCTCACCCACGACGCCAAGTTCGACGTGCCGCTGCTCACCGAGGCCCTGCGGCTGCCGGTCGCGTTCGTCGGGGCGATGGGCTCGCGCCGTACCCACGAGGACCGGAACCGGAGGCTGCGCGAGGCGGGCGTGACCGAGCGCGAGCTCTCCCGCCTGCGCTCACCGATCGGCCTGGACCTGGGCGCCCGCACACCCGAGGAGACCGCGCTCTCCATCGCGGCGGAGATCGTCGCACTGCGGCACGGCGGGACCGGCGCGCCCCTGACGGGTGGCGCGGCGCCGATCCACCGGGGTCTGGCCGGAGCGGCGGCCTGACGGGGGACGGGTGGCGGTGACGGACGCCTTCCGGGCCGGTCGCCCGCCGGACTCACTGGGACGCGGCGTCCGCCGGACCCACTGGCACGCGGCGTCCGCCGACGGGACCGGCAGCGATGGGGCGACCGAGGGGACGCCGCGTCGCGAAGCGCCGGTCGCCGGTTGCCGGTCGCCGGTCGTCGGCCGAAGGCCGCCGGCCCTCGCGGTCGGCCCTCGCGGCCGGCGCTCAGGCGGCGGCCGCGGGTGCGCTGCGCAGAGCAGCCGGGGCCCTCACCCGGCAGCACGAGCCGAGCGCCGCAGGCTCAGGGCAGCGCCGACTCGCCGGCCAGGCGGACCGCGCACTCCAGCATCATGGCGTGCACGAAAGCCTGCGGGAGGTTGCCGCGCAGCTGCCGCTGGCGCACGTCGTACTCCTCCGCGAACAGGCCGGACGGTCCGCACGCGGCCCGGGTGCGTTCGAACCAGCGGAACGCGCCGTCCCGGTCACCGACCCGGTGCGTCGCGAGCGCCATGGTGAACCCGCAGAGCAGGAACGCCCCCTCCGCGTCACCGAGCGGCTCGCCCGGATGCTCGAAGCGGTACAGGTAACCGTCCTCGGCCAGCCGGGACTCGACGTACGCGCGGGTGGCGGCCCCGTTGTCGTCCCCGAACGTACAGCCGCGGGCCATCGGCACCAGCAGCGCGGCTTCGGGCCCGTCGTCGTCGGCGGCCCGCCGCCAGCGGCCGTCGGCGTTCAGGCACCGGCGCCGGGTCTCGGCCAGCACGGCGTCGGCGAGCTCGGCGCAGCGGCGCCCCGCCTTCCCGGGCAGGACCTCCGCCATCCGCCGCAGCCCGCACACGACGCTCAGCCGCGAGTGGGTCCACCACCGGTTCTCCAGCTCCCACAGCCCTGCGTCCGGTGCCTGCCACCGCCGTTCCACGACATCGACAGCGACGGCGGCGGCCCGCTCCGCGTCCGTCGTGAGCCGGTCGTGCTCGGCCGCCGCGGCGAACAGCTGCAGGGCCTCCCCGAAGGTGTCGAGCTGGAACTGGGCGCCCGCGTCGTTGCCGACGTGGTCGGTGCCGCCCGGGTAGCCCGGCAGCCGCAGGGAGCGCTCCCCGCCGACCGGCTGCCCGTCGACCGTGTAGGCGGGCCGGACCTTGTCGCCGTCCTCGAGGACGCGTTCGGCGACGAAGCGCACGGCGTCGTCGACCAGCGGATGCGGGCCGTGCGCGGCGACCGCCAGTCCGGCGTAGCACTGGTCGCGCAGCCACGCGTAGCGGTAGTCGTAGTTGCGTCCGCTGTTGGCCCGCTCCGGCAGGGACGTGGTGGCGGCGGCGACCATGCCGCCGGAGACGCTGGTCAGCCCGCGCAGCACGGCGTACGCGTGCCGGGCGTCGCGCGGCGCGACCAGCCGCGAGCAGTCCGGGACGGCCCGCCGCCACTCCCGCTCCGTGGCCCGCCACAGCGCGTCGGCGTCGAGCGGACCTGCCTCCCGCCCAGTGCCCAGTTCCAGCACCAGGTCGTGGGTCTCGCCCTCGCGCAGCCGGAACTCGCCGCACAGTCCGGCACCGTCCCGCCACACGGCCTCCGGGGCCCCGGCGAGCCGCATCCGCAGCCCTTCCGCCCCGGCCGTCCAGATCCCGTCCTCCTGCCGCGGGTCGCGCATCCGGACGTCCCCGAACCCCGGCCGCGGGTCCAGGTCCAGCCGCAGCCGCGCCTCGCCCCGCTCCACGCGCATCCGGCGCAGCAGCACCAGCCGGTCCGTACGGGCCGGCATCGCCAGGGCCTCGCGGCATTCGACCACGCATTCCGAGGTCACCCACCGGCTCACCCGGATCAGCGTGCCCTCCTCGTAGTAGCCGCCCCAGACGTGCCACGGGTCGGCCGGCTCCACGGTGAAGTGCCCGGCACCGCCGATGAGCGCGGAGAAGACCGCGTCGTCGTGCCAGCGCGGGGCGCACAGCCAGACGATCCGGCCTCGGGGGTCCAGGACCGCTCCCCGCTCACCGTCGGCGAGCACGGCGTACTCGCGCAGAACCCACGGAGGACACGTCAGGTCGGGCGCCGCGCGGTGATCGTCGTCGTCCTTCATGACGCTACGGCTATCCCGGCGCCGGTGACCGAAACGGCGCGGCCCCCGGAGTCACCGGTACGCGCCGCCCCGCCGCCCGGGGGCCGGCCGCCCCGGCCGTCCCGTGCTCCAACAGCGGCCCGACCTCCAGCCCGGCCTCGCGGCAGTCGCGCACGATGCCGGGCAGCGCGGTCAGGGCGGCCCGCCAGCTGCCGGGGGCGGAAGCGTGGTCGGTGTCGTGCAGGAGGACGGTGCCGCCGCCGCGCAGGTCCGCGGCCACGGTGGCCCGGACCGACGCGGACGTGGCGTCCCGCCGCCAGTCCTTCCCCCACGCCGTCCACAGCACCGGCCGCAGCCCGGCCCGGCGGGCCGCGGCCCAGCGGCCGGAGGTGAGGATGCCGTAGGGCGGGCGGTACCAGAGCGGGGCCTGCCCGGTCACCTCGCGCACCACACGGACGGCCCGCGCCAGCTCACGCGCGTCCCGCGAAGGGGACGGCAGCCACGGACGGTCGTGCGTCCAGCCGTGGACGGCGATCTCGTGCCCCCGCCGGGCCAGCTCACGGGCCTGCGCCCCGTGGCGTACGACGTTCTCGCCCAGGACGAAGAACGTCGCCCGTACTCCGAGCCCGTCGAGTACGTCCAGGAAACGCGGCGTGGACACCGGTCCGGGGCCGTCGTCGAAGGTGAGGGCCACGTGGTCGGGGCAGCCCTGTCCGGCCAGCCCGGGGAACCGCCGCCGGCGCAGCCCCGGCAGCCAGGTGGCGGCCGGGCCGATGTGGGCCAGCGCGGCGACGACCGGAGCGGCGGCGCACACCGCCGGTCCAGCACGGAAACCCTCACTCATGTGTCTGCTCCTGTCCGAGTCCCCTCCGGTTTCGGCGATGGTCGGTGACGTCCCCGTTCACGCGTCCCGCCGCTCCTGCCCCCGCCGACCCGACCCGGGCCCGTCCCGCGCCGCCGGCGCCGTGTCCCAGGCGCCGTGCACCGACGGAGCCCGCGCCAGCCCCACGCTGCCGAGGCCGATCAGCGCGACGCCGACCAGCTCAGGCAGCGCCCTCACCCCGAGCGCGATCTCCTCGCCGAACAGCGCCCAGCCCAGGGCGACGCTGGTCAGCGCGTCGCCCAGGGTCAGCGCCGGCTGGGACGCCGCGAGGGTCCCCGCCCGCAAGGCGCTCTGCAGCAGCAGGAAGCTGATCACGCCGACCACGCCCGTGGCGTACACCGGCCACTGGGTCAGCACCGCGCCCACCCCTTGCGGAAGCCGCCCGGTGACCTCCTTCAGCAGTGCCGCCGTACCGCCGAACGCCACGGCCGACGCCGACCCGAACAGCGCGGCCCGGGGCGCGCCCCGCACCAGACTGCCGACCGAGGCCAGGGCCGTCACCGCGACGAACAGTGCCAGGCCCGCCCAGCCCCACCGGCCGGAGTCGGCGGTGTCATGGCCGGCCGACGGCGCGGCCGCGCCCAGGAACAGGGCGAGGCCCACGGCCAGCGCCACGAACGCCAGCCAGGTCCGCGGGTCGGGACGCCGGTGGAAGACCAGACTGCCGACCATCAGGGTGAACAGCAGCTCACTCGCCATCAGCGGCTGCACGACCGCCAGACTGCCCACCGCCAGCGCGGCCCCCTGGAGCACCGTCGTCAGCGCCAGCAGCAGCGCCCCGCCCACCCAGTACCGGTCACGGACCAGCCGCAGCAGCGAGTGCACCACCGTGTGCCGGGCGCCCGCCCGGCCCTCGTCCTGTGCCGCCGCCCGGCGCTGCAGCACCGACGCCGCCGCGTTGGACAACGCCGCGAACAGGGCCAGGACGACGGTGAGGGCACTCACCGCCGCGCACTCCCGCTCATCCGGAACCGATCCTCACCGCACGTCATCCGAACCGTGCGGCCAGCCGCCGGTACAGCCCCGGTGCCGCGCCCCGCACCCGGCACGGCAGCCGCAGCCAGCCGGGCACGTACACCTCGTCCCGGCCCCGCACCACCGCCGTCCGCACCGCCTCCGCCACCCGTTCGGGCGGCACCGGACGCGGCCGGGACCGCCGGTAGGGAGTGCCCCGGCGCTCGAAGAACGGAGTGTCGACCACACCGGGCACCACATGAGTCACCCCCACACCGGTGCCCCGGAGCTCGTACCGCAGGGCGTCCGCGAAGCCGCCGATCGCGGCCTTGGCGGCCGAGTACACGGCCTCGTCGCGCACCGCCACACTGCCCGCCAGCGACCCGATGAGCACCACCCGCCCCGACCCCGCCGCCACCATGCCCGGCAGCACCAGCCGCACCAGCCGCAGCGTGGCGGGCACGTTGACGGCGAGCACCTCGTCGATGGCGTGCACGGGCATGTCCAGGAACTCTCCGGCCCAGCCGATCCCGGCACCGGCCACCAGCAGGTCCACCGGCCCCACCGTGGCCAGCGTGAAGTCGGCGAGCTGCCGGTCCGCGCCGGGCAGGGTGAGATCCGCGGCGAAGGCGGTCGCCGAGGCGTCCTCGGCGACCTCGCGCAGCCGCGACGGGTCACGCCCGCTGAGCACCAGCCGCCAGCCGCCCTCGTCGCTCAGCCGGCGTGCGACGGCCGCGCCGATGCCGGAGGACGCGCCCGTCACGAGAGCCGTGCGCGTCCGAGGCCCCCGCCCGCCGACGGGCTCCCGCCGGGGCCTGGCGCGGTCCGCGTCGGGCGCGACGACCTGCTCTCCGGCAACCGGCCGGGAGCGGGAGAACGCATGGGCCATGAGGACCACCTTGGCTCGGGGCGGACGCCTGAGCCCGGCCGGCCGAGCTGTCGGGCTCGGCTGTCCGGCCGGTCGGGCGGTCACGGAGTATCCCTGGTGGTGCGCCCGAAACACCCGCTTATGTCATGGTTTGGAACATGCCGGGTGGGCAACTGGAGCGCCGTGCCTGCCCACCGTTCGTCACAGCCCCGCCGGCCCGCGTCCCCGCGCCCGCCGCGGAGAGGCGGACGGGTGCTGGTGGTCAGCGCGAGCATGGGCGCCGGGCACGACACGGTCGCCGCGGAACTGGTCCGCCGGGCCCGGGAGCGCGGCGGCGACGCCTGGGTCGTCGACGTCCTCGCGTTGCTTCCGTACGGCCTGGGCACCGCGCTGCGGCACTTCTACCGCGGGTCGGTGCGCCACTTCCCCTGGGCGTACGCCGCCCTCTACCGCTTCTTCCTGCGCCCCGGCAGCGGACGCCGCCCCGGCGGGACGCCCCTGGCCCGGCTCGCCGCCGGGAGGCTGCGCGAGCTGGCCGAACGCTCGGGCGCGGAGGTGGTCGTCCCCGTCTTCCACCTCGGCGCCCAGCTCACCGGCCACCTCCGCGCCCGAGGGCTGCTGTCCGTGCCCAGCGTCGTCCTTGTCATCGACTTCGCGGTCCACCGGCAGTGGCTCCACCCCGGCAACGACCACTGCCTGTGCCTGACGGAGGACGCGGCGCGCGAGGTGCGGGAGAGCACCGGCACCCTCGCGGAGACGTGCGGTCCCGTCGTCGCTCCGGAGTTCTTCGCCGACGCTCCCGGCGCGGACGGGTGGCGTGAGCGCTTCGACCGGCTCGCGCCCGGGCGGCCCGCCGTGGTGCTCTCCGCGGGCGCCTGGGGAGTGGGTTCGCGCCTGGACGCCACCGTCCGGCTCCTGGCGGGGACCGGGTTCCTGCCGGTCGTGCTCTGCGGGGACAACGAGCGGCTGCGCCGCGACCTGTCCGGCGCACCCGGCGTGCTCGCGCTGGGCTGGGTGACGGACATGCCCGGCCTGCTGCGCGCGGCGCGCGCCCTGGTGGACAACGCCGCCGGCCAGACCGCCGTGCAGGCGCTCGCCGCCGGGCTGCCGGTCGTCGGGCACCGTCCGATCCCCGGGCACGGCGCGGACGGGGTCCGGCGGATGGCCGCGCTGGGCGTGTCGGAGGTCGCCGACGACGACACCGCGCTGCTCGGCGCACTGCGCCGGCTCACCGCCCCCGGCCCGGCCCGGCGGCAGCGGATCGCCGCCGGACAGGCGCTGTTCACGAACGACGCCCTGACCCGGATACTCGCCGATGCCGATGCCGATGCCGATGCCGATGCCGATGCCGATGCCGATGCCGATGCCGACGCCGAACGCGCCCGGCCGTGAAGGCCCCGCGGGGAGAACCCGGCCGCGAGCGCGCACCCGTTTCCCCGTCCCGTCGCGGGGCACCCGGCCGACGGCGAGAACCGGCCGAGGAGGCGACGCCGTGCGGCTCGACGAATTCCTGACCCTGGTCCGCGACCGCGGCGAATACCACAGCGAGGACGAAGCCGAGCAGGTCAGTACGGCGGTCCTGTGGGTGATCGCCTCCCGCATCGGGCCGGAGGAGGCCGCGAGCCTGGCCTCCGACCTGCCCGCACCCCTGGACGACGCACTGCGCCTGGAACGCGGGCGTCCGGAGACGTTCGGCCGCGAGGAGTTCCTCCGGCGCGTGGCCCAGCAGACCGGCGCCCGGCCCCGCACCGCGGAATGGGACGCGGGCGCCGTGCTCTCCACCCTCGGCGAAGCGGTGCCCGGCGACCGAGTCGAGCACCTCCTCGCCCAACTGCCCGAGGACTGTGCCGACCTCTTCGGCCGAAGGGGCGGCCCCGAAGGAGGTACCCATGACGGACGGTGAACAGCGCTACGACGGCGGGGAGGACACCCCGCTCGGGGGATACGCGGCTCTCGCGACGACCTTCGCGGCCGGGGCCGGGGTGTTCGCCGTGACCGCGTGGCGCCGCGGGCTGCGACTGCCCGACACCGTCCCCGCCTGGGACGTGGCCATGCTGGGGGCCGCGACGTTCAAGACGTCCCGGCTGCTGACCAAGGACAAGGTCACCAGCTTCCTGCGGGCGCCGTTCACCCGGCGCGAGCGCGAGGGCGAGGCCAGCGAGGTGATGGACGCCCCGCGCGGCAAGGGTCTGCGGCGTGCCGTCGGCGACCTGGTCTCCTGCCCGTTCTGCACGTCCACCTGGGTGGCCGGGGGGCTGGTCGGCACCTACGCCGTCGCGCCCAGGGCCGCCCGGCTGGTGGCCGCCGGCCTGAGCGCCGTCGTGGTGTCGGACTGGCTGCAGTACGCGTGGAGCGTGACGGAGCAGAAGGCCGAGGGATGAGCGCCGAGGGATGAGCGGGGGCGAACGGGGCTGATCCGGCGCGGCGGCCGGTCAGTCCCGCGCGGCCCGCTCCGCGCGCTCGGCGTGCAGCTTCTTCACCCGGGCCGCCTCCTTGCGCACGTCGGCCTGGACGGCGCGCTCCCGCTCCAGCCACTCCGGGCGCTCCTCCTTGAGCGCCTCGATCTGCTCGGTGGTGAGCGGCTCCGTCACCCCGCCGCGGTGCAGCCCGGCGATGGAGACGCCCAGCTTGGCCGCCACCACCGGTCGCGGGTGCGGGCCGTCGCGCCGCAGGTCGCGCAGCCACGCGGGCGGGTCGGTCTGGAGTGCGTTCAGCTCGGCGCGCGTGACGACGCCCTCCCGGAACTCGGCGGGTGTGGCCTCAAGGTACACACCCAGCTTCTTCGCCGCGGTCGCGGGCTTCATGGTCTGGGTGTTCTGGTGCGACGTCATGGTGTCAAGGGTATCGAGCGTGTGAGCGGCCTTGGACCACGCCCGGTAACCTGGCCCGGTGACAGGCTCGGAAGAAACCCCCTCGTTCCGGCTGGCGTACGTCCCGGGGGTGACGCCCGACAAATGGGCGCGCATCTGGAACGAGCGGCTGCCCGACGTCCCGCTGGCCCTGACCCAGGTCCCCGCCGCCGAAGCGGGCGGCGTGCTGCTGGGCGGCGACGCCGACGCCGGGCTGGTGCGGCTGCCCGTCGACCGGACCGTCCTCAGCGCGATCCCGCTCTACACCGAGACCACGGTCGTGGTGATCCCGAAGGACCACCTCGTCACCGCGGCCGACGAGGTGACCGTCGAGGACCTGGCCGACGAGATCGTGCTGCACCCCCTGGACGACGTCCTCGGCTGGGAGCGGCCACCGGGCCGGCCCGCGTTCGAGCGCCCGGCCACCACCGCGGACGCCGTCGAGCTGGTCGCCGCCGGCATCGGCGTACTGCTCGTCCCCCTGTCGCTGGCCCGGCTGCACCACCGCAAGGACCTCACGTACCGGACGGTCACCGACGCCCCCGGGTCGAGCGTGGCGCTGTCCTGGCCCGAGGACGCGCACACGGACCGGGTGGAGGACTTCATCGGCATCGTCCGGGGCCGGACCGTCAACAGCACCCGGGGCCGGCAGCCCGCGCAGGCACCGCGGAAGGGAGACCGGGCGGACGCCGCCCCCGCGCGGCGCAAACCGGCGGCCGGGAAGCAGACCGGAGGTGCCCGACGCGGCACCGGCGGCAAGCCGGGAAGCGGCGGCGGGGGCGGCGGGAAGAGCGGCAGCGGCAAGGGCGCCAGGCGCGGCAGACCTCGCCGCGGCTGACGCTCCCGAAGGCCCGCCCCTGCCTCACCGGACCGTCGGACTCGGACTGGGCGCCGAGGTGTTGACCTCCAGTCCGGGCGGCGCGGTCAGGGAGACCACAGGCTCGCCCGGCTGCGGCGCCGGCGGAGTGAGCTGCGCCTTGGGCAGGTTCGGCGGGGCGGACTGCTGGAAGTTGACCTGGTCGAAGTTGACCAGGCCGGTCTTCTCCAGCACCGTGATGTGGTCCAGCACGGTGTCGTTGGCCTGGTCGGCCAGTTGCCGCACCAGGGAGTTCTTGGTGTTGGCGCGGATGTTGGCGATCGCCGGGAAGATCTGCCCGTGCGTGATGCGCATGATGTTCACCGCGGTGGTGTCGAACTGTCTGCCCGTGGTCCCGTCCACGGTCGACACGAACTGCTGCTGTTGCGGGGAGGCCAGGTTGGGCAGGGTGATGCCCAGCTCCGGCGCGATCCGGCGGCAGGTCGCGTCGAGCCGCGCGTGTCCCACGACCAGGTGCTCGCCGGCCTCCTTCATCTCCGGTGTCGACCCCCGCTCCATGGCCATCAGCCCCAGCGGGTGCTCCCACAGCCCCGCCGCCCGCACCTTCACCACGAAGTCCCGGTCGGCCTCGGTGAGCGGCCCGTACACGGTGTTGGTGATGATCCGGGCCTGGTCGCTGCCCGTGTTCTGCACCCCCAGCATGGTCGGGTAGGCGAGCGCGGTGAGGGTGAGGACCAGGGCACCGGCCGTGAAAGCGGCCCCTGCCGTGGTGCGCGTGATGCGCATCGTGCCTCCTGGAGCGAGGACAGGCTCGGACACCAGGAGATACGGACGCGGGCGGCGAACCGATCACTTCCCCGGGTAAAAACTCGGGGGAACTCGGGGCAGTGTCCGCCCGGTTCAGTCCGCGTACGACGCCTTCCGCGCCGTACGCACCACTTGCTCGCCCTCCTCCCGCCCGAGCAGCCCGCCGCGCACCCACGCGTCCACCGTCGCCCGCACGTGGGCCACCAGCGCGCCCTTGCCGCGGAACGGCGCCGCGGCCCAGACCTCGTCGAGCAGCGTGGTGCCGTCCGCCTTCGCGGGGTTGGCGACGCCCGAGTCGGTGCCGCCGAACACCACCCGGGGTTCCGAGCGCCGGAAGTACGCGTGCGTCGGATCCTCGGTCCCCTCGGCGAAGGGCGCCCACTCGGTGCCGTCCAGCGTGTAATGGAGCGGTTTGCCCGGCACGGGCGTGAGCGTGGGCAGCAGGTCGCCGGAGAGACCGGCGTCGCGGTACAGGCCGCACTCCAGGAGACCGGTGGACGGGTCGCGGGCGACCAGGTTGACCGGGCCGAGGAAAAGGGCCTGCAACGACGGGTCGTCCACCGCCTTCTCCACCCGCAGCCGGAAGGGCACCCGGACCCGCACGGTGTCGCCCCGCCGCCAGGTCCGGGACACGGTGAAGTAGCTGCCCGGCACCGAGGTCCCCGGCACGGCACGCCCGTTCACGGTGACCCGGAATCCGGCCGTGGCCCACGACGGCACCCGCAGCCGCAACGCGAACGAGGCGCTGCCGCCGCCGACGGTGAGGGTGCTGCCCTGCTCCCGGGGGTACTCCGTGGTCTGGGTGACGGTCACGCCCCGTTCGGCCCAGCTGAGCGTGGAGGGGCTGTAGAGGTTGACGTACAGGGCGCTGCCGTCGGCCGCCGCGAAGTACACCGAGTCCTGGTACTTGGTGGCGCTCTCCATCCCGGTGCCCTCGCAGCAGGTCGTGCCCTGCTTGGGCGTGTAGTCGCGCACATGACCGGGCGTCAGCCCGACGAAGTAGGTGACGAGCGGCTTCTCCGCGTCGGGCCGGTCCTGCTTGGAGCCGAGCACCTGGTTGTACAGCGCCCGCTCGTAGTAGTCCATGTACGCCGGGTCCTGGTCGTGGAAGAACAGCGTCCGGCTCAGCTTGAGCATGTTGTAGGCGCAGCAGCTCTCGGCGGTCGTGGCTCCGATGGTGCCCGCGATCACGTCCCGCGCCTTCCAGAACTCGCCGGCGCTGGTGCCGCCGATGGCGTACATGCGGTGCGGTACGACCATGCCCCAGAAGTTCCTCGCGGCGGTGAGGTAGCGCTCTTCGCCCGTCTCGTCGTACAGCCGCACCAGGCCGGTGAAGATCGGTATGTGCTGGTTGGCGTGGAGGCCGTCGAGGACGTCGGTGTCCGCGGCACAGGCGTCGATCAGCCGGTCGAGGTCGAAGAGCCGGGCCAGCGCGAGGTGCCGTGGGTTCCCGGTGACGGCGTGCAGATCGCAGATCGCCTCGACGATGCCGCCGAACTCACCGCTGGAGAAGATCCCCCACATCCGCTGCAGCGTGGCCGCCGGCAGCCCCGACAGCCGGGAGTACATCCAGTCGCACATCCCGGACGCGAGGTCCAGCGCCCGGTCGTCACCGGTGGCGAGGTGGGCGTCCAGCAGTCCCCGGAGGATCTTGTGCGCCGTGTAGTAGGGCGCCCAGACCCTCGTGTAGTCGCTGCCGGTCATCGACTCCAGTTCGATGAACTGCGTCTCCGGGTACGCCGCGAGGAACCCCGGGTGGCTGGGCCCGCCCCAGGTGCGGCGCAGGGTGGCCGTCAGACCACGGCCGGAGCGGTCCGCGAACGTGCCGCCGCCGGTCTCGTCGAAGGCGTACGACGCGAGGTCGCCCGGGCCCGCGGGGGAGTCGGCGGCGCGGACGTCCCGCAGCGCGGTGATCTCCTCGGCGCTCAGGGCGCGTGACCAGACGTCGAACTCCTCGAAGGCGCCCGCGAAGACGGGGTCGGCGGGGTAGTGCGAGCGGCCCAGCCAGTGGTGGGCGAGGGGGCCGAGGGCCGCCGGGGTCAGTGTCATGGCGGTGTTCCGCGCCACCGCGGTGCCGTCGACGTAGAGGGTGCCGGTGCCGTCCGCGAGGGTCACGGCGAGGTGGCTCCACTCGTCGAGGGGCAGCGCGGCCGTGCCGTCGAGGCCCTGCTCGCCCCCGGCGCCACCGTCCGTGATGGCGAAGCGCGGCACGCCGTCCGCGTTGCGGGCGACGAGGTAGAGGTAGCGGTGGGTGTCGTCGCCGAAGTCGAGGACGCGGGCCCAGTCGCCGTCGTGGGCGGGCTTCACCCAGGCCGACAGGGTGATCGCGGGGGTGTCGCCGAGGACGCCCGCGGGGAGGTCGACGTACTGGTAGGAGCCCCGGACGTTCTCGGCGGCGGCGCCGAAGCGGCCCCGCGTGCTCAGCACCGCCGGGTCGCCGCGCAGTGCCTCGCGTACCTCGGCCAGGGCGCCGACCATGGTGGCGATCCGCTCGGCGAAGACCTGCTCGCCGGTGCTGCGGTACGCCTGGGACAGCATGGTCAGGAAGTGGCCCGTGTAGTGACCGCGCAGGTTGCCGTTGGCCTCGCCGTCCAGCCCCTCCCAGCCGCCGGGGGCGACGGCACCGAGGGTGGACAGGCCGGCGTTGGCCCGGAAGACCTGGAGCAGCCGGTTCACGTCGTACCCGCGGGCGTGGTCCAGCATCAGCCGCCGTTTGTCGTTGAAGACACCCCGGCCGAGCGTCACGTCCTCGAGTCCGAACGGCCGCACGGACCAGGCCGCCGGTGCCGTGGGACCCGTGAGGGACGCGGCCGGGGCCGGTGCCTGGGAGCCGGCACCGGGCCGGCCGGTCGCCGCGTGCGAGAGCGCGGGGGAGCCGGCGGCGATCGCCGTGGCGAGCAGAAGGGTCCGTCGGGAGAGGGGCGCTGCCAATGTGCTCCTCGATTCTTGCGAGACGAATCGTTCGACACTGTTCGGTATGTCGAACGATGTTCGAAAGGTCGCCCAGAAGATAGACAGGAGGCTGAGGGGCGTCAACGCTACCGGCGAGTACCGGGCGGCGGATGCGGTCAGGCGGCCCGCACCGTCCGTACGAGCCACTCGTACGCCGCCCGCGCGGTGAACTCCGCCTGGCCGCCCCGCACCAGCAGCCCGGCGGTGGCGAACTCCGGGGCGTCCGCCTGCGCGGCGACGTACGGGATCGCGATGCAGCGCATCCCGGCCGCGTGCGCGGCGGCGGCCCCGGGTGCGGCGTCCTCCAGGACCACGCAGTCGGCCGGGTCCGCGCCGAGCCGGCGGGCCGCCTCCAGGAAGACGTCCGGGGCCGGCTTGCCCCGCGCGACCTCGTCGGCCGAGACGACCGTACCCAGCCGCGCGTCCAGCCCGGTGCGGGCCAGGATCGCCTCGATGGCCTCGGGCGACGACCCCGACGCCACCGCCAGCGGCACCCCCTCACCGGCCAGCAGCTCGACGAACTTCCGTATCTCGGGGTACGCGCGGGCGGACGTGCGGGCCAGCTCCAGATAGTGGCGGTTCTTGACGGCGAGGAGTTCCTCCACCGGGGCCCGCAGGCCGTAGCGCCGTGTCCAGTCGGTGACCGTCTCCTGGGTGCTGATGCCCACGTACTCCTCGTGCTCCGCCCAGGTGAAGTCGGCGACGCCGTACTCGGCGAGGGTCCGCCGGCCCGCCTCGTAGTAGTTCGGCTCGCTGTCCACGAGGGTTCCGTCGAGATCGAAGACGACCGAGATGCCGCCGAGAGCGCTCATGGGGTCCAGGATGCCAAGGGTCACTTCCGCGCCGAACGCCCGATCGACTCCACCAGGGGCAGCAGCCGATGCGGGACGCGCTCGCGCAGGGCCACCTCGGTGCGGGTGCGCACCACCGCGGGCAGGCTGATCAGCTTCTGGACCACGTCCTCCAGGTGCGCGTTGTCGCGGGCCACGACCCGGGTCAACAGGTCCCCGCCGCCGGTGGTGGAGAAGGCCTCGACGATCTCCGGTACGCCCGCCAGCGCCTCGCCCACATCGTCCAGGTGCCCCTGGGTGACCTCGATGTGCACGAACGCGAGCACCGGGTGGCCCAGGGCGGCGGGGGAGAGGGACGGTGCGGTACCGGTGATCACTCCGTCGCGCTCCAGCCGGTCCAGGCGGGCCTGGAGGGTCCCGCGGGCGACCCCGAGGACGCGCGCGTACTCGCGCACACTGGTGCGCGGCTGCTCCAGCAGCAGTCGCAGGATGCGGGTGTCCAGCTCGTCCACGGCCACGGCGTACGCGGCCTCCTTCGTCGGCCATTGGCTCGTTCGTGGCCGTAGGGGCGCCGTAACCACTGTACCAATGGCCCACTCCCGGGAACGCCTGTTGAGCCACTGGTGGAAGGGATGCTCCTATAGGAGTGTCGATGGCGCTGCGGACTCCGCGGCGCCTTTTTCATGCCAGTGACTCGGGGCCAGTGTGCGAGGGGGCGGTAATCAGTGCTGAAGAGGGTGTTCATGAGCCCGGACCCGGGACGGTCCAGGCTGCGGTTCGCCGCGCGGGCCGTCCTCGGCATCGGGCTGGCCGTCGTCGTCTGCGGCCTGGCCGGCACCTCCCTGGTGGGCGCGGTCATCGGCGGGCTCGCCGCGCTGCTCGCGCTGTTCACCGTCACCGACGCCAGCGTGCGCGGGCAGGCGGTCACCACCGCGCTGCTGCCGGTGGCCGGCCTGCCCGTGCTCACCGCCGCCGCCGCGCTGCACGACCACCCCGTGGCACGGGACCTCACCTTCCTCGCCGTCGTCGGCGCCGGTGTGTACGCCCGGCGCTGGGGCCCGCGCGGACACAGCCTCGGCGTGTTCGCCTTCATGACCTTCTTCATCGCGCAGTTCCTGCACGCGACCAGGGACCGGCTGCCCGAGATGTACGCCGCCGTCCTGCTCTCCGTGGCCACCGCCGCGGCGATGCGCTTCGGCCTGTGGTGCTACGAGCGCCGCCTGCCTCCGCCCGCCGCCCCCGCACCTCCCGCCGGTACCGGGCTCGCCCGCATCACCACCCGCCAGGCCGTCCAGGCCACCGCGGGCGCCGGCTTCGCCCTGGTCGTCGGCCAGCTGGTGTCCGACCAGCGCTGGTACTGGGCCGTCGGCGCCACCTGGTGGGTCTTCGTCAACACCACCTCGCGCGGCGAGACCCTGGTCCGCGGCTTCCGCCGGGTCCTCGGCACGGTCGTCGGCATCGGTCTCGGCTTCCTGATCGCCTTCCCGCTGGCCGGGTCCGCGGTGCCCACGGCCGTGCTCGCCGCCGGCTGCGTCTTCGGCATCTTCTACACCGCCGCGGTCTCCTACACCTGGATGATGCTCTGCGTCACCCTGCTCGCCGAGCTGCTCTACGGCCTGCTGGGCTTTCTCAGCCCCGGGCTGCTCGCCCTGCGGCTCGTCGAGACCGGCGTCGGGGCGCTCGGTGCCGCGCTGGCCGTGCTCTTCGTCCTCCCCGTCACCACGCACGCCGTGACGGACGCGTGGATTCAGCGCGCCCTGCGCTGCGTCCACGCCTGCACCGCCGAGGCCGCCGCCCGGCTCGCCGGGACCGAGGGCGCCGACCCCGCACCGCGCGTGGCCGAACTGGAGCAGTTGCTCGGCCGGGTACGGCTGTCCCTCGCCCCCCTCGTACACCCGCTGAACCCGATGCGCGGCCGCAAGCGCCGCGCCCGCCGCGTGCTCGCCCTGCTCGACGACTGCGCCCGGGAGATCCGCGGCCTGGTCGCCGTCGCCGCCGATCCGGAGGCCTCGCACGACGCACGGCTCGCCGCCGCCTGCTGGCGTGTCGAGAACGCGGTCGAGGCGCTCACCGGCGGCGGCTCCGTCCCCGCCCACGCGAACGGACCACGGGCCGCGGAACCCGCCCTTGCGCACCTCCACGGCCTGGAACACGCCCTGGCCGAACTCGCCGCGCCCCTGCGCGCCCCCTCGGGATCGCCGCTCGCCGGGACCTGAGCCGTCCGCCCCGCACCACCCGTTTGGTCTAGACCTCGTCTGATCGACTGCTACCGTCGCCCCGGGGCAGACGATCAGACGGCACGATCGTCCGGCACCCGGCGAGGCGCCGGACGGACGGCACGGGGCAGGACGGCACGAGGCGAGACGAGACGAGAGGGGCCACTGGTGACAGACGGCGAGATGCGGCGACGGCGGGCGTTCATCGGATCGTTCACGGCGGCCGGCGGGCCCGGCATCGTCACGGCGGTCGTCGCGCCCGCCACCGGTGCGCTGACGGTCCTGAGCGGCACGGACCGCCTGGCCGACCCCTCCTACCTCGCCCTCGCCCCCGACGGCGACACGCTCTACGCGGTCAGCGAGACGGCCGAGGGCGCGGTGGCCGCCTTCCACGTGACCGGGGACAAGCCCGAACCCGCCGGCCGCCCCGTGCCCGTCGGCGGCGACGGCCCCACCCACCTCAGCCTCTACGCCGGGCACGTGCTGACCGCCAACTACGGATCCGGCAGCGTCACCGCGGTGCCGGTCCGCCCCGACGGCACCCTCGCCCGGGCCGCGTCCGGCGTCCTGAAGCACACCGGCTCGGGCCCGCACGCCCAGCGCCAGCAGGGGCCCCACGCCCACCAGGTGCGGCCCGACCCGAGCGGGCGGTGGGCCGTCAGCGTGGACCTCGGCACCGACTCGGTGCGGGTCTGCACCCTGACGGACGGCGCCCCCACCGTGCACCGGGAAGTCGCGCTGCGTCCCGGTTCCGGCCCACGCCACCTGGCCTTCCACCCCGACGGCACCCGCGCCTACGTGGTCAACGAACTGGCGCCCACCGTCACCGTCTGCCGCTGGGAAGCCGCCGACGGCGTACTGCGGCCGCTCACCGAGGTGCCCGTGCTGCCCGGGGCCCCGGCCGGTGACGCCTACCCGTCCGGCATCGTCGTCTCGCCCGACGGCCGCTTCGTGTGGACCGCGACCCGGGGCGAGGACGTCCTGTCCGTCTTCGCGGTGGAGCCGGACGGACTGCGGCTGACCGCCACCGTGCCCTGCGGCGGGCACTGGCCGCGGGAGATCGCCGAGTCGGGCGGCTTCCTGTACGCGGCCAACGAACGCTCGGGCGACGTGACCTGGTTCGCCCTGGACCCCGAGACCGGGGTGCCCCGACGCGCCGGCTCCCTCGCGCTGCCGGCGGCGTCCTGCGTCGTCTTCGGCTGACGCGCGCCGGCGCGGCACGGGGTGAGTGGCCCGGACCGTCCGACGACGGTACGAGGGACCTGTGCCGCCCGCCCGGCGACGCTTCCTGCCGGGGCTCGCGGCTCTCGGGGGCCGGTCGGCTCCGCCGACGGCGCGGCTCGTCGCCCGTGTCGTCATGGCTGGTCGGCGGCGGCTCGTTGTTCCGCGGGTTCCGGCCGGGAGGCCCGGGTGCGGGTGCGTCTTGTCGCAGGCGAGGTCCGGGGCGGGTGTCGGTGGCGCGGCTGGTCGTCGGGTGTCGTCATGGCTGGTCGGCGGCGGCTCGTTGTTCCGCGGGTTCCGGCCGGGAGGCCCGGGTGCGGGTGCGTCTTGTCGCAGGCGAGGTCCGGGGCGGGTGTCGGTGGCGCGGCTGGTCGGCGGGTGCCGTCATGGCTGGTCGGCGGCGGCTCGTCGTTCCGTGTGCTCGTGGCCGGGTCGCCGGGCCCGTGCGCAACCTCGTGCCCGGCCCGGAGAGCTGCCTGCGGACGTCCGTGCAAGTCCCGCGCGTGCCGCACGGAGGCGGTCGCCCGCCGGACGGCGAAGGGCCCGCTCCGTCGCCGGAGCGGGCCCTTCGCCCTGCGTGTTCCAGTGCGTCCTGGGTGTCTCGCGCGCCGTGCGCGCGTCAGCGCACCGGCGTGCCCTGCGGCTGCTGCGGCGAGATGCCGAGCGCCGTCGTGTACTTGGCCAGCGTCAGCTTGCCGATCGCCGGGTAGGGGCCCAGCGGCTCGGCGGTGGAGCAGCCCGCCTCCTTGGCCGCCTCCTCCAGCAGGGACGCCTCGATCTCCGGGCCGATCAGGTACGGAGCGAGCGCCAGCTGCTGGGAGCCCGAGGAGCGCAGCTGCTCGGCCACGGACGCGATCGAGCCCTCTTCGTCCAGGGCCGCCGCCATCACCGGCACGGCGAGGCGCGCGGCGAGCAGCATGCCGGTGATCCCGGCCGCCTGCACGGCCTCGTCACCGCCCACGGAGGCGAGGATGATGCCGTCCGCGGCCGTCGCCACGGTGAACAGACGGGCGCGGTCGGCACGCGCCAGACCCGCCTCGGAGAGCCGCACGTGCAGCGCCTCGGCCAGCAGCGGGTGCGGGCCGAGCACATCGGTCAGCTCGGCCGCGATCTTGCTGTCCATCACGGCCTGGCGGATGCGGCGCAGCAGCGCGCCGTCCGGACCGGCGAGCAGCGGCACGACGACGGCGACGGGGCCCTCGGGCTCCTTCACCTCCAGGCCCGCGGCGACCGCCTGCTCGTAGCGGGCGGCGCGCTCCTCGGCGGCCCGCGCGAGGACGGCCGTCAGGGTGAGGAACTCCTCGTCGTCCCCGTCGAGCCAGCCGATCCGGGCGTCGAGGCCGGGAAGTTCGGAACGGGCGATGCTGATGACCTCGTCGGCGAGGCCCCGGGTGGCGCTACTGGGCGTCCCCGGAACCGCGAGGACGAGCGCCGGCGCGCCCTCGGGAGCCACCAGAGGTTCGGGACGGCGGTGCCGTCCGGGCTGGCGGGGGCGCGGCATTCGTACTGGCAGGCCGGACGCGGGCCCAGTGGGGGAGCTCATGGCGCCGCATGTTACTGGTTTCCTGGGTTTCCCTGTTCGGGGAGGGTGCAGGTGAGCGGTATCCGTCCGGTTTTGTCTGAAGAGTGATGTACGGATCGGCCGACATCGGCACGATTCACCTCGCCGGAGCACCGATTCTCAGCCGTCCGGGTCAGTCGTCACCCACAGCATTCTTTCGTCACTCGGAAGGGTGAACGAGCCGGTCGCGAGGTCGTTCGCGATCCGCACCGAGCCGTGCAGCGGATCACCTTCGGCCGCCGTCCGCCGCGCGTGCGGCAGCCGTTTCGCCAGCTCCTCCTCCAGCGGTACGACAAGGGGGTCGCCCAGCTTCAGCAGCCCACCGGTGACGGCGACCCGGGGCTCGCCCCCGGGTGGGCACACGGCTGCGGCCGAGTCGGCCATGTGCCGGGCGGCGGCCCGTAGGACGCCCGCGGCGACGGGGTCGCCGGCCGCGCACGCGGCCACCTCCGGCGCGAAGGAGGCGAGGACGGCGGGACGGTCGGTACGCGGATACACCTGGCCGGGCAGCCCCGTCACCGGCCCGAACCGCTCCTCGGCCCGGGCCAGCAGCGGCGCGGAGCCGCCCTCGCGCCCGTCGTGGGCGCGCAGCGCCGCCTCCAGGCCGGCCCGGCCGATCCAGGCGCCGCCGCCGCAGTCGCCCAGCAGGTGCCCCCAGCCGTCCGCGCGGCGCCAGCGGGTCAGGTCGGTGCCGGTCGCGATCAGGCCGGTGCCGGCGGCCACCACGGCGCCGGCCCGCGGCCCGAGGGCACCGACGTAGGCGGTGACGGCGTCCGCGACCAGCGCGACCGTCCGCACGCCCAGCTCGCGGGCCAGCGCACCCGGCAGCTCGGCGCGCAGCGCGTCGCCGAGGGTGGCCAGACCCGCGGCCCCGACGACGACGGTGCCGAGCCGGTCCACCCCGGCCTCCTCGCTCAGCGCCCTCGCCATGGGCAGCAGCTGCCCCAGCAGATGCCCGGGGTCGATGCCGCGGGCACCGGTGCGGACCGGCTCCCGCGACGCGCGCCGCCCGAGCACTCGCGGACCGTCCCCGTCGGCACCGGCCGTGCCGAGGACGACCCGCAGACCCGAGCCGCCCGAGTCCACGGCGAGGAAGCCGGCGCCGCTCACGGCAGGCGCCAGTCGACCGGCTGACCTCCCAGGCGGACCAGCAGGTCGTTGGCCCGGCTGAACGGACGGGAGCCGAAGAATCCCCGGTCGGCCGACATCGGGGACGGGTGCGCGGACTCCACCGAGGGCAGGTCGCCGAGCAGCGGGCGCAGATTGCGGGCGTCGCGGCCCCACAGGATGGACACCATCGGCTTGCCGCGCGCCGCCAGCGCCCGTATCGCCTGCTCGGTGACCTCCTCCCAGCCCTTGCCGCGGTGCGCGGCGGGCTTGCGCGGGGCCGTGGTGAGCGCCCTGTTGAGCAGCAGCACGCCCTGCCGGGTCCACGGGGTCAGGTCGCCGTTGGAGGGCTGCGGGAGGCCGAGGTCGGTGTTCAGCTCCCGGTAGATGTTGACGAGGCTGCCGGGCAGCGGACGCACCTCGGGCGCGACCGAGAACGACAGCCCCACCGCGTGTCCGGGGGTGGGATAGGGGTCCTGACCGACGATCAGGACCCGGACGTCGTCGAAGGGCTGCTGAAAGGCCCGCAGTACGTTCGCGCCGGCGGGGAGATAGGTGCGTCCGGCGGCGATCTCCGCGCGCAGGAACTCACCCATCGAGGTGATCCGCCCGGCGACGGGTTCCAGGGCGTTGGCCCAGCCGGCTTCGACGATCTCATGCAAGGGTCGTGGTGCCACGGGCGTCACCCTACTGCCGTACGGGTGACGCCGATCAACCGGTGGCCAAGGCCGGTCCCTCCGGTCCGGTTCATCCGACGACCGCGGCCCGCACGCACAGCACGTCCGGCAGGTGGGAGGCCAACTGCCGCCAGCTGTCGCCGTCGTCGTCCGACGCGAACACCTCGCCGTTGCGGTTGCCGAAGTAGACGCCGGCCCGTTCCGCGTCGTCGGTGGACAGCGCGTCGCGCAGCACCGTGCCGTAGTGGTCCTCCTGCGGCAGCCCCGACGAGAGCGGCTCCCAGCTCTTGCCCGCGTCGGCCGTGCGGTAGACCCGGCAGCGGCGGTCCGCCGGGACCCGGTCCGCGTCCGCGTTGATCGGGAACACGTACGCCGTGTCGCCGCGGTGCGGATGGGCCGCCACGGCGAAACCGAACGTGGACGGCAGCCCCTCGCCGATGTCCGTCCAGTGCGCGCCGGCGTCGTCGCTGCGGTACACACCCCAGTGGTTCTGCAGATACAGCCGGTCCGGCGCCGCCGCGTCCCGCGCGACCTTGTGCACGCACTGGCCGAACTCCGGGTTCGGGTCCGGCAGGAAGACCGCGGAGACACCGGAGTTCGACGGTGCCCAGCTCGCGCCGCCGTCCGTCGTGCGGAACACGCCGGCGGTCGAGACGGCGACCGTGACGGACTCGGGGTCCCGGGCGTCGGTGAGGACGGTGTGCAGCCCCTCGCCACCGCCACCCGGCACCCACTGCGACCGCGTGGGGTGCTCCCACAGGGGCCGGACCAGCTCGAAGCTCTCGCCCCGGTCCTCCGAGCGGTACAGCGCGGCCGGTTCCGTGCCCGCGTAGACCACGTCCGGTTCGGCGGCGGCCGGGTGCAGCTGCCACACCCGCTCCAGCGAAGCACCGGTCTCCTTGGGGAACTTGACGGCCGGCTGCGCCGGCTCCGTCCAGGTCCGCCCCAGGTCGTCGGAGTGGAACACCGACGGACCCCAGTGCGCGCTGTCGCCGCCGGCCAGCAGCCGCGGGCTCTCGCCGCGGGTGTCGAGGGCGACCGAGTAGACGGCCTGCGCGTTGAAGTAGGGACTCTCGTCGAACTCCCAGGTGCCACCCCGCCGGCGCCCGATGAACAGGCCCTTGCGGGTGCCCACGGCGAGCAGTACCTCGGTCATGCCGATCACCTCCGCGGCGTCCTCGTCGACGCCTTCGTCTCGGACACGGGCCAGTCTGCACCCCGGCACTGACAGTCACCTCTGGAAAGGGTGCCGCCGCAGGTCAGCGCGGTGATGCCGAGGTCCGCGGAGGGTGCGCGGTGCGGGCCGTCAGTCCCCTCCCGGCAGCGCCCGCGCCAGGATGCCGCCGAGGTCGGCCCCGGACGGCAGCGTGCCGAAGGCGTGCCCCCAGTCGCCGCCGAGCCGGCTCGCGCAGAACGCGTCGGCGACGGCGGGCGGGGCGTGCCGGACCAGGAGGGAGGCCTGGAGGGTGAGGGCCATCAGCTCCACCAGGCGGCGGGCACCCGTCTCGGACGCCTCGGCCAGCCCCGCCTCCAGCCGGGCCACGGCCGCGTCCAGCCGGGCGTCGGCCCCGCGGGCGAGGGCGAGTTCGTCGAAGAGGGCGTGCGCGGTGGCGGGGGAGCGGCCGAGCGCCCGCAGCACGTCGAGGGCGTTGACGTTCCCCGAGCCCTCCCAGATCGACAGCAGCGGCGCCTCGCGGTAGTGGCGGGGCATGCCCGACTCCTCCACGTAGCCGTTGCCGCCCAGGCACTCCAGGGCCTCCGCGGTGAACGCCGGTCCCCGCTTGGTCACCCAGTACTTGCCGACGGCGGTGGCGATCCGCCGGAACGCCGCCTCACCCGCGTCGCCGCGCACCGCCCGGTCCGCGGCGCCCGCCAGCCGCAGCGTGAGCGTCGTCGCCGCCTCCGACTCCAGCGCCAGGTCGGCCAGCACGTTGCGCATCAGCGGCTGGTCGACCAGCCGGGCACCGAAGGCGCTGCGGTGCCGTACGTGATGTCCGGCCTCGACGAGCGTCTTGCGCATCAGCGTCGCCGACGCCATGACGCAGTCCAGCCGGGTGCAGTTGACCATCTCGATGATCGTCTTGACGCCCTGCCCCTCCGGCCCGACCAGCCAGGCCACCGTCCCGTCGAACTCGGGCTCCGAGGAGGCGTTGGACCGGTTGCCGAGCTTGTCCTTCAGCCGCTGCACGCGGAAGGTGTTGCGGGTGCCGTCCGGCAGCACACGCGGCACCAGGAAGCACGACAGGCCGCCGGGGGCCTGGGCCAGCACCAGGAACACGTCGCTCATGGGCGCCGACGTGAACCACTTGTGCCCGCGCAGCGTGTAGATGCCGGACTCGGCGGTCGGGGTGGCCGCCGTGGTGTTGGTGCGGACGTCGGAGCCGCCCTGCTTCTCCGTCATCCCCATGCCGGCCAGCAGGCCGCGCTTCCCGGTCGGCGTGCGCAGCTCCGGCTCGTACTCCCGGCTGGTCAGCAGCGGCTCGTAGACCTTCGCCAGCTCCGGCTCGGCGCGCAGCGCGGGCACGGCGGCGTACGTCATCGACGTGGGGCACCCGTGCCCCGCCTCGGTGTGCCCCCAGACCAGTCCGCCGGCGGTCCGGGCGACGTGTGCGCCCGGCCGGTCGTCCGCCCAGGCGGAGCCGGCCAGCCCCTCGCCGACGGCCACCCGCATCAGGTGGTGCCAGCTCGGGTGGTACTCGACCTCGTCGATCCGGTTGCCGTACCGGTCGTGGGTGCGCAGCACGGGTTCGTGCCGGTTGGCCAGGTCGCCCCACTCCTGCGCCTGGGTGCTCCCGGCCCGCAGGCCGAGCCGCCGCAGCTCCTCCTCGGCCCACCCGGCGCCCTCCCGCCGCAGCCCCTCCAGCAGGGCCGTGTCCTCGCAGGCGTCATAGGGGGCCAGGGGAGGGGGCTGGTTGGTGACGTTGTGCGTGGCGTACCCCTCAGGGTGGCCCGCTGACTCCCCGTACGGGTCCTGCGCGAGTGTCGTCATGCCTCCGAGTGTTGCACTCTCGCTGCGATCGCAGCAACAGTGCAACACCGTGAACGCACGTAGAGTACGTGCTCATGTGGAGGGACGACCGGTACGTGCTCAGGGAAGCGTGCGACGCGTGCCGACGCACATGAACGAGCCCGTGTCCGCTGACGGACCCGCACTGCGGCCGCTGTCCGCGCGGTCGGTCGTCCTGAGCCTGCTCCTCGGGGCGCATCCGCCCGAGCTGCCGGCCCGGGACCTGGTGCGGCTGGTGGAGGGCTTCGGCGTCGGCGGGTCCACCGCGCGTGCCGCGCTCAGCCGGATGGCCGCCGCCGGTGACCTGCGGCGCACGGACACCGGCTACCGCCTCAGTGAGCGGCTGCTGGAACGCCAGCGGCGGCAGGACGAGGCCGTACGCCCGCACACGCGCGCGTGGGAGGGCGACTGGGAGATGGTCGTGGTCACCGCGACGGGACGCGGCGCGGCCGAACGCGCCGACCTGCGGGCCCGGCTGACCGCCCTGCGCCTGGCCGAGCTCCGGGAGGGCGTGTGGCTGCGCCCCGCCAATCTGTGCCGGCCGCTGCCCGCCGAACTGGACCGGGTGGCCGAGCGCCACGCCTCGCGCCCCGCCCGTCCGGCCCGCGACCTGGCGGCGGACCTGTGGCCGCTGGACGCCTGGTCCGCCACGGCCGGGGCGCTGCTCGACCGGGTCGGCCGGGCCCGGAGGCCGGCCGACCGGCTCACCGCCTTCGCGGCCGTTGTGCGCCATCTGCTCGCCGACCCGGTGCTACCCCCCGAACTCCTCCCGTCCGACTGGCCGGGAGGGGCCCTGCGGGAGGCCTACGCGCGGTACCAGCGGGAGCAGACCGGACAGGTCCACATGCGCATCACTGGTAGGTGATGTCCGACGACCCGTACTTGCAGTGGGTGCCGTCGGGGCCCGAGCCGTTCGAGTCCGGCTCGTCGCCGTCGTCGTTGCCTATGTACTTCTGGCACGGGACGATCTTCCGGTCGTCGTCCCCGACGACGGTGATGTCGCGCAGCGTGGCGCTGTCGCCGTAGTTGGTGTTGATGCCGGCGATCCGGCTGCCCTTCCAGCTCACCTCGATCGAGTCGAGGTTGATGGTCCGCTTGTACTGCGTCGAGCAGTTGCCGCAGGAGCGGACGAAGGTGCCGAAGTTCTTCACGGCGAAGTCCGACACGTTGAGCGTCCCGGCGCCGTTGAACTGGAAGACCTTGTCACTGGCCTCCTTCGCGCCGCCGCCGGTGACCGTGTAGACGTTCGACGACGAGGAGCCGCGGAAGGTCGCCGCGTCCTCGCCGACGTCCTCCCACCAGACGTTCTGCAGGGTGCAACTGCCCTTGCAGTGGATGCCGTCGGCGGCCGGGGCGCCGATGATCACGTTCTTGAGGACGGCGCCGGGAGCCAGTTCCAGGATCGGCCCCTGGTCCTCGTCCTGGCCGCCGGAGCCGAGGTCGCCGGTGCCGTAGAGGCGCTTCATCCCGTAGTCCTTGGTGCCGGAGACCGGGATGGTGGCGGAGACGCCCTCGCTGCCGTTGGGTGTCGGCCAGGTGGCGGCCTGCGCCGACGAGGCTCCGGTAGTCATGAGCATGCCAATCGAGAGTCCGAGCGCGGCCAGTGCGCCGGTCGCGGCGCGCCGCCGCCCGTGGGGGTGTGTCGCAGCAGTCATGTTCGGGTCCCTTCCGTCAGGGAGTGGGGGTGGAACGGAACATGTACGTGAACGCTGTGCGTGGTGCTGCTCGATGCCGCGTGGACGCGGTGGGGCAGGCGTGGGGCCTTGCCGACCACCGCGTCCGCAGCGGTCATGCTGATGAACGGACCGTAGAGGGTAAGCGCTTTCTGGTCAACGCTTCGCGCGTTGTTTCCGCCTCACACGGCCCACCCGTACTGGTCCGGCATCCGGACCGCGTCGCCCAGCTCCCGCGCCGCCTGCTGCGCCCACGAGGGCTCGCGCAGCAGCTCGCGGCCCAGCAGCACCGCGTCGGCCTCGCCGTTGGCCAGGACCTTCTCGGCCTGCTCGGCGTCGGTGATCAGGCCGACGGCGGCGACCGGCAGCGTGGTCCCGGTCTTGACGCGCTCGGCGAACGGCACCTGGTACCCAGGGCCGGTGGGGATCCTCACGCGCGGGGCGTTGCCGCCCGTGGAGACGTCGAGGAGGTCGATGCCGTGGGCCTGGAGGTCGCGGGCGAAGCGGACGGTGTCCTCGGGCGTCCAGCCGCCCTCCTCCAGCCAGTCGGTCGCCGAGATCCGGAAGAACAGCGGCTTGTCGTCCGGCCACACCGCTCGTACGGCGTCGACGACCTCGAGGGCGAAGCGGGTGCGGTTCTCGTACGAGCCGCCGTAGGCGTCGATGCGGTGGTTGGAGTGCGGCGACAGGAACTCGTGGATCAGGTATCCGTGGGCGCCGTGGATCTCGACGATCTCGAAACCGGCGGCGAGGGCCCGGCGAGCCGCGTCCGCGAACTGCCCGACGATCTCCTGGATCTGCGCGGAGGTCAGCTCGGTCGGCACCGGGTGGCGGTCGTCGAAGGCCAGCGCGCTCGGCGCCACCGGCTGCCAGCCGTGCGCGTCCGGGCCGACGGGTGCCCCGCCCTTCCAGGGCTGCGCGGTCGAGGCCTTGCGGCCCGCGTGGGCCAGCTGGATCGCCGGCACCGTCCCCTGTGAGCGCAGGAAGTCCGTGATCCGCCGGAAGGCCTCGGTCTGGGTGTCGTTCCACAGGCCCAGGTCCTGCGGGGAGATCCGGCCCTCGGGCGACACGCCGGTGGCCTCGACGACGATCAGCCCGGTGCCGCCGACCGCGCGGGCGCCGTAGTGCGCGAAGTGCCAGTCGCCCGGGACGCCCGCCATGGGACCCTCCGGCGCGGCGGAGTACTGGCACATCGGCGACATCCAGGCCCGGTTGGGAATCGTGGTGTCGCGCAGCTGGAGGGGCTGGAAGAGGGTGCTCATGGCGGGCTGCTCCCTTGGTCGGGACGGAAGGAACGGTCGTACGATAACCCTCGTAGTACGGCGGGTGTCAAACTACGATGCCTCTCGTACAATGAAGCCTCAGTCGGAGCCCCTGCCGGACAGCGGGCCCCTCCCGGACCAACTGGAGCCGCCGTGACCCCCGCCGCCCCCGCCGCCGGCACCCGCGACCTGCCCCACCCGGCACGCGACGACATCCGGCTGGAAGGAGTGCTGCACGCGCTCTCCGATCCGATGCGGCTGCGGATCGTGCGGGAACTCGCCGCGGACGGCGACGCGCTCCTCTCCTGCTCCCACTTCGTCCTGCCGGTGACGAAGTCCACGACCACGCACCACTTCCGGGTGCTGCGGGAGAGCGGGGTGATCCGGCAGACCTACCGGGGCACGGCCAAGATGAACGGCCTGCGCAGGGACGACCTGGACGCCCTCTTCCCGGGGCTGCTGGACGCCCTGCTGGCGGCGGCGGCCCGCCAGGCCGACCGCCTCGGCAGCGGCTGACGGCGCCCGCGAGGAGCTATCGGTCCGCCGCCCCGCGCGCCGCCGCCAGCAGCGACTCCCAGTCGGGCAGCTTCACGACGTGCCGCCCCAGTGCGGCGCCGAGTTCCGCCTCGGCCCGCTCGATGCCCCGCCAGCCGCTCCACTCGACCGGCTCGACGCCTTCGGCGCGCAACGGTCCGAGGGGGTCGTCCGTGGGGAGGTCCCGCCGTACGAGTGCGGGCGCGTCCGCCAGCAGGGACGTCACCGTCTCCTTCGCGCAGGGCCGGTTGGTGCCGATGACCCCCGTCGGACCCCGCTTGATCCAGCCGGCCACGTACTCGCCGGGAGCGACGGCACCCGCGCGCAGGACGCGCCCCGCCCGGTGCGGCACCGTGCCGCTCGCGGCGTCGAACGGCAGCCCTTCCAGCGGCACTCCGCGGTAGCCCACCGACCGCAGCACCAGCCCGGCCCCGATCTCCTCGTAGCGCCCGGTGCCGGTCACTCCGCCGCGCCCGTCCGGCCGGGTCCGCTCGAAGCGCACGGCGCCCACCCGGCCGTCGGCGCCCGCGGTCAGCTCCACCGGGCGCAGGAAGAAGCGCACACGGAGCCGGCGGGCGGCGTCCGGCGCGGGCCGGTCGGCCCAGCCCCGCAGCACCTCCACGTTGCGGCGCTGCGCGCCGGGCAGCCCCGAGGGGTCACGGAACGCCGGGTCCAGCGCCAGCTCGGCCGGCTCCACCAGCGCGGCCGTGTCCGGCAGGGCGCCCAGCTCGCGCAGCTCCTTGGTGGTGAAGCGGGCCTGCGAGGGCCCCCTGCGGCCCACCATGTGCACGTCGGCCACCCGGCCGGCGGCGAGCGCGTCCAGCGCGGCCTGCGGAACGTCGGTGCCGCGCAGCTCCGCCACCCCGCGCACCAGCATCCGCGCCACGTCGACGGCGACGTTGCCCACCCCGATCACCACCGCCGACCGCACACCGCACAGGAACCCGACGTCCACGGCGTCCGGATGGGCGCTGTACCAGGACACGAACTCGGTCGCCGACCAGCTGCCCGGCAGGTCCTCGCCGGGGATGCCCAGCCGCCGGTCGGCGGCGGCGCCCACGCAGTACACCACCGCGTGGTACAGCTCCCGCAGCCGGACGGTCGGCACTCCGCCGGGACCGACCGGGACCGCGCCGAGGAACCGCACCCGCTCGTGCTCCAGCACCGTACGCAGGGCGTTCTGCAGTGACTTGATCTTCTCGTGGTCGGGGGCCACGCCGTACCGCACCAGTCCGTACGGGCACGGCAGCCGGTCCAGGACGTCGACGCGCACCTCCTGGCCGAGCTGGACGAGGCTCTGCGCGGTGTAGCACCCGCTCGGTCCCGAGCCGACGACGGCGACACGCAGCACGGCGGAACTCCTTGTCCAGGGCGGAGTCGGGTCGCTGGGCCTCCAGCATCCCACCGCCCTCGCTGCGCTGACAGGGTGCTGCGCCCGGTGAACGGCGCGTCTTCCGCGCGTGTTCCGTTCGTATGGAATGTGATCATTCGGTTACGTTCTGCGTATGCTCGACGCATCCTTCGTTGATCGTTCTCTTCAGCTTTCCGATCGCTGTCCGGACGACGGCGAGATGTCCGTGCGGCAGGCCTGGGTGGTGCGCGAGGGAGCCACCGCCGCCGCGTGGTTCGACGTCCGGCTCACCTTCGCGGACGGCGCGCGGTTGGAGGCGCTCGCCGTGCTGTCCGGTCAGGGGGTGCGGGTCGAGGACGTGCGGGCCCGGCCACCGCTGTCCCTCGACGACCTGGCCGTCCTCGCCGAGTGGCTGGAGAGTCCGCTGTTCGACGCCTGCGTGCCGGACGGTTCGGGAACCGCGTCGCCCGGTTCGCGGCGCGCCCGTCCCGCCTGGCCGGGCGGCAGGGAGGAGCGCCGGCTCGTCGCGCGGGAGTACCGGGCGGCCCGGGAGGAGGGCGGCGACCCGGTCCTCGCGGTGATGCGCGCGACCGGGCACGGCCGGCGCAGGTCGCTCAGGCTGATCGGCCAGGCCCGCGACGACGGCTTCCTGGCCCCGCGCCGCGCCCGTCGCTGACCGACCGCCGACGGGCCGTCACAGCATCCCGCGCATCCGGGAGATCTCGCTCGTCTGCTGGGCCACCACGTCGTCGGCCATCTCCTCGATCCGCACGTTGTTGCCCTGCGACTTGACGTCGGTCGCCATGCTGATCGCACCCTCGTGGTGAGTGATCATCAGCGTCAGGAAGAGCTGGTCGAAGGCCTCGCCCCGGGCCTTGCGCAGCTTCTCCAGCTGGGCCTCGGTCGCCATGCCCGGCATCGCGGCGTGGTCGTGCCCGCCGCCCGTCTCCTTCTCGCCGTGGGTCTTCAGCCAGCCCTTCATCGCCTGGATCTCCGGCCCCTGGGCCGCGGAGATCCGTTCGGCGAGCTTCTTGAGCCGGCCGGAGGCGGCCTGCTCCGGCACCAGTTCGGTCATCTCCAGGGCCTGGGCGTGGTGCTGGATCATCATCCGCGCGTAGGAGACGTCCGCCGAGTTGGGGGAGTCGTCGTCGGCGAGCTGCTTTTCGGCCTCCTCGGCGGACAGGGTCCGGTTGTCCCCGCCCGGCTCGCCCGGAACGATCACCGAGGGTCCGGCCGCGTCCGCCTTCCCGCCGTCGGCACCGGACTCGCAGGCCCCGAGCCCGAGTACGGCCAGCGCGGTCAGTGCGGCCGTGACGAGCGACGCGCGGGTCGACGCGGAGCGGAAGGACACAACGACCTCCTGGGGCTGGTGAGTGCGATGACCGTCTTAGCACGCTTCCGCGTGTCACTGATCAAAAAACTTCATCGCGAGCCTGTTGCCCTCTGTTGGTATGAGCATGGCGAAGACGATACTGCGGTGGTGCGTGAACCGTTCCGTCGGAACGGACGTAGGGAGGAAACAGTGATCCTGTTGAACGACCCGCGAACGCGGCGCAGACGCCTGGGAGTCGCGGCGGCCGCCGCCGGTCTCCTGTCCGCGCTGCTCACGGCCGGGCCGGCCGTGGCGACCCCCGACCCCGGGGACGGCCCGGCGACTTCGAAGGAGGTCTCCAAGAGCGCGCGCGCCGAAGTGCGCGACGCCATCGAGGGCGGCGAGATACCCGGCCAGGACGAGATAGTCCACTCGGACAACATCGAGCACCTGGCCAACATCCCCAAGGACGCGCTGTCCGGCACCAATTCGGACCTGGCCTTCCAGGGCCGGTACGCCTTCGCCGGCAACTACGACGGCTTCCGCATCTTCGACATCAAGAACCCGAAGAAGCCGCGGACCGTCGCCCAGGTGCTGTGCCCCGGCTCGCAGAACGACATCTCCGTCTCCGGCGACCTGCTGTTCCTGTCGACCGACTCCTCGCGCAGCGACAGCAGTTGCAACAGCACCACGCAGCCGGCGACCGAGAAGTCCTCCTGGGAGGGCATGAAGGTCTTCGACATCAGCGACAAGCGGAACCCGAAGTACGTGGCGGCCGTCGAGACCGCCTGCGGTTCCCACACCCACACGCTGGTGCCCGAGCGCAGGAACGTCTACATCTACGTCTCCTCGTACTCGCCGAACGCCGCGTACCCGGACTGCCGGCCTCCGCACGACGGCATCTCCGTCATCAAGGTGCCGCGCAAGGCGCCCGAGCGGGCGGCCGTCGTGGGCTTCCCGGTGCTGTTCCCCGGTGAGGGACCCGACGGCGGCGGCAACCCGGGCGGGCCGACCAACCCGGGCGTCTCCAAGACCACCGGCTGCCACGACATCACCGTCCTGCCCTCGAAGGACCTGGCGGCGGGCGCCTGCATGGGCGACGGCATCCTGTTCTCCATCAAGGACCCCGAGCGTCCGAAGGTCATCGACCGCGTCCAGGACAACGTCAACTTCGCGTTCTGGCACTCGGCGACCTTCAACCAGCGGGCGAACAAGGTCGTCTTCACCGACGAGCTGGGCGGCGGCGGCGCCGCCACCTGCAACGCGGAGATCGGCCCGAACCGCGGCGCCGACGGCATCTACGACATCGTCGGCCGGGGCGATCACCGTGAGCTGGTCTTCCGCAGCTACTTCAAGATCCCCCGCCACCAGGCGGACACGGAGAACTGCGTCGCCCACAACGGCTCGCTGATCCCGGTCAAGGGCCGCGACATCATGGTCCAGGCCTGGTACCAGGGCGGCGTCTCCGTCTGGGAGTTCACCGACTCCGAGCGCCCGAAGGAGATCGCCTACTTCGAGCGCGGCCCGCTGAGCACGGAGACCATCTCCACCGGCGGCTCGTGGTCGGCGTACTACTACAACGGCTACATCTACTCGAACGACATCGCCAAGGGCTTCGACGTCCTCAAGCTCAGCGACCGGCGCACCGACCCGGCCAAGCGGGTCCACCTGCGTGAGCTCAACACGCAGACGCAGCCGGACTACTTCGACTGAGCCGGCCGGCCGGGTCCACCGGTCGCGAAGAACCGCGACAGGTCCGTGTCGCACGTCGTCCCGCCGGGCGCCTCTGCGTCCGGCGGGACACCCAGCCCCCATTCCAGCCGGTAGCGCTTGAACAACTCGGCGCGCAGCACCGGCACGGGCATCGGCACCCCCGGCACCAGGGCGGCGAACACGGCCCCCATCAGCAGCGCGCGCAGCATCGGGTAGTCCCGGTCGACGTCCCGCGAACCGTGCCGGGCCACGGTGTCCCGCAGCAGCTCGGCCAGCCGTCGCTGCTCCGGGCACGGCACGAAACCCACCTCGGCCTGGAGCAGGCCCGCCATGTGCTGGCGCATGAGCACGGGCCGGTCCCGGGCGAGCCCCAGGACCGCGTCGATGGCCCGCGCCATCCGCTCCGGCCCCTCGTCGGTGCGCGGCTCGCCCTCCAGTGCCTCCTCCAGCGTGCGGTGCATCAGCCGGTGCACGGCGGACTGCACGAGCTGCCGCTTGCCGGGGAAGTAGTACGAGACCAGACCGCGCGCCGAACCGGCCCGGTCGGCGATGGCACCCAGCGTGGTCGCCTCGTACCCGTGCTCACCCACCAGCTCCACCGCGGCTTGCAGAAGCCGCTCCTTCGAACGCCTCCGCAACTCTTCATTGACCGAGGCGCTGCGCGGGGACATCCTGTACTCCTGCGTTGACTGGCTGGCAGCCAACTATACTCAACGCAGGCGGACGGGCCCTGACGGGTCCGCTCCGGCAACCGTCTGCCTCGGGCGACACGGGGGATCGTCCGAGGCGGACGGACACCTTGCCTGGTTGCCTCGGGCTACGGGTGGTCGGGCGTCGCCGGGCGAGTCGGCGTCGGTCAGCGCACCAGGTCCAGCACCGGCCGCAGTCCCGCCGCGCGCTCGGTCACCGGCAGGTGGTCCACGAAGTGCACGGCGCAGCCCAGGGCCGCCGCGCCGCCGTCCGCCCGCCGGTCGTCTCCGACCATCAGCGTCCGGCCCGGCTCGGCGCCCAGCGCCGCGCAGGCGGTCGCGAACAGCCGCGGGTCGGGCTTCTGGATGCCGTGTTCGTACGACAGGACGTACGCGTCGACGTACCGGTCCAGGCCGTGCGCACGGAAGACCGGGCGCAGGTCCCAGCCGATGTTGCTGACCACCCCGACGGCGATTCCCCGCTCGCGCAGCGCGCCCAGCACCTCGGCGGCGTCGGGGTAGGGAGTCCAGGCGTCAGGCGTCATGTGCCGGTCGTACAGCACGTCGTGCAGTTCCGGGTCCGGCAGCCTCACCTGCCGGGACAGTCCGGTGTACGCGGCCCGGTGCAGCCGGGCACTCTCGTCCCGGACCTCCCATGTACCGGCGAGTTCCTCCGGTACCCGCGCCGGCGGGGCTCCACCGGGCAGTGCACCGGCCTCCTCCAGCGCGCGGGCCGTCGCGGCGAGCTCCGGTCCGGTGAGCGTCGTCCCGGTGCCCGCGAGCGCCCCGCTCAGCCAGGCGTCGGTGGGTTCGATGCGGAAGAGGGTCCCGGAGAAGTCGAACAGTACGGCGGTCATGGGCGGATGCTACGAGCCGACGTTCCGCTTCGGGGGAAGGTCCCGGTCGCAGAAGACGCAGACGAAATCCCCCTCGCGCACGACGGAGCACGTCCCGCAGCCCGTGCAGCGCCGGAAAACGACTTCGTGCGTGAAGCGGTCCGGGTGAGGCAGGCCCGCCCGGTCCAGAGCCGCGGCCACCGGGGACACGAGGAGAGGTCGGGGCAGTAGCCGGTGGAGTGGTTGCTGACTTCCGTCACCGCCCACGACGTCGACGGTCGCGCGACGGCGATCTCGCCCGCGCCCAGGACGTCGCTGCCGCCCGCGCAGACCACGTGTTCGCTGCGGCGCGGGGCCGGCCGCAGCAGGCCGTCGAGGTCGACGACGTACGTGAACGGTTCCCCGGCCTCCGCCGGGTCCCGCTCGGCCACCCACGCGTCCAGGTCGGCGGGCGAGCGGACCGCCCGGCCCTCCGTACCCGGGCCGGCGGCGGCCCGCAGCTCGGGCGGTCCCACGTAGCGGTGGACGCGGTGGGGGCCGGACGCCGGCGTTCTCACGGGTGCCGGCGCTCGTGGACGAGTGCCGCGACGGCCACCACCAGGGCGCCCAGGAGCCAGCCGCCGACCACGTCCGTGGCCCAGTGGACGCCGAGCCACACCCGGGTCACGCCGACGCCGATGACGGAGACAACTGCCACGGCCAGGGCGGTCAGGCGTACGCCGCGGGTGGTGTCGTAGTGGTGGAGCAGCCATACGAGCAGGCCGCACACGAACGTGGCGGTCATGGCGTGTCCCGAGGGGAAGGCCGCGTAGTGCGCGGAGTCCACGGGGTCGGGCCAGACGGGGCGGGCCCGGTCCACGGCCGCCTTCAGCGCCTGCTGCAGCAGGCTTCCGAGCAGGCAGGTCATCCCCAGCCACACGGCCGTCCACCGGTCCCGGCGCCGGAACCAGAGCCACAACACCACCGCAGCGCACAGCAGTCGCATCGTCCACGTGTCCCACACCCAGTCGGTGAGGATCCGCATGGCGTGCGTGATGCCCGGTTCGTCCACCGCCCAGCGGTGCGTCGTGTCCGCGATGTCGTCGTCCACGCCGACCAGCGGACCCCATTCGAGGGCCACCAGGGCGAGCAGGAGCGCCGAGCACACGGTCAGCACCCAGGTGACGCGGAGGGCGGTGCGCGGCTGCGGGGGACTGGGCGGGGAGTCGACGGAGGGCGTCTGCATGCTGCGATACTCGCCGACCCGAGCGGTCCGGGGCCAATCCCGGGGCGGTTTCCACGATGCGGGAGCGGTGGAGTGCCGCACGCGGGGTTACCCCAGCGCCCGCAGCCCCGGTACGAACGCCACCAGCACCGGCACCGCCGGCACCAGCGCGGCCGCCGCCGTCAGCCGCAGCCGGCGGGCGGCCGACAGGCGGTTCGGTGGCGTGAGCAGCCGGTGCACGCGCTGCGGGACGTGGGCGTGCGTCGTCGGGCAGGGGCCGAACACGCCCCGGTCCTCGTTGAGTTCGACCAGTGCCAACGCGGTCGTCAGCCGGCCGAAGCGGCGGGAGGCCGTGTCGTCGGCGGCGAGTTCCACCAGGCGGTGCATCTCGTCGCGGAACGCCGCGAACACCGGAACCCGCGGGAAGCCGTCCGCCAGGGCGGCCGAGCAGTGCAGCAGCCAGTCGTGCCGCGCCTGCGCGTGCCCCTTCTCGTGGGCGAGCACCGCGTCGAGCTGGCGGCCCCCCAGGCGGCGCAGCGCGGCGGTGGTGACGACCAGCTGCGGGGGAGTGCCGGGCAGCCACCAGGCGTCCGGCCGGTCGCCCTCCAGGACGACGAGCCGGTCCGAGCGGGGCGCCTCACCCGGCAACAGCGGAGCGCGGTGCAGCAGTTCGGCGCGGCGCCGACGACGCCGGGTACGGGCACGCGCGATCTCACGGGCCAGCATCGCGGCGCTCCACAACCCGCCGCAGGCCAGCGCGACGGCGGTCGTGTCCGCCCAGAGCCCGGAGGTGCCGAGCGCGTACGCCTCCACCACCGGACGCGGCGCCGTCGCGAAGACGTGGCCGCCCACCGCGTGCCAGGCCGCCGCCGCGCTGAACGTCATCGACAGGGCGCAGCACACGAGCACGGCCGCCACGACGCACTGCCACACCCACAGGGCGACCACCGGTTCTCGGTCCGGCCAGTCGGCGCGGGCGAGCAGCCTCGGGGCGAGGACGGCGGTCAGAGCGCCGAGCAGCAGCAGCGCCGCGGGGAGAATCATGAAGGCAGCCTATGAGCGCCGCACCGCCCAGGAGTGCGGCCCGCCGCACAAAGTGACGCAGACAACGGTTGCGCACGGGGTACGCCGGGTAACGCCGTGCGTCGTCGCCGAGCCCGCTTGGTGGACGGCTGTCACATCGTCAGCAGCATGGCCAGCATCGCTATGCCCATGGAGAGCCGGCACGCCCGCGCCAGCTCCGGCCGGTCGCCCCAGCCGTCCGCTGCCCCGCCCCCCGCCGTGCCGCCCCCCGCCGTGCCGTCCCCTGCCGTGCCGCCCCCCGCCACGACGGCCACCGGCAGCAGACGCACGCCGGTCAGGAGTACGTACCCGGTGAAGTAGAGCAGCAGCATCCCGGTCAGCAGCGGAACCCCGGACGAGCCGTGCGCGTGTCCGTGGGCCGACGAGCCGGCCATCGCCAGTGCCATGTACACCATGGCCGCGTCCCCCACGAGGTGGTGCAGGTGGTGACGTCCCGAGCGGGCCGCCCACAGGGCGCGCAGCCCGGCGGCGCCGAACACCACCGCGTAGGCGGGCCAGGCCCAGGCCGGCGGGGTGAACACCGCCGCGGGCACGGCCATGGCGGCCATGCCGAATCCCATGAGCGCCTCGCCGCCCGCGGCACGGCGCTGCTCCTCCACACCGCTTCGCATCCGCAGCAGGCAGTACGCGCCGGTCGCCGCGCACAGCGCGACCAACAGCCACCCGGACGACGCCGGTCCGTGCACACGTGCCTCCCCCGCTCGCGGCTCGACGCCCGATGTCCGCCGGTCGGTCAAGGACTGCCCGGGCCTTGCGGCGCGCACGCGAGCGCAAGGGAGTACACGGGGGGTATTGGGGGGAGCACGGCGGATCGCCGCTGGTCGGGTCAGGCTCGTCGGCACGCACGATATTTCATTTACAGATAAAACACCTGTTAAGCTTTTCGTCATGAGCAGTGCGACCCCCACCTCCGGCACCTCACTCGGCCGCCGTCTGTCCCTGACCGGTGTGCTGCGCCTGCGCCGCCCCTCCGAGATCTGGTTCAAGCCCGCGCTCAGTTCGGTCGCCGCCGTCGCCCCGCCCAACCTGATCCTGCTGGCGCTCGGCCGGCTCGACCTGGCGATGTACACCATGGCCGGCTCCCTGTGCGCCCTCTACGCCCACAACCGCCCCTACGCCGCCCGGGCCCGCGTGCTGGCCTGGGTCGTGCTCGGCATGCTCGGTGGCGTCGCCGTCGCCCTGGTCACCGCCTCGCTCACCCGAGACGCGGTCGTCCTGGTCACGGTCGGCGCCCTGCTGGCGGCCGTCCAGAAGGCCCTGTGCGACGCCACCCGCGTCGGCCCGCCCGGCAACGTGGTCCTGACCTTCATCAGCTCCGCCGCCCTCTTCGTCCCGCAGACCTTCGGGCAGATCCCCGGTCACCTGGCCCTGGGCGCCGCCGCGGGCGCCTGGGCCTGGATCGTCGGCATGGCACCCGCCCTCGTCCGCCCGCACGGCCCCGAACGCCGGGCCACCGCCCAGGCGCTGAACGCCGCCGCCGCGTACGCCGGCACCCGGGGCACCGGCGACGGCCACACCGCGGCGCGCGCCGCCGGGTACGCCGCCGTACAGACCGCCTGGCAGACACTGCTGGCCCTCCCGGCGACGGGCACCCGCGCCACCACCCGGCACGCCCTGGAACGCCTCGTCGTCCGCGCGGAGGTCGCCCTCGCCGCGCCCGCCGACACGGACCCGGAGCGCCTGCGCGACTGGGCCCGCGCCCTGCGCGGCACCGGCCGCATCCCCCGCGCCGGCGCCACCCCGGGCGCCGCCGACGAACTCCTCGGCGTCGACACCGAACTCGCCGCGCCCCCCACCCCGCTGTGGCAGCGGCTCGGCCCCCTGGGCCCGATCGCCCTGCGCACCGCCCTCGGCTGCGCCCTGGCCGGCTACGCCTCCCTCGCGCTCGGCATCGGCCGCCCGTACTGGGCCCTGGTCACCGCCGCCGCCCTCTACCAGGCCAACATGACCCTGACCTGGAGCCGGGCCGTCCAGCGCGTCGTCGGCAACGTCGCCGGGGTGCTGGTGTTCGCCGCCATCGCCCCGCTGGCCCACCTCGGACAGGCCCTCCTGGTCCTGTTCTGCCTCGCCCTCAACTTCGGGGCCGAGGCGCTGATCACCCGCAACTACTGGCTCGGCAGCGTCTGCGTGACCCCGATGGCGCTGCTCATCACCGAGTTCGCCCGGTACCAGCAGCCCGGCGAGCTGATCACCGAACGCGTGGTGGACACCCTCGTCGGCGCCCTGGTCGGCTTCCTGGCCGCCGTCGCCGTCACCAACCGGCGCGCCGGCAGCCGGGTCGGGCAGGCGGTGACCGCCGCCGACCGCGCCCGCGAGCACGCCGCCCGCCTCCTGGCGGAGTCCGACCCCGCCCCGGGCGCCCTGGAGGCCGCCCGCCGGGGCCTGGCCGCCGCACTCGCCGACCTGCGGGCCACCGTCGACGCCGCGGCCGGCGAATGGTGGGGACGCGCGCTGCCCCAGGAGAGGGTCGTGCTCGCCGAGCAGTCCGGACACCGTACGCTCGCCGCAACGGTGCGACGCCAGGCAGCGCGTCCGGACCGGGAAACGGGCACGAGAACGGAGGACGTACGGCCATGACCGCAACCGACGGGGGATCGGCGACCGGGGGCGACGCGAGGGGCGGACCGGGCGGGGACACCGTCGCCGCGGTCGTAGGGCAGTGGCGGGCCGTCCACCCCGGACTCGACACCGGGCCGATGGAGATCATCGGCCGCATCAACCGCTGCGCCGCCCTCCTCCAGCAGGCCGAGGACGCCCCGCTGCGCCGGGCCGGGCTCACTCGCGCCGAGTTCGACCTGCTCGGCGCCCTGCGCCGCACCGGTCACGAGCTGACTCCCGGCGATCTGGCCCGCGAGACCTTCTCGTCCGGCGCCGCCGTCACCAAGCGCCTCAAGCAGCTCACCGAGCGCGGACTGGTGGAGCGGCGCGGCGACACCCGCGACCGCAGGGTCGCCCACGTCCGCCTCACGGACAGCGGCCGCGACCTGGTCGACGACATCCTGCCCGAACAGCTCGCCTACGAGTCCGCCGTCCTGTCCGGCGTCGACGGACCGGACCAGGAGGAGCTGGCGGCGCTCCTGGGGGCGCTGCTGGGCCGGCTCGAGAGCCGGCCGCAGGCACTACGGGTCTGAGGCGCTCCGGCGACGACGCCGGGGGCGCGGTGTGGGTGCGGGTGTCCCGCGCCCGCGGGTGTTCTGTGCTGCCGGGACGACGGGCTGACGCTTGACGGGTTGTCGACCGGTTCACGGGCCCGGAGCGTCGGCACGGGCCGCACGGGCCGCACGGGCCGCACGGGCCGCCGGGGCCGCAGGGGTCGCCGGGGCCGCTGGGGTCGCCGGGGTCGCCGTGCCGCCGTCCGGTCGCCGAGTCCGACGGGCTCACCCGGCCCGTTCGGAGCAGAGGCGGGCCCGGTGCCCGGCGTCCTGCGGGGACCACCCGGTCCGACGGCCCCGCAATGCCCCCGGAGGGCTCAGCGCTCGTCGCCCGCCCGGTACACCCCGAACATCGCCCCCTGCGGGTCCCGCAGCACCGCGATGCGCGGTCCGTCGGGAGGGGACGTCGGCTCCATGAGCACGGTGCCCTCGCTGTCGGTCGTGTCGACGGCGGTGGTGTTCACGTCCGCCACGGCGAAGTACGGCAGCCAGTGGGCGGGCACCTCGTGCGGGAACTTCTCGTCCATCGTCACCATGCCGCCGAAGTCCGCGCCGTCGATCCCCCACTGCGGATAGCGGTCCGACGCGGACACGCTCCAGCCGAACACCGTGGTGTAGAAGTCGGCGGCCCGGCCGGGCTCACGGGTCAGCAGCTCCACCCAGCCCAGCGCGCCGGGTGCGTTGAACAGCCCCGCGCCGAGGAAGGACCGTCCCTGCCACAGCTGGAACACCGCGCCGCCCGGATCGGCGGCCACCGCGAACCGGCCGGAGTCGAAGACGTCCATGGGCCCGTGCAGGACCGTTCCGCCGGCCGCCGTCACCTGCCGTACAGCGGCGTCCGCGTCCCGGACCGCGAACGACACGTTCCAGGCGACCGGCTGCCCCTGCTGGTACAGCGGCGTCAGCGCGGCGACCGCCGCGTCGCCGAGGCGGGCGATCGTGTAGCCGCCCGCCTGCTGCCGGGAGTCCGTCTCGGGACGCCAGCCGAACAGCTTGGTGTAGAAGCGCTTGGCCGCCACAAGGTCGCTGGTCCCCAGCTCGGCCCAGCAGGGACCGCCGGGCACCGGTTCGTGGAGCTTCATCGCGTGGGCGTCCTTCCACTCGGCCGGGGACCGTCCGTCCCCCTCCAGCACGCTAAGGCCGGGCCCGGACCGCGGCCATCCGGCGGGTACCCCCTCGGTGGCTCAGATACCGGGCCGGTAGCGCAGCGGGTGGTCCGCCGGGATCTCCACCAGCACGATCTGCGTGCCGTCCGGGTCCGCGATCCACATCTCCACCAGCCCCCACGGCTCCCGCACCGGCGGCCGCACGATCTCGACGTCCTTCGCGCGCAGTTCCTCGTGGGCCGCCGCCGCGTCCGCGACCTGGAGCCACAGCTTGAGGGCGGGAGTCACGGGCGCGTCGGCGCGGCCGGAGACCTCCAGGAAGCCGCCGCCGAGGAAGTACACGGTGCCCCGCTCCGGCCCGGTGCCGAACTCGCGGTGGACGGCGAGGCCGAGCCGTTCGCCGTAGAAGGCCCGGGAGCGGTCGGGGTCGGTGGGGCGGAGCAGGGTCCGGCTGCTGAGTACATGCACCATGCGGACCGACCCTACTGGCAGCGTTACTCTCATCGGTGCCCCCGCCGCGCCCGAGAACGAAACGCGCCCGAGACGAACCGGAGACGCCCCAGATGGACACCACCGCCGGCCGACTGACCTACCGCGACGCCACCGACACCGACGTGGACGAGATCGTGGCGCTCATAGAGTCCGCGTACCGCGGCGACTCCAGCCGGGCCGGGTGGACCACCGAGGCGGACATCCTCCAGGGGCAGCGCACGGACCCGGAAGGCGTGCTGGAGGTGATCAAGTCGCCGGACAGCCGCCTGCTGACGGTCGAGCGGGACGGCACGATCGTCGCCTGCTGCCAGCTCGAGCACCGCGGTGCGCACGCCTACTTCGGGATGTTCGCCGTCAGCCCGGCACTCCAGGGCGCCGGTATGGGCAAGGAGATCATCGCGGAGGCGGAGCGGCAGGCCAGCGAGGCGTGGGGCGTCACGGAGATGCACATGACCGTCATCTCCGTGCGGGAGGACCTGATCGCCTGGTACGAGCGCCGCGGCTACCGCCGTACGGGAGAGACGACCCCGTTCCCGTACGGCGACGAGCGCTTCGGCATTCCGCAGCGCGACGACCTCCGGTTCGAGCTGCTGGTCAAGCCGCTGGTGTGAGCCTCAGGCCGTGAAGCGGCCGGTGCGCTTGATCTCCGGGTAGTCGGTCGTCGCGCCGTCGAGCCCCAGGGCGCGCACCAGCCGCAGGTGGTCCTGGGTGTTCACGGTCCAGGAGAAGACCCTCAGGCCCGCCTTGCGGGCGCGCCGCACGATCTCCAGCGTGATCCGGTTGATGTCCAGGCAGAGCGTCCCGGCGCCCGCCGCCACGGCCCGGTCTACGACCTCGGGACCGTAGTACTGCGCGACCAGCGCGGTCCGCACCCCCGGCACGAGCCGGGCGATCTCGACGATCGCCTCGTCGTGGAACGAGATGACCTCCACCCGGTCCACCAGGTCCCGCCGCAGCATCACCTCGGCGAGCGAACGCGCGGCCGCCACGTCCTTGATCTCGGCCTGCAACGGCGCCGAGACCGCGTCCAGCACCTCCTCGAAGACCGGGATCCGCTCCCCGCGGCCGGCGTCCAGCGCCCGCAGCTCCTCCAGGGTCTTGTCGGCGATCGCGCCGGTGCCGTCCGTGGTGCGGTCCACGTCCGCGTCGTGCATGACGACGAGCGCGCCGTCCTTGCTCAGGTGCAGGTCCAGTTCGACGACGTCGAGGCCGGCCCGCTCGGCGGCGACGAAGGAACGCAGGGTGTTCTCGGGTTCGACACCCATCGCTCCGCGGTGCCCGATGGTGAGGAAGTTCAAGGCTCGACTCGCTTCCGTAGACGGCGGCGATGGCAGGGCGCAGCCTAACGGCCCTGCCGGACCGTTTCCCCTCTGCCGCGCTGGGTATACGGAATCCGGCATCCCACAGGAAAAAATGCGGTGAAGCCCAGGGTGCGGCAGGATAATTTGCGGAGTCTCCCCTTGAAGGGAGGAACCTCGTATGCATACGGTGTCCTGACGCGAGCTTCTCCGGTGGAGGATGGGACATGACGGAAATTCTTGTGCAGGTGGGTGCGGAGGAGAAGGTTCCTCCGGTGAGCAGGGTGGTCGAGCACCCGGCATGGCCCGTGCTCAAGGATGCCGTGGAGCGCATCCGGCCCTGGCAGTCCAAGGACGGGTCGATCGACTTCGACGCCGAGGGCGCCCCGCAGCGGGCCGCCGCCGAGGACGCCGTGCGTCGCGTCGCCGACGCCGTGGAGGAGCTGTCCCCGCTCCTCCCGCACGACCGCGCCTACCACGAGGCCCTGGTGAAGGACCTCGGCCGCTGGGCCGACGGCGGCTTCGAGGTGCCCGACTTCCTCGACTCGCTGCTGGCCTTCCAGCCCGCCGCGAACCGCGCGGACGGCCTCCAGCACCTGGTCGTCTTCCCGATGTACACGCAGAACGGCAACCCGGACCGCAACCTCGAAGCGGTCGTGCTGCGCATGGTCTGGCCCGACTGGCTGGCCGAGCTGGAGCGCACCCGCTACGACAACCCGCTGTTCTGCGGCATCACCTTCGAGGACTTCACGGCCGGTTACGACACCAACTCGGCCGTGCTCTTCCCGGAGACCATCGCCGTGCGCGAGGCCCCGGAGCGCTTCTCCTGGGGCGGCATCTTCTGCGACCGCGAGGCCGCCCGCTTCCGCCGCGTCACCGACGCCGCCGTCGGCATCCTGGGCCTGGAGCTGCCCGAGGACGTCGCCGCCATGGTCCACGACCAGAAGCGCTGCGAGGAGGCCTTCGTCCTGTGGGACATGGTCCACGACCGCACCCACAGCCACGGCGACCTGCCGTTCGACCCGTTCATGATCAAGCAGCGCCAGCCGTTCTGGATGTACGGCCTGGAGGAGCTGCGCTGCGACCTCACCGCCTTCAAGGAGGCCGTGAAGCTGGAGGCCGACGGCGTCCCGCAGGCCCGCGACGTGCAGTACGCGGTCCTCTTCGACCGCATGTTCCGCTTCCCGGTCACCGGTGAGCGCGTGCGCAACTACGACGGTCTGGGCGGTCAGCTCCTCTTCGCCTACCTGCACAAGCACGACGTCGTCCGCTGGACCGACAACAAGCTCTTCATCGACTGGCAGCGTGCCCCGCAGGTCACCAACCAGCTGTGCGCCGAGATCGAGACGCTCTACCGGGACGGCATCGACCGTCCCAAGATCGTCCACTGGTTCGCCGGCTACGAGCTGGTCTCCACCTACCTCGCCCCGCACCCGGGCTCGAAGTGGGCCAAGGGCCCCGACGCCCTGGACCTGACCCTGCCGCCGCGCAAACTCGTCGACGACGTGCTTCCGGACGAGTTTCCGCTGAGCATGTTCTACGAGGCACTGTCCAAGAAGCTGAAGAACGTGATCGCCTCCACCAAGGGCATCACGGCCTCGACGGACGGCGCCGAGCGGGCCGCCGCGTGAGCGACGGCACCGGCGGGCAGGAACAGGCACGGCAACAGGCTCGGGAGGCGAGGACCATGGGGAACGGGGCGCTCGACGGCGCGGTGATCGCGGTGGCCGGGGCGGGAGGACCCGCCGGGCGGGCCGCGCTGCTGCGGCTCGCGCAGGCGGGTGCGACGGTCGTCGGCTCGGACAACGACCCGGAGCGGCTGGCGGAGGCGGTCGACGCGGCGCGCTACGCGCACGGCGGTGCCACCGTCACCGGCGAGACGGTCGACCTGCTCGACCTCGACTCGACCCGCGCGTGGGCCGACCGTATCGAGAAGGACCACGGCCGGGTCGACGGCCTGGTCCACCTAGTCGGCGGCTGGCGCGGCAGCCAGAACTTCACCAAGACCGACCTGGGTGACTGGGACCTCCTGGAGAAGCTGCTGATCCGCACCGTGCAGCACACCTCCCTCGCCTTCCACGAGGCGCTTCAGCGCAGCGACCGCGGCCGTTACGTCCTGATCAGCGCCGCCGGCGCCTCCAAGCCCACCGCGGGCAACGCCGCCTACTCGGCCGCCAAGGCCGCCTCCGAGGCCTGGACGCTGGCCCTGGCGGACTACTTCCGCAAGGCGGGGGGTGAGCAGGGGCCGACGTCGGCGGCTGCGATCCTGGTGGTCAAGGCGTTGGTGCACGACGCGATGCGCGCCGAGCGCCCCAACGCGAAGTTCGCGGGCTTCACGGACGTGCGCGACCTCGCCGAGGCCGTCGCCGGTGTCTGGGAGAAGCCCGCCGCGGAAGTGAACGGAAACCGTCTGTGGCTGACCGAGAAGCCGTGAACCCCCCGAAGACCGACGCGCGTCGCCATCACGACCCCGAGGTCCGCGGTTTCGCCAGTGACAACTACGCCGGGGCCCACCCGGAGGTGCTCGCCGCCCTGGCCGTGGCCAACGGCGGGCACCAGGTGGCGTACGGCGAGGACGAGTACACCGAGAACCTCCAGCGCGTGATCCGCAGCCACTTCGGCTCGGGCGCGGAGGCGTTCCCGGTCTTCAACGGCACCGGCGCCAACGTCGTCGCGCTCCAGGCGGTCACCGACCGCTGGGGCGCGGTGATCTGCGCCGAGAGCGCGCACATCAACGTTGACGAGGGCGGCGCCCCCGAGCGCATGGGCGGCCTCAAGCTGCTCACCGTCCCCACCCCCGACGGCAAGCTCACGCCCGACCTGATCGACCGGCAGGCGTACGGCTGGGACGACGAGCACCGCGCGATGCCGCAGGTCGTCTCGATCACCCAGAGCACGGAACTCGGCACGCTCTACACGCCCGACGAGATCCGCGCCATCTGCGAGCACGCCCACGCGCACGGCATGAGGGTGCACCTGGACGGCTCCCGGATAGCCAACGCCGCCGCCTCCCTGGACGTGCCCATGCGCACGTTCACCAACGCGGTCGGCGTGGACCTGCTCTCGCTCGGCGGCACCAAGAACGGCGCCCTGTTCGGCGAGGCCGTCGTGGTCCTGAACCAGGACGCGGTGCGCCACATGAAGCACCTTCGCAAGCTGTCCATGCAGCTCGCCTCCAAGATGCGTTTCGTGTCGGTGCAGCTGGAGGCGCTGCTCGCCAAGGACCTGTGGCTGCGCAACGCCCGGCACTCCAACGAGATGGCCCGGCGCCTCGCGGAGGGCGTGCGCGCCGTGCACGGCGTGGAGATCCTCTACCCGGTGCAGGCCAACGCCGTCTTCGCCCGGCTGCCGCACGAGGTGAGCGAGCGCCTGCAGAAGCGGTTCCGTTTCTACTTCTGGGACGAGGCCGCCGGCGACGTGCGCTGGATGTGCGCCTTCGACACCACCGAGGACGACGTCGACGCGTTCGTCGCCGCGCTCAAGGAGGAGATGGCGCGCTAGGCAAGCCGATGCATAGGTATGCGGTCACCTGAAAAGTCATTGACTGTCGGGTGATCGCTTTCCTATGCTCTGCGGGCATGGAGCTGATCCAGAAGACCCCTGACCTGTCCGCCTACCTGGCCGCCGACGAGGTCATCGATCACGAGCACCCGCATGTACGGGAGGTGGCCGCGCGGCTCGCCAAGGAGGCGGTGGACTCGTATGCCTATGCACGACTGGCCTTCGAGTTCGTGCGTGACACCATCCCGCACTCGCAGGACTCGGGCGACCCGCGCGTCACCTGGCGGGCCTCCGACGTCCTGGAGAAGCGCACCGGCATCTGCTACGCCAAGGCCCACGCGCTGACCGCGCTGCTGAGGGCCGAGGACATCCCGACCGCCCTGTGCTACCAGCGATTCGACGTGGTGCACGGACTGGTCGCCGTACGGTTCGACGGGGCGTGGCACCGGCAGGACCCGCGCGGCAACAAGCCCGGCGTGGACGCGCGGTTCTCCCTGGGCCGGGAGCGGCTGGCCTTCACGCCGGACCACGAGGCGGGCGAGGCGGACTGCCCGGAGCTGTACGCCGCGCCGCATCCGGCCGTGCTGGAGGTGCTGAAGGCGGCCACCGACCGGCCGCACCTGTGGGCGACGCTCCCGGTCTCGCTCTGAGGCGCCCGGCTCAGTGGGCCTCGGCGGTGCGTACCTGCTCCGGGGTGGGGGCGGTGCCGCCGAGGTGGGCCGGCATCCACCAGGTGTCGTCCGCGCCCTTGGGGCGTACCGGGTAGGCGCGCTGAGCGGCCTCCAGCAGCTCCTGCACGCGCCCGCGCAGCCGCCGGGTGATGGCGCCCGCGTACTGCTCGCGGGAGGCCTCCATCGCCTCGCCGACCCGGATCGTGACCGGGATGTGGCTGCGCTTGAAGTTGCGCGGGTGGCCCTTGGTCCACAGCCGCTGGGTGCCCCACAGCGCCATCGGGATCAGCGGGACGCCCGCCTCCTGCGCCAGGCGCGCGGCGCCCGACTTGAAGCTCTTCAGCGTGAACGACTCGGAGATCGTCGCCTCCGGGAAGACCCCGACGATCTCGCCGGACCGCAGCGAGTCCAGGGCGTGCGCGTACGCCGCCTCGCCCTGCTTGCGGTCGACCGGGATGTGCTTCATGTTGCGCATCAGCGGGCCGGAGACCCGGTGCCGGAAGACCGACTCCTTCGCCATGAAGCGCACCAGCCGCTTCTGGGGCAGCGCCGCCAGGCCGTCGAAGATGAAGTCCAAGTAGCTGATGTGGTTGCTCACCAGCACGGCGCCGCCCGAGCGCGGGATGTTCTCCGAACCCTGGCAGTCGATCTTGAGGTCCCACACCTTGAACAGGGTGCGGGCGAGACCGATGGCCGGGCGGTAGGCGAGTTCTGCCATGGGCGGGTCGGACCCTTCCTTGTCAGCCTGGGAAGGGGACTCCCAGTCGAAAGTTACGCAGCCGTAGGTTTACGGCTTGTCGAGATCGTGCCCCAAGAACGGCCGGTGTACCAGCCTTGGTGCCCGCCCGTGGCGAGATCCTCATCACGTCGTCGGCCGTTACGTGGCCGAAAAGCGATGGTGGAGCGGGAATCTCCGCCGCCCGGGGAACGCTGAACCGATGGACGAACGGACCGGTGGCACGCCCGAGGCGTGCCCACGAGTGCCGCGGTGGCGGCGGAACGAGGACGCGCGAGTGCACGGGCAGGGCGACGGCGGCAGTCTCGATCCATCGCCGGTCCCCCGGCTCGACGCGGCCGGCCTCGGCACGGAACTGGGCGCGCGGGCGACGCTCGTGCAGTTCTCCAGCGCCTTCTGTGCCCCCTGCCGGGCCACGCGGCGGGTCCTCGGCGAGGTCGCCCGGATGGTCCCCGGCGTCGCCCACGTCGAGATCGACGCCGAGGCCCGCCTGGAACTCGTCCGCGCCCTCGGCGTGCTCAAGACCCCGACCGTGCTGGTCCTCGACGCCGGCGGCCGGGTCGTACGGCGCGCTGTCGGGCAGCCGCGCAAGGCGGACGTGATCGCCGCGCTGGGCGAGGCGGTGTGAGTACCGTCACGCCGTCCGTGAGGCCTTCTCCACAGCTTCCACATCCGGGACGTAATTGACTGTGTGTGCCACCCGTCGTCAGCCTGCCCGTACGGCCTCGCTCCCGGCTCAGCGGGCCGAGGCGCAACGCAGAAGGACTTCCCGTATGACGGCCACACCCGGCCTCACCGCGCCGCCGCTCGCCACCGCCGAGCTGTTGCGGTCCGCCTTCCGGCGGCACGCCGCGGGCGTCGCGGTGATCACCGCGCGCGGGGACGCCGGCCCGGTCGGCTTCACCGCCACCTCCCTCACCTCCGTCTCCGCCGAGCCGCCGCTGCTCTCCTTCGGCATCGGCACGGGCTCCTCCAGCTGGCCCGCGGTCTGCGAGGCCGAGTACGTCGGCGTCCACGTGCTCGGCGAGCACCAAGAGGCTCTCGCCGCCACCTTCGCCCGCAGCGGCGCCGACCGCTTCGCGGCACCCACCGCCTGGTACGACGGCCCCGAGGACGTGCCGGTCCTGGACGGCGTCCTCGCCTGGCTCGTGTGCCGGGTCGTCGCCCGCGTGCCCGCGGGGGACCACCGCATCGTGCTGGCCGAGGTGCTGCTCGGCGACCCCGGCGGCGCCGGCCGGCCGCTGCTCTACCACCAGGGGCGTTACGACCGCCTGCGCGACTGACCGCTCACCGGGACGGCTTCTGCGAAGCGGTCGAGTTCCGGTTACGCTGCGTTGCGAAGGTCACAGTTCAAAGCGCTTGCTTAGCGGGCATGAACTGGGTGTACTGACGAGTAATATTTCGGGACGGAGCGCAGGTCGCCCCGCCCGGGATCGGCCGCTTGGGGCGCCTATGCTGCCTGCAAGAGGCAGCACTGAAATGTCGACGCAGTAGGAGAGCCGGCGTGAGCTTGAGGATCGTTGTCACCGTGAAGTACGTGCCCGACGCCACTGGCGACCGGCACTTCGCCGATGACCTGACCGTCGACCGCGACGACGTCGACGGTCTGCTCTCCGAGCTGGACGAGTACGCGGTCGAGCAGGCGCTGCAGATCTCGGAGAACTCCGACGACGACGTGGAGATCACCGTCCTGACGGTGGGTCCGGAGGACGCCAAGGACGCGCTGCGCAAGGCGCTGTCCATGGGTGCCGACAAGGCGATCCACGTCGAGGACGACGACCTGCACGGCACCGACGCCATCGGCACCTCCCTGGTCCTGGCCAAGGCGATCGAGAAGGCCGGCTACGACCTGGTCGTCTCCGGCATGGCCTCCACCGACGGCACCATGGGCGTCGTCCCCGCGCTGCTCGCCGAGCGCCTGGGCGTGCCGCAGGTGACGCTGCTGTCCGAGGTCTCCGTCGAGGGCGGCACCGTGAAGGGCCGCCGCGACGGCGACGCCGCCACCGAGCAGCTGGAGGCCTCCCTCCCGGCCGTCGTGTCGGTCACCGACCAGTCCGGCGAGGCCCGTTACCCCTCCTTCAAGGGCATCATGGCGGCCAAGAAGAAGCCGGTTCAGTCCTGGGACCTGTCCGACCTCGACATCGACGAGGACGAGGTCGGTCTCGAGAGCGCCTACACCAAGGTCGAGTCCGCGACCGAGCGCCCGGCGCGCACCGCGGGCACCATCGTCAAGGACGAGGGCGAGGGCGGCAAGCAGCTCGCCGCCTTCCTCGCGGAGCGAAAGTTCGTGTAACAGCCTCGCGGGCCAGAAGTTCATCTGAGCCCCGGATTCGCCGACCGCCCCTCACATCTCGCAAGCAGGAGAGAAGAAGTCCCATGGCTGAAGTTCTCGTCTACGTCGACCACGTGGACGGTGCCGTCCGCAAGCCCACCCTGGAGCTGCTGACGCTCGCCCGCCGTGTCGGCGAGCCCGTCGCCGTCGCCCTCGGCAACGGTGCCGGTGACACCGCCGCCGCGCTCGCCGAGCACGGCGCGGTCAAGGTCCTCACCCACGAGGCCGCCGAGTACGCCGACTACCTGGTCGTGCCGAAGGTGGACGCCCTCCAGGCCGCCGTCGAGGCCGTCTCCCCGGCCGCCGTGCTGGTCCCGTCCTCCGCCGAGGGCAAGGAGATCGCCGCCCGCCTGGCGCTGCGCCTGGGCTCCGGCGTCATCACCGACGCCGTCGACCTGGAGGCCGGCGACGAGGGTCCGGTGGCCACCCAGTCGGTGTTCGCCGCCGCCTTCACCACCAAGTCCCGTGTCTCCAAGGGCACCCCGGTCATCACGGTCAAGCCGAACTCGGCCGCCGTGGAGCCCTCCCCGGCCGCCGGTGCGGTCGAGGCCCTGTCGGTGTCCTTCTCCGCCGCCGCGACCGGCACCAAGGTCACCTCGCGCACGCCGCGCGAGTCGACCGGCCGCCCGGAGCTGACCGAGGCCGCGATCGTCGTCTCCGGCGGCCGCGGCGTCAACGGCGCGGAGAACTTCGCGATCATCGAGGCCCTCGCCGACTCCCTCGGCGCGGCCGTCGGCGCCTCGCGCGCCGCGGTGGACGCCGGCTGGTACCCGCACACCAACCAGGTCGGTCAGACCGGCAAGTCCGTCTCGCCGCAGCTGTACATCGCCTCCGGCATCTCCGGCGCGATCCAGCACCGCGCGGGCATGCAGACCTCGAAGACGATCGTGGCGATCAACAAGGACGCCGAGGCCCCGATCTTCGAGCTGGTCGACTACGGCGTCGTCGGCGACCTCTTCGACGTCGTCCCGCAGCTCACCGAGGAAGTGAAGTCCCGCAAGGGCTGAGCATCCCGCCGTACGGCTCCGACCGAGGCCCCCGCGACCTTCCGTGGTCGCGGGGGCCTCGGCGTCTGCGCAGGATGGGTGTTGACCGGCGAGGAACCGGCAGATAACTTCGCTATACGGATTGTTGATTCCGTGCAGCGGAAAAGTGGACATCAGGAGGGTGTGGGATGGGTCAGCAGGAGAAGGTGGCAACGAGCCTCGCGGGCGCCGTCGGCGAGGAGATCAGTGCCTCCCTCGCACCGGTCGACGCGGAGCTGGAGCGCCGCTACCCCGGAGACCCGGGCACCCGCCAGCCCGTGCACACCGTGTACGTACCCGGCGACGTCTTCGCCGCCGACACCGTCCGCTCCTGGGGCGACCGGGCGCTGGCCGCCCTCGACGAACACGCCCCCGACGCCGCGTCCTTCGCGGCCGTCCTCGGCCTCACCGACGACCTCGCCGAGCCGGTGTACAGCCGCGTGCGCGCCAAGCTGGAGCGCGAGCCGATCGAAGACCTCCGCGTCGACTTCGAGGACGGCTACGGCAACCGCTCCGACGCCGAGGAGGACGAGGCGGCGGCCCGCGCGGCCCGCCTGATCGCCGAGGCGTACGAAGAGGGCACCGCGGCCCCCTACATGGGCATCCGCATGAAGTGCATGGAGGCCCCCGTGCGTGCCCGGGGCATCCGCACCCTCGACGTCTTCCTCAGCGGTCTCATGGAGGCCGGCGGCCTCCCGGACGGCCTCGTCCTCACGCTCCCCAAGGTGACCTACCCCGAGCAGGTCACCGCCATGGTGCGGCTGCTGGAGGCCTTCGAGAAGGCCCGCGGCCTGGAGCCCGGCCGGATCGGCTTCGAGATCCAGATCGAGACCAGCCAGTCCATCCTGGCCGCCGACGGCACCGCCGCCGTCTCCCGCATGATCCAGGCCGCCGAGGGCCGCGCCACCGGCCTGCACTACGGCACCTTCGACTACAGCGCCTGCCTCGGCGTCTCCGCCGCCTACCAGGCCAGCGACCACCCCGCCGCCGACCACGCCAAGGCGGTCATGCAGGTCGCCGCCGCCGGCACCGGCGTCCGCGTCTCGGACGGCTCGACCAACGTCCTGCCGGTCGGCCCCACCGAGAAGGTCCACGACGCCTGGCGGCTGCACTTCGGCCTCACCCGCCGCGCCCTGGCCCGCGCCTACTACCAGGGCTGGGACATGCACCCCGGTCACATCCCGACCCGTTACGCGGCCGTCTTCGCCTTCTACCGCGAGGGCTTCGAGCAGGCCGCCGCCCGCCTCGCCCGCTACGCCAACCGCACCGGCGGCGACGTCATGGACGAACCCGCCACCGCCAAGGCCCTCAGCGGCTACCTGCTGCGCGGCCTGGACTGCGGCGCCCTCGACATCGGCGAGGTCGCCCGGCTGACCGGTCTCACCCGCGCCGACCTGGAGGGCTTCTCGTCCCCGCGGCGCGGTGACCTCACGGCATCGGCGCAGTAGGCGGCGGCAGCGCGTCGTCCGGCGTCCGGCCGGAGCCCACGTACCGCTCCAGGCCGGACGCCGTCACGCGCCCCTCCTCGGCGAACAGCCGCGTCCCCCGCTCGCACAGCCGCCGGTCGGCCCGCGCCCGCGCGCAGAACTCCTCGGGCGTCACCCCGAACAGCCCTCGCAGCCGGGCCGACTCCCCAAGGAGTCCGGTGATGAGGGGCCGTTGCTCGCCCGGGTGCCGGCGGGGCACCCCGTCGCCGTCGCGCAGGACGCCGTGGCGGTTGACGTAGGCGTAAGCGCCGCGCAGCACCGTGCCGTCGCCCGGTTCGACGCGTACCTCGGGTGCGGGGAGCCAGGCGCGGTCGAAGTTGCCGGACGCCATCGGCACGCCCTCGCTCGCGTCGATCACGGCGAGCTGCTCGGCGTCGAGCCAGAGCAGGAACAGCTCCCGTACGACGCCCGGGGCGCCCACCGGCGAGGCGGACACGTAGCCCATGCGGCTCACATGGGCGGAGACACCGATGTCCAGGCCGGTGACCCGTGACCTCACCATCGGGAGCGGCGAGTCGATCCCGAACTCCGCCATCTTGTGCCGCAGCTGGCCCGGACTGCCGTTGGAGCCGATCGCCAGCACCGGGACCCGGTCCTCGAACACCACCCGGTCCACCGGCAGCAGCCGGTCCCCGTCCAGCACCCCGGACTCCCGCGGCCACGCGCCCGGGTAGAGCAGCGGCTCCTCGCGGGGCACCCCGTCCAGCCCGAGTGCGCGCAGCGTCCGGTCCGCGCCGTCCGGGCCGGTCCGTGCGGGCCCGCCGGGCGGCGACACGTCCGCGCGCCCGGCGTCCCCGCGCTCGTCCGCCACGGCCGCTCAGTCCGCGGGCGGCAGCTCGCCCGAGCCCCGGGTGACCAGCCTGGTCGGCAGTTCGATGCGGTCGGGGCCGAGCAGGGTGCCGTCCAGCTGCCGGAAGAGCCGTTCGGCGGCGGTGCGGCCCAGGGCCGCGGCGTCCTGGGCGACCACGGTGACGCCCGGCTGGAGCAGGTCGGCCAGCTCGATGTCGTCGAAACCGACCAGGGCGACGCGGCGGTCGTGTCCGGCGAGGACGCGGATCACGGTGACCGTCACCCGGTTGTTGCCCGTGAAGATCGCGGTGACCGGGCTCGGACCGGCGAGCATCTCCTCGGCTGCCCGGCGCACGCGCTCGGGGTCGGTGACGCCCAGCGACATCCAGGAGTCCTCGACCGGTATCCCGGCGTCCTCCATCGCGGCCCGGTAGCCGCGCAGCCGCTCGGCGGCCGTGTGGATGCGGGGCATGTCGCCGATGAAGCCGATCCTCCGGTGGCCGTGCGCGATGAGGTGGGCGACTCCGTCGCGGGCGCCGCCGTGGTTGTCGGACAGCACGACGTCCGCGTCGATCCGCCCCGGCGGACGGTCCACGAACACCGTGGCGACGCCGGCCTTGAGTTCCGGCTCCAGGTACCGGTGGTCGTCCCCGGCCGGGATCACCACCAGCCCGTCCACGCGCCGCGCGCACAGGGCCAGCACCAGCTCCTGCTCGCGGTCAGGGTCCTCGGCGCTGGACCCGTTGATCAGCAGGGCGCCGTGCGCGCGGGCCACCTCCTCCACGGCGCGGCTGAGCGGCCCGTAGAACGGGTCGGCCAGGTCCTCCAGCACCAGCCCGATGCTGGCGGTACGTCCCTTGCGGAGCACCCGTGCGCTGTCGTTGCGCCGGAAGCCGAGCGCGTCGATGGCCTCCTGGACCCGCCGCTCGGTCTCCGGGGTGACGCCCGGCTCCCCGTTGACCACGCGGGAGACGGTCTTGAGGCCGACCCCGGCCCGGGCGGCGACGTCCTTCATGGTCGGGCGATTGCCGTAACGGTTCCCGGGGATGCGGTCTGCGCGGCGGGGCGTGTCGGGCACGATGCGGTGTCCTGTCCTGTCGTCCACGGGGAAGCGTCGGCTCCTGTCGTCCACGGTGTTCAGTCGTCCACGGTGCTCAGGGGGATGTGTCGGTCATGCGTTTGTATGAGGATGTGGCGTCGAGCATAGAGCCTGGACAACGTTGTCAGATGCGAGAGACACTGTCCAACGCACTTCTCCGGCCCCCGTCCCCACCGCGGGACCGGTCTGCTGTGCGCTCTCGTGTTCGTGCTCTTTCATCTTTTTTCGGTCCAACGGGGAGATCCGACTCTGATGCACACCGACCTCGTGGCAGCGCTGGACATCGGCGGCACCAAGATCGCCGGAGCGCTGGTGGACGGCCACGGCCGCATCCAGGCGCGTGCGCAGCGCGCCACGCCCGCCCGGGAGGACGGCGACACCGTGATGGGGGCCGTGGCGGCCGTCCTCGGAGAGCTGACGGCGTCGCCGCTGTGGGGGCGGGCCACGGCCGTCGGCATCGGCAGCGCCGGCCCGGTGGACGCCTCCGCCGGCACGGTCAGCCCGGTCAACGTGCCGGGCTGGCGGGACTACCCGCTCGTCCGCCGGGTCCGGGAAGCCGTCGGCGACCTGCCCGTCGAGCTGATCGGCGACGGGGTGGCGATCACGGCGGCCGAGCACTGGCAGGGCGCCGCGCGGGGGCACGACAACGCGCTGTGCATGGTGGTCTCCACGGGGGTCGGCGGCGGTCTGGTCCTGAACGGACGGCTGCATCCCGGCCCGACGGGCAACGCCGGCCACATCGGGCACATCAGCGTGGACCTGGACGGCGACCCCTGCCCGTGCGGCGCGCGCGGCTGCGTGGAGCGCATAGCGAGCGGCCCCAACATCGCGCGCCGCGCCCTCGACGCGGGCTGGCGGCCCGGCCCGGACGGCGACACCTCCGCCGCCGCGGTGGCCGCCGCCGCGCGCCGGGGCGACCCCGTCGCCGTGGCCTCCTTCGAACGGGCCGCGCAGGCGCTGGCCGCCGGGATCGCCGCCACCGCGACCCTCGTCGAGATCGACATCGCGGTGGTCGGCGGGGGAGTGGGCAAGGCGGGCGACGTACTCTTCGCCCCGCTGCGCAAGGCGCTGACCGACTACGCGACCCTGTCCTTCGTGCAGCGCCTGGCGGTCGTGCCCGCCCAGATGGGGACGGACGCGGGCCTGGTGGGCGCGGCCGCGGCGGCCCTCACCAGGACGGCGGAGGCGAGCCCGGCACGGGTCTGAGCCGAGCCCGGGGCCGGGCGGCCGCACGGATCAGTCCGCGGCGCCGCCCTCGCCGCCGTGCCGTCCCGGGCGGCTGCCCCGGGCGGCCTCCCGCTCCCGGCGCCGTACCGCACCGGCCGACCGCACCGCCGGGGTCGTCGCGGGGCCTGCGTGCCGCTATGAGGCGCGCGGGCCGGTGATGGGCCGTACGGTCTGGTTGTGAGCCGTGGAGTCTGGGCTGGCCGTCCTGTTTGCGTCGATCGCTTGCCGGGGGCGGTCTGGGGCCTGCGTGCCGGTTGCGCGGCGCGTGGGTCGGTGACGGGCTCGTAGGGTCCGGTCACGAGCCGTAAGACATGGGGCCGACCGAACTGCTTGTGCCGACCGAACTGTTCGCGCCGGCCGGACTTCCTGGGCCGACCGTCCTGCCTCGCGCCGACCGCCCTGCCTCGCGCCGACCGCCCTGCCCCGGGCCGACCCGGGTTCTGCGTGCCGGCTCCGCAGCGCTTGGCTCGGTCACGGCCCCCTGCGGTCCGGTCCCGACCCCTACTGCCCGGGGCGGCCGTACACCCCGGGCCCTTGCGGGCTTGCGTGCCGAGGCCCAGGGCCCGCCCGAGGCGTCCGGGCCGGGTCCCGGAGGCAAACCCCTCGGGCCGGGCAGGCGCCGCCGGGCGCGGCTCCCGTGTCCTCACCCGTGACCCCCGCGCCCCGGCGCAGTTGAAGCAGGCATGAAGAAGCGCAGCATGCTCGCCATCGCGTCCCTGGCCACCGGATTCGTCGTCGCGGCCGTCAGCCCGTCCCATGGCGCCCCGGCCGAACTCCCCCTCGGCCTCGACGTGGAGGACACCGTCAGCACCGTCGAGGACACGGTCGCCGTCGAGAGCCTGTCCGTGGACGACGACACGCTCGGGCAGCTGGGCCGCTGAGCCGTACCGCCCGGACCACACGGCGCCGGTGCCCCTCCCGGGGGCGCCGGCGCCGTCGTCGTACGCCCTCAACTGGGCCTGGTTTCCGTGGCAGGGTGTTGCGGGCAAGCCACAGGGGGCCAACAGAAGAGGGGGACCTGTGACCGTCGTCTGGATCAACGGCGCGTTCGGTGCGGGGAAGACCACCACCGCACGGGAACTGATCGAACTGATCCCGAACAGCACACTCTTCGACCCCGAGGTCATCGGCGGGACGCTCGCGCACCTGCTGCCGCCCAAACGCCTCGCCGAGGTCGGCGACTTCCAGGACCTGCCGATCTGGCGCCGCCTGGTCATCGACACGGCGGCCGCGATGCTCGCCGAGCTCGGCGGGACCCTCGTCGTCCCCATGACGCTGTTGCGCCAGGAGTACCGGGACGAGATCTTCGGCGGCCTCGCCGCCCGCCGCATCGCGGTCCGGCACATCCTGCTCGCTCCGGCTGAAACGATCCTGCGCGAGCGGATAGCGGGCCGCGAGATACCGGAGGGGCTGCCCGACGGCGAGATGCGCGTGCGGCAGTGGTCGTACGACCACATCGAGCCGTACCGGGCCGCCCTCGCCGCCTGGCTGACCGCCGACGCCCACCCGGTCGACACCGGCGCCCTCACCCCCTACGAGACCGCCGCCCGGATCGCCGAGGCCGTGGGCACCGGTTCCGTGCCCGCCTGCGACATCGTGCAGACGCCCGAACCCACCGCCGAGACCCTCGCCGCCGGCGTCCTGCTCTTCGACGAACAGGACCGCGTCCTGCTCGTCGACCCCACCTACAAGCCCGGCTGGGAGTTCCCCGGCGGCGTGGTCGAACCCGGCGAGGCGCCCGCCCGGGCCGGGATGCGCGAGGTCGCCGAGGAGACCGGCATCCACCTCGACGACGTACCCGCCCTGCTGGTCGTCGACTGGGAACGGCCCGTGCCCCCCGGCTACGGCGGTCTGCGCCTGCTCTTCGACGGCGGCCGGCTCGACTCCGCGGACGCCGGCCGGGTGCTGCTGCCCGGCCCCGAACTGCGCGGCTGGCGCTTCGTCAGCGAGGACGAGGCGGCAGGACTGCTGCCCCCGGTCCGCTACGAGCGGCTGTGCTGGGCCCTGCGGGCCCGGGAACGCGGAACGGCCCTCTACCTGGAGGCGGGCACCCCGGTCGGCTGACCTCAGCCGTCCGCCTGGCAGGCCCGCGCCGACGCCCGGAGCGACTCCCCGGCCCCCGCGGTCACCGGATCCCCGTGCCCGAAGCAGGCCGTCTCCGTGTCGAGGCCGGCCAGCCTGCCGAACGAGGCGACGGCCCGTTCCCGGTCGGTGTTGAACACACCGAGCATCACACTGCCGTCCACCGGCGACGCGGCGACCGCGTCCCCCGTGAACAGCACGCCGTGGCGCGGGAGGTGCAGCCCGATGCTGCCGTCCGTGTGGCCAGGGGCGTGGACGACGCGTGCCCCGCCACCGAAGTCGAGGACGTCGCCGTCGGACACCTCGGTCACCCGCGCCGGCCGGTCGAAACCGCCCGGCGGAAGCCGCCGGACGGCGTCGGCGTGCAGGGGGCGCTCCCACTCCTCGAACACGGGCGGCGGCCCCGGCACCTCACCCCGCACCACCGGCGCCTCCAGGGCGTGCGCCACCACCTCCGCCCCGGTGAGCGCGGCCAGCTCGCCCGCCCCGCCCGCGTGGTCCTCGTGGAAGTGGGTGAGGACCACACGCCGTACGCGTCCGGCGGTGCCGGCCAGCGCGGCGATGCGCGCCCCGGACCCGGCCGGTCCCGCGTCGATCAGCGTCAGGTCGCCGCCGTCGCGCCACAGGTAGGCCTGGCCGACCGGGAAGCGCAGCAGGTGGAGGCGGGGGAGGAGTTCGATGACGTCCATGGCACGACCGTAGGCAGGGCCCCGCCCGGTGGCGAGGCCCCTCTGCCGACGGCAGAACCAGGACGACCGGGCTCAGCCCGCCGCGTAGTTGCGCAGGAACAGCGCCTCCGCGACCGACAGCCGCTCCAACTCCTCGGGGGACACGCTCTCGTTCACGGCGTGGATCTGCGCCTCCGGCTCGCTCAGGCCGATCAGCAGGATCTCCGCCCGCGGGTACAGCGCCGCCAGGGTGTTGCACAGCGGAATGGAGCCGCCCTGGCCGGCGTACTGCATCTCCTCACCCGGGTACGCCACCGCCATCGCGTCCGCCATGGCCTGGTACGCCGGGCTCGTGGTGTCGGCCCGGAACGGCTGGCCCTGGCCGATCTGCTCGACGGCGACCCGCGCGCCCCACGGCGTCCGCGCCTCCAGGTGGGCCTGGAGCAGCTTGGTGGCCTCGGCGGCGTCCACGCCCGGCGGCACCCGCAGGCTGACCAGCGCGCGGGCGCCCGCCTGCACCGACGGGGTGGCGCCGACGACCGGCGGGCAGTCGATGCCGAGCACCGTGACGGCCGGACGCGCCCAGATCCGGTCGGCGACCGAACCCGAGCCGATCAGCTCCACGCCGTCCAGCACCCGGGCGTCCCGGCGGAACTGCTCCTCGTCGTAGGCCAGTCCCTCCCAGTCGCTGTCCGCCGCCAGGCCGTCGACGGTCGTCGAGCCGTCCTCGGCGCGCAGCGAGTCCAGTACGCGGATCAGGGCGGCGAGCGCGTCGGGCGCGGCGCCGCCGAACTGGCCGGAGTGCAGGTTGCCCTCCAGCGTGTCGACCTTCACGCGCACCAGCGTCATGCCGCGCAGCGTCGAGGTGACCGTCGGCAGCCCGACCCGGAAGTTGCCCGCGTCGCCGATGACGATGGTGTCCGCGGCCAGCAGCTCCGGGTGCTGCTCGGCGTACCGCTCCAGGCCGCCCGTGCCCTGCTCCTCCGAACCCTCGGCGATCACCTTGACGTGCACCGGCACGCCACCGTTCGCCTTCAGCGCGCGCAGCGCGAGCAGATGCATGAGCACCCCGCCCTTGCAGTCGGCCGCGCCGCGCCCGTACCAGCGGCCGTCGCGCTCGGTCAGCTCGAACGGCGGGGTCACCCAGCCGGCCTCGTCGAGCGGCGGCTGCACGTCGTAGTGGGCGTAGAGCAGCACCGTCTTGGCGCCCTCGGGCCCGGGCAGGTAGCCGTACACGGACTGGGTGCCGTCCGGGGTGTCCAGCAGGTCCACGTCCTGGAAGCCCTCGGCGCGCAGCGCGGCCGCTATCCAGTTGGCGGCGCCCACGCTCTCGCTGCGCGGGAACTGGTCGAAGTCCGCCACCGATTTGAAGGCCACCAGCGCGGTGAGCTCCTCCTTCGCCCTGGGCATCAGCGAGGAGACGGTCTCGGCGACCGGATTCGACGACATGGGCACGCTCCTTGTAGGTGCGACGTTGTACCGAGGAGTACTTGGATTGGTAGGGCCGATCCTCCCACAGTGGCCTGCGGCGATGCCCGCCGTAGGATGCGGGGGTCAGGTGCGGCATGCGGTTTGTTGGGAGCAGTAGACCATCGTGAGCAGCGAGAACTCTTCGGCGGACGACACGCGTCAGGTCTGGGACGTGGTCGTGGTGGGCGCGGGACCGGCGGGGGCCTCGGCCGCCTACGCGGCGGCGGTCGCGGGGCGGCGCGTGCTGTTGCTGGAGAAGGCGGAGCTGCCCCGCTACAAGACGTGCGGCGGCGGCATCATCGGTCCCTCGCGCGACACCCTCCCGCCCGGCTTCGAGCTGCCCTTCCGGGACCGCGTGCACGCGGTGACGTTCTCGAACAACGGCCGCTTCACCCGGACCCGGCGTTCCCGTCAGATGCTGTTCGGCCTGATCAACCGGCCCGAGTTCGACCAGCAGCTCGTCGAGCACGCCCAGAAGGCGGGCGCCGAGCTGCGCACCGGGGCCACCGTGACCCGGGTGGAGCAGCACGGGTCGGCGGTGCCGGACCGGCGCACGGTCGCCGTCGTCCTCCAGGGCGGCGAGACGGTGCTGGCGCGAGCCGTCGTCGGCGCGGACGGCAGCGCCAGCCGGATAGGCGCGCACGTCGGCGTGAAGCTCGACCAGGTCGACCTGGGCCTGGAGGCGGAGATCCCGGTGCCGGACACCGTCGCCGAGGACTGGAAGGGACGGGTCCTCATCGACTGGGGGCCGATGCCCGGCAGTTACGGCTGGGTCTTCCCCAAGGGCGACACCCTCACGGTCGGCGTCATCTCGGCGCGCGGCGAGGGCGCGGCGACCAAGCGGTACCTGGAGGACTTCGTCGGCCGCCTGGGCCTCGCCGGCTTCGAACCGAGCATCTCCTCCGGCCACCTGACGCGCTGCCGCGCCGACGACTCGCCGCTCTCCCGCGGCCGGGTCCTGGTCTGCGGCGACGCGGCCGGGCTCCTGGAGCCCTGGACCCGCGAGGGCATCTCCTTCGCCCTGCGCTCGGGACGGCTCGCGGGCGAGTGGGCGGTGCGCATCGCCGAGGCGCACGACGCCGTGGACGCGCGCAAGCAGGCCCTGAACTACGCCTTCGCCGTCAAGGCCGGCCTCGGCGTCGAGATGAGCGTCGGCAAGCGCATGCTGGCGATCTTCGAGCGCCGCCCGGGGCTGTTCCACGCGGCCCTGACCGGTTTCCGTCCGGCCTGGAAGGCGTTCAAGGACATCACGCAGGGTTCGACCTCCCTGGGCGAGCTGGTCCGCAGCCACCCCCTGGCGCAGCGCGCGCTGGCGGCGATGGACCGCCGGCCCGCGCGCCCGGCGGAGCCGACGGGCGCTCCGGACGCGGCGACGGGTACGGGCACACCGGACACCGGAGGTGCCGCGCGCCCCGCGGACGACGAAGCCGGGACCTGAGGGAGCGACCGGGGCGTACTTCCCCGGGAGTACGCGTGATCACCACGCGCGGGTGACGCCGCTCCCGTCGTGCGGCGTCTAGCGTGGCGGGCATGGACGGACAGCGCGGGCACACGGGCGGGCCGCCGCAGTGGTGGCGGCACGGGCCCCCGTGGTGGCATCGGCGGGACGACGAGGAGCACCGCCACCGGTGGCCCTGGCGCTCCACGGCACTGCTCACGGCGTTCGTGCTGGTCGGGTCCAACTTCGCCGCCCATTCCCAGGAGGGCGAGCGCGCCGCGCTGGACCCCTTCGCGCGCGTGCTCCTGTTCCTGACGGGCGCGGCGCTCCTGTGGCGGCAGCGGTACCCGGTGGCGGTCGTGTTCGCCGCGTCGGCCACCACCCTGGTCTACCTGGCCGCCGGATACCCGTACGGTCCGGTCCTCCTGGCCGTGGCACTGGCCTGCTTCAGCGCCGTCGTCTCCGGGCACCGCAGGGCCGCGTGGTCGGCCCTGGCGGCCCTGTGGGCGGGCCACGTCCTGCTGGTGCACTGGCTGTACCGCTGGCTGCCGCCGTCGTCGGACTCCGCCGCCTCCTGGGGCGAGGAGATCGTCATCGCCGTCTGGGTGGTGGCGATCGTGGCGGTGTCGGAGCTGGCCCGGACGCGGCGCGAGCAGTGGGCGAAGGAGCGGGCCGAGCGGGCGCAGGCGGCCCGGCGGCGCGCGGACGAGGAGCGGCTGCGGATCGCCCGCGAGCTGCACGACGTCCTCGCGCACAGCATCTCCGTCATCAACGTGCAGGCGGGCGTCGGACTCGCGCTCCTCGACACCGATCCGGAGCAGGCGCGGACCGCGCTCACCACCATCAAGGCCAAGAGCAAGGAAGCGCTCGGCGAGGTGCGCCAGGTCCTCGACACCCTGCGCACCTCCGGCGCCGCGCCGCGCACGCCCGCCCCCGGGCTCGACCGGCTGCCCGAGCTGGTCGAGCAGGCGGCGAGCGCGGGCCTCACCGTCGAGGTCGAGGGCGAGCCGCCGACGCTGCCGCCCGGTACCGACCTCGCCGCGTTCCGCATCGTGCAGGAGGCCCTCACCAACGTCGTACGCCACTCCGGTTCGCGGCATGCACGCGTGTGCCTCGCCCGGGACGGCGGCGTGCTGCGGCTGCGCGTCGACGACGACGGACCCGCGACCGGCGCCGAGGCCGGCGGCAGCGGCAACGGGCTGGCCGGAATGCGGGAACGGGCGACGGCGCTCGGTGGCACCATCGAGGCGGGCCCGCGCCCCGACGGCGGCTTCCGGGTGCTCGCGACGCTGCCCATCGGCGCCGGGGGCGCCGGGGGCGTCACGAACGCCAAGAACGCAGAGAACGCCCACCCCACGGAGGAGGACCGGTGATCCGCGTACTGCTCGCCGACGACCAGTCACTGGTACGCGCCGGTTTCCGGGCGCTGCTGGACGCGCAGCCCGACATCGAGGTGGCCGCGGAGGCGGCCGACGGTCAGGAGGCGGTGCGTGCGATCCGCGAACGGCGCCCCGATGTCGTCCTGATGGACATCCGCATGCCGGTGCTGGACGGCCTGGCGGCGACCCGCAGGATCACAGGGGACGCCGCGCTGCGGGACGTGAAGGTGGTCATGCTCACCACCTTCGAACTCGACGAGTACGTCTTCGAGGCGATCCGCTCCGGTGCCTCCGGCTTCCTGGTCAAGGACACCGAGCCGGAGGAACTGCTGCGTGCCGTGCGGGCGGTGGTCGCCGGAGACGCACTGCTCTCGCCGGGGGTGACGCGCCGGCTGATCGCCGAGTTCGCGGCCCGCTCCAAGGAGCCCGCGGCGGCCGGGCAGCTGGCCGGGCTCACCGAACGGGAGCGGGAGGTGATGGCCCTGGTGGGCATCGGCCTGTCCAACGAGGAGATCGCCCGCCGCCTGGTCGTCAGCCCGCTCACCGCCAAGACCCACGTCAGCCGCACCATGGTGAAGCTGGGCGCCCGCGACCGGGCGCAACTGGTCGTGCTGGCCTACGAGTCGGGCTTGGTGCGGCCGGGCTGGCTGGGCTGACCGGCCCGCGCGAAGCGCAGCAGCACGCTCGCCACCCGCACGAAGAACACGACGACGGCCAGCACCGCACCCGCCCCGACGAGCACGTCGCGGACACCGCCGGTCACTCCGAAAAGATACGCCGGCCCCGCCACGGCCCCGAACAGCACGGCCGCCGCGAACGCCGCGCTGCACAGCGCGTAGCCGATCTCGACCGTGATCGCGTCCCGCTCGCCCTGCGTACGCCGTCCCCCGTAAGTCGTCATGGCGTCAAGTCTCCCAGACGGGCCGCCCCGGCCCCTGCTCCGCGGCGCGGCCGGCTCACTTCCAAGTGATGCCCGACTTCTCGCGCCACAGCGCGGCGAGCGAGGCGTCGCCGGTCACCTCGGGGAACGGCAGGCGGTTCCACAGTGCCGGGTAGAGCAGTGCGGCGGGCCCGGAGAGTTCGCAGTCGGCGTCACCGTCGCCCGTCCGCTCGGTCACGGGCGGCTCGGCCGACAGCCGTACGGTCCACACCGCGCCGGGCACGTCCGTCGCCCGCACCCGCAGCGTGCGGGGCTCCTCGGTACGTACCGCGCTCTTCGGGCGGGCGTGGAAGGCGCACAGCAACTCGTCGATGCCGTCCACCGCGAAGTCCGTACCGACGGGGGTCGGCGCGCCGCCCCGGGCCGACTCGGCGTCGATGCGGTGCACGGTCGTCTCGTGCGCCTGCCGCCGCGCCCAGAAGGCCAGCGGGGACGGCGCGGGCAGGAAGTGCCAGCAGCGCACGTCGGGCGCGGCGCCGGTGAGGGTGTCGACCAACCGCCTGTGTCCTTCCCTGAACCAGGCCAGCAGGTCGCTGCCGTCGAGGTCGGGCAGGCCACCGTCGGGCCGGGGGCCGGTATGCCTCTCGGCGACGATCGACTCCGCCCAGCGGTGCACCGTCCCGGTGTGCCGCAGCAGGTCCCGCACCTGCCAGCCGGGGCAGGTCGGCACCTTGGCCTCGGTGCCCGCCGACTCGGCGGACGTGGCGAGCAACGCGCCCTCGCGGGCCAGGACATCGACGTACGCAACGGTCTCCATGGCGGTGAGTGTGCCGGATGGAGGGCGCTCGAAGGGAGTACTGCGCGGGACGTCCCGGCTCACCCCGGTGCCGCCGCCCGTCGGGTCGCGACCGCGACGAGGACCGCCACCGCCGCGAGCGCCGCCACGCTGGTGAGCGCGGTCGGCAGGGAGAACCAGTCGGCCATGAAGCCGATCGCGGGTGGCCCGAGCAGCATGCCGCCGTAACCCAGGGTGGACGCGGTGGCGACGCCGGCGGGCCCGCCCAGTGCGCCCGCCCGTTCGACCGCGACCGGGAAGATGTTGGCGAGCCCGAGCCCGGTGATCGCGAAACCGAACAGCGCCGCCCACACGGACGGGGCGAGCGAGCCCAGCAGCATGCCGGCCACGGCGGTGGTGCCGCCGGCGACCACCGTGGCCGTCCGACCCAGGCGCTCCAGCAGGGTCGTGCCGGTCAGCCTGCCGACCGTCATGGCGAGCGCGAAACAGGAGTATCCCGCCGCCGCCAGCCCCGGCGAGGCGTCGAGGTCCTGCTCCAGGTGCAGCGCGCCCCAGTCGGCCATGGCGCCCTCGCCGTAGGCCGTGCACAGGGCGATCACGCCGAAGACGACGACCAGGCGGCGGGTACGGCGGTCGAGCCGGCGCGGCGCACCCTGGTCCCGGTCGGCGCCCTCCGGTGGCGCCGCGGGTTCGCAGCGCAGCAGGGCACGGCCCGCGAACAGGGTCACGACGAGACCGATGACGGTGAGGCAGAGCAGGTGCCGCACGGGCGACAGCGACCCGGCGACCAGCCCGCCGAGCCCCGCGCCGACCATGCCGCCGAGACTGAACGCGGCGTGGAAGCTGGGCATGATGGGGCGCCGCAGTACGGCCACCAGGTCGACGGCGGCGCTGTTGAAGGCGACGTTGATCCCGCCGTACGCGCTGCCGAAGACCAGCAGGACCAGGCCGAGGGCGAGCGCGGAGTGGGTGAGCGGGGGCAACGCGATGCTGAGGCAGAGCAGGACCGCGCAGGCGACGGTGACGGGGTGGCTGCCGTAGCGGCGGCAGAGCCGTCCGGTGAGCGTCATGGTGACGACGGCGCCCGCGGAGACGCCGAGCAGGGCCAGGCCCAGAGCACTGGCCGAGGCGCCGGTCTGCTCCTTGATGGCGGGGATGCGTACGACCCAGCCGGCGAAGATGAAGCCGTCGAGGGCGAAGAAGGCGGTCAGGGCGGTACGGAGACGGGTGAGGTCGTTGCGGGAGCCCGGCACGGCGCTGTGCGAACGGGCTTTGTTTATTTGCGGCACAAAGTCAGGCTAGAGGCGCGGCCGGGGACGGGCAAGGGGCGCCCCGCGACCACAGCGGCGCAGGTCGGAGCCCTGTCGGTCGCATACGCTCGACACCACCATGAAGAACAACCTCACCCCCCTGGAGCCGAAGGCTGACAAGGCCACGGTCAGACGGCACAACCTCAGCCTCGTCCTGAGGGCCGTGCACGACGCGGGGGAGGCGACCCGGGCGGGGATCGCCGCGCACGTCGGACTGACCCGCGCGGCGGTCTCGTCCCTGGTCGAGCAGTTGCTGGAGTACGGCTTCGTCTCCGAGGGCGGCAAGACGAGCAGCGGGCAGGCGGGGCGGCCCGGTACCGTCCTGAAGGTGTCCAGGTCGGGTCCGGCGGGGCTCGGCGTCGAGATCAACATCGACTACGTCACCGTGTGCGTCGTCGACCTCGCCGGCACCGACCGGGTCCGGCTCGTCGAGCACGTCGACAACCGCGGGGTTCAGCCCTCGGAGGTGCTGGCGCGCGCCGCCCGGCTGGTGGCGCGGGCCATCGGCTCGGCGGCCGAGCAGGGCCTCGTCCCGGCCGGCGCGCACGTCGCCCTGCCCGGCCTGGTGACCGGCGGCACCGTCCGCCAGGCCCCCAACCTGGGCTGGCGGCGCGTCGCGGTGGAGGGCCTGTTCGCGCAGGCGCTCCTCGCCCTGCGCCCGGCCCACCGCCCGCTGCCGGTCAGCTCCGACAACGAGGCCAACGCCGCCGCCCTGGCCGAGCTGTGGTTCGGCGCCGGCACCGAGGGCGTGCGCAGCTTCCTCCACCTGACCGGAGAGATCGGCGTCGGCGGCGCCCTGGTGCTCAAGGGGGAGCTGCTGCGGGGAGCGCACGGCTTCGCCGGGGAGATCGGCCACATGGTCGTCGATCCCGGCGGGCCCCTGTGCCGGTGCGGGGCGCACGGCTGCCTGGAGCAGTACGCCGGACAGGCCGCCCTGCTCGAGGCGGCCGGCATCGACGCGGCCACGGGTGTGCGGGGCGTCGCGGAGCTCGAACGCCGCGCCCGGCGTGGTGAGCCGGCCGCCCTGTCCGCGATCGAGCGGGCGGGGCGGCACCTGGGCGTCGTCGTTTCGGGCGCCGTGAACCTCTTCGACCCCGACGCGGTGATGCTCGGCGGCGTCTACCGCGAACTGATGGACTGGCTGGCGCCCGCCGTCGACCGGGAACTCGCCCGCCGTGTCGTCTCCGGGCTGTGGCAGGAGGACGGGAAGCGGCTGCGGGCCTCCTCGCCCCTCGGCGACGCGGCCCGGGGCGCGGCCGGCGCGATCGTCCGCGAGGTGCTGGCCGACCCGGCGGCGTATGCGGAGCGGGACGCGGGCTGACGGGCCGACGCAGTCCGACGGCGCGGACGGGAGGCGACGAGGCCGGCGGGGGCCGCGGCAGGGCGGCCCCCACGCCCCGGCGTCACCCCCGGCGGTTCGCGGTGATCATCTCCCGGTACCAGCGGTAGCTGTCCTTCGGTGTGCGCTCCTTCGTCCCGTAGTTGACGCGGACGATGCCGAAGCGCTTGTCGTAGCCGTACGCCCACTCGAAGTTGTCCAGCAGCGACCACACGTAGTACCCGCGCACGTCCACGCCCGCGTCGATCGCCGCCCGCAGCGCGGTGAGGTGGTCGCGCAGGTAGGCGACCCGGTCGGCGTCGTGCACCGTGCCGTCGGCGGCGGGGGCGTCGTTCTCGGCCGAGCCGTTCTCCGTGATGTGGACGGGCGGCAGCGCGCCCCCGTACTGCTTCTTCAGCCGCACCAGCAGCTCGGTGAAGCTGTCGGGGACGACCGGCCAGCCCATCGCCGTCTCGCGGACGCCGGGCAGCCGTACCTCCTCGTAGCGGTTGTCCGTCGCCACCCGCCGCGCCGGGTCGCTCTCGCGATGCGGGGCGTCGGCGACCACGATCGGCCGGTAGTAGTTGACGCCGAGGAAGTCCAGCGGCTGCGAGATCAGCTCCAGGTCGCCGTCGTGGCGGAAGTCCGCGCCGGTGATCAGGTCGCCCCAGGTCTCCACCTCGGTGGCCGGGTAGCGGCCCGCGAGGATCGGCTCGGTCCACACCAGGTTGTGCTGCGTGTCGGCGCGGACCACGGCCGCCAGGTCGGCGGGGGAGTCGGTGGCCGGCAGGTTGCGGTCCAGGTTGAGCGTGATGCCGACCTCGCGCACCCCGGCCGCCCGCAGTGCCCGTACCGCCAGACCGTGTCCGACCAGCAGGTGGTGGGCGGCGGCCAGCGCGCCCCGGCCCTCCTTGGCACCGGGCGCGTGCCGGCCGACGGAGTAGCCGAGGAAGGAGCTGCACCACGGCTCGTTGAGGGTGATCCAGCGCGGCACCCGGTCGCCCAGGTGCTCGGCGACCTGGGCCGTGTACTCGGCGAACCGCTCCGCCGTCTCCCGCACCCGCCAGCCGCCCCGGTCCTCCAGGGCCTGCGGCAGGTCCCAGTGGTACAGGGTGGCGGCCGGTTCGATGCCCGCCGCGAGGAGTTCGTCGACCAGGCGGGAGTAGAAGTCCAGGCCCTTGGGGTTCACCGCGCCCGAGCCGTCCGGCAGGATGCGCGGCCAGGCGATCGAGAAGCGGTAGGAGTCCACGCCCAGGTCGCGCAGCAGCGCCACGTCCTCGCGGTAGCGGTGGTAGTGGTCGCAGGCCACGTCGCCGGTGTCACCGTTCACGACCAGGCCGGGCGTGTGGCTGTAGGTGTCCCAGATCGACGGGCCGCGGCCGTCCTCCCGGGCCGCGCCCTCGATCTGGTACGAGGCGGTCGCGGCGCCGAAGACGAAACCGGGCGGGAAACCGGGGTACTCGCTCATGCTGTGCTGCTCATCTCCTGTACGGGGAAGGTCACTTGAGTCACTTGACGGAACCGCCGGTGATCCCGGCGGCGATGTACTTCTGGGCGAGGACGAGCAGGATCGCCGCCGGCACCGCGGAGAGCACGGAGGCGGCCATCACCGAGCCCCAGTCGCCGACGTGCGCGCCGATGTACTGGTAGATGCCCAGGGTGATGGGCTTGACCTCGTCGGTCGTGTTCAGGGTGAGCGCGAACATGAAGTCGCTCCACGAGAACAGGAACGCGAACAGCCCCGACGTGATCAGCGAGTTGCGGCTCATCGGCAGCACCACCCGCACGAACGTCCGCACCGGCCCGGCCCCGTCGATCTGCGCGGCCTCGATCACCTCGCCCGGGATCGACACCATGAACGAGCGCATCAGCACGATCGAGAACGGGATGCCCAGCGAGGCGTCCGCCAGCATCAGGCCGAAGTAGGAGTTGACCAGGCCGAGGTCGACGTACGAGTTGTAGAGCGCGTTGGCGATGACGATGCCCGGCACCATCTGGGTGATCAGCGTGCCGAACACGATGGTGCGCGAGCCGCGCAGCCCGAACCGCGCCAGCCCGTACGCCGCCGGCGCCGAGATCAGCAGGCAGATGGCGACCGCGCCGAGCGACACCGCGAGCGACGTCAGCAGGTGCCCGCCCTGATCGCTGATGGCCTTCGAGAAACCGGACAGGTCCAGGCTCCCCGGCACCGGGTCGACCTTCAGCAGCCCCGACTCCGGCTGGAGCGCGGTGTTGAGCATCCAGTACAGCGGGAACAGCATCACCGCGAGGACGAGCACACCGGCGACGGTGGAGCCCCAGCGGCGCCGGGACGCGGTGGGCGTGTGGGTGGCCATCGTCGGTCACTTCCCCTCGGTGCGGTTGGCCCGCAGGTAGAACACCGCGAACACGGCGGAGATCAGGATGAGCACGTTGCCGACCACGGCGCCCGCGCCGAAGTCCAGCTGGACGAAGGAGTTCTGGTAGGTGAGCGTGCCCAGCGTCTGGGTCGCGTCGGCCGGGCCGCCGTCGGTGAGGGCGAGGATCAGGTCGAGGATCTTCACCGTCGACATGAAGCCGAGCACGAGCACCACCGTGATGACCGGCTTGAGCACCGGCAGGGTGACCGACCGGAACGTCCGCCACGCCGATGCGCCGTCCAGCGCGGCCGCCTCGTGCAGTTCCCTCGGGATCTCCTGGAGACCGCCGTACAGGATGACCATGTTGAACGGGATGCCGATCCAGATGTTGACCAGGATGACCGAGAGCAGGGCCATCCCCGGGCTGGTCAGCCAGGGCGTGTGACCGCCGATGCCGATGGTGTCCAGGAAGGAGTTGAGGACGCCGGTGTCCTGGTCGAGGATGCGCCGCCACACGATGCCGGACACCACCATGGGCACCAGCCAGGGCAGCAGGATCAGCGAGCGCAGCACCCCGTTCAGCGGGAACCGGCGGCTGAAGAAGACCGCCAGCGCCATGCCGATGCAGAACTGCCCGAGCAGCGAGCCGGCGGTGAACACGAGCGTGTGCCACAGCGCCTTGCCGAACAGGGCGTCCTGGAACACGTTGGACCAGTTGTCGGCGCCGTTGAAGGGCGCCTCACCGGTGAAGAAGGTCTTCGGCGTGTAGTGCTGGAAGCTCATCACGACGTTGCGGACCAGCGGGTAGCCGAAGAAGAGCAGCATGAAGACGACGGCGGGGGCGACGAACCCCCACTGGGCGAGCCGGCGACGACGCGCGATCCGCGCGGGATCGGGAGCGGCGGCCGGCTCGGAAGCCTTCTCGGGCGTCTGTGCGGTGACGGTGGACGTGGTCATGGGCGCGTACCTCAGTTCCCGCTCGTGGCCCGCTGCTGGGCGCGCTTCAGGGCGGTCTCACTGGACTGGCCGGTCAGGGCGGACTGGAAGGCGCTCTGCAGGGCGAGCGACACGCTCGACCAGCCGGCGCCGAGCTTCGCCGTCCGGGACCGGGCGACGGCCACCTGGTCGGCGAGGGAGTCCAGCTCCGGCACCTTCTCGCGCCAGTCGGCGGCGGCCTCGGCGTTGGCCGGGACCATCCAGCTGTTGAGCGCGTACGTCAGCTGCTCCTGCTCGCTGGACAGACACGCGACGATTTTCCCGGCGGTCTTCTCCCGCGCCTCGTCACCGGTGTTCGGGACGGTGAGCACGGCACCGCCCAGTGGTCCGACCGAGTCCTCGCCGGCTTCCGGCACCGGGATCGGCGCGATGCCCCAGTGCAGGGACTTGTCGCTGTTGAGGGTCTCCACCTGCCACGGGCCGTTGATCATCATCGCCGCGTTGCCGGCCATGAACTGGTCGTTGACGTCCGCCTGCGTCCAGTTGACCGTCGACTTCGACAGCGAGCCGTCCCCGAGCAGGCCCTTCCAGTAGTCCAGCGCCTCCACGACCTGCGGACTGTCCAGGTCGGTCTCGTCACCGCCGTTGGACCACATGAACGGCAGGAACTGGAAGACGCCGTCCTCCGCGCCGCCCGCGCTCAGCGCCAGGCCGTACCGCTTGCCCTGGGTGAGCTCCTTCGCGGTCTGGCGCAGTTCCGCCCAGGTGGTGGGCACCTCGACGCCGGCCTCGTCGAGCACGTCCTTGTTGTAGAAGAGCGCCAGCGTGTTCACCGACCGGGCCGCGCCGTAGTACGTCCCCTGGTACGAACCGAAGTCGACGATGCCGTCGGGGATGTCCTCGGTGCTCAGCCCGAGGGATCGCAGGTCGGTCAGGCCGCCCGCGTCGGCGAAGGTCGGCATCTCGGACGCGTCGAACTGCACGATGTCGGGCAGCGACTTGGACGAGGCCATGCGCAGCGCCTTCGTCATCACCTGCGAGGCCGGGACGCTCTGCTGCTCGACGGTGATGCCCAGCCGCTCGCCGCACCGGGCCATCGCCTCCGCGTCCCAGCGGTGGTAGGACTCGTCGGTCGAGGAGTTCAGCACGGTGTACACATCGGGGTCCCGCTGCTGTCCGCAGCCGGTGAGCGCGGCCCCGGCGACCAGGACACAGACGGCGGCGACCGGGGCGACGACTCGGCGTGAGCGTCCTCGCCCGTGGTGCCCGGCGGCAGGAGGGTGTGCTGTCAAGGCGAGCGAAGTGAAGCGCTTCGACATGGTGCGGCCCTTGCTGTCGTACCGTCCGGCTTCGTCGCCGGACCGTTTTGTTTGGTCTGATGACTAATACGTCACGAGGGCGCTGCCGCGCTAGAGGAAAGTGGCCCCGGTCTCTTCGTTCCGTGGCGTGAAGAGAGTGTTCTTGTCGGTAATCGTGCCTGATCAGGGCGACGAACCTCGTCACGGCCCCTCAGTGGCCGGATTTGTTTTGTGTACGATCAAAACGCTGCGGGACGGTCCCCGTTCGCCCATCCGACAGCTCCCGTCCCATCCGAGGAAGATCATGAAGTTCACCGACGGCTTCTGGCTCATCCGCGAGGGCGTGCAGATCTCGTACGCCACCGAAGTACGCGACGTGCACCCGCAATCGAAGCGCTTCACCGCCCATGCCGCCGTGAAGAAGGTGACGCGCAGGGGCGACACGCTCAACGCGCCGCTCCTCACGGTCGAATGCTTCTCTCCCGCCGAGGGCGTCATCGGCGTCCGCGTCACCCACCACGCCGGCAAGCGCCGGCCCGGCCCCGACTTCGCCCTCACGGCCGCGGCGGACGGCGTCGGCACGGTGCGCCAGGGCGGCACCGTCACCGAGCTGACCAGCGGACCGCTGACCCTCCGCCTGGACCGCGAGGGCCCCTGGGGCCTCACCTTCCACGACGCCGACGGACGCGAACTGACCCGCGCCAACGCCAAGAGCACGGCCTTCGCCACCACGGGCGACGGCGCCCACCACATGCTGAGCCGGCTCTCCCTCGGCGTCGGCGAGCAGGTCTACGGCCTCGGCGAGCGCTTCACCCCGTTCGTCAAGAACGGCCAGGTCGTCGACATGTGGCAGGCCGACGGCGGCACCAGCAGCGAGCAGGCCTACAAGAACATCCCGTTCTACCTCTCCTCACGCGGCTACGGCGTCTTCGTCAACCACCCCGGAGCCGTCTCCTTCGAGGTCGGCTCCGAGTCCGTCGGGCAGGTGCAGTTCAGCGTCGAGGACCAGACGCTGGAGTACTATGTCGTCGCCGGCCCCACCCCCAAGGACGTCCTCACCCGCTACACCGCCCTCACCGGCCGCCCCGCCCTGCCGCCCGCCTGGTCCTTCGGGCTGTGGCTCACCACGTCCTTCACCACGTCGTACGACGAGCACACGGTGACGTCGTTCGTCGACGGCATGGCCGAGCGCGGCATCCCGCTGACCGTCTTCCACTTCGACTGCTTCTGGATGCGCGAGTACCAGTGGTGCGACTTCCAGTGGGACCCGGACGTCTTCCCCGACCCGGACGGCATGCTCGCCCGGCTCAAGGCCAAGGGCCTCAGGATCAGCGCCTGGATCAACCCCTACATCGCCCAGAAGTCCCCGCTCTTCGACGAGGCCGCCGCCCTCGGACACCTGGTGCGCCGGCCGGCCGGCGACATCTGGCAGTGGGACCTGTGGCAGGCCGGCATGGGCCTGGTCGACTTCACCAGCCCCGCCGCCCGCGACTGGTACGCCGGGAAGCTCAAGCCGCTGCTCGACCAGGGCGTGGACTGCTTCAAGACCGACTTCGGCGAGCGCGTCCCCACCGACGTCGTCTGGCACGACGGCTCCGACCCGGAGCGGATGCACAACTACTACACGCACCTCTTCAACCGCACCGTCTTCGAACTCCTCGAAAAGGAACGCGGGCAGGGCGAGGCCGTCCTCTTCGCCCGTTCCGCGACCGCGGGCGGCCAGCAGTACCCCGTCCACTGGGGCGGCGACTGCTGGTCGTCCTTCGAGGCGATGGCCGAGTCGCTCAGGGGCGGCCTGTCCCTGTCCCTGAGCGGCTTCGGCTTCTGGAGCCACGACATCGGCGGCTTCGAGGGCACACCCGACGAGGCGGTCTTCAAGCGCTGGCTGGCCTTCGGCCTGCTCTCCTCGCACAGCCGCCTGCACGGCTCCTCCTCCTACCGGGTGCCGTGGGAGTTCGGCGAGGAGGCGGTCGACGTCGCCCGGAGCTTCACGCACCTCAAACACCGCCTGATGCCCTACCTGTACGGCGTCGCCGCCGAGGCCCACCGCACCGGCGTGCCCATGATGCGGCCGATGCTCCTGGAGTACCCGCACGACCCGGGCTGCCGCCCGCTGGACCGCCAGTACATGCTCGGCCCCGACCTCCTGGTCGCCCCGGTCTTCACCGAGGACGGAGAGGTCGAGGTCTACCTCCCCGAGGGCACCTGGACCCACCTCCTGACCGGCGACCGCGTCACCGGCCCCGTCTGGCGCACCGAACGGCACGGCTACGACAGCCTGCCGCTGTACGTCCGCGAGGGCGCCGTGCTGCCGCTGGCCGCCGACGACAGCCGCCCCGACGGGGACTGGCTGGACGCCCCGACCCTGCTGGTCCACCCGCCCGCCGGGCCCGGCTACGAGGCGGAGGTCACCGTGCCCGACCTGCTGGGCACCCCGGCCGCGGCCTTCCGCGTGCGGCGCGACGGGGACGTCCTGCGGGTCACCGCGTCCGGCACCGACCGCCCGTTCACCGTGCGGGTCGCGGGCGGGGCGAGCGCGGAGGGCACCGGTGAGGTGACGGTGCCCCTGGGGTGAGCCGTCGGGTCAGCGGGCGAGGGTGCCCAGCGCGGTGAGGAGACGGTCCACGTCGCCGGCGTCGGTGTACGGCGCGAGTCCCACGCGTACGGCACCCTCGTCGCCCAGTCCCAGCCGGCGCGAGGCCTCCAGGGCGTAGAAGGAGCCGGCGGGCGCGTCGATCCCGCGTTCGGCGAGCCGCCCGTACACCTCGGCGGGGCTGAGGCCCGCCACGGTGAACAGCAGGGTCGGGGTGCGCCGGGCGGCCCGTGAGTACACGGTGATCCCGCCGAGCTCCGCCAGTCCCCGCTCGATGCGCTCGCGCAGGGCCTCCTCGTGCGTCTCCAGGGCGGCGAAGGAAGCCGCCAGACGGTCCCGGCGGCTGCCGCGCGCGTCCGGCTCCAGACCCGCGAGGAAGTCCACCGCGGCGCGGGCCCCCGCCAGCAGCTCGTACGGCAGCGTGCCCAGCTCGAAACGCTCGGGGACGGCGTCGCTGGACGGCAGCAGCTTGTCCGGCCGCAGTGTCTCCAGGAACTCCGGCCGGGCCGCCAGCACTCCCAGGTGCGGACCGAGGAACTTGTACGGCGAGCACACCAGCGTGTCCGCGCCGAGCGCCGTCAGGTCCACCACGGCGTGCGAGGCGTAGTGCACCGCGTCGACGTGCAGCAGCGCGCCGACGCCGTGCGCGAGGCCGGCGAAGGCGGGCACGTCGGGCACGGTGCCGATCAGGTTGGACGCGGCGGTCACCGCGACGAGCCGGGTGCGGGGGGAGAGCACCGCCTCGATGTGCTCGGGCAGCAGCTCCCCGGTGGCCGGGTCGAAGTCGGCCCACCGCACGCTCGCGCCGGCCGCCTCGGCCGCCTGGACCCAGGGGCGGATGTTGGAGTCGTGGTCGAGGCGGGTGACGACCACCTCGTCGCCCGGCCCCCACGTCCTGGCGAGCGTCCGGGACAGGTCGTAGGCGAACTGGGTGGCGCTGCGGCCGAACACGACGCCCCGCGGGTCGGCGCCCAGCAGGTCGGCCAGGGCGCTGCGGGCGTCCGCGACGATGCCGTCCGCGTTGCGCTCGCCCTCGGTCGTCCGGCCCCTGTTGGCCAGCGGATGGGCCAGCGCCTCGGCGACGGCGTCGATGACGGGCTGCGGGGTCTGGGTGCCGCCCGGGGCGTCGAAGCGGGCGGAGCCGGACTTCAGGGCGGGTATCTGCGCGCGGATCGCGTCGACGTCCAGGGCCATGTGCACTCCAACCGAAGGCGGGCGTTCCCGCTCCATGATCGCAGCAGGGCGCCGATCGGAACAGACGCCCCCGACGGACGAGTACGGACGGGTCAGGAGTCCGCCGCGTGTGCCGGCTGTTTCTCGCGGCCACCGGGATGCCGGTGCCGCCAGATCCAGAAGACCGTGCAGGACAGCAGCGCCCAGCCGCCGAGCACCAGGAACGGGAACACGTGCTGGTGGCCCTGGAAGTACACCGCCGTGTGCTGCGCGTTGACCGAGGCGCCGGGCGGCAGCCACTGCCCGATCGCCCCCAGCGGGGAGGGCAGCAGGGGCCAGGACACCGCGCCGCCGGACGACGGGTTGCCGAGGAGCACCATCAGGCCCCAGGTCGGCAGCATCGCCCAGCGTCCGAACAGGGTGTTGAACATCGTGAAGACCATGCCCGACGCGAACATGGTGAGCGCCAGGATCATCCACGACTCGACGAACGGCAGGTCCAGCGCGTTCAGCAGCCAGTCCACCGTCGCGGCGATGGCGAACCCGCCGAGCAGCGCGTAGGCCGCCGTGAAGAGGATGCGTTCGAACGGGGTCAGGGAGCGCGCGTGCACGCTCAGCTGGATCGCGCCGACGAAGCCGATGATGACGGCGGCGAGCGAGATGTAGAAGATCGCGAGCCCGCGCGGGTCGCCCTCCTGGAGGGGGTTGACGTCCCGGACGGTGACCTCGACGCCGGTCCTCTTCCCCACGGCCGGTGCCGTGTCGGCCAGTACCTGGGCGACCGAGGCGCCCGACGCGCTGGACAGGTGGAGCACGGCGGTCCGCCCGTCGTCGCGGATCTCGAAGATCCCGAAGACCTCCTGGTCCTGCATCGCCTCCCGGGCCTCGGCCGTGCTCTCGTAGGGGTGCACCTTCACGGACGCGTTCAGTGCCTTCTCCAGGCCGTCCAGGAAGGCCTGGCCGCGCGCCTCCTCGTACGAACCGACCACCGCCGTGGGGATCGAGTGCGGCGTCGGGTCCGCCATCGAGTAGGTGTACGAACCCGCGAAGAGTCCCGCGGCCGCCGCGAGGATCAGCACCAGCACGGTGGCCGGCCAGAACGGCGACTGCCGGAACGTGGACCACCGCTGCCCGCGCGTCGCGGGCTCGGCGTGCGCGCCGTGGGACGAGTGGGCCATGTGCCGGACGCTTTCACAGAAGGGGGGCGAGGGCATCACGGACGCCCCCGCCCGGGTGCACGGAGGGTGACGGCAGCCCGTCGCGGGGCCGCCGTCGTCACGTGACGGGAACTCAGGCGTGCACCAGCGGCGTGTCCACCAGGTGCTCGGCCACGAACCACGCCTGGAGTTCGTTGGTGCGCACGACGTCGGAGACGAGGAGGTCGTTGGTGCCGTCGTCGCCCATCTCCTGGGTGCGCGCGGCCGCGTCGTGGCAGTCGGCCAGGATCAGCTCGTGCGCCTCCAGCAGCCGCGACAGCATCGCCGGCACCTCCTCGACGCCGTCCGGGGGACGCGGCACGGTGGTGATCTCGGCGACGTGCCGGGGATCGCCGATGGCGACGCCGCCGAGCGTCTGGACGCGCTCGGCGACCGTGTCGATCAGCTCCAGCTGCTCGCCGGCGTGCTTGTCCAGCAGCAGGTGCAGTTGGTAGAACGTCGCCCCGCGCATCAGCCAGTGGTACTTCTTGTACAGGTCGTGCAGGATCCGGGTGTCCGCCAGCACCTTGTTCAGCCGCTGGCAGGAGTAGAGCCGGGTGTCCATGGTCAGCGCCACGGGGAACTGCTTGACGGTGCCGAACTCCTGGATGGTGCGGCCCTTCTGGTGCAGCCAGGGCTGGCTGCCGTCGGACCTGTGCTCCACGGACGACGACTTCGGGTTGCTCACGCCTGGTTCCCTTCCGGAGGACTGAAGACTGCGCCGGCGCGGTGCGACCGGCCCCGGCCCCCAGGCGACAGTCGACCAGCCGTCCGCCGCGCCCGCAAACGCTGGGGGGTTGTCCGGTCGTCCGGCCGCCGCTTAGGGTCTGCCCGAGTGAAAGCGCTTTCTAGCGGCGTACGGGCCCGTCGTGCGCCGGCGTCCCAGGAGGACCGCATGTCCCCACGTCCCGCCCGCCGCCGCGTCGCCGTGGTCGGCACCGGTGCCATCGTCACCGGCGGTCACCTGCCCGCCCTGAGAGCCCACGCCGACCGGACGGAACTGGTCGCGGCCGTCGACGTGGACCGGACGCGGCTCGACGCCTTCCGGGCCGAGGCGGGCGGGGACGTCGCCGGGTACACGTCGGTGGACGACATGCTGGACGCCGTACGGCCCGACCTGGTCCTGATCGGCACGCCGCCGTCCCTGCACCGGGAGCAGGCGGTGGCCGCGCTCAAGGCGGGAGCCTGGGTGCTCTGCGAGAAGCCGCTGTGCCTGTCGCCGGCCGAGTACGACGACATCGCGTCGGCCGAGGAGGCGTCGGGGGCGTACGCGTCCGTCGTCTTCCAGCACCGGTACGGCTCGGGCGCCGCCCACGCCCGCGGCCTGATCGCGGGCGGCGAGCTGGGCGCCCCGCTGGTCGCCCACTGCCAGACCACCTGGTACCGCGACGCCGCCTACTACGCCGCGCCCTGGCGAGGACGGTGGTCCACCGAGGGCGGCGGTCCGACCATGGGCCACGGCATCCACCAGTACGACCTGCTGCTGCACCTGCTCGGCCCCTGGGCGGAGGTGCGGGCCATGGCGTCCCGCCTGGTCCACGACACCGAGAGCGAGGACGTCTCCACCGCCCTGGTGCGGTTCGAGAGCGGCGCCCTCGCCACCGTCGTCAACAGCGTGCTCTCCCCGCACGAGGTGAGCCGCGTCCGCGTCGACTGCGCCGACGCCACGGTCGAGCTGACCCACCTGTACGGGCACCGCAACGACGACTGGACCTACACCCCGGCCCGGCACGTCGACCCCGAACGCGCCGCCGCCTGGCGCACCCCGGCGACGGACGTGCCCAGCTCCCACACGGCGCAGCTCGGCGCCGTGCTGGACGCCTGGGACAGGGGCGAGCGACCGCCCGGCAGCGGCGCGGAGGCCCGCGCCACGCTGGAGTTCGCCGCCGCCCTCTACAAGGCGGCGTTCACCGGACGGCCGGTCCTCGCCGGCGAGATCGCGCCCGGCGACCCCTTCCACGCGGCCATGCACGGCGACCACCCCGACTGGGCCCCGAAGGAGCGCGCATGAGCACCCTCCGCGTCACCCACACCCACGGCGACCACATCGCCGTCACCGCCGCCGGCGGCACCGAGATCCTCCGCTACGTCTACCGACCCGACCCCGAGGCCTTCGAGTCCCGCAAGCCCTACGCCCACCCGGTGCGCACCCTCGCCGGACGCACGGTGACCGGCTACCGCCCCAGCGACCACCGCTGGCACAAGGGCGTGCAGATGACGGCCAGTCACCTGTCGGGCCAGAACTTCTGGGGCGGCAACTGCTACGTCCACGGCGAGGGCTACCGGCCGCTGCCCGAGCGCATCGGATCGATGCGGCACGACGGCTTCGCCGGCCTCACGGTCGAGGACGACCGGTTCGCGCTCACCGAACACCTCACCTGGATCGAGAACGGCGGCGCCGAGTGGGCCCGCGAGGAGCGCGGCCTGACCCTCCACTCGGTCGACGAGGAGGCCGGCGCCTGGGCCCTGGACTGGACGATCCGCCTCACCAACACCCGCGCGGAAGCACTGGCGTTCGGCTCCCCGACCACCGCCGGCCGCGAGCTGGCCGGCTACACCGGCCTCCAGTGGCGCGGCCCCCGCGACTTCACCGGCGGCACCGTCTTCGCGCCGGACACCGAAGCGGACGCCGCCGGACTGATGGGTACCCAGAGCCCCTGGCTCGCCTTCACCACCGAGCACGACGACGTCGACGCCCACTCCACGCTCGTCTTCGCGCACGCGCCCGAGAACCTCGACCAGGAGCGGGCGATCCACCCCTCGCACTGGTTCGTGCGCGCCGACCCCGTCCCGACCGTGGCGTTCTCCTGGGCGTTCTTCGAGGAGTTCGAGCTGCCTGAGGGCGAGTCCTTCGCCTACCGCTACCGCATCGTGGTCGCCGACGGCGCCTGGGACCGCGACCGGGTCGGCACTCACCTGGACACACTGGTGTGGTGAGCGCCCCGGGTCCCGGCCCACCCACGCCCTTCCCGGTGCCGTCGGCCTGTCCCGCCTGAGCTCGGTCGCCTGGTTCACGTCGGGACCGCGCACCGCATGGGCGGGAGTTGAGAGGTGGACGGGACGGGGCTGGCGGTTGTTCACTTCCCGATCCCTTGCCGGGCCGAAGAGTTAAGGGCCCATTAGGGCGGCGGAAGTGTGAAGGGGTGGTTCAAATGCGCATCATCTTGACATGAACCTGCGGCCCGAGGGGCGGGCCGCAGCCTCATGGAGGTGTGGGATGCACCGCAGACTCGCCACCGGACTCGCCGCCACGGCCCTGTCCGTGACCACCGTCTTCGCGACCGCCGCGACGGCCGACGCCGCTCCCGCCGACAAGCCGCGGGTGCTCGCGAGCTGGACGCAGACCAGCGCGTCGAGCTACAACGCCTGGGCCGCCGCGCGGGCGAACCAGTCCGCCTGGGCCGCCTACGGGTTCGACTGGACCACCGACTACTGCTCCTCGTCGCCGGACAACCCGTTCGGCTTCCCCTTCAGCAGCTCCTGCGCGCGGCACGACTTCGGCTACCGCAACTACAAGGACGCCGGCACCTTCAGCGCCAACAAGTCCCGCCTCGACAGCGCCTTCTACGAGGACCTCAAGCGAGTCTGCGCCCGCTACGGGGGCGCCACCAAGGCCGCCTGCAACAGCACGGCGTGGACGTACTACCAGGCCGTGCGGGCCTTCGGCTGACGCAGCCGTTCACCGGTCCGCGCGGGACGGTGCTCGCGGTGGTGAGTAGACCGACCGCAGGCCCGGCACCGGGGAGGCCGCCGTTGCCGCCAGGGCGGCGGCCGCCCCGGCGATGCCCAGCACGGCGCCCGCGGCCACGTCGCCGGGATAGTGCACGCCGGTGTGGACCCGGGAGTAGGCGACGGCGCCCGCCAGCGCGCCGAGCGGCACGGCCGCCTCGGGCAGGACCACGCCGACCGCCGTGGCGAACGCGACCGCGGAAGCCGTGTGACCGGACGGGAAGGACGCCGACACGGGCATCGGCACGTACCGGTCGACCGTCACCCGTGCCGCCTCCCGGTCCGGCCGCGCCCTGCGCACCAGACGCTTGCCCAGCAGGTTCGCGGCGGCCGACGTCACGGCGACCGCGGCGAGCCCGACGAGGGCGGCCCGCCGGGGACGCGCACCGGCCGGCGCGAGCGCGGCGGCGATCCCGAGTGAGATCTTCGAATGGTCGGCCGCGCGGGACAGCCGGCGCAGCGCATGGTCGAGCGTGGGGGTGGACGTGGCCGCCACCGCCGCGTACAGCGCGCCGTCCACGGCACGCAGATCACCGAGTACGGCGTCGAGAGCCCGGCGGCGGGAACGGTCGGGCACCGGGGCGGGCGCGAGCGGGCCACTGGTGTCCCCGTCGGCGTTGGTCGGTTCGGTCATGGGCTCCTGCTCCGCGGGGCGAGGGGACGGCCTGGGCGAGGGCGAGGGGCGCCCGGTCCGTCGGCGTACCAGCCTGTCCCGTTCCCGCGCGCACGGCGCGCCGACGGGCCCCGTTCGGGGGAGCGCGGGTGCGGACTGCGGGCGACGCGGGTCCGGGCGGTCGTTCCTCCGGCGCCGCATCTGTCTCTGGGTGTGTGGCCCGGTGAAGGGTCGGGAGCAGCGGGGTGAGGCGCAGACGTCGAGGCCGGGCCCGGCCGGCCCGGGACGGAGGCAGGGAGCCGCCGTCGGGTGACAGGGTGCCTTGCACGGAAGTGCGCGGTCCGGCCCAGGCGACGTACGCGGGGCCCGCGGGAGGTCACACCCCGCCCCGTTCCCGCCCGTACCCGCGAGAGCCGTCGGCCGGCCCGCGAGAGCCGTCGGCCGGCCCGTGAGGGGCCGGCCGACGGCTCGCTCGGCGCGGAGCGGTTCAGCTCGCGGCCTTGAAGCCCCGTAGCCGCAGCGAGTTGCCCACGACGAAGACCGAGGAGAAGGCCATGGCCGCTCCGGCGATCATCGGGTTGAGCAGCCCGGCCGCGGCGAGCGGCAGGGCGGCGACGTTGTAGGCGAAGGCCCAGAACAGGTTGGACTTGATGGTGCCCAGCGTCTTGCGGGCCAGCCGGATCGCGTCGGCGGCCGCCCGCAGGTCGCCGCGGACCAGGGTGAGGTCGCCGGCCTCGATGGCGGCGTCGGTGCCGGTGCCCATGGCCAGCCCCAGGTCGGCCTGGGCGAGCGCGGCGGCGTCGTTGACGCCGTCCCCGACCATCGCCACCGAACGGCCCTCGTCCTGGAGGCGCTTGACGACGTCGACCTTGTCCTCGGGCATGACCTCGGCCACGACGTGCTCGGGAGCGATGCCGACCTCCGCGGCCACCGACTCGGCGACGGCCCGGTTGTCGCCGGTGAGGAGCATCGGGGTCAGGCCCAGGGCGCGCAGCCGGCCGATGGCCTGGGCGCTGGTGTCCTTGACCGCGTCGGCGACCTCCAGGACCGCCCTGGCCTCGCCGTCCCAGGCGACGGCGATCGCGGTACGGCCCGCCGCCTCGGCCTCGGCCTTGGTGCGGGCCAGATCGGCGGGCAGCTCCATGGCCCACTCGGCGAGCAGCTTCTCGCGGCCCACGAGGACGGCGTGGCCGTCGACGACGCCCTGCACACCGAGCCCCGGGACGCCTGCGAAGTCCTCGGGCGCGGGCAGCGTGCCCAGCTTCTCCCATGCTCCGTCGGCGACGGCGCGGGCGATCGGGTGCTCGGAGGCGTGCTCCAGGGCGCCCGCCAGCCGGAGCACGTCGCCCTCGTCGGTGCCGTCGGCGGTGTGCACGGCGAGCAGCGTCATGCGGCCGGTGGTGACGGTGCCGGTCTTGTCGAGGACGATGGTGTCGACCTTGCGGGTGGACTCCAGCACCTCGGGGCCCTTGATGAGGATGCCGAGCTGGGCGCCGCGCCCGGTGCCGACCATCAGCGCGGTCGGCGTGGCCAGGCCCAGGGCGCAGGGGCAGGCGATGATCAGGACCGCGACGGCGGCGGTGAACGCGGCCGTCAGCCCGGAGCCGTTGCCGATCCAGAAGCCGAGGGTGGCCAGCGCGAGGGCGATGACGACGGGCACGAAGACGCCGGAGATGCGGTCGGCGAGCCGCTGGGCGGCGGCCTTGCCGTTCTGCGCGTCCTCCACCAGCTTCGCCATCCGCGCCAACTGGGTGTCCGCGCCGACCCGCGTCGCCTCGACGACCAGCCGGCCGCCCGCGTTCACGGTCGCACCGGTGACCGCGTCACCGACGCCGACCTCCACCGGCACCGACTCACCGGTGAGCATCGACGCGTCGATGGCCGAGGCGCCCTCGACGACCGTGCCGTCGGTCGCGATCTTCTCGCCGGGCCGGACCAGGAAACGGTCCCCGACCCTCAGCTCGGCGACCGGGATCTGCTCCTCGGCGCCGCCCCGCAGTACGGTCACGTCCTTGGCGCCCAGCTCCAGCAGGGCCTTCAGCGCGGCCCCCGCCTTGCGCTTGGAACGGGCCTCGAAGTAGCGGCCGGCCAGGATGAAGGCCGTGACTCCGGCCGCGGCCTCGAGATAGATGTTCCCGGCGCCGTCGCTGCGGGCGATGGTCAGCTCGAAGGGGTGCGTCATGCCGGGCGTGCCCGCGGTGCCGAAGAACAGCGCCCACAGCGACCACAGGAACGCCGCCGACGTCCCCACCGAGATCAGCGTGTCCATGGTGGCCGCGCCGTGCCGGGCGTTGGTGAAGGCGGCCTTGTGGAAGGGCCAGGCCGCGTAGGTCACGACCGGTGCCGCCAACGTGAGGGACAACCACTGCCAGTACTCGAACTGAAGCGCCGGCACCATCGCCATCGCGATGACGGGGACGGCCAGCACCACGGCGGTGACCAGCCGCTCCCTCAGCGGCCGCAACTCGTCGGCGGCCTCGGCGCTCTCCGGGCCGGACTCCGACTCGGTGCCCACCGGCTCGGGCTCGCGGGCCGTGTAACCGGTCGCCTCGACCGTGGCGATCAGCTCGGGGACGGACACGTCAGCGCCGTAGCTGACCTTGGCCTTCTCCGTCGCGTAGTTGACGGTCGCGGTGACCCCCTCCATCCGGTTCAGCTTCTTCTCGATCCGGGCGGCGCACGAGGCGCAGGTCATGCCGCCGATGGCGAGTTCTACCTCGGTCGGTGCGCCGGTCGTACTGGTGGTCATGGCTGCTCCTGATGCGGGTCGTCGGCCGGGACCCGGTGCTGCGGGTCCCGGCGGTGCGGCGGGGGAGTGCGGGGGTGGTCAGACGCGGCCGGTCAGCTCGTAACCGGCCTCGTCGACGACCTCGGCGATCGCGGCGTCGTCCGGCCGGCCGGTCGCGGTGACGGTGACCCGGCCGGTGTCGACCTGGACGTCGACACCGGTGACACCGTCCAGCTCACCGATCACCCGGGTGAGCGTCGCCTTGCAGTGACCGCAGCTCATGCCGGCGACGGCGTAGGTGGTGCTGACGGGCGGGGTGGCGGGGGTGGTGACGGTCGAGGTCATGTCTTCCTCCGAACGTGCGATGCGGGATGAATACGGGCCGGGGGTATCCCTGCCGATCTCATGTATACCCCCAGGGGGTACTGAACGCAAGCGTCGGTCGCCACTTGACTCGGTACCCCCTAGGGGTATGGTGAAGTGCATGTAGAGGTCTCCCGTGAGCCGGAGACCCGGAACCTCGAGGAGACGACCGCCATGAACACCGGACTGAGGGTCACCGCGTTCACCGCCGCACTGGCCGCCGCCTTCGGCACCGCCTACGGCGTCGGCACGACGGTCGAACCGGTCGTCGCCGAGAGCCCGCCCGCGCCGCACGACGAGCACAGCCGGCCCTCGCCCGAACCCGAGGAGAACGGCGGACACGGGGAGCACGAGACGGCACCGGCCGGCGGACTGCGGATCTCCGAGAAGGGTTACACCCTCGACCTGGCCACCCCGCGCGTCACCGCCGGCGAGCGCACCGAGCTGCGCTTCACCGTCCGGGACGCGAGCGGCGACGCCGTCACCGCGTACCAGCGCGAGCACGACAAGGAACTGCACCTCATCGTGGCCTCACGCGACCTGGTCACCTACCGCCACCTGCACCCCACCCGAGCCGCGGACGGCACCTGGAGCACCCCCGTCGACCTGCCCGGCGCGGGCGGCTACCGCGTCTTCGCCGACTTCACCCCGGCGAAGAAGGGCGCGGAGAACCTCACGCTCGGCGCCGACCTCGCCGCTTTTGGCCGCTACGAGCCCGCGCCCCTGCCGGCCCCGAACAGCACGGCCACGACCGGCGGTTACCAGGTCGAGCTCGCCGGCTCCCTGAGCCCCGGGCGTCCGAGCGAACTGAGGCTGAAGGTCTCCCGCGACGGCGAACCCGTCACCGACCTCCAGCCCTACCTCGGCGCCTATGGCCACCTGGTCGCCCTGCGCTCCGGCGACCTCGCGTACCTCCACGTCCACCCGAACGGCGAACCCGGCGACGGCACCACCAGTCCCGGCCCGGAGATCTCCTTCACGGCCACCGCCCCAACCGCCGGCACCTACCGTCTCTTCCTGGATTTCCGGCACCAGGGCGAGGTCCACACCGCGGCGTTCACCGTACGGGCCGGATCGGCACCGGCCGCACAGGACCCGGCCCCGGCCACCACGCCGGAACACACCGACGGGCACGGCCACTGACGCCCGACTCCCTCGGGCACCCTCAGGCGGCCATGCTTCCCGCCGGACGGCAGTCGCCCTCGTCAGGCCAGCACGACCCGGACCCCGCTCTCCTCGAACCGCCGCACCAGGTCCGGATCGGCCGACCCGTCCGTGACCAGCGTGTCCACCGACTCGGTCGCGCAGATCCGGGCGAAGGCCCGCCGGCCCAGCTTGCTGGAGTCGGCGGCGACGACCACGCGCTCGGCGCGCTCGCACAGCAGCCGGTTGATCGCCGCCTCCGCCTCGTCGTGGGCCGCGGCGCCGTGCGCGACGTCGAAGGCGACGACTCCCAGTACCGCCACGTCGACCGTCACCTGGCCCAGCACTCCGTCCGCGAGCGGCCCGATCAGCTCGTACGACTGAGCCCGAGCCACCCCGCCCGTCACCACGATTTTGAACTGCGGCCGGACCGCCAGCTCGTTGGCGATGTTGAGCGCGTTGGTGACCACGGTCAGCGCCGGCGTGCCCGAGGCCAGGTCCGCGCGCACGGCCAGCGCGCGCGCCACCTCGGTGGTGGTCGTGCCCCCGGTCAGCCCCACCGCCTCGCCCGGCGCGACCAGGGCGGCGACCGCCTGGGCGACGCGCTGCTTCTCGGAGGCGTTGCGGGCCGTCTTGTACCGCAGCGGCAGTTCGTACGACACCCCGTGCACGACCGCGCCACCGCGGGTGCGCACCAGCATCTGCTGTTCCGCCAGCCGGTCGAAGTCGCGGCGGATCGTCGCGGCCGAGACCGTCAGCTCGGCCGCCGCCTCCTCGACGTCCAGCCGGCCGCGCTCGACGAGCAGTTCCAGCAGCGCCTTCCAGCGGGCGTCGCGCGACATCCGCGCCTCCGTTCCTCGATCTCCCGCCGACCCTAGCGCACCGCACACTTCCTCAAGATTGCTTGATTGTGCTCGAAAGATGGCTATATCTTGCAGGAACAATCAGACCGCTCGGTGATCGGGGAGTGTGCGGCATGACGTATGTCGAAGACGAGCTCAACAGCCAGCCCGAGTGCTGGACACGCGCCGCCGCCGAGGCGGCACGGCACGCGGCGGCGCTCCCGGCGGCGGGGGAGCGGGTGGCGATCGTCGGCTGCGGGACCTCGTACTTCATGGCCCAGTCGGTGGCGGCGCTGCGCGAGGACGCGGGCCGGGGCGAGACCGACGCGTTCGCCGCCTCCGAGTTCCCGCGGGGCCGCGCGTACGACCGGGTCGTCGCCCTCACCCGCTCCGGTACCACCACCGAAGTACTGGAACTGCTCGCCGGGTTGAAGGGCCGCACCCGGACCGTCGCGCTCACCGCCGACCCGGCCACGCCGGTCATGACGGCCGCCGACGACGTGGTCGTGCTCGACTTCGCCGACGAACGGTCCGTCGTGCAGACCCGGTTCGCGACCACCGCCCTGACCCTGCTCCGCGCCCACCTGGGCCTGCACACGGACACGGTCGTCACCGACGCCCGCACCGCCCTGGCGGCCGAACTGCCCGAAGGACTCGTCGAGCGCACCCAGTTCACCTTCCTCGGCCGGGGCTGGACCGTCGGACTGGCCAACGAGGCCGGCCTGAAGATGCGCGAGGCCTCCCTGTCCTGGACCGAGGCATACCCGGCGATGGAGTACCGACACGGCCCCATCAGCATCAGCACCGCGGGCACGGCCACCTGGATGTTCGGCGAGGCGCCCGAGGGGCTGGCCGGACAGGTCCGGGACACCGGCGCGATGTGGGTGCCCGGTGACCTCGACCCGCTCGCCGAACTGGTCCGCGCCCAGCGGCTCGCCGTCGCCGTCGCCGCCTCCCGCGGCCTCGACCCGGACCGACCCCGCCACCTCACCCGCTCGGTGATCCTCGCCCCCTGACGTCCGCCCCGACACCCGCTCGGAAGAGAGAGACCGTGCCCCTCGTCAAGACCGGCGACCTGGTGGGCCGTGCCGCAGCCGCACGCTCCGCCGTCGCCGCCTTCAACGTCATCACCCTGGAGCACGTCGAGGCCGTCATAGCGGGCGCCGAGGCCGTGCGCTCGCCCGTCGTCCTCCAGGTCAGCGAGAACGCCGTGAAGTACCGCTACGGCCGCCTGCTGCCGCTGGCCCGCGCGGCCGTGGCCGCCGCCGAGGGCGCCGCCGTGCCCGTCGCCCTGCACCTCGACCACGTCCAGAGCGACGGCCTGCTGCGCCAGGCCCCGGACGCCGGGTTCAGCTCCGTGATGTACGACGCCTCCCGGCTGCCGTACGCGGAGAATCTCGCGGCGACCCGGGCCGCCGCAGACTGGGCGCACGCCCGGGGACTGTGGATCGAGGCGGAGCTGGGAGAGGTCGGCGGCAAGAACGGCGCACCGCCGCTCGACGCCCACGCACCCGGCGCCCGCACCGACCCCGCCGAGGCGCGGGCCTTCGTCGCCGACTCCGGCGTGGACGCCCTGGCCGTGGCCGTCGGCAGTTCCCACGCGATGACGACGCGCACCGCCACCCTCGACCACGACCTGCTCAAGGCCCTGTCCGGCGCCCTGGACGTGCCGCTCGTCCTGCACGGCTCCTCGGGGGTCCCGGACGGCGAACTCGCCACGGCCGTCGCCGGCGGCATCGCCAAGGTCAACGTCGGCACCGCGCTCAACCTCGCCATGACCGGCGCGATCCGGGAGTACCTGGCCGCCCGCCCCGAGGCGGCCGACTCCCGCGGCTACCTCACCGCGGGACGGGAGGCCATGGTGCGGACGGTGTCGACGCTCATCAGGGTGATCGCCCGTACTACGGGATGACCGCCCGCACTCCTTCCTGACCGCCCGCCGCCCTACCTGCTGACCGCCCGCCGTCCTACTTCCTGACCGCCCTGAGCACCACGAACTTGGGGTCGCTCGCGACCACTTCACTGTTGCCGAACAGCCGCCGCAACGCGACGTGGTAGCCCAGGTGCCGGTTGCCGACCACCCACAGCTCACCGCCGGGGCGCAGCACGCGCCGCGCCCCGGTGAACATCCGCCGGGCGGTGGCGTCGGTCGTCGCCTGGTGGGAGTGGAAGGGCGGGTTGTTCAGCACCAGGTCGACACTGCCGTCCGGCACCCCGGCCAGCCCGTCGCCCACCCGGAACTCGGCCCGCCCCGCCGCCCCGTTCGCCTCGCACGTCGCCCGCGCCGAGGCCACGGCCTGGAAGGACTCGTCGGTGAACAGCACCTCGGCGTCCGGGTCGGCCAGCGCCACCGCCGTACCGACCACGCCGTTGCCGCAGCCCAGGTCCACCACCCGCCGCAGACCGCCGGTGTCCGGAAGGTGCCCGAGGAAGAAGCGGGTGCCGATGTCGATCCGGTCCGCGCAGAAGACACCGGCGTGGTTGACGACGGTCCGCCCGGAGACCGGACCGACGTCGTCGGGGAGCCGGTAGCGCAGCGGCCAGGGGTTGGCGGGCCGCTTCAGCGAGAGGTCCGGCGTCGCGAGAATGAGCCGGGCCTTCCTCACGGCCAGCGAGGTACGGGTCGGCCCCACGATCCGCTCGAACAGCCGCAGCGTCGAGGTGTGGATCTCCTTCACCATCCCGGTGCCGACCACGACCGTGCCCTCGTGCAGCGCCGGCGCCAGCCGCAGCAGCTGGTCCTCCAGCAGCGCCAGACTCTTGGGCACCCGCACCAGCAGCACGTCGATCCGGTCCGGCGGCGTGTCCCGCGTGGTGAGCAGCCGTACGCCGTCCGGTTCGACGCCCGCCCGCGCCAGGTTGACGCGGGTCGCCTCCCGGGCGAGGTGGGAGTCGGTGATCTGCACCGGCCGGTGCGCGGCCAGTGCCGTCACCAGCGCGCCCCAGCGGTCGCCGACGACCACCACCGTGCCGGACAGCGGCACGTCCTGCTCCGCGAGGTGCCCGAGCAGGTACTCGTCGGAGGCGTCCCAGGCGCGGAGCCGGTCGCGAGGGTCCTCGGGGAAGCGGGTGAGCACATGCTCGCCCCATGGGGTCGTCATCTCGCCCCACGGGGTCGTCGTACGGTCGCTGCGGTCGTTCATCGTGCGTCCAGGCTAGCCGAGCCGCAGCTCAGGCCGTGTCGGGCAAGATGGAGGGCATGGAGGCCGAGCTGTTTCCCAGGGCACGCGCCGAGATCGCGCCCGGCGCCGTGCACGTCCCCGACTGGCTGGAACCCGCGCTCCAGCGTGAGCTGCTGTCCGCCTGCCGCGAGTGGGCCCGCCCGCCGGCCGGGCTGCGCACGGTCCGCACACCCGGCGGCGGAACCATGACCGCGAGGCAGGTCTGCCTCGGATGGCACTGGCACCCGTACGCGTACGCCCGCACCGTCGTCGACGGCGACGGCGCACCCGTGAAGCCCTTCCCCGCCCGGCTCGGCGAGCTCGCGCGCCGGGCGATCACCGACGTGCTGGACACCGAGGCGCTGGACATCGAGGCCCTGGGCGCCGACGCGGTGGCGGACGCGCCGTACGACATCGCGCTGATCAACTTCTACGACGCCGACGCCCGGATGGGCATGCACCGCGACGCCGACGAGGAGTCCGGCGCGCCCGTGGTCTCCCTGAGCCTCGGCGACACCTGTGTCTTCCGCTTCGGCAACCCGGATACCCGGACCCGCCCCTGGACCGACGTCGAGCTGCGCAGCGGCGACCTCTTCGTCTTCGGCGGGCCGTCCCGGCTCGCGTACCACGGGGTGCCGCGCGTGCACCCGGGCACCGCACCGCCAGAGTTGGGGCTCACCGGGCGGCTGAACATCACGCTCCGGGTCAGCGGGCTGTAGGGACCACGACAGGCGCGGATCATGGGAGACTCCCCCTCATGAGCGGCAAGGCGGACCCCCGGGCGGCGGGGGAAGGGACCACCTCGAGGACGCGGCTGGACCGGGGGCGCGGCGCGCTCGGACCCGCGTTGGAGCTCGTGCACACCGGACGCGCCCCCACCCGGGCCGTCCTCACCGCGGAACTCGGCGTGACCCGGGCCACCGCCGGCGCGGTCGCCGCCGAACTGGAGGCGCTCGGCCTGATTCGGGTCGACGCCCGGCCCGGCGCGGCCGCCGGCTCCCAGGGTCGGCCCTCGCACCGTCTCGCGGTCGCCGAGGACGGGCCGGTCGCCCTCGCCGCCCAGATCCACGCCGACGGGTTCCGCGCTGCCCTGGTCGGCCTCGGCGGGCGCATCGTCGCCACCGCCCCCGGCTGCGAGGTCGTGGACGCCGACCCGGCGAAGGTGCTCGGCTCCGTCGTCGAGGCGGGCGCGGAACTCCTGCGGGAGACCGGCCGGCGCTGCGTCGGCGCGGGACTCGCCGTGCCGTCCGCCGTGGCGGAGCCCGAGGGCCTGGCCCTCAACCCGCTCCACCTCGCCTGGCCCGCGGGCGCCCCCGTGCGCCGGATCTTCGCCGAACAGGTGCGCGCCGCCGGCCTCGACGGCCCCGCCTTCGCCGCCAACGACGTCAACCTCGCCGCGCTCGCCGAGCACCGGCACGGCGCCGGGCGCGGCGCCCGCGACCTGCTGTGCGTGGCCACCGGCCACCGGGGCGTCGGCGGCGCCCTCGTCCTCGACGGCCGCCTGCACAGCGGCAGTTCAGGCCTCGCCCTGGAGGTCGGCCACCTCACCGTCAACCCCGACGGCGGCCCCTGCCACTGCGGCAGCCGGGGCTGCCTGGACGTGGAGACCGACCCGCTGGCCTTCCTCACCGCGTCCGGCCGCGAGCCGGGACCGGAGGTCTCCCTGCTCCAGCAGTCGTACGACCTGATCCGCGGCCACTACGCCGACCCGGCCGTCCGCACCGCCACCGAGACCCTCATCGACCGCCTCGGCCTCGGCCTCGCCGGCCTGGTGAACATCCTCAACCCGGACCGCATCGTCCTGGGCGGACTCCACCGCGCGCTCCTCGACGCCGACCCCGAACGGCTGCGCGCCGTCGTCGCCGACCGCAGCCTGTGGGGCCAGAGCGGCGGCGTGCCCATCCTGCCCTGCGGCCTGGACCACAACAGCCTGGTCGGCGCCGCCGAACTGGCCTGGCAGCCGGTCCTGGACGACCCGCTGGGCGCGCTGTCCTGAGGACGGCGCCCGCCCTTCTCAGGCCGTCGGGCGGTCACCACCACTCGGCGCGTGGCTGAGGTCGACGACGCAGAAGATGTTGCCGTCCGGGTCGGCGAGGACGACGAAGTCCGGGTCGGGCGGGTACAGGTCCCAGTCGACGGCCCGCGCACCGAGACCGGTCAGCCGCCGCACCTCCGCCTGCTGCTCCTCGGCCGAGTCCACGAAGAGGTCCAGGTGGAGCCGGGGACGCGGCTCGGCCGGAGACTCGCTGTACAGCAGCCCGAGGGCCCGCCCGGAGCCGTCCGCGTGATCCAGCGTCCGCCAGGTCTCGCTCGTCCACTCCTCGGAGACGACCAGGTCCAGAGCCGCCGTCCAGAACTCCACGGCACGCGGCACGTCCGTGACGCCGATGACAGGGATGCCGAGTCTCAACATGGACCCGAGCCTAGGCGGTTGTCCCGTGGTACGGGATCATGACACGTACTGCGCGAGCCCGTGGCCCAGCGACCAGTCGGCGTCGGCGTTCTCCGTCAGGGTGACGAAGACGTTGCGGGGCTCGGTCCCGGCGTACGCCTCGGCGAGCTCGGCGATCCGCCGGTACAGCGCCTGCTTCCGCTCTGCCGTCCGCCCCGACCGCAGCGTGATCGCGACGAACACGATGCCCTCGTCCCGGTGGACGCCGAGGTAGTCGTCCTGGCGCAGAGTGCTGCGGGCGCCGTCGTGACCGGTCAGGACCTGGAAGCGGTCGTCGGGCGGGATGCCGAGCGTGTCGACCAGGGCGTCGTGGACGGCACGGCCGAGCGCGTCGAGGCGGTCGGTGCCGGTGTCGTGGGCGTCGATCCGGACGAAGGGCATGGTGGGTTCTCCCGTCGGATGAGGTGTTCCGCGTGGCCGGACATCAGCGCCACTCCACCGCGAACGCCCGTGCCGGATTCGTGACGAGTACGCGCCGCACCAGCTCCTCGCCCACGGCGAGCGCGAGCCGGGGCGCCGCCCGCCGCAGCAGGCAGGGCATCCCCGGGCCGCCGTTGACCGACCGGGCCGCGGCCGTCGTCGTGTCGCCGCCGAGCAGGATCCGGTCGGCGTGACCAGCCTCGGCGAGGCCCCGTACGGCCTGCGGCATCCGCCAGTCGGTGGCGTGGTGGGCCCGCGACGGCCCGTCGAAGGCCAGGTAGCATCCCCACTCGGCGTACTGGCGGTGCAGCACGGGGTCGGGGCAGCGGTTGAGGTGGCCGAGGACCACCCGGTGCGGCGGCACGCCCGACTCGCCGCACAGCAGCTCCAGTACGTCCATCCCGCCGGTGCCCAGTTCCAGGTGCACGGCGACGGGCGCCCCCGTCGCGTGGTGCGCCTCGGCCGCCGCCGTCATGGTCTTACTGCATGGCATGCATGGCAGGTCTCCTATAGCGCGGCGGGGGTGCAAGTCCGCCGGCCGGCAGGGGCGGTCGCGGGCGTGAGCAGGGCGAGCAGGCCCCGGACGGCCGCGTCGAAAGCGGCGGGAGAGCCGGACGCGCGGGCGAGAACGTAGCCGCCCTGGACTGTCGCGACGACGGCCGCCGCGGTCTCCTCCCCGTCCAGCGAGGGCGCGAACTCGCCCAGTTCCTTGCCCTCCTCGACGATCCCGGCGAGCTGCTCCCGCAGCCAGTCCAGCGTTTCGTCGACGGGCGCGCGCAAGGAGTCGTCGGCGATCACGTCCGGATCCATCGTGAGCCGACCGACCGGGCAGCCGCGCAACACGTCGCGTTCGCGCCGCAGATAGGCCTCGACGCGCTCGTACGGCGTGCCGGGGCCGGTCAGCACGGCCTCGGCGGTGGCCCGCATCGCCTCGGCGGTACGGCGGATCGCGGCCAGCGCGAGGTCGGGTTTGCCCTTGAAGTGGTGGTACATGCTGCCTTGGCCGGCGCCCGAGCGCTCCAGGATCGCCTTGGGACTGGTGCCCACGTAGCCGCGTTCCCACAGCAGCTCGCGGGTGGACTCGATCAGTCGTTCCGACGTGCTCATGCGAGCAGTATACATACTAGTAGTTACAGAAATGGCGAAGGGGGAGTGGCGGGGCGGGGAGTACGGGGGGCGGCCGGAGTACTTCCCGGGCGGTACGTGCACTGCCGCTGGCCGTACGACGCCACGGGCCCCCGACGGGGCGAGGCTCGGAAGCGACACGAAGGACACCGCGACCGAGGAGTTGGACGACATGCAGACCCTGGCACACTTCGCCGACGGCGGACCCGGACCCTGGATCCTGCTCTTCCCCCTGTTCTGGGCAGTGGTGATCGCCGGCGGTATCACGCTGCTGCGCCGCACCGTGTGGCGCGGCCGTCGCGGACCCGGCCGGCCGCCCACCGCCCCGGACGACTCGCCGATCACCGTTCTCGGCCACCGCTTCGCCTCCGGCGAGATCGACGAGGACGAGTACTGGCGCCGGCTGTCCGTATTGGACGAGCGGTTCGGCCGGACGGGGAAGGGCGGCGCGGCATGACCACGGCGACCGCCGTCCGGGGTGTCGAGGCCCGTCCCGGCGCCCCGGACGCGGCGGGCCCCGCCCGGCCCCGGTGAGCCGTGGGCCCGCGGCAGCGAAAGGTCACCGCCCGGTCAGCCGGCAACGGCCGACCGGGCGGGAGCGGGTTGGGGTCTGCCGACGTCGACCGCGTGCTCGACCTCCGCGAACGCGGCGGCCGGCACCTCCTCGACCAGACGCCGGGGCGGGCGTGCGGTGACCGGGGGAGCGGTGACCTGCGCGGCGGGTACGGCCGTCGGGAGCGTGAACCAGACGACCTTGCCGGACTCACCGTCCGGCCGGGCGCCCCAGCTCTCACTCATCGCGGCCACCATGGACAGCCCGCGCCCGCACGTCGCCAGCGGTGCGGCGTCGTCCACCACGGGCAGCCGCGGATCGTGGTCGCGCACGGAGACGGTGAGCCGGTCGAGGAGCAGCTCTATCTCCACGGTGCACGTCTTGTCGGGACGCGCGTGCAGGTGGACGTTGGTCAACAACTCCGTCACGCCGAGCGCGGCCCGGTCGATCAGGGAATCCATATGCCAGTAGCGCAATTGCGCAGATACGATTCTGCGGACCTGGCCGATCCGCGACGGCAGGGCTTGCAGCTCCACCGTGCAATGTCTGCTTGGGTGACTGATCACGGCTGCGACTCCCCGACTAGAGGTCCGGAAGAACACGGAGTTCGGATCCAGCAGGGCGCACGCGGCGCGCCGCCGCCTGCTGTCATGGCCGGCGGGCTGGTTCGCAGCGTTATCGCCGGTAAACCCAGAGTGACGTGAGACCAGCGTGACGCAAGGGGTGAGGCACCGCAACTTACGGACATCTCAAGCGCGTCGCCCGGCCGCCCTGCGCACCGCCTCGATGAAACGGCGGGCCGCGGGCGGACCCGGCTCACCCGGCGCGGGGTCCCGCTCGCCGAGCGTGAGCAGATACCGCTTGCCGTTGAGGTCGGCGAGGGCGCGGTCCTCGGGGGCGAACCAGGGCCGGGAGGCGCGCACCGCCTGTACCGGGGCGCTGTCGATCTCACTGCCGTAGCTGGTCAGCAACTCCACCCTGCCACCGCTGATCCGGACCGTCCCGGCCCGGGTGAGTGAACGCAGCCGCTTGCCGATCCGCACCCCCGTGGCCCTGAACTCCGGCTCCGCCATGCCGTCGCCCCCTCGTGCCCGTCGGTCGCCGGACCGTGCTCCTCGCTGGGCCCGGTACCGGCTCGTGTCGTGCTCCAGTGTGCGCCCGCGGCGGGAACCGCCGGGAATCCCGTCCCGCCCGCTGGCAGTCTGCCCGCACCGCGCGCCGAGCACCAGTACGCGCCGCCCCTTTCCGAAGGCGACCGGAGCACTCGCGCGAATGCGCCCCCGTCCGGCCGCCCCGACGCGCCCCAGCGGTGCCTTTGAGGCTCCCAAAGGTGTGTTTATGCAGGTGAGAAGCGTGTTGAAGATGCCTATGATCGAGGCGCCGGCCGCGCGAAGCGCCGTCGGCGCGAGCGTAAGGAGCCCCCGTCGTGAGCACCCCCCAGCAGACCCGCACCGGCGCCACCCTCGACGTCGACCACAGCGACACCGACTACCGGGCCTGGCTGAAGGAAGCCGTGCGCAAGGTCCAGGCCGACAACAACCGCTCGGCCGACACCCACCTGCTGCTCTTCCCGTTGCCGGAGCACTGGGGCATCGACCTGTACCTGAAGGACGAGTCGACCCACCCCACCGGCAGCCTCAAGCACCGGCTCGCCCGCTCGCTCTTCCTGTACGGCCTGTGCAATGGCTGGATCCGGCCGGGCCGCCCCGTGATCGAGGCGTCCAGCGGCTCCACCGCCGTCTCCGAGGCGTACTTCGCGAAGCTGATCGGCGTCCCCTTCATCGCCGTCATGCCGCGCACGACCAGCACCGAGAAGATCCGCCTGATCGAATTCCACGGCGGACAGTGCCACTTCGTGGACGACTCCCGCCGGATGTACGAGGAGTCCGCACGCCTCGCGGCCGAGACCGGCGGCCACTACATGGACCAGTTCACCTACGCCGAACGCGCCACGGACTGGCGCGGCAACAACAACATCGCCGAGTCGATCTTCCGCCAGCTGCGCCTGGAGCGGTTCCCCGAACCGGCGTGGATCGTCGCCACGGCCGGCACCGGCGGCACCTCGGCGACCCTCGCGCGCTACGTGCACTACATGCAGTACGACACCCGCGTGTGCGTCGCCGACCCGGAGAACTCCTGCTTCTTCGAGGGCTGGACCACCGCCGATCCGGGCGTCGTCTGTGACCGCGGCTCACGGATCGAGGGCATCGGCCGGCCCCGGATGGAGCCGAGCTTCGTGCCCGGCGCGATCGACCGCATGATGAAGGTGCCGGACGCCGCGAGCGTCGCCGCCGTCCGGGCCCTGGAGCGGGCCATCGGCCGCAAGGCGGGCGGCTCCACGGGCACCGGACTGTGGAGCGCGCTGAAGATCGTCGCCGAGATGGTGGCCGAGGGACGGCAGGGCAGCGTGGTGACGCTGCTGTGCGACCCGGGGGACCGGTACCTCGACAAGTACTACTCGGACGCCTGGCTCGCCGAACAGGGCCTGGACATCGGGCCGTACACGACGACGATCGAAACCCTGCTGCGGACGGGCACCTGGCCCGCCTGACGGCGAGCGGTGCCGGACCTCCTACGAGCGGGCGAGCCGCCTGTCCAGCGAGGTGACCGCGTCCCGGAAGGCCCGTCCGAGCCCGGGACGCGCACGGTTGAGCACGAAACGGAACAGCGGCGTACCGTCCGCCGCGAACGTCCACTGCACGCGCGTGCCGTCCCCGGCCGGCGCCAGCCGCCACTCCTCGACCATGGCTCGGGCTCCGGGCGCGTTGGTGACGTCGACGCGGTACGCGTACACCTCGGGCCGCTCGGCCGTCAGCACCGTCTCCAGGAATCGCGTACCGCCCCTGAGCCGGATCTCGCGCCCCGCTCCCTCATCGACGGGCCGGGCGAACGTCACCGCCGAGAACCAGGCCGTCCAGCCCGGCACGTCCTCGGCGAGCGCGCGGAAGACCCGGTCCGGGGCGGCGGAGATCTCGCGGGCGAAGACCAGCCGCACCGGCGCGGTCTCGACGAAGCCGGCTCCCACCGGACGCAGACGGTGAGCCATGGACGCAACAACCCCCTTGAGCGAAGCCGCGGATGCGGACGGTCGGACGGGTGGCGCCACGATAGCCGGGGGCACGCCGGGTGTCAGCGGGGCGGGGGAGACCACGGACGGTCCGTGACCGCCCGCCCGCCGCCCGGGGTCAGCCGGCCGCGTCCGTCTCCGGCTCGCCCGCCACCACGAGCCCCAGATGCTCCGAGATCTCCGCACGGGCGTCCGCGGGCAGACCGGCGTCGGTCACCAGCGTGTCCACCTGCTCCAGCGCGGCGAACGAACTCAGGCCCACGACTCCCCACTTGGTGTGGTCGGCGACCACCACGACACGCCGCGCCGACTGCACCAGCCGCCGGTTGGTCTCCGCCTCCGCGAGGTTCGGCGTCGACAGGCCGGCCTCGGCCGATATCCCGTGCACACCGAGGAACAGCACGTCGAAGTGGAGCGTCGCGATCGCCTGGTCGGCGACCGGTCCCACCAGCGAGTCGGACGGAGTGCGCACACCGCCGGTGAGCACCACCGTGGCCGCGCCCTGCCGCGCCCCCGAGGTGCGCTGCGCCACGTGGAACACGTCCGCCACCCGCACCGAGTTGGTGACCACCGTCAGATCCGGCACGTCCACCAGCCGGTGCGCCAGCGCGTACGTCGTCGTACCGCCCGACAGCGCGATCGCCGCGCCCGGCGCGACCAGTTCCGCCGCCGCCCGCGCGATGTCCTCCTTGGCGGTCGGCTCCAGACCCGACTTGGCCTCGAACCCCGGCTCGTGCGTGCTCGCCTCGACCACGGGGACCGCGCCGCCGTGCACCTTCTCCAGCACGCCCTGCCGGGCCAGCGCGTCCAGATCGCGGCGGACCGTCATGTCCGACACGCCGAGCTTGCGGGTCAGCTCGTTGACCCGGACCCCGCCCCGGCGGCGTACCTCGTCCAGGATCAGGGCGCGCCGCTGCTCCGCGAGGAGGTTCGGATTCTCACTCACGTACGCTCCGGTCCTTTCGCCGCAAAACCGCCCGACACGCCCGGCGCACCCGCTCCGACCGGGGACTCGCCCGGCTCCGGTGCGCGGACGTCCCATCCTCGCACGCCCCGGCACCGGCCGCGCCACCGCCTGCCCGTCGCGCACATGTCACGACAGTCCCGTCCCGGCGTCTCCTGTCACACAGTTCGGGGAGATTCCGTGCCGAGGGGTGTACGACACCCGCCGAGCGGAGATCCTTGTGCCCGCACGTACACAGCCGACGGCACGTCACCGGGGGAGCAGGGACAGTGGACCAGGCGCAGAAGCGGGCCGGGACGGGCGAGCAGGACGCTCCCGAGAGGAGCGGCACCGCCCTGGAACTCCTGGTCCACGGGGTGGGCGGCACCACGCCCGCCGAGATGCTGGACGACCCGCGGACCGTGCGGGTCACCGGCGACCACATCGCGGCCGTCTACCGGCGCACCGAGGACGCCGACGCCGAGTCGCGGCCCGAGGACTACCGGGGCCGGCCGGTGCCCGAGGCGTACGTCTGGTGCAACCTCACCTCCGGCAACGGCACCCGCGCCCTGTGGCTGCTGCTCCTGCCGTTCATGGTGGTCAACCTCGCCCACTGGATGCGGCCCACCGCACACGGCCGGACCCGGACGGTCCGCCTCTACGGGCTGCTGGTGCGGCTGGCGGGGCTGACCCTGACGGTGCTGCTGGTCGCCGGGGCGTGCGAGGTCGCGCTCGACCTCGTGGCCTGGCAGTGCGCGGGCACGCGCGCCTGTGCCGAGCGGCACTCCTGGCTGGGCTTCCTGTCGCCGGTGATGTCGGACGGCGGCTGGTGGAGCACGCCCGGCCGCCGGCTAGCCCTCGCGGCCGCGGTGCCCGCGGTGCTCACCGGCCTGCTGTGGTACCTGTCGCTGCGGACCTGGCGGGCCTACGAGTCCCAGCAGCCGATGCACCGCGAGTCCGGCCCGGGGTCCGGTCCCGAGTCCGGCCCGGGGTCCGGTCCCGAGTCCGGCCCGGGGTCCGGTCCCGAGTCCGGCCCCGGGTCCGGTCCCGAGTCGGTTCCGGGGGAGGACCCCGCCCGTACCGCCCTCGGCCGGCCCGGGTTCTGGTACGGGCGGCGGCTCGTGGCCCGGCTGCGCGCCGCGCACACCGCCGCCGCCCTCCTGACCGTCGCCGCGGCGGTCGGCGCGCCCGCGGCCCGCTTCGACCGACGGCCGGGCGGGCCCGCGACGCTGGACACACTGGGCTGGCTCCTGGTGGCGGCACTGGCCGCCGGGGCGGTCGTCGTGGTCGCGGTGGTCTGCCGCCGGGGCCGCAGCGAGCGGCGCCTCGACCGGGAACTCGACGAGCGACTCGTACGGCTGCTGCCGCTGGCCGCCCTCGTCCTGTTCGTCCTCGCCCTGCTGTACGGCGGCTGGTCACGCCCGCAGTGGTCGTCCGCCGGGCGGCTGCCCGGGGACATGACCTTCGGCGGCATCGCCCTCGTCCAGGGCCTGCTGGTCATCGTCCTCGCCGTGGTCGCCCACCTGCTGCACCGCAGCCGCCCCGACACCCGGGCCGCGATCCGCGGTCTCGGCGGGCCGTCCGTCGCGATGCTGGCCTGCGCGCTGGGCGGAGTGATGTCCGGCGGCGTCGCCCAGCGCGTCGCCGACTGGCTGGACGGCACCGGCACCTCCATCGACGGGCCGCCGGTCCTGCTGACCTGGCAGGCGTCCGTCATCCCGCCGCTGCTCGTCGTCGTCCTACTGCTCTGCACCGCGCTCGCCCGCCACACCTGGCGCCTGGCCCGCGCCGAACGGGCCGACATCGAGGACGACCACCCCGGCGAGGCCGGGGACCCGGGGCGCACCCGGCGCATCGCGCTCACCCGCGCCCTGGCCACCCTCACCGACCGGGCGCCCCTCCTGGTCGCCATCGTCTCCGCGACCACACTGCTGCTCGGCGCCGCGGCCCTGGCCGGCGCCCTGGTGACCGACCAGGTGCCCGCCGACGCCGCGCGTGGGACGTACGCCGTCGTGCACGGCGCCGTCCAGACCGCGCAGGCACTGGGCTCCTGGCTCATCGGCCTCGGCTTCATACTGTTCGTCACCTGGGGCAGGCGCGCCTACAAGGACGCCTCCGCGCGGCGCACCATCGGCATCCTGTGGGACGTCGGCACCTTCTGGCCGCGCGCCGCCCACCCCTTCGCGCCGCCCTGCTACGCGGAGCGCGCGGTGCCCGACCTCACCTGGCGGATGGCGACCTGGACCCGGGCCACCGGCGGGCGGCTGGTCATCTCCGGGCATTCGCAGGGCAGCGTCCTCGCCGCCTCGGCCGCCTGGCAACTGGAGCCGCCCGCCCGCAAACGGGTCGCCCTGCTCACCTACGGCTCCCCGCTGGAGCGCCTGTACGGCCGCTGGTTCCCGGCCCACTTCGGACCGGCCGCGCTCGGCTCCCTGCACGAGGAGGTCGACTGCTGGCGCAACCTGCACCGGCGCACCGACCCCATCGGCGGCCCGATGCGCCTGCCCGGCGACTCGGGCCCCTCGGTGGACCGCCCACCGCTCAAGGACCCGCTGACGTACGGCCGCACGGAACTCCACCCGCTGCCCGCGCCGATCCTCGGCCACTCCGACTACCAGGCCGACCCGGCCTTCGCCGAGGAACGGCAGCGGCTGCTCGCCCGTCTGCGCCCGGAGGTACCGGCACCCCGCCACACCGGCCGCCCCTCCTCCGTCCCGGCGGCGGACGGCGGGACGGAGGACTGCTAGGGCCGCGGTTCCGGCAGGTCCTCGGCGTAGAGCAGGGTCAGGTCGTCCTTGCTCGGGTCGGCGAGCTGGGCGACCCGGCTCGCGTGCCGCTCCACCATCGCCTCGAACGTCTGGCGGGCGGTACGGCCGTTGCCGAAGGCCGGGCCCTTCGGGAGCGCCGTGAAGTACTTGGTCAGCGCCTCGGCCGTGCCCGGCGCCAGCCGGTACTCGTGCTCGTCGGCCTGCTGCTCCACGATCCGCAGCAGCTCCTCCGGGCCGTAGTCGCCGAAGGTGATGGTCCGTGAGAAGCGGGAGGCGACACCCGGGTTGACGGACAGGAAGCGTTCCATCTCCGCCGTGTATCCGGCGACGATCACCACGACCGCGTCCCGCTGGTCCTCCATCAGTTTCACCAGCGTGTCGATGGCCTCCTTGCCGAAGTCCCGGCCGGCGTCCTCGGGGGAGAGCGCGTACGCCTCGTCGATGAACAGCACACCGCCGTGCGCCCGCTGGAACGCCTCCTGGGTGCGGATCGCCGTGGAGCCGATGTGCTCACCGACCAGGTCCACCCGGGACACCTCGACGAGATGCCCCTTCTCCAGCACCCCGAGGGAGGCGAGGATCTCGCCGTACAGCCGGGCGACCGTCGTCTTGCCGGTGCCGGGGGAGCCCGTGAACACCAGGTGGCGCTTGACGGAGGCGGCCTTCAGGCCGGCCTGCTGCCGCCGCCGGCCCACCTCGATCATGTCGGTCAGCGCCCGCACCTCGCGCTTGACGCTCTCCAGGCCGACGAGGGCGTCCAGTTCACCCAGTACGGCCTTCGAGGTCCGCGCCGGTTCCCGCGGTTCGGTACCGGCGATCAGGGGTTCCTGCTCGGTGCTGCGCTGCCCGGGGATGGAGCCCAGCAGACCGGGGGACTGGCTCACCGTCTGCACGGCAGGCTCCGGCGCGGCGGGCGCGGTCAGGCCGGCGCTCTCGTCGCTGGTGCAGTCCTCGACGAGCGGACCGGCATCGCGGCCGGCCTCAGCGCCGCCGTCCGCGAACTCGTACCCGCCCCGCGCGCACCGCTCCGTGCGGCACTTCCTCAGCGTCGTGCGGCAGCCGTCGATCACGTGGAAGCCGTACCCGGCGCTGCCGGTCACGCGGCAGTTCAGGAAACTCCCGCGGCCCCCGGCCGACACGTAGACGCCGGCCTCCGAGGGGGAGTCGACCGTGCAGCGCTCGATGGTGGGGTCGGCGCCCTTGGTGACGATCACACCCGTGCGATTCCCGTCCAGGGTGCAGTTGTTCAGAGTGCCGCCGCTGCCGTGGTCGCGGAACCAGGCGCCCGTCGCGGCGTCCCGGATGCGGCAGTCGTCGAGCTGGGCGGTGGCGCCGTCGCTCACCGACACGGCCGTGTTGCGCACCTGGGACAGGTCGCTGTCCACGACGTCCGCGCGCGAGCCGCGGTCCAGGACGAACAACGCGTCCGGCACGTCGTGCACCCGGCAGGAGTCGAGCACCGCGGTGGCGCCGTCGCTCACCCAGACCGCCGGGTAGTCACCGGTGCTGTCGAAGATCTCGCACTGGTTGGCGTCCACGCGGGTGCCCGGGTCCCACACCGACAGTCCGTTGCGCCCGAACTGCCGCACGCTGGTGCGGGTCAGGGTGAGGACGGAGCGGGAGCGCAGGTCGACCGCGTTCTCCGGGACGTCGTGGATACGGCAGTCGGCGAGGGTGAGTACCGCGTCCGTGTCCAGGGTGACGCCGTCGCCGGTGGTGCGGTGCACGTCGCAGTCGGTCAGGTGCGCGGTGGCCCGGTTCGTCACCTGTACGCCGCTGCCCCGCACCTCGTAGACCTCGCAGCCCACGGCCTCCAGCGAGGAGCCCTCGCCCGTCACCGTGAGGCCCGAACCCGAGGCGTGGTGCACCCGGCAGCGGTCGAGCCGGGGGTGCGCGCCGGAGCGCACCGCGACACCCGCCTGCCCCGCGGAGACGATCTCGCACTCCTCGAACACGCCGCCCCCGCCGTCCAGGACGGCGACGCCGGCACCGGCCGGGTTGTCGACGACGCAGCGCCGCACCGTGGGCCGCGCGCCACCGCGCACCTCTATCCCCGAGGCGGAACGCGCGACCACCCTCAGCCCCAGCAGCTCCGGCACACCGTCCTCGACGAGGACCGCGGGTGCCGCCGCGTCCTGGCCCTCCACGTGCAGGTCCTGGATCACCGCCGAGGCGCGCACGGTCAGCGGGACGCCGTCCACGGGGGCGATCCGGACCGAACCCTGCCCGCCCTCGGGCCCGCGCAGGGTCACCGCCCGGTGGACGACGAGATTCTCCCGGTAGGTCCCGGGGGCGACGGTGAGGACGTCACCGTCGGCCGCGGCCTCCAGGGCGGCGGCGAGCGATGCGTACTCACCCGTGCGGCGCCGCCACCGCGAGGTGCCGGTGTGCGTCACCTGGACCGTGCCCTGTGCCATGGCGTTGCTGTGCCCCCACCTCGTCGTACGCGGGTCGTCGCCGATTCGGTTCGGCCGGTCCACCGTAGCGTGCGCGCAGGTGGTGAGTTGACCGGAGGCGGAAGCCCGTCAGCTGTCCGCGCCGGTCCTGCCCCAGTCCGGACCGACCCGCTCCCACTCGTGCTCCAGGCGGGCGTGGCGGCGGTGGACCATGCGGCGGACGGCGATCCGCCGGCCCGCCTCGACCAGGGCCGCGGCCACCAGTGCGGCGCCGATTCCGGCGAGCGCGGCGTGCGTCGTCGCGGTCGCGGCGTCCAGCGGGCGGGGCACTGTCCGGCCCTGCCCGTCGGTCCATATCGCGAAGTGGTCGCCGGGGGCCGGATCGTCGAGGCCCGCCGTGAGGGGGGCCTCGTGCCGCGAGCCGTCCGGCGCGGTCCAGTCGGCGAGCACCCGGGTGCGCAGATCCCCGCCGGAGACACCCTCCGGGTCGACGGTCAGCGGTGGACGCTCCAGGGGACGGACCACGGTGGCCGTCACCCGGTGCCGGGACTCGTGCTGTTCGCGCACCGACCGCTGCAGGGACTCCTGCGCCGAACCGCCCACCAGGACCCCGACCAGGGGAGCCGCGGTCAGGATCAGCAGCAGGCCCGCCAGGGCCGCCCACCCCTCGGCCAGGTCCGTCGGACGGCACAGCGGATTGTGCCGCCAGCGCCAGAGCCCTGCGATCGCCCGCATGATCCGCGCCCCCTTCCCGCTCCCCGCCGGGTTTCTCTCACGAACCTCTCACACAGCCCAACGCGCGGGCCGCGGACCGGGTTCCCCCTCTCCGGCCGGTGACCGGAACCGGTCGTCGGACGAACGGAACGTCATCCGGAGATCCGCACCGGGTCGCCCACCCGGATCGTGCCCCGGCCGAGCGGGACCAGGTTCTGCCCGAAGACCAGCTTGCCGTCCACGCGGCGGTGCCGTCCGAGGCTGTGCAGGGGCTCCCTGCCGCGCTCCGCGGTGCCCTGGTCGGTGGTCGTCACCACGCAGCGTCCGCACGGTTTGGCGACCCGGAAGGCCACGTCGCCCACGGTGACGCGGGACCAGCCGTCCTCGGCCCAGGCCTCGGTGCCGGCGACGACCACGTTGGGCCGGAAGCGGTCCATGGGCAGCGGGCCCTCGTCCGCGTGCTCGCCCCGCGCGATCAGGGCGTTGAGGGCTTCGAGGGAGGCCGTCGTGGTGAGCAGCAGCGGAAAGCCGTCGGCGAAGGTGACGGTCTCGCCCGGCAGGGCGTACCGCGGGTCGACGGGACGGCGCGTGGCCGGGTCGTCCAGGTACACCAGCCGGACGTCCGCTTCCAGGAAGTCGCTGCACCAGGCGTGTACCGCCTCGTCCTCGGCGGGAACCGCCTCCACCTTGTCCCGGAAGATCTGCACCGGCACGGTGACCCCCGCCCGCGGCACCGGCACCGTCAGCGGTTCCCGGCCGGGCGCGGACAGCCGGACGCCGCCGCCGGGCAGTGGCTCGGCGGCGGCCAGGGCGATGCGCGGCCGCCCGCGTTGTGTGACGACCTTTCCCCCGTCGTCGACCATCATCCAGCGGCGGTCTCCGGCCAGCCCCCAGGGCTCCACGACGGCCTCCCGGAGCGACAGGCTCCGGGACGCCTTGACCGGATGGACGTGAATCGACTGCAGTCGCGCGTTCCCCATGGAGCCATCGTGCCAGGTGGCACCGACAGTCCCGGGGACGGCTCAGTAGCCGCGGTACTGCTGCTGGTTGTACGGGTCCTGGTACGGCGCCGGGGCCGGCCGGGGAGCCGCGGGGCGCATCGCCTCGTACCCCGCCGGGCCGGGCGCGGCCGGGCGGGGAGGCTGAGGCTGCTGGGGCCCGGGGTACCCGCGCGGCGCGGTCGCCTGGTGCGGGATGTACGCGGCGGGCGCCTGCTGCAGCGGGGCGGGCTGCGGCGCCTGCTGCGGGTATCCGTAGGAGGGCTGGGAAGGGCCGGCCGGGAGGGCGGGCAGGGCCGACGGGAGCGCGGGCAGGTGGCTGCCCGGCGCGTCGTACGCGGCGGGGACCCGGATCGGGGCGATCTGCGGGGTGCCCCGCTCGGCCACGAGCGAGTCGTAGATCGGGGTGTCCGGGAAGGAGGCGGAGTAGTAGCCGCCACCATAAGTGGAGCGGGGGGAGGTCATGGCACATAAGTTAAGCCCACGATGTGCTGGTTGGGGAGACCGATAAGAGGGTTGTTTTCCGTGTCCGCAGTGACCCGGCATCCCCAATGTGAGCGAATTCGGCGAAAAGGGGGCGACACGCCGCGCGATCTTGGGGTAAAGGGCGAGTTCCGGGCGGGTTACCGGCGGTTGTCCCGACGTCTTCCCGTACCCCTCGTGAAGGACGGGCGGCCGGGGAATAGGTTGGGCGCGGAAAAAAGGCGAACCGCCGGGACTCGGCCCGGCTCGGTGACACGCGATGGGGGCGGACATGTCAATGTCGAAAGGCTCGAACACCCCGGTGCCCACGACGGCGCTCCGGGTCGAAGTGGGCTGGCGGACCGGCCCCGGAGTACCCGACGCGGACGCCTCGGCGCTGCTCCTGGTGGGCGGGAAGGTCCGCTCCGACGCGGACTTCGTCTTCTACAACCAGCCGGCGCACTCCTCCGGCGCGGTCCGCCACGAGGGGAAGAGGGACGCCGGCGGCCGGGTCACCGACAGTCTGGTCGTCGACCTCGCGCGCGTGGAGCCCACGATCGAGACGGTGATCCTCGCCGCCTCCGCGGACGGCGGGGCGTTCGGGCAGATCCCCGACCTGTACATCGAGGTCCGTGAGGCCGCCGGGAACACCGTGGCCGCCCGCTTCGACAATCCCGGCGCGACCGTGGAAACGGCCTTCGTGCTCGGCGAGTTCTACCGCCGCCAGGGTGCCTGGAAGTTCCGTGCCGTCGGCCAGGGCTACGACAGCGGGCTCGAAGGACTGGCCACGGACTACGGCATCTCGGTGGACGAGCCGCAACAGGCCTCCTCGGCCGCCCCGGTGGCGCCTCCGGCCGCACCGCAGACGCCTCCGGCCCCGCCCGCCACCCGGCCGGCCACCACCCCGCCGCCCCCGCCGACGGCGCCCCCCGCCGAGCCGGTCCGCCTGACCAAGGTCACGCTCACCAAGGCCGCTCCCTCCGTCTCGCTGACCAAGCAGGGAGGCACCTCGGGCGCCATGCGCGTCAACCTCAACTGGGAGGTGCGCAAGCAGTTCTCCGGATGGGCCCGCAAACTCGGCCGCCCGGTCGCCATGCACGACGACCTCGACCTCGACCTGTGCTGCCTGTACGAACTCACCGACGGCAGCAAGGGCGTCGTCCAGGCACTCGGCAACGCCTACGGTGCCCTCGACCGGCCGCCGTTCATCCACCTCGACGGCGACGACCGCACCGGGGCCGTGGCGACCGGAGAGAACCTCACGATCAACCTCGACCACAAGCAGTACTTCCGGCGCGTCCTCGTCTTCGTCACCATCTACGAAGGCGCCCGCTCCTTCGCCGACCTGCACGCCACGGTGACCCTCCAGCCGCAGTACGGTGCCCCGATCGACTTCTCGCTCGACGAGTGCACGGTCCCCTCGACGGTGTGCGCCCTCGCGCTGATCACCGCCGACGGCAACGACCTGGTCGTCCAGCGTGAGGCCCGCTACCTCGTGCCGGAGCGCGGAGTGAGCCCGCAGCGGACCGTCGACCACGCCTACGGGTGGGGCATGAACTGGACCCCCGGCCGGAAATGACGCTCCCCGGGCGGACGTTCGGCCCGCACCGCCCGGACGCTCAGCCCTCGTCGGCCACGGCGTCCGGACGGGCGTAGGTCCGGCCCTTCCAGGCCGCGCCGCGCCCCCGGTAGTGCTGCACCGCGGAATCGACCGTCATCAGGAGATAGAGGAACGCGGTGAACGGCAGCAGCGGGGCGAGCCACAGCGGCTGCCGGTAGTACCGCAGCATCGGCGCGTACGTCCCCGCCATCACGAGCCACGCGGCGGCGCCCGGGACGAGCGCCGCCGTGCCGCCCGTCGCCGCGCCGACGACCACCGCCATCGGCGGCACCAGGTACACCAGCGCCAGCCCGGCCACCGTCCCGGCGAGCACCAACGGGTGGTGCCGCAGCTGCGCGTACGCGCTGCGCGAGACCATCCGCCACAGGTCGTGCAGCCGCGGATAGGGACGGACGCTGTCCACTCCGTCCGCCAGACCCAGCCAGACCCGCCCGCCGACGCCCTTGACCGCCCGGGCGAGGGCCACGTCGTCGATGACGGCGTGCCGGATGGCGTCCGGGATCCGGGCCCGCTCGGCGGCGTCCGCGCGCAGCAGCACACAGCCGCCCGCCGCGGCCGCCGTACGCGTCCCCCTCTTCCCGTCCGTCCTCTCGCTCCCGGCCCCGCTCCCGCCGATCCACCGGAACGGGTACAGCTGCGCGAAGAAGTAGACGAAGGCCGGCACGACCAGCCGCTCCCACACGCTCTCCACCCGCAGTCGGGCCATCTGCGAGACGACGTCGAAACCGCCGGTGCGGGCCGCCGCCACCAGCCGGCGCAGGCTGTCCGGCGCGTGGGCGATGTCGGCGTCCGTCAGCAGCAGGTACTCGGGCTCCCGCGCCCGAGCCAGGCCGATGCCGTGCCGCACCGCCCACAGCTTGCCGGTCCACCCGGCCGGCGGCTCCCCCGGCGAGGCCACGGTGAGCGGCAGCCCCTCCTGCCGCCGGGCCAGCTCGCACGCCAGGTCCGCCGTACCGTCCGTGCTGCCGTCGTCGACCAGGAAGACCTCCGCCCGCCCCGGATAGTCCTGGGCGAGCAGGGACGGCAGGCTCGCGGGCAAGACGGCCGCCTCGTCGCGCGCCGGGACGACGACGCAGACGGAGGGCCACACGTCCGGTTCCTCCTGGGCCGGCAGCCGGACGTCCGTACGCCAGAAGAAACCCCGTGCGAGAAGCAGCCACAGCCAGGCGGCGAACGAGAGGGCGGATACGACGGTCACGACGGCAGTCCACACATCGGCGCTCACGTGCGCAGTCTGCCCCACGGCACGGGCCCGCGACGGCGCATCGACTATGGTGGCCGGGTGAAGATCGCGCTCATGGACTCCGGAATCGGTCTGCTGGCGGCCACCGCCGCGGTACGGCGCCTGCGGCCGGACGCCGATCTCATCCTCTCCCTGGACCCCGACGGCATGCCCTGGGGCCCGCGCACCCCCGAAGACCTCACCGGACGGGCCCTCGCTGTCGCCGAGGCGGCCGCCGCGCACCGCCCGGACGCCCTCATCGTCGGCTGCAACACCGCCACCGTGCACGCGCTGCCCGCGCTGCGCGCCCGCCTCGAGCCCGCCCTGCCGGTCATCGGCACCGTCCCGGCGATCAAGCCCGCGGCGTCCGGCGGCGGCCCCGTGGCGATCTGGGCGACACCCGCCACCACCGGCAGCGCCTACCAGCGGAACCTGATCGAGGAGTTCGCCGGGGAGGCGAAGGTCACGGAGGTGCCGTGCCCGGGGCTCGCCGACGCCGTCGAGCAGGCGGACGAGACGGCGATCGACGCGACCGTCGCCGCAGCGGCCGCCCTGACGCCCGACGACGTAACGACCGTCGTCCTGGGCTGCACCCATTACGAACTGGTCGCCGAACGCATCCGGGCCGCCGTCCAGCGTCCCGACGGACCGCGCCTCGTCCTGCACGGCTCCGCGGGCGCGGTCGCCACCCAGGCACTGCGCCGGATCGGAGCCCGTCCCGACCCCGGCGCACCCGCCGAAGGCACCCTCACCGTGCTCCTCAGCGGACGCGAGGGCACGCTGCCCGCGCCCGCGCTCGCCTACGACGAGGGCCGGCTGCTGCAAGCGGTCACGCCGGCGCACTGACCGGCGGTCCGCCCGGTCGGCCCAGTCACCCTGCGCGACGAGGTACCGGCGCAGCGAAACCTGAGTAACCTCATATCCATGAGGCATCGCCACGGCGAGAGCGTCCCCCCACCGCACGTCTGGACCGGACGTGCCACCAACCGGGTCCAGTGGTTGCTGGCCCTCATCGGTGCCGCCTGCCTGGCGTTCGGCATCGCGCTGGCCGTCGAATCGGCCTGGGAGTCCGGCGGCGCCCCGCTGGCCATGGCGGTCGTCGGCTGCATCGCGGCGGGACTGCTGGTCCTCTTCGGCACGCTCGCCTTCGTGCACGTCGCGCTGAGAGTCGACGAGGAGTGCCTGGAGGTGCGTTGCGGTCACATCGGCGTGCCGCGCCGCCGCATCCCCCTCTCCCAGGTCGCCGGCGCCGAGTTCGCCCCGTACGTCACCCCGCGCCACTGGGGCGGCTGGGGCTACCGCTGGCGACCGGAGAAGGGCACCGCGGTCGTCGTACGCCGCGGGGAGGGCCTGGTCCTGCGCCTGTGGGACGGCCACACCTTCACCGTCACCGTCGACGACGCCGAAGCGGCCGTCCAGGTCATCAAGGACCGCCTGCGGCCGAAGGCACCCGGCTCGGCGCGCTGAACGCGCGGTCCCGGCGCGCGGGCCGGTCGGCGGACGGACCCGGCGGCCGGTCGCCGGCCGAGGACCGTGCTGTCGGCCGCACGGTCACCCGCCGTACACTCCGGGGGGTGACAGCCACCGCAACCTCCGTCGGCGAGTCGGACCGGACGCAGCCCCAGGACACACGCTCCTCGCGCGCCGCCGCGCGGCTCCTGCGCCTCCTCCCGGCCGTCGTCGCCGCGCTCTCCGGAGTGCTGCTCTACGTCAGCTTCCCGCCGCGCACCCTGTGGTGGCTGGCCCTGCCCGCCTTCGCCGGCTTCGGCTGGGCGCTGCGCGGCCGCGGCTGGAAGGCGGGCCTCGGCCTCGGCTACCTCTTCGGCCTCGGCTTCCTCCTGCCGCTGCTGGTGTGGACCGGCGTGGAGGTCGGCCCCGGCCCCTGGCTCGCCCTGGCCGCGATCGAAGCGGTCTTCGTGGCGCTGGTCGGCGCGGGCGCCGCGACGGTGTCGAAGCTGCCGGGATGGCCCCTGTGGGCGGCCGCGCTGTGGATCGCCGGGGAGGCCGCACGCGCGCGGGTGCCGTTCGAGGGCTTTCCCTGGGGCAAGATCGCGTTCGGTCAGGCGGACGGCGTGTTCCTGCCGCTCGCCGCGGTCGGCGGCACGCCGGTGCTCGGCTTCGCGGTGGTCCTCTGCGGCTTCGGCCTCCACGAGGCCGTCCGTCTGGCCGTCCGGGCACGGCGTACCGGCGAGGTGCGCCGCAGCGCGGCGACCGTGGCCCTGCTGAGCGTGGCCGTACCCGTCCTGGGCGCCGTCGCCGCACGCCCGCTGGTCAGCGACGAGGCGGAGGACGGCACCGCGACCGTGGCCGTGGTCCAGGGCAACGTGCCGCGCGCGGGCCTCGGCTTCAACGCCCAGCGCCGGGCCGTACTCGACTACCACGCGCGCGAGACGCTGCGCCTGGCCGCCGAGGTCGAGGCGGGCAAGGTGGACCGGCCCGACTTCGTGCTCTGGCCGGAGAACTCCTCCGACATCGACCCCTTCGCCAACCCCGACGCCCGCGCGGTCATCGACCGGGCCGCCAAGGCGATCGGTGTGCCCATCTCGGTGGGCGGTGTCGTGGAGCGCGACGGCAAGCTCCTCAACGAGCAGATCCTGTGGGACCCGGACAAGGGCCCCGTCGACACCTACGACAAGCGGCAGATCCAGCCGTTCGGCGAGTACCTGCCGCTGCGCCCGCTCATCGGGGCGATCAACGACGAGTGGACCTCCATGGTCAGCCAGGACTTCAGCCGGGGCTCAGAGCCGGGCGTGTTCACCATGGCCGGCACCGAGGTGGGGCTCGTCACCTGCTATGAGGCCGCCTTCGACTGGGCGGTGCGCTCCGAGGTCACCGACGGCGCCCAGATGATCTCGGTGCCCAGCAACAACGCGACCTTCGGCCGCAGCGAGATGACCTACCAGCAGCTCGCCATGTCCCGCGTCCGCGCGGTCGAGCACAGCCGAACCGTCGCCGTGCCGGTGACCAGCGGAGTCAGCGCGATCATCATGCCGGACGGCAGGATCACCCAGAAGACCGGCATGTTCGTGGCGGACTCGCTGGTCCAGGAGGTGCCCCTGCGCTCCTCCGAGACACCCGCCACCCGGCTGGGTGTGGCCCCGGAGGTCGCCCTGGTGCTGGTCGCGGCCGGCGGGCTCGGCCGGTCCGTCGGCGCCGGTGTGCGCGGCCGGCGCGCCGGTGGCGTGTAGCCGTACGCCCGCCGCACGCCCCGCGACGCCGGAGGGAGCGGTCCGGGCCGCCCGTTAGGGTCGTGCCCATGGCTACTCCCGACTTCATCCGCGACCTGCGCGCCACCGCCGGACACCAGCTGCTGTGGCTCCCCGGAGTCACCGCCGTCGTCTTCGACGACGAGGGCAGAGTGCTGCTCGGCCGGCGGTCGGACAACGGACGCTGGTCCCTGGTCGGCGGCATCCCGGAACCGGGGGAGCAGCCCGCGGCCTGCGCCGTGCGCGAGGTGGAGGAGGAGACCGCCGTACGGTGCGTCGTCGAACGGCTGGTCCTCGCCCAGGCACTCAACCCCGTCACGTACGACAACGGGGACGTCTGCCAGTTCATGGACATCACCTTCCGCTGCCGGGCCGTCGGCGGCGAGGCCAGGGTCAACGACGACGAGTCGCTGGAGGTGGGCTGGTTCGAGGTGGACGCCCTGCCGGAGCTCGGGGAGTTCGGGCAGTTCCGGATCAAGCAGGCACTGTCCGACGCCCCCACATGGTTCGACAACACTGGTTCACTCTGAAGTATGGAGCGCGCCCACATGTGGTGAGCGGTGTGGCCTGCCTAGGGTCGGGACATGACCTCGCCCAGCGTCCTCCCGGCCCCCCACGCCTCCGCGCTCGACCTCCGCGGGCGCACCGCCCTCGTCACCGGTGCCGCCGGCGGCATCGGCCGTGCCTGCGCGCAGCGGCTCGCCGCCGCCGGGGCCGAGGTCAGAGCCGTCGACCGGGACGCCGCCGGGCTGGACGCGCTCGCCGGGAGCTGCGGTGACCTGGCGGGCGGCGTCGAACCGCAGGTCCTGGACCTGACCGACCTGGACGCCGCCGAACGCGCCGCGGCCGGCACCGACATCCTCGTCAACAACGCGGGCCTGCAGCTGGTGCGCCCCATCGAGGAGTTCCCGCCGGACGTCTTCCACACCGTGCTCACCGTGATGCTGGAGGCCCCCTTCCGCCTCATCCGCGGCGCCCTTCCCCACATGTACGGGCAGGGATGGGGGCGCATCGTCAACATCTCCTCCGTCCACGGTCTGCGCGCCTCGGCCTACAAGGCGGCGTACGTGGCCGCCAAGCACGGCCTGGAGGGACTGTCCAAGACCGCCGCCCTCGAAGGCGCGGCCCACGGCGTCACCTCCAACTGCGTGAACCCCGCCTACGTACGCACCCCGCTGGTCGAGAAGCAGATCACCGACCAGGCCCGCGCCCACGGCGTCCCCGAGGAGCAGGTGCTGAACGACGTACTGCTGAGGGACAGCGCGCTGCGGCGGCTCATCGAACCCGACGAGGTCGCCGAGGCCGTGGCCTACCTGTGCGGCCCGCAGGCGTCCTTCGTCACCGGCACGTCGCTGGTCCTGGACGGCGGCTGGACGGCCCACTGACCAGGGCGGCGGCCCGGCGGGCCCGGGTTTTCCACAGGGCTGCCGCGGCGACCGCCCGATGGGGAATCCTGTGAGCATGTCCCGCGATCACGTGCAGTCCGCCGAGCGCCCCGCCCACGACGCGGCCGCACCGTCCGACGCGGCCGCGCCAGCGGCACCCGCGCCCGTCGAGACCCCCTTCCTGGAGCTGCTGGCCAGGGGCGCCTCCGCCGACGCCTACGAGCAGCCGGTGCTCCTCGCCCGCGCGGAGGGAGGCCCGGCCGAGCGGATCGCCGCGCTCGAACGCGCCAAGAGCCTCGCCCTGCGCGTCCGCACCGAGCTGGAGGGCCGTCGGCGCCGGGAGGCCGAGCTGTCCGCCCTGTTCGAGACGGCCCACGACCTCGCCGGACTGCGCGACCTGGACGCCGTCCTGCGCGCGATCGTGCAGCGGGCCCGCTCCCTGCTCGGCACCGACGTGGCCTACCTCAGCCTCAACGACCCGGCCCGCGGCGACACCTATATGCGGGTCACCGAGGGCTCGGTCGCCGCCCGCTTCCAGCAGCTGCGGCTCGGCATGGGCGAAGGACTCGGCGGCCTCGTCGCCCAGACCGCCCGCCCCTACGTCACCGACGACTACTTCAAGGACGCCCGCTTCCAGCACACCCGCACCATCGACGCGGGCGTGAGCGACGAGGGGCTGGTCGCCATCCTCGGCGTCCCCCTCATGCTCGGCCACCACGTCATCGGCGTGCTCTTCGCCGCGGACCGGCGCGCCCGGGTCTTCGAACGCGAGCAGATCGCCCTGCTCGGCTCCTTCGCCGCCCTGGCCGCGGCCGCCATCGACACCGCGAACCTGCTCGCCGAGACCCGCTCGGCCCTGGCCGACCTGGAACGGGCCAACGAGATCATCCGGGACCGCAGCGGCGTCATCGAGCGCGCCTCCGACGTCCACGACCGGCTCGCCGAACTCGTGCTGCGCGGCGGCGGGGTCCACGACGTGGCCGCCGCCGTCTCCCAGGTGCTGGACGGCACCGTCGAGTTCGCCGAGGCCGCGGCCGCGCCTGCGCGCGCCCTGGAGTCGTCCCGCGCCGAGGGCCACGCGGTGCGCCACGAGGACGACTGGATCGCCGCCGTCGCCGCCGGCGACGAGCTGCTCGGCGCCCTGGTGCTCCGTGGCCACCCCGGGCTCGACCCCGTCGACCAGCTCACCCTGGAGCGGGCCGCGATGGTCACCTCCCTCCTCCTACTCGCCCGCCGCTCCGCCGCCGAGGCCGAACAGCGGGTCCGCGGCGAGCTGCTGGACGACCTGCTCGACGCCCGCGACCGCGACCCGCGCCTGCTGGGCGACCGCGCCCGACGGCTGCGCGCCGACCTGGCCGCCACCCACGTCGTGCTAGCCGCCCGCCTGGACGCCACCGCGCCCGACGCCGACCAGGAGGCGGACGCGCGCAGACGGCTGTGGTCCGCGGCCTCCCACCTCGCCGCGACCCGGCACGGCCTGGCCGCCGCCCGCGACGGCGGCACCGTACTGCTGCTGCCCCTCGCCACCGGGGACGGTGCCACGGACCTGGCCCGCCGCACCGCCCGGCACCTGGGCACGGCCGTGCACGAGGCCGTCACCGTCGGTGCCTCCGCCCCCGTGGAGGACCTCGTCGCCCACCCGGACGCCGTGTCCGCCGCGTACATCGAGGCCAGGCGCTGCCTCGACGCCCTGAGGCTGCTGGGACGCTCCGGGGACGGCGCCGCCGCCGAGGACTTCGGTTTCCTGGGCCTGCTCCTGGCCGGCGACCAGAACGTCTCCGGCTTCGTCGACCGCACCATCGGCCAGGTCGTCGCCTACGACGAGCGGCGCGGCACCGAACTCGTGCGCACCCTCGACGCGTACTTCGCCTGCGGCATGAGCCCCGCCCGCACCAAGGACGAGCTCCACGTCCACGTGAACACGGTCGCCCAGCGCCTGGAACGCGTCGGCCGGCTCCTGGGCGACGACTGGCAGAGCCCCGAGCGCGCTCTGGAGATCCAACTGGCCCTCAGACTCCACCGCCTGTCGATACCGGCACAGCACTGACCCCCGTACGCACGGGCGCACGGGGGCCGGTGGAGGGCCTGATCAGACGGTGCGGGCCCCCGGCGTACGGGACGCCGCCCCGGTGCCGTCCGGATCGGCGTCCTCGGGGGAGGCCGCGACCTCGGCGAGGTCCCGGTTGCGCGTCTCCTTGGCCACGCCCACGGCGATCAGCGTCAGCACGGCCGAGGCGATGACGTAGAGCGAGATCGGAGTGGAGCTGTCGTACGCGGACAGCAGGGCGGTGGCGATCAGCGGGGCGGGCGCACCGGCCGCCACGGAGGCGAACTGGGCGCCGATGGACGCACCCGAGTAGCGCACCCGGGTCGCGAACATCTCGGAGAAGAAGGCCGCCTGGGGCGCGTACATGGCACCGTGGAGCACCAGTCCCACGGTCACCGCGAGCAGCAGAGCGCCGAAGCTCCCGGAGTCGATCAGCGTGAAGAACGGGAACATCCACAGCCCGACCCCGGCCGCCCCCAGCAGGTACACGGGGCGCCGGCCGATCCGGTCCGACAGCGCGCCCCAGCCCGGGATCACCGCGAAGTGCACGGCCGAGGCGATCAGCACCGCGTTGAGCGCGGTCTGCTTGGAGACGTCGGCGGCGGTGGTGGCGTAGACGAGGATGAAGGCCGTGATGACGTAGTAGCTGATGTTCTCCGCCATCCGCGCGCCCATCGCGATCAGTACGTCGCGCCAGTGGTGCCGCAGCACGGAGACCAGCGGCATGGGCTCGGCCTTCGCCTTCCGCGTCTCGGCCTGTGCCAACGCCTGCTTGAACACCGGCGATTCATCGACAGACAGACGAATCCACAAACCGACCATGACCAGTACGCCGGAGAGCAGGAAGGGAATCCGCCACCCCCAGCTGTTGAACGCGGAGTCCGACAGCACGGCCGTCAGCAGCGACAGCACACCGGTCGCCAGCAACTGCCCCGCCGGCGCCCCCGTCTGCGGCCACGACGCCCAGAACCCGCGCCGCCGCGCGTCCCCGTGCTCCGACACCAGCAGTACGGCCCCGCCCCACTCGCCGCCGAGGGCGAAGCCCTGGACCAGCCGCAGCACGGTCAGCAGCACGGGAGCGGCCGTGCCGATGGTCGCGTGCGTGGGCAGCAGCCCGATCGCGAAGGTCGCCCCGCCCATCATCAACAGGCTCAGCACCAGCAGCTTCTTGCGCCCGAGCCGGTCACCGTAGTGCCCGAACACCAGGGCCCCCAGCGGCCGTGCGGCGAACCCGACGGCGTAGGTCAGGAACGACAGCAGCGTGCCGACCAGCGGGTCGGAGTCCGGGAAGAACAGCTTGTTGAAGACGAGCGCGGCGGCGGAACCGTAGAGGAAGAAGTCGTACCACTCGATGGTGGTGCCGATGAGGGACGCGGCGACGATGCGCTTGAGGTTGCCGGGCGTCGGGGGAGCGGATGCTGCTGAGGCCATGTGCGCCACTTCCTCGTGTGCGGTGGGGACGGGTACGTGAGGGCACACGGTAGGAAGACGCAGGTCAAGGGCACATGTGGCGGGACAACATAGTTCGGGGGATGGGTATGCGCGTGGCCACCATGCTGGCTCAGGGAATCGGCGGCGCCGGGCGATCCGGACGTTCTGGACCTGGTCTGACTGGCGAACGCCGTGCGGCTCGAAGAGGGAACGAATTCCCACTGAGGCCGACCGTCGGCAACGACTGTGCGGGTACCAAGATCCGGTGTCCGCCTGACATGCTGAGCCGCATGGTCACACTCGATGAGAAGCCGGCCGGGGCGGACGACCTGCTGCCTCTGGCGTTGACGAACTTCGCCCACTTCACGTCCATGCGCGTCGACGCCGACGGGTCCATTCGCGGCCTGTCGCTGCACCTGGAACGCCTTGTCCGCGACTGCGCGGCCGTGTATGGCGCAACGCTCGACGTCGGCCGGGTCCGTGAGCGAGTTCGGGCCGCCGTCCAGGGACGTCCAGGACCATGCGTCGTTCGCGTGACGATCTACGACCCCGCTGTCGACATGGGGCACCCCGCCGACGCCGGGGATCCGCGGCCTCTGGTCACCGTGCGTCCCGCCGGTCAGCTGTCGCCGCCTCCGTTGCACGTGCGCAGCATGCAGTACGAACGTGATCTTCCCCAGGTCAAGCACTGTGGTCTTTTCGGGGCCCTGCACGCACGCCGCGCCGCCCAGCTCGCCGGCGCGGACGACGCCCTGTTCATCGGCCGCGACGGCTTGGTCTCCGAGGGCGGAACCTGGAACGTCGGATTCATCGACGGCGACGGGACGGTCGTGTGGCCTGACGCACCCGTGCTGCCCGGTGTGACGATGGCCCTGTTGAAGCAGCACACGCGTGGAGTCAGTCATCGGACGACCGCTGTGACCCTCGACCAGGCCAAGGGCATGGCGGCAGCGTTCGCCACGAACACCTCCATCGGAGTGCGCGCTCTGTCTGCCATCGACAACGAAAGCCTGTCGACCGATCACCCGGTACTGAGCGTGCTACGTGACGCGTACCTGTCCGTTCCCGGCGAGGAGCTGTAGCACCAAGCGACGGTTGTGACGCCAGGACCTGGTCCGCAGCGGCCGCCTCGTCAACGGGGTCGTGGGGTATCTCCGGGCACGCACGCTGCAGCCGGTCCTGCTCGTCTTCCAACCGGAACTGGTCATACGCGAGTCCGCCGGATCCCCGGGGACGGCAGGTACGGTCAGGCGTGGGACTCCCGGTGGGCGCGGATGATGTCCGCGTACCGCAGGCCGCTGGTCTTGACGGTCCGGATCTGGGTCGCGTAGTCGACGTGGACGAGGCCGAAGCGCTTGTCGTAGCCGTAGGCCCACTCGAAGTTGTCGAGGAGGGACCAGGCGTAGTAGCCGGCCAGTGGCGCGCCCTTGCGGAGCGCCCGGGCGCAGGCGTTCACGTGCTGCTCCAGGTAGCGGGCGCGGTCGGGGTCGTGGACGGTGCCGTCGGGCGAGACGGTGTCGGGGAAGGCGGAGCCGTTCTCGGTGACGTACAGCTCGCGGACGCCGTAGTCGTCGGTCAGGCGCAGCAGCAGGGCCTCCAGGCCGCCGGCGTCGATCTGCCAGTCCATGCCGGTGCGCGGTACGTCGGGCAGCCGGACCTCACGGGCGTACGGGACCGGGCCCCCGGGGTCGTCGGTGACGGTTGCCGGGAAGTAGTAGTTGAGGCCGTGCCAGTCGAGGGGCGCGGCGATCGTGTCCAGGTCGCCCGCACGCTCCGGCAGGTCCACTCCGTACAGCTCGCGCATGTCGGCGGGGAAGCCGCGGCCGTAGACGGGGTCGAGCCACCAGCGGTTGGTGTGGCCGTCCATGCGGCCGGCCGCCGCGATGTCCTCCGGGCGGGTCGACGCGGCCTCGATGGTGGAGTGGTTGGTGACGAGGCCGACCCGCGCGCCCGGGACCGCCGCGCGGATCGCCCGGGTGGCGAGGCCGTGGGCGAGCAGCAGGTGGTACGAGGCCTGCACGGCTGCGGTCAGGTCGGTCAGGCCGGGTGCCATGCGGCCCTCCAGGTGGCCGATCCAGCCGGAGCAGAGCGGTTCGTTGAGGGTGGCCCACCGGGTGACGCGGTCGCCGAGCCGGGCGGCGACGACGGAGGCGTAGTCGGCGAGGTGTTCGGCGGTGTCGCGCACGGTCCAGCCGCCGCGGTCCTGGAGGGCCTGGGGGAGGTCCCAGTGGTAGAGGGTGATGTTGGGGGTGATGCCGGCGTCGAGGAGGGCGTCGACGAGGCGGTCGTAGAAGTCGAGGCCGACCGGGTTGACCGGTCCGTCTCCGGCGGGTTTCACGCGGGGCCAGGCGACCGACATGCGGTAGGCGTCGGTGCCGAGCCGCTTCATCAGGGCGAGGTCCTCCGGCCACCGGTGGTAGTGGTCGCAGGCCACGTCGCCGTGGTCGTCGCCCGCGACCCTGCCCGGGGTGTGGGAGAAGGTGTCCCAGATCGACGGTGCCCGGCCGTCCTCGGTGGCGGCGCCCTCGATCTGGTAGGCGGAGGTGGCGGTGCCCCAGGCGAAGTCGGCGGGGAAGGCGGCGAGGTCGAGCGATTCGGACACAGAGGGCCTCTCAGGGGTGGGGGCGAGTGGGACGGGGGTGCCGGTGGTGGCCCGGCGGCTACTTGACGGCGCCGGCGGTGAGACCGGTGACGAGGTAGCGCTGCAGGAGCAGGAAGCCGGCGACGACGGGCAGGCTGACGACGAGTGAGGCGGCCATGACCTGGTTCCAGTACACGTCGTTCTGGGTGGAGTAGCCCTGCAGGCCGACGGCGAGGGTGCGGGTGGTCTCGTTGGTCATGACGGAGGCGAAGAGGACCTCGCCCCAGGCGGTCATGAACGCGTAGACGGCGACGGCGACGATGCCGGGGACCGCGGCGGGCACGATGACCCGGAACAGGGCGCCGAGCGGCCCGCAGCCGTCCACCTTGGCGGCCTCGTCGAGGTCTCTGGGCACCGAGTCGAAGTACCCGATCAGCATCCAGATGGAGAAGGGCAGTGAGAAGGTGAGGTAGGTGAGGATCAGGCCGCCGCGGGAGCCGAAGAGGGCGATGCCGGTGGCGTTGCCGATGTTGACGTAGATGAGGAACAGCGGCAGCAGGAACAGGATGCCGGGGAACATCTGGGTCGACAGCACCGTCACCGTGAAGACGCGTTTGCCGCGGAAGGTGTAGCGGCTGACCGCGTAGGCGGCGAACACGGCGATGGTGACGGAGCAGACGGTCGCCGCGCCCGCCACGATCAGCGAGTTCATGAAGTAGTCGGCCAGCGGGACCGTGTCCCAGATGTCGAAGTACGGGCGGACGGTGAGACCCGAGGGGAACCACGCGAACTTGCCCGACACGTCCTCCAGCGGCTTCAGCGAGCTGGAGATCATCACGTACACCGGCAGCAGCACGAAGACGGTCAGGCAGGTCAGGAAGATCCGCCGGCTCCACAGGAAGGACCGCGGTGCGGCCATCGGGGAGCGGGGCCGGCGGGCGGCTGGGCTAGGCATCGGTGGCCTTCCTTCCTCGGGGTCCTCGAGGTCCCCGGGAGGTGAACCAGAGGTAGGCGCCCGTCACCACGAGCAGGAACAGGAGCAGCAGCACCGACATCGCGGAGCCCGTCCCGAAGTTCCAGGTCTGGAACGAGGACTGGTAGATGTGGATGGAGATCAGGTCCGCGGCCTCGGGTGCCGCCTTGCCGAACAGGACGAACGGCGTGTTGAAGTCGTTGAAGGTCCACAGGAACAGCACCAGGACGAGGACCTGGTTGACGGGGCGCAGCGCCGGCAGGGTGATGCGGCGGACCTGCTGCCACACGCCCGCGCCGTCGAGGGCGGCGGCCTCGTAGAGGTCCTTCGGGATGTTCTGGAGCCCGGCCATGACGATGAGGAAGGCGAACGGCCAGCCCTTCCACACCGAGACGACGAGCAGGGCGACGAAGCTGTTGTCGCCGATCAGCCAGAACGGGGGACTGCCGGTGAGGCCGAGCTGGTCGTGCAGCACGTGGTTCACCAGGCCGTTGTCCCGCTGGAACATGAACGCCCAGGTGATGACGGCGGCGTAGACGGGCAGGGCGTACGGGACGAGGAACAGCGTGCGCAGGACGCCCCGGCCGCGGAAGGTCTCCTGCATGAAGATCGCCGCGGCCACTCCGAGCAGCCAGCACAGGCCGACCGAGAGGACGGTGAACAGGCAGGTGGTGAGGAAGGACTTCAGCAGCGCCTCGCCGACGGGGGCGTCGAAGTCGACCGCCAGGGAGTAGTTGTCGAGGCCGGCCCAGGGGGCGGTGGACCAGTCGCGGATGTAGAACTGGGTCAGCTCCTTGAAGCTGACGACGATGCCGATCACCATCGGCACGAGGTGGACGAGCAGTTCGAGCAGCAGGGCGGGCAGCAGCAGCAGATACGGCAGCCCGACGCGGCGCAGCCGCCCGGGGCGGCGTCCGCGCGGCGCCGCCCCGGGGTCGGTCTTCCGTGCCGTCCGCTCGCCTGTGCTCGGAGCAGCGGTGGTGGTCATGGCGGTGTCCGTGCTCACTTCGCGGGCATCTGCTGCTGGGCCTCTTCGAGCTTGGCCCGCACCGACTCGGTGGTGACGGCACGGCCGGCCGCGGCGTCGGCGAAGAGTTCCTTGACCGCGGTGCCGACTACGGTCTCGAACTGCGACTCCTCGGGGACCTGCGGCAGCGCGGTGGCGCTGCCTGCGAGGGTGTCCCTGAGAACGGCGAGCGCCGGGGTGTCGAAGGCCGGGTCCTGCTGGGCGGCCTTGACCGGCGGGATGGAGCCGTACGCCTTGTTGAGGATGACCTGCTCCTCGTCGCTGGTCATGAACTTCACGAACTTCTTGGCGCCGTCGATGTTCTTGGTGTTCTTGAAGACGGCCATGTTGATGCCGGCCACCATGGAGTTGGTGGCCTTGCCCGGGCCGGGCTCGCCGGACTGCACGGGGGCGGGCGCGACGCCCCACTCGTCCTCGTTCATGCCCTGCGACTTGAAGGTGGCCGACGCCGTCTGCCACAGCACCATGGCCGTCTTGTCCTTGGCGAAGTCGCTCAGGGACTGGTTCTGCGCGTACTCGGCGTTGCCCGGCGCGATGATCTTGTCCTCGGCCATCAGGTCGACGTACTGCTTCACCGCCGCCACGGCGCCGTCGGAGGTGAAGTCGGCCTTGCCGTCCGCGGTGAAGAAGTCCGCGCCGTGCTGCTTGGCGAGGACGAAGACCTGGTGGATGTTGTTCGACAGGTTGGAGCCCTCGGCGCCCAGGCCCCACTTGCCGTCCTTCGAGAGCTTCTTGCCGGTCTCGACCAGCTCGTCCCAGGTCGCCGGCGGCTTCTCGATGCCGGCGTCGGCGAACATCTTCTTGTTGTAGTAGAGCGCGTAGGCCATGGAGTACAGCGGTACGGCGGCCGGGTCCTGGCCCTGGGCGCCGGTGGAGCCGAGCGCGGACTCCACGAAGCGGTCCTTGCCTCCGATCGCCTCGAAGTTCTCCGCGTCCCAGGGCAGCAGGGCACCGCTGGCCTGGAGCGAGGCGCTCCAGGTGTTGCCGATGTTGAGGACGTCCGGGCCCTGGCCGGAGGTGGTGGCGGTGAGGATGCGGTTGAGGAGGTCCGACCACGGCACCACCTCCAGCTTCACCTCGATGCCCGTCTCCTTCTCGAACTTGTCGAGCTCCGGCTGGAGTACCTCCTTGTCCACCTCCAGGTTCGCGCCCTGGTTGGAGGCCCAGTAGGTGAGGGTCTTCGGCTGCTCGTTGGAACCCTCGGTGCCGGACGACCCCCCGCCGCAGGCCGCCGCGGTGAGGGCGAACGAGAGGGTGACGGCGCCGACGGCTGCGGCTCTGATTCTGCGCATGCTCCAGAGGCCTTCCGGGAGATGACGAGTCGCCCGTGGTCGCGGGCGGCCGGGGCAGCGCCCCGCGCTCCGGCCCGGCCACGGCTTAATTTAGGCTGTGAGTTAAGCTTCAGATGGAAGGGTGCGTCAAGGGCTCGGCCACAGGTAGATTGCGGTGACGACTTCGGAACGAGGGGACAGGGTGAAAGTGCGCAGTGGCCGTACAGTGCGTGACCTGCGGCGGGAGAACCGCACCGCGGTATTGCAACGGTTGTATTTCGACGGGCCGCTCAGCCGGTTCTCCCTGGGACCGGCCACCGGGCTGAGTTCGGGCTCGGTGAGCAACGTGGTCGCCGAGCTGGTCGCCGAAGGGCTGGTGGAGGAGGCGGGCAGCGTCGACTCGGCGGGCGGCCGTCCCCGCACGCTGCTGCGCGTCAGCGCGCGCAGCGGCTACATGATCGGCGTCGACATCGGCGAGACCCGCGTACGGGTCGAACTCTTCGACCTCGCCCTCACCGAGCTGGCCCGGGTCGAGAGCCCGCTGGAGACCGACGGCCCGAACCGTCTCGACCGTTACGAGGTCGGCGTCGTCGTCAGGCACCTGCGGGAGGGCATCCGCCAGGTGCTGGACGAGGCCGGCATCGCGGCGGAGCGGCTGCTCGGCGTCGGGATCGGCGTGCCGGGCATCGTCGCCAGGACCCCTCAGGACGGCGCCGTCGTGCACGGTCAGACGATCGGCTGGGACGCCGTTCCCCTGGAGCGGCTGCTGCGCGAGTCCCGGATCGTGCCGGAGACCGTGCCCTACTACATCGACAACGGTGCCAGGACGCTGGGCCAGGCCGAGATGTGGTTCGGCGCGGGCCGGGGCGCGCAGAGCGTCGCGGTGGTGCTCTTCGGCTCCGGCGTCGGCGCCTGCGTCGTCGACGACGACATGGGCCCGGCCCGGGCAGTGGAGTGGGGGCACCTGACGGTGCGGGTGCGCGGGCGCCGGTGCCGCTGCGGCGCCCTCGGCTGTCTGGAGGCGTACGCGGGCGCGGAGGCGCTGCTCCAACGCTGGGCGGAGGCGGGAGGGCAGCCGCCCGCGGGCGTGGACGAGGAGACCGCGCTCACCGCGATGCTCGCGGCCGCGTACCCGGAGCCGGGCGCGGCGGGCACCGGCCCGGAGCCCGATGCCACCGCGCTCGCCGTCCTGGAGGAGACCGCCGAGTACCTGGGCGCCGGGTTCTCCGACCTGATCAACCTCTTCCAGCCCGAGCGCATCCTGGTCGGCGGCTGGGCCGGACTGCAACTGGGGCGGCGCTTCCTGGACGCGGTGACGGCCCACGCCACCTCGTACGCCCTCACCTACCCCGCCGCCCGCGTCCGCATCGACCTCGGCACCCTGGGGCCGGACGCCGTCACCGTGGGCGCCGCGGTCCTGCCGCTCGCCGGCTTCTTCGCGCGTGGCGGTCGGCCGGAGGAGGCCGAAGCGGTGGAACAGGACCCGGCGTGGCGCACCGCCCTGCGGGAGCGCTCGGTGTAGCGAGCGGCGCCTGCCGCCCCGGCGGAGCGCTCCCGGGAGGCAGCCCGACCGGCCGTGGTCCATGGCCGCCGCCGTCCAGGGCTGGCTCCCGCACGCGCCGAGCCCGGGTCACGTGCGCAGCCGGCCACCACCGCGGGCCGCGTGGCGCCCGGACACCGGACGAAGGCGCGGGCCCGGCGAAGTTCCCCGCGGCACCACACGGGCCCCGGCCCGGGTCCCGACCCAGGGTCTGTGCCGCGGCCCAGGCGAATGCGCTGCCCGGACCGCCCCCCGCCTCCTCAGACGCTGCTGACCGTGTCCTCCCCTCCCTCCTCGCGCTCGGGGAGGTTTGCCGCGGTACTACGCAGGCCCCGGCCCTGTGCCGCGATCCGGCCCAGCGTCGCGGCCGGGATCGCCCCACCACCCCTCAGTCGCCGTCGACCGTGACCTCCCCGTCCCACCGGATGTCCCCCGCCGACCTGCCCACCATGAGCAGGTAGGCGCCCGGCTCCGTGGCCCAGCAATCGTCCGTCTCCGACCAGTGCCGCAGGGCGCGCGGGCACACCACCACCTCGGCACTCGCCGTCCGGCCCGGCTCCGTCCGGACGGCCGCGTATCCGGCGAACCAGCGCACCGGACGCTCCACCGCCGAATCGGGGCGTGCCAGATAGACCTGTACGACCTCGCGCCCGGCGCGGGTACCGGTGTTGCGTACCGTCACCCGAACCGTGAACGGCTCGCCCGCCGCGACGTGCGCGGGAGCCTCCACGGCCCGGTACTCCCACGTCGTGTAGCCGAGTCCGTGGCCGAACCAGTAGGCGGGCTCCGCTCCGGCGCGCAGCCACGCCCGGTGGCCGATGTGCAGCCCCTCGGCGTAGTCGAGCCGGCCCTCGACCGGCCGGGTGGACGTCACGGGCGCGTCCGCCAGGGACGCCGCCCAGGTGGTGGGAAGCCGGCCGCCGGGCTCGGCGAGGCCGAACAGGACGTCGGCCAGCCCCGCGCCGGCCTCCTGCCCCGGGAACCAGGTGAGCAGCACGGCTCCTGCTTCCCGGCGCCACGGCAGCTCGACCGGGCCGCCGCTGTTGACGACCACGACCGTGCGCGGATTCGCGGCGGCCACGGCGCGGACCAGTTCGTCCTGGTGCCCCCCGAGCGACAGCGTCGTGCGGTCGTACCCCTCGGTCTCGCCGTACTCGGTGGTGCCGACGACCACGATCGCGGCGTCGGCGTCCCGGGCAGCCCGCACCGCGCCCTCCAGCGCGGCCGCCGGGTCCGGGGCCGGCGGCGCCGCGGCGACGACGGTGGCACGTCCGCGGCCGGGCACCAGTTCGCGCCGGGCCACCACGTGCGCGGGCCGCCCGGCGGTCAGTACCGTCCGCGCCGTCCGCAGGGGCGGGCTGACGTGGACGACGGCCGGGTCGTCCGTCTCGCCGGGGAACTCCCCGTCCAGGAGCGTGCGTCCGTCGACGGTGAGCGTCATGCGTCCGAAGCCCCCGACGCCGAACGTCCACTCGCCCGGCCGCTGGGGCCGCAGCACGGCGGCGATCTCCACCGTATGGGCGCCCGGGGGCAGGTCCGGCTCCAGCTGCCGGCCCGAGAGCCGGTGCTCCGCGCGCAGTTCCCGCCCCGCCGCGTCCAGCACCCGCAGGAGCACGCCGGGGGCGCCCGAGCGCGGGTCGCTGCACCGGTCGGTGCCGAGGGGAGCGGGCGGCGCCTCCGGGGCCGGGCCGGGCTCGTACACCACCCGGGCCCGGCCCCGCAGCCGGGCGCGGATGCCGGCCAGCGGGGTCACCACGCCCGAGCAGAAGACCCCCGCGCTGCCGCCGCCCTGGACGCGGGGGGACGCGGCGTGCCCGCCGGCGACCGCGACGGTGGACAGCCCGGCGGGGTCGAGCGGCAGCACGGCGTCGTTGCGCAGCAGGACCGAACCGGCACCGACGGCGCGGCGCAGCAACGCCCGGGTGTCGCGGGACGCCGTCGCCGGCACCCGGCGTGGGCGGCGGGGTTCCAGCGCGCCCACGCGGTCCGCGAGCCGGAGCAGCCGACGCACCTTCCGGTCGACCGCCTCCTCGGCGACCAGGCCGTCCTTCACCGCCCGCACCAGCGAGGAGCCCCAGGGACTGTCCGGTCCCGGCATCGCCAGGTCGAGGGCGGCGCGACCGGTCTCCCCGGTGGTGCGCACCGCCGCCCAGTCGGAGACGGCGACCCCGTCGAACCCCCATGCGCCCTTGAGGGGTTCCGCCAGCAGCGGACTGGCCGTCATGGTCGTGCCGCCGACGGCGTTGTAGCCCGCCATGACGAGCCACACCCCGGCCTCGACCGCCGCCTCGAAGGGGGCGAGGTACACCTCTCGCAGAGCCCGTTCGGACGCCCGGACGTCGACGGTCAGCCGGTCGGTCTCGGAGTCGTTGCCGACGTAGTGCTTGGCGGTGGCCGCCACCCCGAGGGCCTGGATGCCCCGGATCAGCGCGGCCCCGGTACGGCCGGTCAGTTCCGGGTCCTCGGAGAAGCACTCGAAGTGGCGGCCGCCCAGCGGACTCCGGTGGAGGTTGAGCGTGGGCGCCAGCACCACGTCCACGCCCTTGCGGGCGGCCTCGGTGGCGAGCAGACCGCCGAGCAGCTCCACCAGCTCCTCGTCCCACATCGCGCCCAGGGCGGAGGCGGAGGGCAGCAGGAGCGAGGTGCGGCGCTCGTCCCACGCCTCGCCCCGTACCCCGGCGGGCCCGTCCGAGAACACCAACTCCCGCAGCCCGATTCCGGGCTCACCGGCGGTGCGCCAGGTCGTCGCGCCGGTGAGCAGGCGCACCTTCTGTTCGAGGCTCAGCCCGCCGATGAGCCGGTCGAGTGTCTCGTCGTCCATCAGGGCAGACGGTGGTCCGCGTCCAGCACCGCGCCGCGCTCCGGGTGGTTCTGGTCGTAGCCGCGCGTGTCGCACTGGAGACCGCCCACGATGCAGTGGTCGACCAGCGCCTCGAGGGTCCGCTCCTCCCAGGCGTTGAAGAAGTCGTAGTGGAAGGAGTAGCCGCGTCCACTGGCCAGCCGTACGTCGCTCATGTCGCCGTTGACCGGGAAGGCCATCTTGAACTCGATCATCGGCAGGGCGACCGGGTGGGAGGCCGGGCACATGTTGTCGTTGGTGCCGGGTTTGACGACCGGATAAGCCATGTGGCTCTTGTGGTCTGGGGTGTCGAGGTGCTTGCCGTCCCAGCAACTGGGCGCCTGCATACGGATGTTGAGCTGGACGTCGGGCCGGCTCGGGCAGCTCGCCGGGAAGTCGACGTTGAAGAAGCTGTCACCGCATTCCCAGCCCTCGACGAAGCCCTTGTGGCCGCGGAACTCCTGGGCGCTCTGCATGGGGCTGCCGACGACGAACCGCAGTCCCTTGGGGAAGGGCCGCACGCTGGTGTAGTCGGTGACACCGGCCTTGTAGTAGATGACCTGCGGACCGACGGGGAGGATCTTCTCGTCCCCCTTGTTCAGGGAGGGCATCCAGTACGCGGAGGCGTCGGCCGGTGCGAGACAGGTGGTGTCACCGCCGTAGAGGCTCGCCGTCGTGCTGCCGGCGTTCGTCGAGGTGTTGCCCATGAAGGTGTGGTCGTGGGACTTGCCCGGCTGCCCCGGGTACACGATCGGGTCGTCCGGCGCGGTGTGCGTGACGGCGCAGTTGGCCTGGAACTCCTTGTGGTAGCGCGGCGGCGGGGTGGCCTCGGACGGGGTCACGCCGGTGACCGGGGGGACGGCCGGAATGTACCCGTCGCCGTCGGGATCGTCGGCGGACGCCTGGGTCGACACCGCCAGCGTGTGCCCGGTGTGTGCGCCGGCCGAGACGGCCGGAGCGCTGCCCGGATCGGCGGCCGTGGCGACGGTGCCGACGCCGAGCACGCCCCCGACGAGTGCGGTGCCGAGCAGCAGCGCGGGGAGTTTCGAACGCGGTCTCATGGAGCCTCCTGCCCGCTGAGGTGCCTGGTGGGGGTGGTGCGAAGGGCGCCGCCGGACGCCCTTCGCCGTCAGTCGTAGGTGCCGTCAGCTGTAGATGCCGTCAGCTGTAGACGCCGAACTCGTGCAGCGAGTAGCCCCAGCCGGTGCCACGCGCCGTCAGGTGCAGCCGCACGTGCCGCGCAGTCTCGGCGACGTCGATGGTGTCGACGTCACCGTTGCCGGCGGTCGTGCTGTGGACCGTGCGCCAGGTGGTGCCGTCGCCCGAGACCTGTACGTCGTAGGACTTGGCGTAGGCGGGGTCCCACACGAGCTGGAGCTTGCGGATGGTGGTGGGGGCGCCCAGGTCGACCTGGATCCACTGCGGGTCGCTCCAGTCGCTGGCCCAGCGCGTGTCGGTCCTGCCGTCCGTCGCCTTGGCGGGCTCGCACGGGCAGTCGCCGTACGACGGCTGGAAGGAGGACGCGGTGGTCGGCTTGTTCAGCGCCACGTTGGTGCCGGTGACCGGCGGGGCGACGACCTTGACCGACTTGGTCTCGATGCCCGCGTTGCCGCGGCCGTCCTCGGCCTGGACGTACACCTTCCACACGCCCAGCTTCTCCGGGGCCCGCACGGCGAAGGTGCCGTTCCCGGTGGACCGCCACTCGGCCTCCACCAGGCGCTTGTCGCCGTTGGCGTAGTTGCCGCTGAGGAAGACCTGGTACGTGACCGGATCACCGTCGGGGTCGCGCACGTCCGCGCGGACGGTGAACTCCTCGCCCGCCGCGGCCGACGAGGCGGGGGAGACGGCCATGTCGGTGATCACGGGCGGTGTGTTGTCACCGGCGATCGATCCGCCGTACGCCTGCTTGACGGCGTAGTAGGACAGCCGCTTCAGCCCGTCGGGCACGAGGTTGAACCAGATGCCGCCGAAGTCGTGCTCGACGCCGTAGTGGAAGAGGGTGGCGCCCAGCGCGACGCCCTCGTGGCCGGTGACGCAGTCCCAGGCCTTGGTGTACCCCTCGGCCTTCTGCACGTCGGTCGGCTCGTCGGGGACGCCGTTGACGTCGTCGGGCACCTCCCACTCGCCGGCCGGGCCGCCCTCGGTGATGAGGTACGGCTTGGTGTAGCCGCCCTCCTCCCAGTCCTCCTGGACGCCGCAGATGTCGCCGTAGGAGTTCATCGAGTACAGGTCGAGGTCGGGCGCGTTGCGCTGGTAGTACGGCCACGCTCCGGTCCAGGCGTCGGTGGAGGTGACGGGGTGGTCGGGGTCGATGCTGTGGATCTTCTTGGCGACGTCGTTGACGAAGCCGGTGTAGGCGTTGCGCTGCGCCTCCAGCTCCGCCCCGCTGTAGCAGTTCTGCAGGCCCAGGACGGACTCGTTGCCGACGTTCCACATGAGGGTCGCCGGGTGGCTCTTGTACGCCTCCACCCACTTGGCGAACTCGGTGAGCATGTTGTTCTTGTACGTGGTGTCGGTGACGTAGTCGACGCAGCCGCCGGAGCCGGGGCCGCCGCCGGGCTGGAGCCAGAAGCCGTTGACGACGCGGATGCCGTGCGCTGCGGCGCTGTCGAGCAGCGGCTCGGTGGAGGCGTCGGTGCCCCAGGTGCGGATCGTGTTGACGCCCATGGACTTGACGTCGGGCATGTACTTCGGGGCGTCCGCGACGGACGGGCCCCAGGTCAGTCCCTTGACGGTGTACGGCTCGCCGCCGACGGTCAGTTGCCAGTCGCCCTGGGAGCCGGTGACCTCGACCGCTCCCGGGGCGGGCGGTGTGCCGTCCGTGGTTCCGTACACCTGGAACTCCCAGAGGGAGTAGCCGTAGCCGCCGGACCGCTCGGTGCCCAGCATGCGCACGTAGCGGCCGGAACCGGAGACGGTGACCTCGTCCGTGCCGCCGTCACCGTCGGTCACGGTCTTCAGGGTCCGCCAGTCCGTGCCGTTGTCGGACGTCTGGATCCGGTAGCTCTTGCCGTACGCGCCCTCCCAGGTCAGCACGGCCCGGCTGAGGTCGGACCGCTGTCCGAGGTCGACCTGGAACCACTGCGGGTCGCTCCACTGGCTGGCCCAGCGGGTGCCGGTGAGATTGCCGTCGACGGCCGCCGAGGGGGCGTATCCGTCGCCTTCCTGGGAGGACGCGGTGGCGGGTTTGCCCTGGGAGAGAAGGGTCTCCGCGGCCTCGGCCGTCGGGGCGGCGAGGGCGAGCGACGACGCCACCAGTGCGCCGAGGACGAGCAGGGGGACGGCGCGGCGGCCGCCGGGTCTGCGGTACGGGGGTGCTGGGGACACAGCTGCTCCTGGCGGGTTGAGGCGACGGGCGGACCGGTCAGGGGTAGGACACGACGGTGGACGGCACGGTCGTGGTGCCGGCGGGCACCGTGGAGGCGCCGGTGTCGTTGATGACGTGGTTGTAGTGGCCCATGCCGCCGAGGGAGACCACGAGGAGGCTGTGGAACCTCACCCCCGGTTTGACGGGCGCCTTGAAGCCCCGGTCCTGGCGGATGTTCGGGTCGACGTTGTAGTTGCAGTAGCTGCCCAGACCCCATGCCTCATGGGTGTCGACCGAGTCGTCGACCCGGTAGGCGGCGTAACCCTTGCTGTCGCCGTTCTGGATGGCGGCCTGGTTCGGGGCGTCGTACGCCTTCTCGTTCTGGTAGAAGATCGTCCGGCCGCGCTCGCCGTACCACTCGACGTCGTACTTGTTGAAGTGCTCGACGAACAGCCCGGTGGCCAGGACGTCGTCGCCGTTGACGCGGACGCCGTAGTCGGCCCGGTTGGTCTCCCAGCCGACGCCCTCGCCGTGGTCGGCCCGCCACACCCAGGTGTGGTCGATGATCGTGTCGTGGCTGTTGACCACCATGCTGGTGGTCGCCTTCCCGGCGCCCGCTCCGCCGATGCGGATGTAGACGTCCTGCACGGTGGTCGGGTTGGCCGCGTGGTCGGCGGACGCGCCCTGCGGGCCGATCTCCAGCAGCGTGGGGGAGTTGACGGGGCCGGCGTCGATGAGGAAGCCGGCGAGGCGTACACCGTCGACGTCGGCGACCCTCATGGCGGTCACCCCGTTGTCCGGGATGATCGTGGCGAGACCGAGGCCGAGCACGATGGTGCCCGCCCGGTCGATGTCGATCGTCCGGTCGACGTGGTAGATGCCCGGGGTGAACAGCAGGTGCAGACCCTGGTCGACGGCGGCGTTGAGGGTGGCGGCGGTGGCCCCGGGTTTGACGACGTAGAACTCGTCCAGCGGGATCGACTCGCCCTGCGGGGTGCCGTTCGCCCAAGTGGTGCCGCGGGCGTTGGTGCGCTTGGCGGGGGCGAAGACCTTGTACTCGTCGCCGTCCAGGTAGAGGAAGGGCTTCTCGCGGGAGATCGGCGTCGTGTCGAGCGTGGTGTAGCGGGGCTCGGGGAAGCTGGTGGCGGGCGCGCCCTCGACACCTGAGAAGACCTGGTTCCAGACGCTGTTGGACCAGCCGCCGATGGAGCTGTCGCGGGTGTACCACTGCTGCTGGGAGTAGTTGCCGACCTGGCCGTCGATCTTGCTGTCGGCGATGTAGCCGCCGCTGGCCCAGCCGTAGCCGTTGGGCGCGAGGTTGAGGCCGCCCTTGACGTGCATCCGACGGAAGGACGCGGCCTGCGAGACCGCCCACCGGTTGGTGCCGTTGACCGGATTCACGGCGAGGTTCTCCGCGCCGCGCCAGAAGTTCTGGGTGGCGTTGCCGTTGAACCAGCCGGCGTCGACGGTGATGTCACCGTTGATCGTCGTGTCGTCGGGGCGCAGACCGAGACCGAGGATCTGGGTGTAGAAGCCGATCTGGGCGTTGAGGCCGTTGTAGGTGCCCGGCTTGAAGAGGAAGGCGTGCCGGCCGGAGCCGAACTGCGCCGACTCCTGCTCCTGGAAGACCTGGTCCAGCTTGGCCTGGATGCCGGGCGTGGACGGGTCGAAGACGTGCACGTTCGGGCCGAGGTCGCCGCCGCCCGGGATGACCGGGCCGGGGTCCTCGCCGGTGGTGCCGAACACCTTGAACTCCCAGAGGGAGTAGCCGTATCCGGTGGCGCGGGCGGTGCCGAGCATGCGGACGTAGCGGGCGGTGCCGGAGACGTTCACCGTCTCCGTGCCACCGGCGCCTGTGGTGGTGGAGTAGGCCGTAGACCAGTCCGTGCCGTTCTGGGACGTCTCGATGCGGTAGGACCTGGCGTAGGCGGCCTCCCAGCTCAGCTCGACCCGGCTGAGGGAGGCGGGGGCGCCGAGGTCGACGCGGAGCCACTGCGGATCGGCGGCGGCGCTCGACCAGCGCGTGCCGCTGTCGCCGTCGACGGCCGCGGTCGCCGGGGTGCCGTAGTGCTCCTGGCTGGAGGCGGTGACCGGCTTGCCCTGGGACAGCAGCACGGGCGCGGCCTGGGCCCGCGTGGCGGGGACGACGGCGAGCAGGGCGGCGGCCAGCGCGGTGACCAGGACGCCGACGAGCCCGCGGCGACCGGGTCCGCGCGACACCGGCGCCGCCGGTGGTGTGCCGAAAATGGGCATGGAGGGACTCCTTGGCACGGAGAAGGCGGGAGAGGTGGGAGAGCGCTCTTCGGCACCTTGCCCGTCGGGGCAGACCCGGTCAAGGTTTCGTGCACAGCTTTTCTTTTGACTTGCATTAAGTGTTCACGAGTACTCACTTCCGTTGCCCGCGCGTGGTGTTGGGCGACCGACGGCGCGGGCCGGTGCCTCCCTGTCGGCGTACGGAAGCACGGCCGACGAGCCCCGTGCGAGGATGTCGTCCGTGACCGGACCGCTTTCCTCGCCCGCCGCCGGAGACGCTCCCCGCTACCGGGGCCTGGGGTCCCGCTCCGCCGCCGTGCTGGTGTTCGGGTCCTCGGCCGCGGTCCTGGTCGTCGAGATCGTCGCGCTGCGGCTGCTCGCCCCCTACCTCGGCCTCACCCTGGAAACCAGCACCATGGTGATCGGTATCGCCCTCACCGCGATCGCCCTCGGCTCCTGGCTGGGCGGGCGCCTCGCGGACCAGGTCGACCCACGCCGGCTCATCGGCCCCTCGCTCGGGGTGTCCGGCGCGGTCGTGGCGCTCACCCCCGCCGTGCTGCGCTCCACCGCGGAGTGGGCGCCCGTGCTGCTCCTGATCGTCGCGGGCCTGACCATCCTCGTACCGGGCGCGCTGCTCTCCGCCGTGACGCCGATGGTGACCAAGCTGCGCCTCACGAGCCTCGCCGAGACCGGGACGGTCGTCGGCCGGCTGTCCGGCGTCGGGACCGTCGGTGCCATCCTCGGCACCGTCCTCACCGGCTTCGTCCTCATCTCGCGGTTGCCGGTCAGCGGCATCCTGGTCGGCCTCGGCGCACTGCTGTTGGCCGGCTCGGCGCTGGTGGGTTGGCGAGCGCGCGGGTGGGCCGGGACCCCCGCCCTCACCCTCGTGGTCGTGGCCGGCGGCCTCGCCACCGTCCCCGCGCCCGGCGGTTGCGACGCGGAGACCAAGTACCACTGCGCGCGGGTCGTGGCGGACCCGGACCGGGACGGCGGACACACGCTCGTGCTGGACGGCGTGCGGCACTCCTACGTCGACGTCGACGACCCGACGTACCTGAAGTTCACCTATGTGCGCGCCCTCGCGTCGGTGGTCGACACCGCCTTTCCCGAAGGGGAGCCGATCACCGCCTATCACCTGGGCGGCGGCGGGCTCACCTTTCCGCGCTACCTCGCGGCCACCCGGCCGGGCACGCGCAGCCTGGTGTCCGAGATCGACGGCGGGGTCGTGCGCATCGACCGCGAGCGGTTCGGTCTGAGGCCGGACACCGGGATCGACGTGCGCACGGAGGACGGCCGGCTCGGTCTGCGGCGGCTGGAGACGGACAGCCGCGACCTGGTCGTCGGTGACGCCTTCGGGGGCGTCAGCGTGCCGTGGCACCTCACGACGGTGGAGGCGATGAGGGACGTACGGCGGGTGCTGGAGGAGGACGGCCTGTACGCCGCCAACCTGATCGACCACGGTGACCTGGCCTTCGCACGCGCTGAAGTCGCCACGCTCAGCGAGACGTTCGAGCACGTCGTCCTCGTCGGCGACCCCGTCGACATCGGCTCGGACCGGGCCGCTCCCGACGGCGGCAACCTGGTGGTGCTCGCCTCCGACCGGCCGGTCGACCTGCGTGAGACCCAGGAAGCACTCGACGCCCGGCAAGTCGGATGGCAGCTCGCGACCGGCGACGACCTCACCTCCTGGATCGGCGACGCCCGGCCGCTCACCGACGACTACGCCCCCGTCGACCAGCTCCTCCAGCCCTACGACTCGCGGGGCGGCCGGTGACGGGCGCACGTCGCGGTGAGGCGAGCCGGGTCCGTCTGTCGGCGGCCGCGGCCGCCCTTTCGGTCGTCGGCGCCGGACTGGGACTGCGGTCCGTGGCGGCGGGAGACGCGGCCAAGTACGGCGGGGACAGCCTGTACACCCTGCTCATCTTCACCCTCGTCTTTCTGGTGGCGCCGCGGGTGCCGACCGCAAAGGCCGCCGCACTCGCGCTGGCCGTGAGCTGGGGCGTGGAGTTCCTGCAGCTCAGCGGTGTGCCGGCGGATCTCTCCCGGCGCAGCACCGCCGCCCGCCTGGTGCTCGGTTCGACCTTCAACGCGCCGGACCTGTTCTGGTACGCGGTCGGTGCGCTGGCCGGGTGGCTCGTCGTCGCGTCCTCGGGAGCGGTCGGTGGCGGGCGTTCTTCGTCGCTCGTACGGCGTCGAGCGCATTGACCGGACGGTCGCGAGCAGCTTCCATGGCTGGGGGCCTCGGCCGCGGGGCCGGGGGAGACGTGCCGACCGGGGGGAAGCATGCGTCTTGGGGGAAGAGCGGCCGCCGTCGCCGCTGTGGCCGTGGTGTGCGCCGCCGTGCAGACGATGCCCGCGGGGGCGTTGGAACTGAAGCCCGGCACAGAGCACGTGAACGTCACGTCCGACGACGTGATGGGCAACGAGCGGAGCCGGTACGCCGCGATCAGCGCCAACGGCCGCTACGTGGCCTTCTGGTCGTACGCCTCGAACCTGGCGCCCGGCGACACCGACGACGCCAGTGACGTCTACGTGAAGGACCTGCGGACCGGGCGGTTGCACTGGGCCAGTGACCTGGCCGAGGGCATGGACCGGGGCGCGCCGACCGTCGCCCCGTCCATCAGCGCCGACGGCACCCGGGTCGCCTACCCGACGCTCGACGGAGCCACCGCCCACGTCTACGACGTCCGCACGGGCCGCACCGAACTGGTCAGTGACGGCACCGACGCACGGTTCACCAGCGCCAACGCACCGGCCATCAGCGGAAACGGACGGTACGTGACCTTCACGGCGCGGCCGGCGCAGCAGCCGGAGGCGAATCCCCGCATCCGCGTGCGCGACCTCAGGCGGGGGACCGGCGAGTGGGTCGACGACCCGATGGCCGGGGACGGGCAGCAGGTCGCGCGACCGACCCTGAGCCACGACGGCCGGCACCTCGCCTACCTCGCCTCGGACCCCGCGGCGGCCGACCCCGCCACCCACGTCTACGTGCTCGACCGGCGGGCCGACCGGCGGACCCGCGTCGACCCCGAGTGCGTGGACGACCCTTCCGAGCACTGGGTCACCGACCCGGTGATGGGAGCGGACGGCCGGCACGTCTCCTTCCGCTTCAACTGCCGGACCTTGCCGCCCCGGGGCACCAACGACACCGGTGACGTCTTCGTCAAGGACCTGAGGAACGGGTCCCTGCGCCATGTCCTGGGGCCCAGGCCGCAGTTCGCCACGCACTCCGGGCGGCTGAGCGCCGACGGCCGGCACGTGGTGTTCGTGGCGGCCGAGGAGCGGGTGCCCCGTGGCCCGCTCCAGGTGGTCTACCTGCTGGACCTGCGCACCGGCCGCACCACGACGGTCACCGCCCGGCCCGACGGCACCGTGAACCAGCGGCCGGCGTCCGGCCCGTCCACCGACGCGCACGGCCGGGCGGTGGCGTACGACGCCGAACCGCTGGACCTGCTGGGGGAGTCGACCACCATGACCGAGCGGCAGGTCCTCGTCACGCGCCCGCGCTGATCCGCGTCCCGGCACGGGCACTTCACCCGGTCCCCGGTGCGGCGGCCCGGGCGGGCCCTCCCGGTGGCGCGGTGCTCTGCCGTACGACCAGGCGCGTGGCCAGTTCGATGCGCCGGGCCGCACCGCCGGGGCCGTCCGGGCCGAAGAGCATGCGGGTCGCCTCCTCGGCCATGTGCCGCAGCGGCTGGTGGACCGTGGTCAGCGGCGGACTCGACCACTGGGCCGGTGGCACGTCGTCGTAGCCGACCACCGAGAGGTCCTCGGGGACGCGCAGGCCTTTGCGACGGGCCGCCTCCAGTACGCCGAGGGCCTGGAGGTCGCTGCCCGCGAAGACGGCGGTGGGCCGGCCGGGGCCGTCCAGCAGGTCCATGGCGTGCTCGAAGCCGCCGTGCACCTGGAAGTCGCCGAAGCGGATCAGGCGGGGATCGACGGGCAGACCCGCCATGGCCATCGCCGAACGGTAGCCGTCGAGGCGGGCCCGTGAGCACAGCATGTCCTCGGGGCCGGTGACGATCGCGACGCGCTCGTGCCCGTGGTCGGTGAGATGGCGCGTCGCCGCCAGGCCCCCGGCCCAGTTGGCGGAGCCCACGGACGGCACGTCGGGGTCGGGGTCGCCGGCCGGGTCGACGATGACGAACGGGATGTCACGCGAGCGTAGCCGGTGCTTCACCTGCGCCGGGAGCGAGGAGAAGATCAGCACGACCCCCAGCGGCCTGCGGCGGAGCACTCCCTCGATCCAGTCGGGAGCGGGCGCGTGCCGCGAGCCGCTCCGGGTGAGCACGACGGTCGCCCGGTTGGCCTTGGCAACGTTTTCCACCCCCTTCACGAGCTCCACCGCCCAGACGCTGTCCAGCTCGTGGAAGACGAGTTCGACGAGCGGGAAGCGCGGCCGGTCCGAGGTCCGCCGGCGGTAGCCGTGCACCTCCAGCAGCCGCTCGACCCGCGACCGGGTGGCGCGGGAGACGTCCGAACGACCGTTGAGGACCTTCGAAACTGTCGGAGGGGAGACCCCAGCCTCTTTCGCGACCTCGGCCAGCGTCACCCTGGCGCCCACCTCAACTTCACCGTACATGCAAGGAGGATAGGCCATGCGATCGATAACGTTTTGGGTCGTCCCGCGCACGGTCATTGACCGTGAATCCCGCCTGACTTTACTGTCCGACGGCATGGACTTTCGGTGATGGAGCCGAAACTTTCGAAAGGCGAACGATGAAGACACGTGCGCGCTTGCCCAGACTGGTCGCCACCGGCGCGACGCTCGCCCTGGCACTGAGCCTTGCGGCCTGCGGCGACGGGAACGGCGGGGCGTCGTCGGACGACGGCAAGATCCATGTCCTGGTCTACGGGGACGCCACCAACAAGGTCGAGCAGCAGATCGTCGACACCTTCAACAAGACGTCCGACGTCAAGGCGGTGCTCGACACCATCCCCGGTGCCGACTACCAGAAGAAGCTCCAGACGATCATCAACACCCCCCAGGCTCCGGACATCTTCTTCAACTGGGGCGGCGGCAGCATCAAGCCGTTCGTCAAGGCGGACCTGCTGATGCCGCTGGACGACATGATCAAGAAGAACCCGGACCTGGAGAAGAAGTTCCTGCCGACGGTCTTCGAGAACGCCGTCGTCGACGGCAAGCCGTACGGCATCCCGATGCGCGGCACCCAGCCCGTCCTGCTCTTCCACAACAAGAAGGTCCTCGAAGAGGCGGGTGTCCAGCCGCCGAAGACCTGGGACGAACTGCTCGACGCGGTGGAGAAGCTCAAGGATGAGGGCGTCACGCCGATCGCACTCGGCGGCGGCGACGTCTGGCCCACCCAGATGTGGTTCCAGTACCTCTACGACCGCATAGCGGGACCGGAGCTGTTCGCGAAGGCCGTCGGGGGCGACAAGAGCGCCTGGGAGAGCCCGGACAGCAAGAAGGCCCTCGACATGATCAGGGAGCTCGTCGACTCCGGCGCCTTCGGCAAGAACTACGACTCCGTCAAGTACACCAACGGCGGCTCGGTCCAGCTGGTGGCCTCCGGCAAGGCCGGCTTCGAGCTGATGGGCTCCTGGTACTACTCCCAGCAGCTCACGGACCACCCGGACTTCGCCGAGAAGGACCTCGGCTACACCGCCTTCCCGGCCGTCCAGGGCGGCAAGGGTGATCCGGCCAACGTCGCCGGCAACACCAACAACTACTACTCGGTGATGAAGAAGACCGAGCACCCCGAGGCCGTCGCCGAGTTCCTGAAGCTCATGTACTCCGACGAGTTCGTCAAGGCGCAGCTGGAGATCGGCAACCTGCCGACCACGACCGACACCGACAAGTTCATCGACACCTCGGGCACCCCCGAGTACTCGCGCTTCCAGTACGAACTCGTCGCCGACGCCCCGTCGTTCCAGCTGTCCTGGGACCAGGCGTACCCGCAGAAGGCGAGCTCGGACATGCACAAGGCCGTCCAGCAGTTCTTCAACGGACAGCTCGACACGGACGGCTTCATCCAGGCCATGCAGGCCCTCCCGACCGAGTGACGAACGGCTCATGACCACACAGATCACGAGCGCCCGGCCCGCCGCCGGACCCCGCAAGGAGTCCCGGCGGCGGCCGCCCGCCTCGTCCACGACGAAGGTGGGCCGCCCCGGCTTCGCCTGGGCGCTGCCCGCCGCAGTGTTCTTCGCCCTCTTCGCGATCGTGCCGCTGATCATGGTGGCGGTGCTGTCCTTCATGAGCTGGGACGGGCTCAGCTCGCCCGAGTTCGTCGGCACGGACAACTGGTCGCGCCTCCTCGACGACCCGGTCATGCTCAAGAGCGTCTGGCTGACCCTGCTGCTGACCGCGCTCGGCGTGGTCCTCCAGACGCCGCTGAGCATCCTGCTCGGCGTCTGGGCCGCCGGTCACCAGCGCAACCGCGCCGTCCTGTCGGTCATCTACTTCATCCCGCTGCTGCTGTCCGCGACGGCCGTGTCCGTGCTGTGGCGGGCGCTGCTCGACCCGAACTTCGGCATCCCCGCCGACGCCACCTGGCTGTTCGGCGACGGCAACCTGTTCGGTGAGCAGGCCACCGCCATCGGGGTGCTGGCGTTCGTCAGCACCTGGCAGTTCACGCCGTTCCACACGCTGATCTACCAGGGCGCCGCCCGCGCGATCCCGCCGGTGCTGTACCAGGCGGCGGAGATCGACGGGGCTGGCCGCTACCGGCAGTTCTTCCACATCACCCTGCCGCAGCTGCGCACCTCCATGATCACCTCGATGATCCTGATGATCGTCGGCGGCCTGACCACGTTCGAGACGGTCCTCATCCTGACCCAGGGCGGCCCCGGCACCGACACCACCATCAGCGCCTACTACATGTACGACAAGGCGTTCAAGAGCTTCGACTACGGCACCGGCTCCGCGATCGCCCTGGCCCTGGTCGTCGCGGCCACGATCATCTCGCTGATCGTCGTCCGGGTCTCCGGCTACGACAAGATGCGCAGCTCCATGGAGGGTGTGTCATGAGGCGCCGACCCAACTACGTGGCCGGCGCCGGCTCACTCGTCTGGCTCGTCCTGGTCGGCCTGCCGCTGTACGTGATGCTCGCCGCGACCCTGCGCACCCGCCAGGACTACGCCGAGAACGGCCCGGTCTCCTTCCCGGAGAGCTTCACCCTCGACAACTACACCGGCGCCTTCGACTCGGGCTTCGGCCAGTACTTCCTCAACACGCTCGTCGTCACCGCCTGCGTGATCGGCATCGTGCTGCTCCTGGTACCGCCGCTCTCCTACGCGATCGTCCGCAGCCGCGGCCGGGCCACGTCGGCGATCTTCCGGCTGTTCTTGCTCGGCCTCGCCATCCCGGCCCAGGCCGTGATCGTGCCGATGTTCTACCTGATCAGCGAAGCCGGGCTGTACGACAACCTGCTCGGCGTCATCCTGCCCACGGCCGCGTTCTGCCTGCCGATGACCGCCCTGATCCTCAGCGGCGCGATGCGCGACATCTCGCCGGAGCTGTACGAGGCCATGGCGATGGACGGCGCGAGCCCGCGGCGCATGTTCTTCCAGCTCGTGCTGCCGCTGTCCCGCGGCGGACTCTCCACGATCGTGGTGTTCTCCGCGCTCCAGGCGTGGAACGGCTTCCTGTTCCCGCTCGTGCTGACCCAGTCCGACTCCACCAAGGTGGTGACGCTGGGTCTGTACAACTTCCAGACCGCGCACGGCATCGACATCCCCGGTCTGCTGGGAGCCGTGGTGCTGTCCATGACGCCCATCCTGCTCGTCTACCTGTTCGCCCGTCGTGCCCTGGTCCAGGGCCTGATGGGCGTCGGAGGAAAGTGATCGACAACGTGGCCGTTGAGACCGCCCCTGAAGTCCCCCTCTGGAACGACCCCGCCCACCCCGTCTCCACCCGGGTGTCCGCGCTGATCAAGGCGATGACCATGGAGGAGAAGATCGCCCAGCTGTACGGCGTGTGGGTCGGCGCGTCCGACGAGGGTGGCGACGTCGCCCCCCACCAGCACGACATGGAGGAGGCCGTCGACCTCGACGCGCTCCTGCCCACCGGACTGGGCCAGTTGACCCGCCCCTTCGGCACCGCCCCCGTCGACCCCGCGCTCGGAGCGCTCTCGCTGCTGCGTACCCAGGCACGCATAGCCTCGGCGAACCGGTTCGCCATCCCCGCCGTCGCGCACGAGGAGTGCCTGGCCGGCTTCGCCGCCTGGGGCGCGACCGCCTACCCCGTCCCGCTGTCCTGGGGCGCCACCTTCGACCCGGACCTCGTCCACCGCATGGCCGCCGCGATCGGCCGCGACATGCGCTCCGTCGGCGTCCACCAGGGCCTCGCGCCCGTTCTGGACGTGGTGCGCGACGCCCGCTGGGGCCGCGTCGAGGAGACCATCGGCGAGGACCCCTACCTCGTCGGCACCATCGGCACCGCCTATGTGCGCGGCCTGGAGGGAGCCGGAATCGTCGCCACCCTCAAGCACTTCGTCGGCTACTCGGCCTCCCGGGCCGGCCGCAACCTCGCCCCCTCGCCCATGGGGCCGCGCGAGCGCGCCGACGTCCTGTTGCCGCCCTTCGAGATGGCGGTCCGCGAGGGCGGCGCCCGGTCGGTGATGGCGTCCTACACCGACACCGACGGCGTGCCCGCCGCGGCCGACGAGGCCCTGCTGACCGGACTGCTCAGGGAAACCTGGGGCTTCGACGGCACCGTCGTCGCCGACTACTTCGGCATCGCCTTCCTCAAGACCCTGCACGACATCACCGCCGACTGGGCCGGCGCCGCCGGGGCCGCGCTCGGGGCGGGCGTCGACGTCGAACTGCCCACCGTCAAGACCTTCGGCGCACCCCTGGCCGAGGCGGTGGCGGCCGGCCGCGTCCCCGAAGAGGTGATCGACCGCGCCCTGCGCCGGGTGCTCACGCAGAAGGCCGAACTCGGCCTGCTCGACCGGGACTGGGACCCCGTGCCGTCCGCGCTGGACGGCGCCGACCTGGACGACCCGGAAGCCCTGCGCGGCCGGATCGACCTCGACGGCCCGGAGAACCGGGAGCTGGCCCGCACGGTCGCCGAGGAGGCGGTCGTCCTCCTGAGCAACGACGGCACCCTGCCGCTCGACCGGCCGCGCCGCATCGCCCTGGTCGGACCCAACGCCGACGAGCCCACCGCCGTACTGGGCTGCTACTCCTTCCCGCAGCACATCGGCGTCCACCACCCCGAGATTCCCCTCGGCATCGACCTGCCCACCCTGCGCTCCACGCTGGCCGCCGAGTTCCCCGACGCCGAGCTCACGACCGTACGCGGCACCGGCGTCGACGACGGGGACGTGTCCGGCATCCCCGAGGCCGTCCGCGCGGCCCGCGACGCGGACGTCGTCCTCGCCGTACTGGGGGACCGGGCCGGGCTGTTCGGGCGCGGCACCAGCGGCGAGGGCTGCGACACGGAGTCGCTGAGCCTGCCCGGCGCGCAGCAGCGGCTCCTCGACGCGCTGCTCGACACCGGCAAGCCGGTCGTGACCGTGCTGCTCGCGGGACGCCCCTACGCCCTGGGCCGGGCCGTGCCGGAGGCCGCGGCGATCGTCCAGTCGTTCTTCCCCGGCGTGGAGGGCACCGCAGCCCTCGCCGCGGTACTCGGCGGACGGACGAACCCCTCGGGCCGGCTGCCGGTCAGCGTGCCCCGCGGCCCGGGCGCCCAGCCGACCACCTACCTCGGGGCCCGGCTCGCCCACGCCAGCGAGGTCTCCAACATCGACCCGACGCCCGCCTTCGGCTTCGGACACGGCCTCACGTACTCCACGTTCGAGTGGAGCGACCTCGTCGTGGACGGCGAAAAGGCGCCCACCGACGGGGAGTTCCAGCTGGCGCTCACCGTCCGCAACACCGGCGCACGGCACGGCACCGAGGTCGTCCAGCTCTACCTGCACGACCCGGTCGCCTCCGTCGTCCAGCCGGTGCAGCGCCTCATCGGTTACACCCGGGTGCCGTTGGAGGCCGGGGAGGGGCGCCGGCTGCGCGTCACGGTCCCGGCCGACCTCGCGGCGTTCACCGGACGCGACGGCCACCGCGTCGTCGAGCCCGGCGACCTGGAACTGAGGTTCGCCGCCTCCAGCACCGATCCGCGGCTGACGGCGACGGTCACCCTCACCGGCCCGGAGCGCCGCGTCGACCACACCCGGCGACTGCACGCCGACTTCGGTCTGGAAGGCGCCGCCGACGCCTGATCCGCCGGCGGACCACGAGCGGCGCACCCGGCAACTCGCCCGGGTGCGCCGCTCGTCGGCGGCCGTCCCGCCCGTACGATGAGGCCATGACGCGACGCTCAGCGGGACGCCAACTCCAGTTCGTCGGCCTGGCCCACGGTGCCGTCGGCGCCGTGGTCTACCGTGACGTGCTCGCCGACATGGCACGCGGGAACCTCCTCGGCTCGGTGCCGGACCGGGGAGACCGGGCCACCGCCTTCTGGTTCCTGGCCGCCGCACCCGCCCTCTGGATGGGCGGCCGGCTGCTGCGGTCCGCGGAGGAGCACCGGGACGTCCCGGCCCAGCGCGCCGCCGGTGCCGTGCTGGCCGCAGTCGGCGTGGCGGGCACCGCGGTCATGCCGAAGGGCGGCTTCCCCGCCCTCGCGGCGATCGGCGGCCTCGTGCTGCGCAGGACGCTGCGCGGCTGAGCCCGGGTCAGCGCACCACGTCGAAGACCTGCTTCTGCAGGCCGTTGGCGTACACCTCGTGCTCGACGAGCCTCAGCTTCTGGGTGTCCTTGTCCGTGGTGCTGAACAGCCGCTTGCCCGCGCCGAGCAGGAGCGGGAAGACGAGCAGGTGGTAGCGGTCGATCAGACCGGCGTCCGACAGGTTCCGGTTCAGCGCCGCGCTGCCGTGGACGATGATCGGGCCGCCCTCGGTCTCCTTCAGCGCGGCGACCTCGTCGAGGGAGCGCAGGATGGTGGTCTCGCCCCAGTTCGACACCAGGTCGTCCTCGGTGAGGGTGGTGGAGACGACGTACTTCGGCATCACCTTGTAGCCGGGGAACTCCGCCATGTCCGGCCACACCGGGCTGAACGCCTCGTAGCTGACCCGGCCCAGCAGCAGGGCCGTGGCCTCCTTCTGCTCCCGGTCCTTGATGTCGTACGCCTCGGGCAGGAACTCCACGTCCTTGAAGGTCCACCCGGAGTTCCGGTATCCGGGCTCGCCGCCCGGGGCCTCCACGACGCCGTCGAGCGAGACGAAGGCGGTGCTGATCAAGGTACGCATCTCGGGTTCCCCACTGTCTGTCTCAAGTCCGGTTTCCAGCACGTTCAGGATGTAGGACCGGTAGTCGGCGGGAAACTCATCGCTCCGTCTCGCGTGAACCTCAGACGGTCGTCACGACCGTCGTCGCCGCCGTCACCGCCACGATCACCGCCAGCGCGTCCTCCGCGGCCTTCACCACGTGGCGCACGGCCGCCGCGGACCACTGGCCCTGCGAGACCGACTCCATGGCCGCCACCACGCGGCGCGCGTCGGCGTCCGGGAAGGCCAGGCGGTGCAGCTTCGCTCCGTGCAGCAGGGCGATCAGGGACGCCGTACGCTCGTCCGGTGCCGCGCCGTCCAGGACGACGGCCTCCAGGCGTCGGCGCACCGCCGCCTCCACGGAGCCGTCGGCCTCCGGGTAGCGGCGTACCGGGAAGAGCCCGAGCACCTTCTTCCGCTCCTCGCGGACCAGGCCCTTGTCGATCAGGCCGGTGTTCGCACGGGTCACCGCGTCCGTCTTCAGCCGCTCGATCCAGTCCTTCGCCGTGCCCGGCTCGTCGCCGCCGCCGACGGTCTCGAGCGCGGCGTCCAAGGCGGGCTCGCCCAGCGGCGTCGCGTCGACGACGGTGACCTTCTCGTCGGTCACGTCGACGCGGCCGGCCAGCGACAGCTCCACCAGCGCGGCCGCGGCGATCGCCGGCGCCACCCGTGCCGTCTCCCTCGCGGTGCCGGACTCGTCGTCCAGCGAGAGGAGCAGGAGCTGCTCGCCGAGGGTGGTGGGGACTTCCGGGTCTTTCAGGGTTTCCGTGGGGGATGTCATGCGTTCGGTCCTCCGGTGTCGGGCTGGGCGGGCGGTCGCGGGCGAGGCTTTCGCCCCTGCCCTCGCAGACGCGCCTACCCGCACCCGCCGTTCCCGCACCGCCGGTTTCCCCGGCGCGGTCAGCGCCCCCGCAGGGCGTCGAGCGCCTGCAGCGCCACGTGGAGTTCGGTGCGCTGCTCGCCGGATTCCAGATCGCGGCCGAGCACCCGCTCGATGGTGCGCAGGCGTTGGTAGACGGTCTCCCGGGACACGCCCGCCGCGCGGGCGGCGACGGTCTTGTTGCCGGCGGCGTCCAGGTAGTTCCGCAGGGTGGCCAGGAGGCCGGTGCCGTGCCGGGCGTCGTGGTCGAGGAGGCGGCCCAGCTGCCGTTCCGCGTACTCCTGGACCCGGACGTCGTCGCGGAGCGCGAACAGCAGGCGGCGCAGGCCGAGGTCGGACCGTTCGTGGAAGGAGCGGTCCGGTGGGAGGGGCTGCCCCGGCGCGGTCGCCTCGGCCACCCGGGCCGCCTCGCGGAACGAGCGGGCGACGTCGGCGAGGTCCCCGGCCGGGGAACCGACGCTCACGGTCGTACCCGGGGCCGACTCCAGGACGGTCCGGCTCACCCGCTCGACCGCCTGCCGCCAGGGCTGGGACGGGCGCAGTGCCAGCAGCACGCCGACGCGGGTGGGGGCCAGGAGGCCGACGAGCGCCTGCGTTCCCGACGCGTCCAGCTCTTCGGAGAGGCGGGCCTCGGTCCTCGCGGTCTCCGATTCGGCCGGGACGTCGGCGAGGAGGGCGACGAAGCGGGTCTGCTCCGTGGACAGCCCGAGCGCCGCGACGCGGGCGCGCGCGTCCGCGGGGGAGTGGTGGCGCTGTTCCGCGAGGTCGCGCAGGGCGTTGCGGTGCGCGGCGCGCTCCCAGGGTGTGGGCCGGGTGAGGCGGGCGATGGTGAGGGCCATCGCGGTGCGCTCCAGGACGGTGACGTCCTCGGGGCCGAAGGGCGGGGGAGTGGCAGTGCGGGCCGGGACGGTCGCGCCGGACTCGCCGGACGGGCCGTGGAGCATGGCCACCCGCCCCCAGGTCTCGCCCTGGTACTCCACCGGCGCCACGAGCCAGCCCTCGGGCCCGCGGATTCCCGCCCGGTCGGCGGCGGGGGTGGACCGGGAGCGCCGCTCCCAGTCGGTGAGCACGGCTTCCGCGGTGCTGCCGGAGGGCTCGCAGATCAGTGCCCGGTGGACCAGGTTCTCCAGTACGACCGTGTGTCCGCTCATCTCCGCCGCCGCGCGCAGCACGTCCTCGGGCCCGGCGCCCCGCAGGGTGAGGGCGGTGAAGGCCTCGTGGACGCGCTGGGTCCGGCGCATCGCGTCCGCCTGGTTGCCGAGGAGCAGCGCGTGGACGACCTGCGTGACCTCCAGGAAGTTCACGTCCTTGGCCAGCGTGACCAGGGGCAGACCGCGCGCCCGGCAGGCGTCGACCAGCGCGTCGGGCGGCCGGTGGTACCGGCGGACGAGCTCGATGACCAGGGCCGCGGCGCCCACCGCGGCGAGTTCGTCGACGTAGCGGCGCACCCCGCCGGCGTCGTCGGGCAGCGGCATGCCGGTGGTGAGGACCAGTTCGCCGCCCTTGAGGAAGGAGGCGGGGTCCGTCAGTTCGGTGATGTGGACCCAGCGCACCGGGCGGTCGACGTGCTCCACGCCGGTCACCACCCGCGGGTCGCCGTCGGCCACGACCGGCAGCGCCAGCACGTCGGCCACGGTGAGCGGACGGCCCGCCGGACCCGGGTCCCGGTTCTCGCTCACGGTGCCTCCCTGCGCGCCTGTTGTCACTCTGACAAGCGTCACTGACCTGCGCAAGGGCGCCCGGACCCCGCCCCGGACACCAAGGGCGCGGCACGGTGGAGCGCACCGATTGACACAACGTCCGGATACCGCGCCCCGCCCGGACAGATCACGCGTTGTCCGGGCACGCGCCGCGGGCATGCTCGGGGGACGCAGCACAACCGATGACGCAGCAGGACTCACGACCAGGCCGGGAGACGAGCATGACCGCACTGTCGCCGCACCTTCGCCAGGCCACGCCCGTGACGGCGGTCCGGGGCGAGGGCGTCCACCTCTACGGCGAGGACGGCCGCCGCCATCTGGACTTCACCGCCGGAATCGGCGTCACCAGCACCGGGCACTGCCACCCCAGGGTCGTGGCCGCCGCCCAGGAGCAGGTGGGCGCCCTGATCCACGGTCAGTACACGACCGTCATGCACCAGCCGCTCGGCCGGCTCGTCGACCGGCTCGGCGAGGTGCTGCCCGACGGACTGGACAGCCTGTTCTTCACCAACTCCGGCAGCGAGGCGGTGGAGGCGGCGCTGCGCCTGGCCCGCCAGGCCACCGGTCGGCCCAACGTCCTGGTCTGCCACGGCGGCTTCCACGGCCGCACCGTGGCCGCCGCCTCCATGACCACCTCCGGCACCCGCTTCCGCTCCGGCTTCTCACCGCTGATGAGCGGCGTGGTCGTCACTCCCTTCCCGACCGCGTTCCGCTACGGCTGGGACGAGGACACCGCCACCCGCTTCGCCCTGAGGGAACTCGACTACACCCTCCAGACGATCTCCTCGCCCGCCGACACCGCCGCCGTCATCGTCGAGCCGGTCCTCGGGGAGGGCGGGTACGTGCCCGCGAACCGCGCCTTCATGGAAGGCCTGCGGGAACGGGCGGACCGGCACGGCTTCCTGCTGATCCTGGACGAGGTGCAGACCGGCGTGGGCCGCACCGGCCGGTTCTGGGGGCACGAGCACTTCGGCGTCACCCCCGACATCCTCATCACCGCCAAGGGGCTGGCCAGCGGGTTCCCGCTGTCCGGGATCGCCGCGTCCGAGGAGCTGATGCGCAAGGCCTGGCCGGGCTCCCAGGGCGGCACCTACGGCGCCAACGCGGTGGCGTGCGCGGCGGCCTGCGCCACCCTCGACGTCGTACGCGACGAGAAGCTCGTCGAGAACGCCGAGGCCATGGGGGCGCGGCTGCGCCACGGACTGGAGGCGGTGGCGGCCCGCACGCCGGCCATCGGGGACGTGCGCGGGATGGGGCTGATGCTGGCCTCCGAGTTCGTCACCGAGGACGGCGAGCCCGACCCCGAGACGGCCGCCCGGGTCCAGCGGGCCGCCGTCGACGAGGGCCTGCTGTTGCTGCTGTGCGGCGCCTGGAACCAGGTGGTGCGGATGATTCCCGCGCTGGTGATCGGCGAGTCGGAGATCGACGAGGGGCTGCGGGCCTGGGCGGCCGCGGTGGAGGCCGGCACGTCGCGGGACGCGGACCGGTGAGCACGGTGAGGAGGAGTCCGGTGACCGACGACACACCGACCCGGCTGTTCATCGGCGGCGCCTGGGCGGACGCCGCGGACGGCGCCGTCATGCCCGTGGACGACCCGGCGACCGGCGAGATCCTCTGCCACGTCGCCGACGCGGGACCCAAGGACGCCCGGCTCGCCGAGGAGGCGGCGGTCCAGGCACAGGAGGAGTGGGCCCGTACGGCGCCACGGGCCCGCAGCGAGATCCTGCGCCGCGCCTACGAGATCATCCTCGACCGCACCGACGCGCTCGCCCGTCTGATGACGGCCGAGATGGGCAAGCCGCTCGCGGAGGCCAGGGGAGAGGTGGCGTACGCGGCGGAGTTCTTCCGCTGGTTCTCCGAGGAGGCCGTCCGCATCGACGGCGGTCACGGCATCCTCCCCGACGGACGCAACCGCATGCTGCTCTCCCGGCGCCCGGTCGGACCCTGCCTGCTGATCACGCCGTGGAACTTCCCGCTGGCCATGGGCACCCGCAAGATCGGCCCGGCGATCGCGGCCGGCTGCACCATGGTCCTCAAACCGGCCCCGCAGACACCGCTGTCCAGCCTGGCCCTCGCCGAGATCCTCCAGGAGGCCGGGCTGCCGGACGGCGTCCTGAACGTCGTCACCACCTCCCGCGCGGGCGAGGTGTGCGAACCGCTGCTGCGCGGCGGCCGCATCCGCAAGCTGTCCTTCACCGGCTCCACGGCCGTCGGGCGGCTGTTGCTGGCCCAGTGCGCGGACACGGTCGTGCGCACGTCGATGGAGCTGGGCGGCAACGCGCCGTTCATCGTCTTCGACGACGCCGACCTGGACAAGGCGGTGGACGGCGCGATGGTCGCGAAGATGCGCAACATGGGCGAGGCGTGCACCGCCGCGAACCGCTTCTTCGTCCACCGCTCGGCGGCCGGAGAGTTCGGGCGGCGCCTGGCCGAGCGCATGGGCGCCCTCGTCGTCGGCCCCGGCACCCGGGACGGCGTCGACGTCGGCCCGCTGATCGACGCCGCCGGACGGGCCAAGGTGGAGGCCCTGGTCGCCGACGCGCTGGAACGAGGCGCCCGGGTACTCGCGGGGGGCCGCACCCCCGACGGGCCCGGCTGCTTCTACCCGCCCACCGTGCTCACGGGAGTCTCCCCCGACAGCCGCCTGATGGAGACGGAGATCTTCGGACCGGTCGCCGCGATCCTCACCTTCGACGACGAGGACGAGGTGGTGCGGCGCGCCAACGACACCCCCTGGGGGCTCGTCGGCTACCTCTTCACCGAGGGCCTCGACCGCGCCCTGCGCGTCGGCGAGCGCCTGGAGGTCGGCATGGTCGGCCTCAACACCGGCCTCGTCTCCAACCCGGCCGCGCCCTTCGGCGGGATCAAGCAGTCCGGGCTCGGCCGTGAGGGCGGGACGGTGGGCATCGAGGAGTTCCTGGAGTACCAGTACCTGGCGATGCCGGTCTCCTGACCACTCCGGCTTTGCATGGTCATGCGTAATCATGCATACTCTTCCTATGTCCAAGGTCCTCACCTCCCTCCCCACCGGCGAGCGCGTCGGTATCGCCTTCTCGGGCGGCCTCGACACCTCGGTCGCGGTCGCGTGGATGCGTGACAAGGGCGCCGTCCCCTGCACGTACACCGCCGACATCGGCCAGTACGACGAGCCCGACATCGCCTCGGTGCCCGACCGCGCCAAGACCTACGGCGCCGAGATCGCGCGCCTGGTCGACTGCCGTGCGGCGCTGGTGGAGGAGGGGCTGGCCGCGCTCACCTGCGGGGCGTTCCACATCCGCTCGGGCGGGCGCGCCTACTTCAACACCACGCCGCTCGGCCGTGCCGTCACCGGTACCCTGCTGGTGCGGGCGATGCTCGAGGACGACGTCCAGATCTGGGGCGACGGCTCCACCTTCAAGGGCAACGACATCGAGCGGTTCTACCGCTACGGCCTGCTGGCCAACCCCCAGCTGAGGATCTACAAGCCTTGGCTGGACGCCGACTTCGTGACCGAGCTCGGCGGCCGCAAGGAGATGTCGGAGTGGCTGCTCGCCCACGACCTCCCCTACCGGGACTCGACGGAGAAGGCGTACTCCACCGACGCCAACATCTGGGGCGCCACCCACGAGGCCAAGACGCTGGAGCACCTCGATACCGGCGTGGAGACCGTGGAGCCCATCATGGGCGTCCGTTTCTGGGACCCGTCCGTCGAGATCGCCGCCGAGGACGTCACGATCGGCTTCGACCAGGGCCGCCCGGTGACGGTCAACGGCAAGGAGTTCGCCTCCCCGGTCGACCTGGTGATGGAGGCCAACGCCATCGGCGGCCGCCACGGCATGGGCATGTCCGACCAGATCGAGAACCGGATCATCGAGGCCAAGAGCCGCGGCATCTACGAGGCCCCCGGCATGGCCCTGCTGCACGCTGCCTACGAGCGCCTCGTCAACGCCATCCACAACGAGGACACCCTCGCCCAGTACCACACCGAAGGGCGGCGCCTGGGCCGGCTGATGTACGAGGGGCGCTGGCTCGACCCGCAGTCGCTGATGATCCGGGAGTCGCTCCAGCGCTGGGTCGGCTCGGCCGTCACCGGCGAGGTCACCCTCCGGCTGCGGCGCGGTGAGGACTACTCGATCCTCGACACCACGGGCCCGGCGTTCAGCTACCACCCGGACAAGCTGTCCATGGAGCGCACCGAGGACTCCGCGTTCGGTCCGGTGGACCGGATCGGCCAGCTCACCATGCGCAACCTCGACATCGCCGACTCCCGCGCCAAGCTGGAGCAGTACGCCGGGCTCGGCATGATCGGCACCGCCAACCCCGCCATCGGCGCCGCCCAGGCCGCCGCCACGGGTCTGATCGGCGCGATGCCGGAAGGCGGCGCCCAGGCCATCGCCTCCCGCGGCCAGGTCTCCGGCGACGACGAGCTGCTGGACCGCGCCGCCATGGAGTCCGGCACGGACTGACCGCGTCCCCCGGGACGCCCCCACCGGCAGAGGCCGGCTCGACGCCTACGGGCGCCGGGCCGGCCTCTCTGTTTCTCGTCCCGGTGCACGACTTGCGTGCCGTACAAGGTTGAACCGGCGTCGCCCGGACATGCTGACGCGACATGCCCAGGTCAACGCCAACGCAAGCCGACCGCAAGCAGTGCAAGTAGTTTGCGCATCAAATCCGGTCGTGACGAGGACCGTTGACAAACAGGTGACACGCTAGAAACCTGATGACGCACTTTCCGCAAAGAATCGACTGTCCAGCTCAATTGACGCGCATGGTCGGTGCTTCCCCTTTGCTTGCCGGCCTGTCGTGCTCCCCGACTCCCCACCGAACAAGAGGACCCCCATGAGATGGAGATCTCTCGGCCGACGGTCGCTGACGGGCGCCGTCGTGACCGGGCTGATGACGGTCGGGCTGCTCCCGCTGCCCTTCGCGGCCGGCGCGCACGCCGCCACGGCCGCCGCCGACGTGAACCTCGCCCTCGGCCGCCCGGCCACAGCGGGCGGCTCGCACGGCGCGTACCCGGCCGGCAACGCCACCGACGGCACCCAGGCCACCTACTGGGAGGGCCCGGCCGGTTCCTTCCCGCAGTGGGTGCAGGTCGACCTCGGTGAGGCCCGCGATGTCGAACGGGTGGTCCTCAAACTGCCCGCCGGCTGGGAGAGCCGCAGCCAGACCCTCTCCCTCCAGGGCAGCACCGACGGCTCCACCTTCCGCGCCCTCGACGCCTCGGCGTCACGCGCCTTCGACCCCGCCCGCGCCAACACCGTCGCCCTCGACCTCGACGCGCCCGCCGACACGCGCTACGTCCGCGTCCACGTCACCGGCAACACCGGCTGGAACGCGGCCCAGCTCTCCGAACTGGAGGTCTACGGCGACGAGGTGGTCACCGAGCCACCGCCCACCGGCACCAACCTGGCCCGCAACAAGCCGGTCGAGGCCACCTCGTCGGTCCACTCCTACGTCGCGGCCAACGCCACCGACGACTCCACCTCCACCTACTGGGAGGCCGCCGGCCACCCCGCCGACCTCACCGTGAAGCTCGGCGCCGACGCCGACGTCAGCGCCGTGGTCGTCAAGCTCAACCCGGACCCGATCTGGTCCGCCCGGACCCAGAGCATCCAAGTGCTCGGCCGCGCGCAGGGCGAGAGCGACTTCACGTCCCTGAGGGCCCGCGCCGACTACTCCTTCAGCCCCGGCAAGGACAACACCGTGACCATCCCGGTCACCGGCCGCGTGTCCGACGTACGGCTCAGGTTCTTCTCCAACACCGGCGCACCCGGCGGCCAGGTCGCCGAGTTCCAGGTCGTCGGTGCCGCCGCGCCCGCGCCCGACCTGACCGTCACCGGCCTCGACTGGTCGCCCGCCGACCCCTCGGAGCGGGACGAGGTCACCGTCAACGCCACCGTCCGCAACGCCGGGACCGCACCCTCGGCCGCCACCACGGCCGAGGTCACCGTCGAGGGCGCCACCGCCGGCAGCGCCGAGGTGCCCGCACTCGATCCCGGCGAGTCCGCCGAGGTGGAGATCGCCACCGGCACCCACGCGGCCGGAAGCTACGCCGTAGCCGCCGTGGCCGACCCCCGGGACACGGTCGCCGAACTCGACGACACCAACAACAGCCGCACCGCCTCCGACCGGCTGGTCGTCGACCGGGCCCCCGGACCCGACCTGGAGGTGCGCTCCATCACCACCGACCCGGCCAATCCGGCCGTGGGCGCGCCCGTCACCTTCACCGTCGCCGTGCACAACCGCGGCACCAGCGCCGTCGAGGCGGGTTCGGTGACCCGGCTCCAGGCCGGCTCCACCACCCTGAACGGCACGACCGGCCAAGTGGCCGCCGGCGCCACCGTCAACGTGCCGATCAGCGGCACCTGGAAGGCGACGAGCGGCGGCGCCACGCTCACCGCCACCGCCGACGCGACCGGCGTCGTCACCGAGACCAACGAGAACAACAACGTCCTCGCCAAGTCCATCGTCGTCGGACGCGGCGCCGCCGTCCCGTACACCGAGTACGAGGCGGAGAACGGCCGCTACGAGGGCACCCTGCTCACCACCGACGCCAAGCGCACCTTCGGCCACACCAACTTCGGCACCGAGTCCTCCGGCCGCAAGTCCGTCCGGCTCGACTCCACCGGCGACCACGTCGAGTTCACCTCCACCACGCCCACCAACTCCATCGTCGTACGCAACTCCATCCCCGACGCACCCGGCGGCGGCGGAGCCGAGGCCACGATCAGCCTCTACGCGGACGGCGAGTTCGTGCGGAAGCTGACCCTGTCCTCCAAGCACAGCTGGCTGTACGGCGACACCGACGACCCCGAGGGCCTCACCAACCGGCCCGGCGCCGACGCGCGGCGGCTGTTCGACGAGTCCCACGCGCTGCTGGACCGCACCTTCCCGCAGGGCACCGAATTCCGTCTCCAGCGCGACGCGGGCGACACGGCCGCCTTCTACGTCATCGACCTGATCGACCTGGAGCAGGTCGCGCCGCCGAAGAGCAAGCCGGACAACTGCGTCCCGATCACCGAGTACGGTGCCGTCCCCGGTGACGGACTCGACGACACCGACGCCATCCAGCGGGCCGTCACCGCCGACCAGAACGGCGACATCCCCTGCGTGTGGATCCCGGCCGGGCAGTGGCGCCAGGAGCAGAAGATCCTCACCGACGATCCGCAGAACCGCGGCCAGTTCAACCAGGTCGGCATCCGGGACGTCACCATCCGCGGCGCCGGCATGTGGCACTCCCAGCTGTACACCCTGACCCCGCCGCACGAGGCCGGCGGCATCAACCACCCGCACGAGGGCAACTTCGGCTTCGACATCGACCACAACACCCAGATCTCCGACCTCGCCATCTTCGGCTCGGGCACCATCCGCGGCGGCGACGGCAACCACGAGGGCGGCGTCGGCCTCAACGGCCGCTTCGGCGAGGACACCAAGATCAGCAACGTGTGGATCGAGCACGCCAACGTCGGTGTCTGGGCCGGCCGCGACTACTCGAACATCCCCGAGCTGTGGGGCCCCGGTGACGGCCTGGAGTTCACCGGCATGCGGATCCGCAACACCTACGCCGACGGCATCAACTTCGCCAACGGCACCCGCAACTCCACGGTCTACAACTCCTCCTTCCGCAACACCGGCGACGACTCGCTCGCCGTGTGGGCCAGCAAGTACGTCAAGGACACCTCGGTGGACGTCGGCCACGACAACCACTTCCGCAACAACACCATCCAGCTTCCGTGGCGGGCCAACGGCATCGCGATCTACGGCGGCTACGGCAACACGATCGAGAACAACGTCATCTCCGACACGATGAACTACCCGGGCATCATGCTCGCCACCGACCACGACCCGCTGCCCTTCTCCGGGCAGACCCTGATCGCGAACAACGCCCTGCACCGCACCGGCGGCGCGTTCTGGAACGAGGCGCAGGAGTTCGGCGCCATCACCCTCTTCGCGCAGGGCCAGGACATCCCGGGCGTCACCATCCGGGACACCGAGATCCTCGACTCGACCTACGACGGCATCCAGTTCAAGACGGGAGGCGGAGCGATGCCGGACGTGAAGATCGACAACGTCCGCATCGACAAGTCCAACAACGGATCGGGCATCCTCGCCATGGGCGGCGCCCGCGGCAGCGCCACCCTGACCGACGTCACGATCACCAACTCGGCCGAGGACGACATACGCATCGAGCCGGGCTCCCAGTTCAAGATCAACCGCTAGGAACAGCGCACCGGCCGGCGGTCCGCCCGCGGCCCGCCGGCCCGCGCCTCACTCCCTCGGCGACGCGGCCATCACCGCGTCGTCGCCGAGCCTTCCCGGCGACCGCTCCACGGGGAAGCGGCCGTCCTCCTCGCGGCGTTCGGCGTTCAGCTCCTCGACCGCGCCGAGCGCGTCGCCGATCGTCGCGTAGTCCACCGCGATGAAGTTCACCGGCCTGCCGCGCTGCCGCTCGCAGTTGTGCGCCCGCTCCAGCACCCGCTCCCGGGAGTTGACGGTCCCGGCGTCCAGCCGCCGTCCGCCGCCGGCCGTGACGAAGTGGTTCAGCAGGAACAGCCGCTTGTCCGTGCCGCCCCGGTTCGGCAGGCAGGACATCTCGTCCGGGCTGCGGAACGCGAACGGCGTCTCCATGCCGTACCGGTAGAAGTTGCGGTACCACGGCGCGGGCCCGTCGGCCTTCTCCGCGAAGACGACCAGCCGCCGCCCCTCGTCGATCATCTCCCCCAGCTCCGGCCACGGGCGGTCCGGGTCCGCGTCCGGCTCGTACAGCAGGTCCGAGAGCCCGGCCTGCTCGAAGGCGGCCTGGCTGTCGACGGCGTCGACCCCGTCCTGGAGGATCAGCGTGACGATTTCCGTGGGGTTCGCCCGCAGCCAGTCACCGATCTGGCGCAGCGTGGGCGCCAGTTCCAGAGCCCCGGCCCCGCACACCGAGTGACACAGCCACAGGCCCGGCTCCGGAGGGTTCACCCGCTCCAGGATCTCGGTGAGCCGCCGGCGCAGCGCGGGGGAGAAGTCCGAGGTGCTGAGCCGGTCCGCGACCTCCTCGGGCCGTTCCCAGCGGTGCGTGTCCAGGAGCAGGACGCGCACCCCGGCGTCGAGCTGGCCGACGATGTCCGGGTCCTGGAGGGGACCGATGAACCGGTCCGCCGTCGTGGCCATCGCGTTGTGCGACGCGAGCTGCGCTATCTCGTCGTACCGGGCGTCGCACAGCTCGGCGCTGCCCTGGCAGATGCGCGGCGAGGAGCCGGTGACGGCCACCGGCGCCAGCATCGTGCCGACCAGCGCGCACGCCGTGACGGCGAAGGTCAGCGTCGGGCCGTGCCGCGGATCGGTGAGGACCGGCATGCCGGGCCTGGTCTCCCACACCCACCCGACGGTGATCAGCAGGGCGCCCGCGGCGAGCAGGATCACCGCGACGAGCACTGCGGTCGTCAGGAGCTGGTCCACGGCCGTGGCCTGGACGTCCGTGAGGAGTTCCGCCGCCGACGGGGGCCACGAGGCCGGAGTCCCGAACAGGGCGTCGACCGGCATGAGACGCAGCAGCGCCACGGTCAGGGCCGTCAGCGAGGCGGCGGCCGCGAGCACCCACCCGAGCGGCATCAGCCGCCGTCTGACGGGTCCGGGCCTGGACAGCCACAGCAGGGTGAGCGCGGCGGCGCACAGCACCGCGGCCGCCGGTTCCACCACCTCCTGGAAGAGGCGGGTGACGGAACGGGCGCGGTCCACCGGGGCCAGCGCCTCCTGCGTCGGGTCGACGTCGACCGTGATGACCCAGGTGCCTTCCCGCGCCTCCCGCAGGAACTCCGCGGCCGCCGCCCGGACCTGGTCCGTCAGCGCGACCGGCGCGACCGACGCCAGGGCCCCGGCCACGTCCCCGCGGTCCAGTGCCGCCTGCACGGTGGGTCTGATCCCGGCGCGCGCGTCCGCCGGCACCAGGCGCATCAGCACCTGGGTCGCCGCGACGGCCTGCCCGTGGGACAGCGGCAGCGACGGCAGGCCCTCCAGCGGAGCCTCACCCGCCACCACCTGCGCCGCCAGTTCCGACAGCCGCTGCACGAAGGCCTGGAAGTCGGGCTCGGACCGCTGTTGCAGGGCGGCGACGGCGTCACCGAAGTAGGCCTGGCTGAGCCGCTCGACGTTCGCCACGACGGGCTCCAGATCGACCGTGATCCGCAGCCGGTCGCGGTCCCCCTCCAGGTAGTGGATCACCTCGGCGATCTGCCGGTCGCCCATGGCCCGCAGCGTCTCCGGCGGGATCACCACCTTGAGGTTCGAGGTGATGGTCGACTGCGGGACGGGCAGCCGGTCCAGGAGCTCCTGGGTCAGCGGCGTACTGGCCGGGTCGACCAGTACCTCGTCGTAGAAGCGCTGATAGGCCCGTTCGTCCTCCAGCACCTGGGAGTAGAACTTCGGGTCGAGGACGGTGCTGCGCACCACCGCCGCCGCGGCCAGGACGGACAGGCTCAGCACCGCCACGCACCAGATCAGCATCCCGACCCAGGGGGAACGCCGAACCAGTCCGTCCATGACCCCATTCTCGTTTCGGCCGACCGTCGTGCGACACGGCGTACGGGTGGTACGCCATCACACTCATGCCCTGGCACGGTCGGCCGATGCGGGTCAGCTCCCGCTCGGGACCTCCTGAGCGGCGTCGCTCCGCTGCGGATGCACACAGTGCCAGCGGTGATCGCCCGGGCCGTCCGTCGCCGCCGGGAAGGCGGTGGCGCACGCGTCGTCCGCCTTCCAGCAGCGGGTGCGGAAGGGACAGCCGGAGGGCGGGTTGGTCGCCGACGGCACCGGGCCGTGCAGCACGATCCGCTCGGGGCGCTCCAGCAGGCTCGGCGTGGCCGACAGCAGCGCCTCCGTGTACGGGTGCCGGGAGGCACCGGCGACCTCGGCGGCCGCGCCCTCCTCGACGACCCGGCCCAGGTACAGCACGGCGATCCGGTCGGCCAGGTAGCGCACCGTCTGCACGTCGTGGGAGATGAACACCATGCCCAGACCGAGCCGGGCGCGCAGGTCCACCAGGAGGTTGAGGATCTGGGCGCGCACCGACACGTCCAGCGCGCTGGTGGGTTCGTCGGCGACGATCAGCTCGGGCTCCAGGGCGAGCGCGCGGGCGATGGCGACGCGCTGGCGCTGGCCGCCCGAGAGCTGGCCGGGCAGTGCCTCCAGGGTGTGGCCGGGCAGGCCGACCAGGTCGAGGAGTTCCTCGACGCGCCGCTCCCGCTCGTCGCGCGTACCGCGCTGGTGCACGTCCAGCGGGTCGCGCAGGATGCGCCGCACCGGAAGCCGCGGGTTCAGCGCGGTGGAGGCGTCCTGGAAGACCACACCGACGGCGGAGCCGAATTCGGTACGGCGCTCGGCGGCGCCCATCTTCCACAGATCCCGGCCCCGGAAGTGGACCCGTCCCTCGGTCGGGCGCTGCAGCCCCGTGACCACGCGGGCCAGCGTCGACTTGCCGCAGCCCGACTCGCCGACCAGGCCGAGGATCTCGCCGCGCCGCACCTCCAGGGAGACGTCGGTGAGGGCGTGCACCGCGTCGCGGCGCAGGATGCCGCCGCTGCGGGCCTTGTGCCGTACGTGGATGCTCTCGAGCCGGACGATGGGGTCCATGGCGGTGTCCTCCGGTGCGGTCATCGGGCGCCCTCCAGCGACTTGGCCGACCGCTTCTCGGGCGCCGGGTGGTGGCAGGCGAAGAGGTGGTCCCGGCCGGCGTCGCGGTCGGTGGCGGGCGGCGGTGTGGTGGCGCACAGCTCGGTGGCGGCGGCGCAGCGCGAGGCGAACCGGCAGCCGGCGCCGAACGCCTTCGGCGCGGGTACGACACCGCGGATCTGGTGCAGCCGCCCGTCCCCCGACTCCAGCGAGACCACCGAGCCGAGCAGCCCCCGGCTGTAGTGGTGCGCCGGGTCGGTCAGCAGCGCCCGGGTGTCGCCGGCCTCGGCGACCTGACCGGCGTACATCACCGCGACCCGGTGGGCGAGGTCGCCGACCAGGGCCAGGTCGTGGGAGACCAGGACCATCGCGAAGCCGAGTTCGTCACGCAGCTTGATGAGCAGTTCGACGACCTGGGCCTGGACGGTGACGTCGAGGGCGGTGGTCGGCTCGTCGGCGATGAGCAGCCGGGGGCTGCGGGAGAGCGCCATGGCGATCAGCACGCGCTGGCGCTGGCCGCCGGACAGCTCGTGCGGGTAGCTGCGCAGGGTGCGCTCGGGGGAGAGGCCGACCAGCTCCAGCAGCTCGGCGGGGGTGCGGGTGCCGCCGCGGGAGGTGAGCCACTTCAGCTGGGTGCCGATCAGCACGGACGGGTTCAGGGACGACATGGCGTCCTGGTAGACCATGGCGATCTCCGGGCCCATCAGCGCCCGGCGTTCCTTCGGGGACAGCTTCAGCAGGTCGCGGCCCCGGTAGCGGATCTCGCCCTCGGCCTCGGCGTTGCGGGCCAGCAGGCCCATGATCGCGAGGCTGGTGATGGACTTGCCGCAGCCGGACTCGCCGACCAGCCCCAGCGTCTCGCCCTCACGGACGGTGAAGGAGATGCCGTCGACGACGCGGGTGTCGCCGTAGCGGTCGGGGAACCGGATGGACAGGTCGCGCACGACGAGCAGGTCCGGCGCGTCCTCGCGCAGCGGCGGGACGGCGGGCTCCGCGGCCGTGAGCCGGGCCGCCAGTTCGGCGAGCGCGGCGTCCACGTCGGCGCCCTCGGCCACGGGCGTCGAGGCGGCGGCGAGGTCGTCGTCGGAGTCGGTGCCGCCGGTGCGGGACCTGTCCGGCGAGGCGGCGGCATCCGTCATGCCCTCGGACAGGACGTTCAGCGCGAGCACCGTGATCAGGACGCACAGGCCCGGGAAGAGCGTCGCCCACCAGCCGCCCGACAGCAGGATCTGCCGGCCGTAGGCCAGCACGCTGCCCCAGCTGGGGTCGGGGTCCTGCACACCGGCGCCGATGAAGGACAGGCTCGCCTCGAAGATGATCGAGTCGGCCACCATGACGGTCGCGAACACCAGCACCGGCGCCGCGCAGTTGACCGCGACGTGCCGGGCCACGATGTGGGTGCGGCGCGCGCCGATCACCTGCTCGGCGGCGACGTAGTCCTCGCCGTACTGCTCCAGCACGTTGGCCCGCACCACGCGGGCCAGCGAGGGCGAGTACACGAAGGCGATGGTGAAGATGATGACCGGGACGCTGGGCCCGAAGACGGCGACGAGCACGGCGGCCAGCGCGATCGGCGGGAAGGACATCACGACGTCGAGCGTGCGCATCACCGACTCGTCGGCGAGCTTGCGCGAGGTGGCCGCCAGGGCGCCGAGCGCGGAACCGAGGACCAGCGCCAGCAGGGTCGCGCCGAGACCGATGACGAGCGAGTAGCGCGCACCGTGGACGACCCGGGCGAACACGTCCCGGCCGGCCCGGTCGGTGCCGAACCAGTGGTCGGAGCCCGGAGCCTGGGCGGGGATGCCGGTGGCCAGGGGGTCCTGGGTGAGCAGCGGGGCGAACACCGCGCCCAGCACGACCACCAGCAGGATGCCGAGGGCGATCCGTGAGGACAGGGGTAGGCGGCGCAGGCGGGTGCCGGGCCGGGCCAGCCGCCCGGCGAGGGAACGTGGAGCGAACATCACACCGTCCTGATGCGCGGGTTGACGAGCAGATACAGCAGGTCGACGACGACGTTGACCACGAGGAAGGCGACGGCGATGGTGAGCACGGTGCCCTGGACCAGGCCGACGTCGCCTCCGTTGACGCCTTCGAGGATCAGCTTGCCCATGCCGGGCAGGTCGAAGATCGCCTCGATGACGACGGCACCGCTGAGCATGTAACCGACCTTGACGCCCAGCACGGTCAGCGGCGTGACCAGGGCGTTGCGCAGCACCGAGCGGATGATCAGGAACGGCGGCAGGCCGCTGCCCCGGGCGGTGCGGACGTAGTCGCGGTCGAGTTCGGTGACCATCGAGGTGCGGATCAGCCGGGCCAGCGACGAGGCGACGGGAAGGGCCAGCGACACCGCGGGCAGCGCCATGCTCTCCAGCCAGCCGGTGAAGGAGTCGGCCGGATTGACGTAGCCACCGGTCGGGAAGAGCGGCATGTTCAGCGCGAACTGCTGGATGAGCAGCACACCGAGCCAGAACGAGGGCAGGGCGATGCCGGCCATCGACAGCACCCGGAAGACCTGGTCGGGCCAGCGGTCGCGGTAGACGGCGCTCAGGACGCCGAAGACCAGCGCCAGCACGACGGCCAGCGCGAGCCCGAGCAGGGTCAGCTGCAGGGTGAGCGGGAACGCGGTGGCGATCCGGTCGGTGACGGGCTGGCTGGGCGACATGGTGACGCCGAGGTCCCCCCGCAGCAGATCGCCCAGGAAGGCGAAGTAGCGCACGGGCAGGGGGTCGTCGAGTCCGTTGGCCTCGGCGAACGCGGCCCGTGCCTCAGGGCTCGCCGACTCTCCCAGCGCGTTGTACGCGGGGTCGGTCGGCGAGAACTGGAGGACCACGAAGACCAGCAGCGCGATGCCGAGGACCATCACCGGCATCATCGCGACGCGGCGCAGCGCGAGCCGGAGGAATGCAACCATCGTGAGGTTCCTAGGGATTGGGCCGGGGGCCACCGCCGACCGGTGCGGTGCGGTGCGGTGCGGTGCGGTGCGGTGCGGCGGCGGCCCGGCGGCCTGGGCGTACGGGCTCAGGCGCGGCCGACGTCGATGAAGGACAGGCCGGTGGTGGGCAGCGGCTCGAACCCGGTCAGGGTGCCCTCCCGCCAGGCGGTGGGCAGCTTGCGGTGCAGGACCGGGTAGAGGGCGGCCTCGTCGGCGACGAGGTCGGTGACCTGCCCCCACAGCTCCTTGCGCTTGCCGGCGTCGGGCTCCGCCGCGGCCTTGTCGAGCAGCGACTTGGCCCGCTTGTAGGCGGGGGTGCCCTTCCAGCCGTAGCGGTTCTCCGGCCAGAAGCCGTAGTAGAACCAGCGCAGCAGCAGGTCGGCGTCGTTGCCGAAGACGGACGGGTCGCCGGGCGCGGCCAGGGCGTGGAAGTTCCCCTTGTCGATCTCGGCGTACTGCGCGGCGGACTGCTGGATGTCGAGCGAGGCGTCGACACCGACCGCCGCCCAGCTCTCCTTGATCAGCGGCGCGATGTCCTTGACCCAGCCGTTGTCGGTGAGCATCAGGGTGAAGGACAGCTTGTCCACGCCCGCCTCGGCGAGGAGCTTCTTGGCCTTGGCCGGGTCGTGCGCGTACACGGTCGCGGCCTTGTGGTAGTCGGGGTGGGTGGCCGGGACGTATCCGGTGGCGGCCGCCGCGTTGCCCAGCAGCGCGGTCGAGATGATCTTATCGGTGTCGAGTGCGTAGTGCAGGGCCTGCCGGACCCGCTTGTCCTCGAAGCGCGCGTCGGCGCAGTTGAACATGAGGAAGAGCAGCCCGAAGGACTGGACGGACTCCACCTTGTCCTGGCCGGTGAAGCCCTTGACGTCGATGTAGGGCACGTCCTCGATGGCCTGCACCCGGCCGGACTTGAGCGCGCTGACCCGGGCGGACGGGTCGGAGATCAGGCGCCAGACCATCTTCTTGGCCTTGGCGGGGTGCGGGCCGTTGTACTCGTCGTACTTCTCCATGACGATCTTGTCCTCGCGGACCGCCGACACGAACCGGTACGGACCGGAGCCGACCGGCTTGGAGTCGAACGCCTTGGCGTCGGCACCCGCGATCTTCTTCGGCACGATCCGGACCACGGATATCCGGGAGGGAAAGAGCGCGAAGGCGTACTTGAGCTTGAACTCGACCGTCGACGCGTCGACCGCGGTGACCCGGTCGATGAACGGGACGAACTGCGCCATCAGCGAGGCGTTCTTCGGATCCAGGACGCGTTCGAAGCTGAACACCACGTCGTCGGCGGTGACCGCGGAGCCGTCGTGGAAGGTCGCGCCCTTGCGCAGGGTGGCCCGGTAGGTCGTCGCGTTGATCTTCTTCGGCATCTCGGTGGCCAGCGTCGGCCGCGCCACGAGCGTGACCGGGTCGAGGTCGACCAGACCTTCGAAGATGTGCATGTTGGCGGCGTACGGGGTCGCACCCGAGGTGATCATCGGGTCGAAGCCGGTGGACAGGGGGTAGGCGATGCCGGCCTCGATGGTGTCGCCGTCACCGCCCGAACCACCGGTACCGTCTCCGCTGGAGGCCGGGCCCCCGCAGGCCGACAGCCCCGCGGTGATCGCGGTCGCCACACCGATGGCACTCGTGTATCTCATGAAAGTGCGGCGATCGACGCCGGCTGCACTGCGCGCGGACAAGGAGTCCTCCATGCGGGAGATGAGAGTTGGTCGAGCCGAAGGAGGCGAGTGTGGTCGGCGCCTCACCGACAGTGCATCAGACGTCTGATGTCTGATGCTTGATAACGTGGGAACGTAGCTGGGCAAATGAGAGGGGTCAAGAGGTGGCGGTGGGGCAAAGGGCGATTCGGCATTCGGTGCCGGAGCCCAAGACGGCGCGACAACCGTTGCGGCAGGAAGTCGTGGACGGAATCAAGGCCTACATCCTGCGCAACGAGCTGCGCCCGGGAGACCCCTTGCCGACCGAGCCCGCCCTGTGCGAGGCGCTCGGCGCGAGCCGCTCCAGCGTGCGGGAGGCGATCAGGATCCTGACCGCGCTCGACATCGTCGAGGTGCGGCACGGACACGGCACCTATGTGGGACGGCTGAGCCTGTCCGCCCTGGTGGAGAGCCTGGCCTTCCGGGGACTGCTCAGTCCCGACGACGACTTCCAGGTGATGAGCGACCTCATCGAGGTGCGCGAGCTGTTCGAGCGGGGCATGGCCGAACGGCTCGTCACCTCCCTGAGCGACGAGCAGATCGACCGCCTCGCCGCCCACGTCGACGAGATGCGCAGGGCGGGCGCGGGGGAGGGGAACGGCTTCGTCGAGGCCGACCGGGCCTTCCACACCCTGCTCCTCGCCCCGCTCGGCAACGACCTCGTCGGACAGCTCTCGTCCGCTTTCTGGGACGTCTACGTCATCGTCGCGCCGCACCTCGACGTCTTCACCCGTGAGCACGAGGCGGCCACCATCGCCAACCACCAGCGGATCGTGGACGCGGTGCGGGCGCGGGACGCGGCCGAGTTCGCGGAGGCGCTGGCGGAGCACTACGCGCCCGTGCGGCAGCGGATCGCGGAGGCCCGCGCCCGCCGCTGACCGACCGGACCGGCCCGGAGGCGCCCTCGCGGTGGCGGGGGCGCCTTCTGTGTACGGCCGCAAGCCGGCGGCCTTCGAAAGGGCACTTGACGGCCGTCGTCCGGATCTTTAGTGTCCCAGGACAACAGACATCAGACGTCTGCTCTTGAGACGTCGGAGGTCGGACCGACCCGTTCCCTCCTCCCCTTCCGCACCTTCGCGCTGCGCAGCGCGCACGCCTCACCCACCGGGGCTCCACTCATGCCACTGACGGACCTCACCCTCGCCGAGTGCCTGGCACTGCGGCCCGACCTCGACGAGCCCGCCGACCTCGACGCCTTCTGGGACCGGACCCTCCGGGAGTCCCGCTCCCAGGGCGGCGCCGCCCGCTTCACGCCCGTGGACACCGGCCTCACCGAGGTGACGACCCACGACGTGACCGTCCCGGGCTTCGCCGGCGAGCCCGTCCGGGGCTGGCTGCACCTGCCGGTCCGGACGAGCGGTCCGCTCGGCTGCGTGGTCGAGTTCCTCGGCTACGGGCGCGGTCGCGGCCTGGCGCACGAGCAGGTTCTGTGGGCCAACGCCGGCTACGCGCACTTCATCATGGACACCCGCGGCCAGGGCTGGTCCACGGCCGGCGGGGACACCCCCGACACCGCCGCCCTGACCGGCACCGTCCCCGGCTTCCTCACCCGCGGCGTCGAAAGCCCCCACGACCACTACTACCGCCGGGTCTTCACCGACGCGGTGCGCTTCGTGGAGGCCGCCCTCGCCCACCCGTCCGTCGACCCGTCGAAGGTCGTCGTCACCGGCATCAGCCAGGGCGGCGGCATCGCCCTCGCGGTCGCCGGGCTGCTGCCCGGGCTGGCGGGCGTGCTGCCCGACGTCCCCTTCCTCTGCGACATACGGCGCGCGGCGACCGTCGCCGCCCGGCCGCCCTACACCGAGATCGCGGAGTACCTGCGGCTGCACCGCCACCGCACCGGAACCGTCCTCACCACGCTCTCCTACTTCGACGCGGCCCTGCTCGCCGCGCGCGCCTCGGCCCCGGCGCTCTTCTCCATCGCCATGATGGACGAGATCTGCCCGCCCTCGACGTGCTTCGCCGCCTACCACCGCTACGGCGGCCCCAAGGACGTGCGCGTCTACGAGTTCAACGGCCACGAGGGCGGCGGCGGCCACCACCGGCGCGAACAACTCGCCTGGTTGCGGGAGCTGTTCACCGTTCCCCGCTCCGAGGCACCCACAGCTCTCTCCGTACTGCACGACCACCGACTCGCCTGACCCCTCACTCGAGAAGAGGCCTGTTCATGCAGCGAAGAGTCACCCTGGCCATCGGCACCGCCGCCCTGACCGTCCTGGCCGCCACCGTCCCCGCCGCACACGGCGCCGACACCGCGCGGGCGGCGGCCGTCGGCACGCTCACCTCCGAAGACCTCGCCACCGCGGGCACCGGCTCCCCCTACTACCGCATCCCCGCCCTGACCCGGACCACCGAGGGCACGCTGATCGCGGCCTACGACGCCCGGCCCACCCTGGGCGACCTGCCGGGCAACATCGGTGTCGTGGTGCGGCGCAGCACCGACGGAGGCACCACCTGGCAGGCGCAGCAGACCGTCCGCAAGGAGGCCGCCCCCAAGGGCTACGGCGACCCCAGCCTCCTGGTGGACCGGGAGACCGGGCGGATCTTCCTCTTCTACGCGGCCTCCGTGAACCAGGGCTTCTTCGGCTCGGCGACCGGCAACGACGAGAGCGACCCGGATGTCCTCCAGGCCGACTACAGCTACTCCGACGACGACGGACTGACCTGGAAGCACGAGCGGATCACCGCCGAGATCAAGAACCCGGCCTGGGCCGGCATGTTCGCGGCCTCCGGCGAGGGCATCCAGCTGCGGCACGGCGAGTACGCGGGCCGCCTCATCCAGCAGTACGCCATCCGCCACAACGGCGCCAACTACGCGGTCAGTGCCTACAGCGACGACCACGGCGCCACCTGGAGGATGGGCACCCCCGTCGGACCGGGCGGCGACGAGAACAAGACCGTCGAGCTCTCCGACGGCCGCGTCATGCTCAACAACCGTTCGAAGCCGTACCGCACAATCGCCTACTCCACCGACGGCGGCGTCACCTACACCCCGTTCCAGCAGGACAAGGAACTGCCCGACCCGGCCAACAACGGCTCCATCGCCCGCTTCGCCCCCGATGTACCGGCCTCCCACCCGCGCGCCTCCTGGCTGATGTTCAGCAACACCGCGACCACCAACAGCCGCAGCAACCTCACCGTCCGCCTCTCCTGCGACAACGGGCAGAACTGGCCGGTGCGCAAGACCGTCGAGGCCGGCTCGGCCGCCTACTCGACGCTCACCCCGCTCGGCGACGGCACGGAGGCCAATGCGCGGATGGGCCTGCTGTGGGAGCGGGACGACTACAAGCACATCACCTACTCGTCCTTCGACCTGAAGTGGCTCGGCGGAGTCTGCGCGCCCGTCACCGTCACGCCGCCCGCGTCCCTGCCCGCCGGGAAGACCACGGAGGTCACCGTGCGCGTCGTCAGCCAGAACGACGTGCGGCTCCCCGCCGGCACGGTCTCCCTGAAGCTGCCCCAGGGCTGGAGCGCCCCCGAGGTCACCATGCCCGCCCTCAACCCCGGCCAGGGCGCCAACGTCAGGATCCCCGTCACCGTCCCCGCGAACGCCACCGCGGGCAGCGTGACGACGACCGCGACCTACGAGGTCCGCGGCAACCAGTACTCCTACGGCGACTCGACGCTCACCGTCACCTCGCCGTAGCCAGGCCACGGGCCGCCCGCACGCCCGCCCACGACGCGGCGGCGGGCGGCCCGTCCCACCCCGTACCACCACTCGCAAGCCCCAGGAGACACCATGTCCTCGTCCCAGCCCCTGCGCGGCGTCGTGCCGCCCGTCTGCACCCCCCTGGATGCGTCGGGCGAGGTCGACACCGCCTCGCTCACCCGGCTCGTCGAGCACCTCGTCAGCGGGGGAGTGCACGGGCTGTTCGCCTTGGGCTCCAGCAGCGAGGTCGCCTTCCTCACCGACCGGCAGCGGGCGATCGCCCTGGAGACGGTCGTCGAGGCTGTCGCCGGGCGGGTGCCCGTGCTGGCCGGCGCCATCGACACGACCACGCCCCGGGTCCTCGAGCACGCCGACGCCGCCCGGAAGGCGGGCGCCGACGCCCTGGTGTCGACCGCGCCCTTCTACGCCCGCACGCACCCGCGTGAGATCGCCGGCCACTTCCGCGCGGTCCGTTCGGCCGTCGACCTGCCCCTGTACGCCTACGACCTGCCCGTCTCCGTACACAGCAAGCTCTCCACCGCCCTGGTGCGCGACCTCGCCGTGGACGGAACCCTGGCCGGCCTCAAGGACAGCAGCGGCGACGAGGGCGGCCTGCGCCGCCTGATCGTCGAACTCGGCGGACGCCACGGACGCACCGACGGCCCGGCCCCCTCCTTCAGCATCCTCACCGGCTCCGAACTGACCGTGGACGCCGCCCTGCTGGCCGGCGCCGACGGTGTCGTCCCCGGCCTGGGCAACGTCGACCCCGCCGGGTACGTCCGTCTCTACGACGCCGTACGCGGCGGCGACCTGGATCGCGCCGTGAAGGAACAGGAGCGGCTCGTCGAGCTGTTCGGACTGGTCGACGCGGGCCCCGAGGCCGAGATGGGCCGCAACTCCTCGGCCATCGGCGCCTTCAAGCACGCGCTGCGCCTGCTCGGGGTGTTCACGCACGGCACGACCGCCGCGCCGCAGATCCAGCTGGGCGAGGCGTCGGTGGCCCACGTCGAGCGGCACCTGCGCGGCGCCGGGCTGCTGCCCGTCCGATGAACGGACGGCACGTGAACGGACGGCACGTGAACGGACGCCACCTCAACGAACGGACCCCCGACGCGCCGGTGATCGGCCTCGACCTCGGCGGCACCAAGATCGCCGCCGCCCTGGTCGCGGCCGACGGCACCGTCCTGGCCCGGCATACGGTGCCCACCCCGGCGGCGGAGGGCGCGGAGGCGGTGCTCGACGCGCTGGCCGGGGCCGCCCGCGAGGTGTGGGCGCCCGGCACGGCGGCGATCGGCGTCGCCGCGGCCGGCGTCATCGACCCCGCCGCCGGAACCGTCACCAGCGCCACCGACACGATCCGCGGCTGGGCCGGCACCGCCCTGGCCGCCGGCCTCGCCATCCGCACCGGCGCGCCCGTGGCCTGCGACAACGACGTACGCGCCGCCGCCGCGACGGAACTCGCCGGCCTCGGCGACGACGCCACCCTCGTCTACGCGGCCGTCGGCACCGGCGTCGGCGGCGCCGTCGCCGCGTCTGGACGCATGCTGCACGGCGCCGCCGGAATCGCCGGGCACCTCGGCCACCTGCCGAGCCCGGAGGCGGACGGACTGCCCTGCACCTGCGGGGCCACCGGCCACCTGGAGGCGATCGCGGCCGGCCCCGCCATCACCGCCCACTACACCCGGCTCGGCGGGCGGCGGGCCGACCGGCTCCAGACCGTGGCCGAACGCGCCGCCGACGGCGACCCGCACGCCACGTCGGCCATCACGCTCGGCGCCCGCGCCACCGGCCGTGCCCTGGGCGGCCTCGCCAACGCCCTCGGCCCGCACCGCGTCGCCGTCGCCGGCGGCGTGCCCCGCATCGGCGCCCTGTACTGGGACGCCCTGTGCGCGGCGTTCACCGCGGAACTCATGCCCCCGCTGCGGGCGTTGCGCCCGGTGCCGCCGCACGGCGGAGCCGACGCAGCCGTCCTCGGAGCGGCCGCGCTGACCCGCACCCTGCCCCTGCACCACCCTCACACCACGGGAGCTGCCACATGACCCCGGCCCCGCCCCTGGCCGCAGCCCTGGCCGGCCGCCTGATCGTCTCCTGCCAGGCCCCGCCCGGAGACCCGATGCGCCACACCGACACCCTGGTCCGGATGACCCTCGCGGCACGCGACGGCGGCGCGGCGGCCGTACGCGTCAACGCCCCGGAGGTCGTAGCCGCCACGGTCGCGGCCGTCGACCTCCCGGTGATAGGCCTGTGGAAGGACGGCGACAGCGGCGTCTTCATCACCCCGACCGTGCGCCACGCGCTCGCCCTCGTGGAGGCGGGCGCCGCGGTCGTCGCGGCCGACGCCACCGCCCGCCCACGCCCCGACGGAAGCACCTTCGCCGAACTCGTCGAGGCCGTCCACGCGGCGGGCGCCCAGGTCATGGCCGACGTGTCGACGCTCGGCGAGGGGCGGACGGCGGCCGCCGAGGGAGCCGACTTCGTCGGCACCACCCTGTCCGGCTACGTGCCGGGCTCGCCGGTCCAGACCGCCCCGGACCTGGCCCTGGTGACCGACCTCGCCGGGGCGCTCGCCACCCCGGTGATCGCCGAGGGCCGGATCGCCACGCCGGAGCAGGCCGCGCAGGCCCTCGCGGCGGGCGCGCACAGCGTCGTCGTCGGCACCGCCATCACGGCGCCGACCGCGCTGACCCGGCTGTTCGTGGACGGCCTCACGTCCTGACCCGGCGTGCGCGAGGGGCGGCGGGAGACAACCTCCCACCGCCCCTTTCCACGTACTGCGGCGATCAGACCGCCGGAGCCGGGTACGTCGGGTACTCCACCCCGGAGACGTGCTGGACGACGCGGACGACCTGGCAGGAGTAGCCGAACTCGTTGTCGTACCAGAGGTAGAGGATGGCGTTGTCACCCTCGACCTTGAGCGCGCCGGCGTCCACGATCGAGGCGTGGCGCGAGCCGATGAAGTCGCTGGAGACCGCGTCGGGCGCGCTGATGAAGTCGATCTGGCGCTTGAGCGGCGAGGTCAGCGACACCTCGCGCAGGTGGTCGAGCACGTCCTCGCGGGTGGTCTCGCGGGCGAGCTGGAGGTTGAGGATCGCGATCGAGACGTCCGGCACGGGGACGCGGATCGAGCTACCGGTGATCTTCGCCTTGAGGTCCGGGAGGGCCTTGGCGACGGCGGAGGCGGCACCCGTCTCCGTGATCACCATGTTCAGCGGCGCGCTGCGGCCGCGGCGGTCCGACTTGTGGTAGTTGTCCAGCAGGTTCTGGTCGTTGGTGAACGAGTGGACGGTCTCCACGTGGCCGCGCTCCACGCCGTACTCGTCAGCCATCGCCTTCAGCGGCGGGACGATCGCGTTGGTGGTGCAGGACGCGCAGGACAGGATCTGCTCGTCCGGCTTGATGGTGTCGTGGTTGACGCCGTGCACGATGTTGGGGACGTCGCCCTTGCCCGGCGCGGTCAGCACGACCTTGTCGATGCCGGGGCGCAGGTGCTTGGACAGGCCCTCGCGGTCGCGCCACTTGCCGGTGTTGTCGATGAGGATGGCGTTCTTGATGCCGTACGCCGTGTAGTCGACCTGCGTCGGGTCGTCGGCGTAGATCACCTTGATGGCGTTGCCGTTGGCGAGGATGGTGCTGTTGTCCTCGTCGACGGTGATCGTGCCCTGGAACTGGCCGTGCACCGAGTCGCGGCGCAGCAGCGAGGCGCGCTTGACGAGGTCCTGCTCGCCGCCGCCACGGACGACGATGGCGCGCAGGCGCAGGCCGTTGCCCGAGCCGGCCTTCTCGATGAGCAGACGGGCGACGAGCCGGCCGATGCGGCCGAAGCCGTACAGGACGACGTCGCGGCCCTCGCCACGGTCGATCTTGTTGGCGCCGGTGGCCCCGGCGACGGCGTCGGCGGTGAACTCCTCCACCGACAGCCCGCGGTCGTCGCTCCTGTAGGTCGCGGCGAGCATGCCGATGTCGATCTGCGAGGGGCCGAGGTCGAGCGTGGTGAGGGCCCGCAGGAAGGGCATCGTCTCGGTGACCGACAGCTCCGCGCCGGCGATCTGCCGGGCGAAGCGGTGGGTCTTGAGGATGCTGACCACCGACTTGTTCACCAGGGAGCGGCTGTGCAGCAGGACGGTGACGTCCCGCTCACGGTGCAGCTTCCCGATCATCGGGATCATCGACTCCGCGATCTCCTCGCGGTTCTTCCAGTTGGTGAACGAGTCGTCGTTGACAGTCACGTCTCTATCTTTCGAGCTAGGCGGCGCTCATATGCTAACCCCATCGCCCTTATGATCGATCAAGTGGGCCACCCTGTGATCAGATGATCGGGTCGCGGCGCCCCCTGCTCCCGCCCCGCACCGGGTCGTCAGCGGTCCCGGCCGCGGTCCAGTTCCTCCTCCACGGGCGGCTTCGGCACCTCGCGCAGGTGCTGCGACTGGCCGGGCTTCCCGCCCGCACGGGCCTGCTCGGCGCGCTGCGCGGGGGACGTGCCGAGGTCGGAGGCGGGGTCCACGCGCACCGACCGGGCCACCTCCTCGCGGTTGGCGTAGCTCTCGGGCGGTATGCCGCGCAGCGCGGCGACGGCGTCCTGCGACGCGCCCGCCTCGCGGGCCGCCCGGATCAGATCGTCCTTGCCCGCGGGGAAGTCGACGTCCTTGATGGCGTCGGCCACCTCTCGGGCGCTGGTGCTGTGGGACATGAGGCCTTCTCCCGGTCCGTGGCTCGGCCCCTGTGGGGCCTGCGGGGGCGTTCGGAACCTCCGGGTAACCCCCGGGCCCCACTCCTCACATTCCGGGCGAATCGTCGAACAGGATTGCGGCCTGGGCGATCGGGTACGCGAGGCTGGACCGCCCCCGCGCCGATCATTCGAGGCGGGAACCCCACTGCCGCGACCAGGGATCTGTCATGGAAACACCCGCGAACGACAACTCCGTCTCGCCCGCCCAGCGCGCGCTGGACGCCCTTGCCGAGAACACCGAGGACACGGCGGCGCTCGACACGCTCGCGAGCAGCGACGTCCTCGTCCCCGTCCCCGACGACGCGAACGAACAGGACGCCGCCGATCCGGGGATGCTCGCGCTTCCGGTACTGGAACAGCAGGGGGGCCGGCAGGTGGTGCCGGTCTTCACGTCCGAGCTCCAGATGGCGGACCTGCTGCCGTACGTCTCCCGCTACCGCATGGTGCCGCTGGGCGCCCTCGCCGCGCAGTGGCCGGCCGACGACCTGTCGCTGTCCATCGACGCCGGCTCCGAGCACCGCCTCACGCTCACGTCGGACGGCGTACGCACCCTGCTGGCCCGCCCCTAGTCCCTAGAGCGGAGAACCCGCGTCGTCGCCGAGCATGCGGGCCAGTACGGCCCGCTGCAGCGGCAGCACCTCCGCGTGCAGGTCGCGGCCCCTGCGGGTCAGGGCGACGTACACACCGCGCCGGTCCTCCGCGCACATCGAGCGCACCACCAGCCCGTCCTTCTCCAGTCTGGCGATGAGGCGCGACAGCGCGCTCTGGCTCAGGTGGACATGGCCGACGAGGTTCTGCACCCGGCACTGCGAGCCCTCCTCGGGCCCCTCGGTCGCGAGGATGTCGAGCACCTCGAAGTCGCTCGCGCCCAGACCGTGCGGGTGCAGCACGCGGTCGATCTCGCACAGCGTGCGCGCGTGCACCGAGAGGATCTCCCGCCACCGTTCCTCGAGCCGCGCACCGGCTGTCCTGGCTGCCATGTCTGCACGGTAACACCGGAACCACGGTTCGTTTCCCGTGCAACCAGTGCGCGCGCAAGTGCGAGTCCGGGGGCAAGGAGGCCTGGGAGCGGCGCTCACGGGGGTGACGGAGGCCGACGCGCTCCGGCGGTGACGGGGAGCCGCTCACCGCGTGTAGTAGGACATGGATGCCATGAGCGCCATCAGCATCGGTCAGGCCGTCGTCCTCGGAGCCGTCGAGGGGGTGACCGAGTTCCTCCCGGTCTCCTCGACCGGCCACCTCAAGATCGTCGAAGGGCTGATGGGCATCCCCGTCGACGACGACGCCGTCATCGGATTCTCGGCGGTCATCCAGGTCGGCGCGATCGCCGCCGTACTCGTCTACTTCCGCAGGGACATCGCGCGGATCGTCTCGGCCTGGCTGCGCGGGCTGACCGACCGTGAGGAGCGCTACCACCACGACTACAAGTTCGCCTGGTGGGTCATCGCGGCGACGATCCCGATCGTGCTCGTGGGCCTGGCCGCCAAGCCACTGATCAAGGGCCCGCTGGCCTCGCTGTGGGTGGTCGCCGGCTCGCTGATCGTCGGCAGCGGCGTGATGTGGGTGGCCGACCGGACCGGCCGGCACAAGCGGGGGGAGGACGACACCTCCTTCAAGGACGCGATGCTGGTCGGCGGCTCCCAGATCCTCGCCCTCCTCTTCCCCGGCTTCTCCCGCTCCGGTGCCACCATGTCCACCGCCCTGATGCTCGACCTGGACCGGGTGGCCGCGACCCGGCTCTCCTTCTTCCTCGGCATCCCCGCCCTGACCGGCGCCGGTCTCTACGAACTGAAGGACGCCCTCGGCACCGGGACGAGCGCCGCACCCCTGGCGGTCGGCACCCTCGTCTCCTTCGTGGTGGCCTACGCCTCCATCGCCTGGCTGCTGAAGTTCGTCGCCAAGCACTCCTTCAACGCGTTCGTGATCTACCGGATCGCGGTCGGCCTCCTGCTGTTCGGGCTGCTCGGCACCGGCGTACTGCAGAGCTGACCGCGGTACGCCGGGACACCGCACGGGTACTCAGCGGGCGTTGCGCAGCGGCTCCCCGACGCTCCTCATGTGGCGCAGCGCCTCCCGGTGCGAGGCCAGCAGCCCCGTCTGGTGGTACGGGACGCCCAGTTCGGCGCAGTACCGCTCGGTGATGACCTGGGCCCTGCCGAGGGCCGGGGTCGGCATGCTGGGGAAGAGGTGGTGCTCGATCTGGTAGTTCAGGCCGCCCATGAACGCGTCGACGAAGAACCCCCCGCGTACGTTGCGGGAGGTGAGGACCTGACGGCGCAGGAAGTCGAGCCGCGTGCCCTCCTCGATCATCGGCATGCCCTTGTGGTTGGGGGCGAAGACCGAGCCCAGGTAGATCCCGAACAGGCCCTGGTGCACGGCGATGAAGGCGAGCGCCTTGCCGGGGGAGAGAACCGTGAACAGGCCGCCGAAGTACAGGACGAAGTGGGCGACGAGCAGTGTGCCCTCGAGGACCGGCCGTTTCATGGAGGGGCTGCGCAGTGCCTTGAAACTGTTGAAGCTGAGATTCAGCCCTTCCAGCGTCAGCAGCGGGAAGAACAGCGCGGCCTGGTGCTTCCCGATGAAACGCGGGATTCCCTTGGCCCGGCTCGCCTGGCCCCGGGACCAGACCAGGATGTCGGGTGAGACGTCCGGGTCCTTCTCCTCGTGGTTGGGGTTGGCGTGGTGGCGGGTGTGCTTGTTCATCCACCAGCCGTAGCTCATGCCCAGCAGCAGGTTCGCCACCAGCAGTCCGCCGGTCTCGCTGGGGCGCCGGCGGGTGAAGACCTGCCGGTGGGCGAGGTCGTGGGCGGCCAGTCCGAGCTGGCCGAAGACGACGGCCGTCCCCACCGCCACGAACAGCTGGCTCCAGCTGTCCCCCAGCAGGAGGAAGGCGGCGACACCGCCCGCGAGCGCCAGGGCGACCAGGCCGAAGCGGACCGTGTAATACAGCGGGCGGCGCCGCAGCAGCCCCGCGTCGGCCATACGCCGGTTGAGTTCGGAAAAGTCGCTCCCCTTCTCGCGTCCCTTTTCCTGTCCACGCGCGGGCGTGCTCTCGACGAGCACCGTTGAATTGACCATGTACTTCAGTATGTGAACGGCCGTCCGGTCGCAGAATGGCGTTGGCACCCGAGCCGGGGGTGTGGCCAGCCCCACCCCCGGCCTGGGGTCCTCCCCGCCGCTGCGCGCCGGGACGGGCCCGCGTGGACAATGGCGATCATGAGTACGCCGACGACCTTCCTGCCGGTCCTGGAACGCATCGCCGAGGAGATCGAGCGGACCCCGGGCAGCGGCCGGCCCGCCGACTACATCCCGGCGCTGGCCGCCTGCGACCCGCGTCGCTTCGGCATGGCCGTCGCCGAGCCGGACGGCACGGTGTACGGGGTGGGGGACTGGCGCGAGCCCTTCTCCGCGCAGTCCATCACCAAGGTGTTCACCCTCGCCCTCGACCTGTCCCGCGAGGGCGACGCCCTCTGGGAGCACGTGGGCCGCGAGCCGTCCGGCAACCCGTTCAACTCCCTGGTGCAGCTGGAGTACGAGAACGGCATCCCCCGCAACCCGTTCATCAACGCGGGCGCCCTCGTCGTCACCGACCGCCTGCACACCCGTACCGGCGACGCGGCGGGCGAACTGCTCGCCTTCCTGCGCGCGGAGAGCGGCAACCCGGACCTGACCTACGACGAGGAGGTCGCCGCCTCCGAGACCGCGCACGGCGACCGGAACGCCGCCCTCGGCCATTTCATGGCGTCGTACGGCAACATCGACAACCCGGTGCCGGTCCTGCTGGAGCAGTACTTCCGGCAGTGCTCCGTGGCCGCCTCGTGCGCCGATCTGGCCCTGGCGACCGGTTTCCTGGCCCGGCACGGCATCCGCGCCGACGGCACCCGGCTGCTGAGCCGCAGTCAGGCCAAACAGGTCAACGCGGTGATGCTGACCTGCGGGACGTACGACGCGGCCGGTGACTTCGCCTACCGGGTGGGCCTGCCGGGCAAGAGCGGGGTCGGCGGCGGCATCATCGCGGTCGTGCCGGGCCGCTGCACGCTGTGCGTGTGGGGCCCCGGCCTGGACGAGCGGGGCAACTCGGTGGCCGGGGTCGCCGCCCTGGACCGCTTCACGACGCTGACGGGCCATTCGGTCTTCTGACGGGCCATTCGGTCTTCTGGGGGAAGGGGGAGGGGAGCCGTGGCGGCGTCAGTCCTTCTCCACCCGGACCAGCTTGAGCCTGAGGGCCAGTGCCATGGCGCCCGCGCCGAGTCCGGCGACGCCCACGATCGCACCGGTCTCCGCCCAGCCCGCGTCGTCCCGTGACGGCCGGGCCGTCGTGACCGACGCGGGCACGGCCTCGGGGCCCTGCCGCGGGCGCGCGGAAGCGGGCACCAGCGATCCCACCGGGTCGACGCGGCCGTCCGCCTCGAAGCCCCAGTCGAGCAGGGCGCGGGCCTCCTCGTACACGGCGTGGCCGCCGCCCTCCTGCGGATTCATCACGGTCACCACCAGGGTCCGTCCGTCGCGGCGGGCGGCCGCGATGAGCGTGTTGCCGGCGTTGCTGGTGTAGCCGTTCTTGATGCCGATCAGCCCCGGGTACGGCTCCACACCGTCCGCCCCGGTGAGCAGCCGGTTGGTGTTCATGATCCCGTACGAGTCCCCGTCGCGGCCGGGGAACATCGCGTCGACCTTCGCGCAGTACCGGGCGAAGTCCGGGTTCCTGAGGCCCGCCCGGCCGAAGACCGCGAGGTCGTACGCCGACGACACCTGTCCCGGCGCGTCGTAGCCGTCGGGCGAGCGCACGTGGGTGTCGCGGGCGCCGAGGGCGCGGGCCTCGGCCTGCATCCGGGCGGCCGTGGCGCGCCAGCCGCCGGTGAGCGAGGCGAGGACGTGGACCGCGTCGTTGCCGGAGTTCAGGAAGACGCCGTTCCACAGGTCGGAGACCCGGTACGTATGCCCTTCGACGACACCCACCAGGCTGCTGCCGGGCCCGATGCCGGACAGTTCGTCCGCGCTCACCTCGTGGCGGATGCCGCCCGGCAGGACCGGCAGCACCGTGAGCGCGAACAGGGTCTTGAGGGTGCTGGCCGGCGGCAGCTTGCGATGCGCGTCGTGCGCGGCCAGCACGTCGCCGGTGCCGGCGTCGGCCACCACCCAGGACAGCGCGGAGACATCGGGGACCTCGGGCGCACCCCGAAGGGGCCGGACCTGGGTACCGGAGCGGTACAGGAGCCCCTGCCCGGGCGCCGCCGCCTGTGACCCGCCGGGCGGACCGGGGTCCGGCCGTTGTGCGCGGGCGGCCGCGGCCGCGGGCATGAGCGTCAGCAGCCCGGCCGCGCAGAGCACACAGGTGGAGCGAACCGCCCGGGATGAGAATCCGATAGTCATACCGCAAACGTAGGAACGGACCTCCGGACCGCCACGCTGCCCGGGCCGGGCCGCGCCCGCAAGCACCCGGATGCCGTAGCGGGAACGACGGCGGACGTCAGCCGGCGGGCAGCGTCGGCTGGACGGCGCGCAGGAACGTCGCGTTGTCCGGGGTGCGGCGCATCCGCTCCAGCAGCGTCTCCAGACCGGACTGCCCGTCCCGGGTCTGCAGCGCCCGCCGCAGCCCGGTCACGGCGGCCGACTCCGCGGGGGACAGCAGCAGTTCCTCACGGCGGGTGCCGGAACCGGTCAGTTCCACGGCGGGGAAGACGCGCCGGGCGGCGAGCTCACGGCTGAGCCGCAGCTCCATGTTGCCGGTGCTCTTGAGTTCCTCGAAGTAGAAGTCGTCGGCGCGCGAGCCGGTCTCCACCAGGGCGGTGGCGAGGATGGTGAGGGAGCCGCCCTCCTCGGCCTGCCGGGCGGCGCCGAAGAATCGCTTGGGTCCGAGCAGCGCCCCGGCGTCGACCCCGCCGCTGAGGGTGCGGCCGCCGGAGGAGGCGGCGTTGTTGTGCGCCCTGCACAGCCGGGTGAGGGAGTCCAGGAGGATGACGACGTCCTCGCCGGCCTCGACCAGCCGCTTGGCCCGCTCGATCACCAGCTCGGCGAGCGCGATGTGCTGCTTGGCGCTGTGGTCGAAGGTCGAGGCGTACACCTCGCCCCGCACGGCCCGGCGCATGTCGGTGACTTCTTCGGGGCGCTCGTCGAGCAGCACCACCATGAGGCGGGAGCCGGGGTGGTTGCCGGCTACCGCGGCGGCGATCTGCTGGAGGAGGACGGTCTTGCCGGTCTTCGGCGGGGCCACGATCAGGCCGCGCTGCCCCTTGCCCACCGGGGCGAGCAGGTCGACGAGGCGTCCGGTCGCTCCGGCCGCCGGGTGTTCGAGCCGCAGCCGGGTGTGCGGGTGCAGCGGCGTCAGGTCGCCGAAGCGGCGCCGGCCGCCCTGCCGCTCGGGTGTGCGGCCGCCCACCCGGACGACGTCGGACAGGGCGCGTCGGTCGCCGCGTACGCCCTCGACCAGGTCGCCCTTGCGCAGGCCGTGGCGGCGGATCAGCGCGGGGGAGACGGAGAGGTCGGCGGGCTCGGGCTGGAGGCTCGGGCCACGCAGGTACCCCTTCCCGCCCGCGTCGATGTCGAGGACACCGCTCACGGTCTCGGCCGGGGACTGACGTACCGGGGGGTGTTCGAGTGTGGTGGTCATGGTGGTCGGTCCTTTCGAGGACGCGGGCACGGAAGATGCGGAAGGAAGGGGTGAGAGGCCGCGCGAGGGGTCGGACGACACTCCTCCGGACGGCGGGAACAGCACCTCGGACACAGCGGGTCGAGACGTCCGCTCACGAGGTTGTGCTGAGAAGCCGGCGCGCCGGTCGACTGGACGGGCGGGTCGGCGAACCGAGGGAGAAACAGGCACCGGCGCCCGGGACCGGGCGTACACAAGTGCTTCACGCACCGTACCACGGAAGCCGTGGTACGGCGGGAACGCGGGCGCCTTTTCCGGCTCCCACCCTCCTCAACGCCGTGGGTGCGACGGATGTTCCGTCTTCCGCGTGTGCCGTGCGGGGCTCAGCCCTCCGAAACCGCCCCCGCCTCCCGGGCGATCCGCTCGAACTGCGCGCCCATCGCCGCCTGCAGCGCCTGCGCGCCCGACAGCGGGCGCACCATCACCGTCAGCTCGTCGATCCGGCCGTCCTCGTCGAGGTGCAGGAGGTCGCAGCCGCCGATCTCGCGATCGCCCACCCGTGCCGTGAAGACCAGCGCGTGGTCCCGGCCGTCCGCCTCGCCGATGACGCGTTCGTAGCGGAAGTCCTCGAAGACGCGGGCGACCGCACGCAGGATCGCCGCCGTGATCGCCTTTCCGCGGTAGGGCTTGAACACGACGGGGCTGGTGAAGACCACGTCCTCGGCCAGCAGCGCTTCGACGGCGTCGAGATCGTGGGCCTCGACCGCCGCACGGAATGCCCGCATCGCAACTCCTGTAGTCAGTGGGCACCTGAAGGAATACCCAACTTTTTGAATAGGTGCGGAGCAGGCTAGCCCCTGCTTGCTAGCGTGTCGACATGTCTCTCAAGTACGCCGTGCTGGCCGCCCTGCTGGAGGGCGAGGCCTCGGGCTACGAGCTGTCCAAGGTGTTCGACGTCTCGCTCGCCAACTTCTGGCCGGCCACGCCGCAGCAGCTCTACCGCGAGCTGGAGCGCCTCGCGGGCGACGGACTCATCGAGGCCCGGACGGTGCCGCAGGAGCGCCGGCCCACCAAGCGGCTCTTCTCGCTCACGGCGGCCGGCCGCGAGCAGTTGGGCGCCTTCGCCGCCGAGCCGACCCGGCGCCCCACCGCCGTCCGCGACGAGTTCCTGATCAAGATGCAGGCCATGGACGGCGTCGACCCCGAGCGGGTCCGCACGCTGGTGGAGGAACGCCGGACCTGGGCCCTGGGCAAACTCGCCCGCTACGAACGGGTCCGCGAGCGCCTCCTGGACGGCCGCACCGAGGAGGAGCACCTGCGGGAGTCCGACCGCGTCGGGCCCTACCTCACCCTGCTCGCCGGGATCACGTTCGAGCGCGAGAACGCCCGCTGGTGCGAGCGCGTCCTCACGGTGCTGCGAGAACGGCGCGCCCCCGCGGGCCCCACCGGGCAGGCCCTAGGCTGACCCGATGTTCAGCCCCGAAGGCCCCACCCTGCGCGAACTCGTCGTCCAGGCGCTGTCGTCGGTCGAGCGCGGCTACGACCTGCTCGCGCCGAAGTTCGACCACACTCCGTACCGGACGCCGGACCGGGTGCTCGGCGCCGTGGCCTCGGCCCTGGAATCGACGGGGCCGTTCGACGCCGGGCTCGACCTGTGCTGCGGCACCGGCGCCGGCGTGGACGTGCTGTCCCGGGTGTGCCGGGCGAGCGTCACGGGCGTCGACTTCAGCGCGGGCATGCTCGCGGTCGCCCGGGAACGCGCCGTGCCCCAGGGGCCCGCGGTCTCCTGGGTGCGCGCGGACGCCCGCGCCCTGCCCTTCGGTCCCGCGTTCGACCTCGTCGTCAGCTTCGGCGCCTTCGGGCACTTCCTGCCCCGCGAACTGCCGGGGCTGTTCGGCCAGGTGTGTTCCGTGCTGCGGCCGGGCGGCTGCTTCGCCTTCCCCGTCGTCGCCCCGCCCCGGCCCGGCTCCCGCGGCTACTGGACGCTGCTCGGCTTCGACGCCGCGATGCGGGTGCGCAACGCGCTGTGGCGGCCGCCGTTCGTCATGTACTACCGGACGTTCCGGCTCGGGGACGTGGGCCGGGAACTGGCCCGCGCCGGATTCCGCACGGAGCTGCGGGCCCTGCCCGAGTTCGGGCTCCGGCCCGACGGCAGCCCGCGCGCCCGGCTGGTCGTGGCCCGGCGGCTGTCGTGAGGACGGGCGCGGACCGGGTCAGCCGGCCGCCGGAAGCGTGAACTCGTAGACCAGCGCGTCCTGTCGGGCGTCCACGAGGAGGTCCGTGATCTCCAGGGGCCGCGCGAACTGGTCGTGCACCAGCCGGACGACCCGCACGGACTCGGTGTCCGCGAGCCGGGTGATCGTGTCCCGGTGGTGCAGGGTCAGGCCCGCCCCGCGCATCCAGTCGTACGCCCGCCGCAGCTGCGCCGAGTTGGACCCGTCGGCGCGTCCGCGGTACCGGGCCAGCTCCTCGACCTCGGTGAGGGCCACGGCGGAGAACGAGGTCACGGCCGTCCGCCGGCCGCTCCCGTCCGCGGTCGCGGACGTGTACCGGTGCACCAGGGTCGGCCGGGCGGGCGCCAGCCCCAGCGCTTCGGCGTGCTCCCGCGACGGAGGCTCCCAGGCGACGGTGGTCCGGTCGCCGGTGCACGGCTCCGCCGACCGCGCGCCGACCGGGAAGGCCAGCGACGCCGGGCTCTGCGGAGCCGGTCCCGGCAGGGCGACGTGACTGCCCCGCCGGTCGGTGGCGAGCAGCCCGTCCCGGCGCAGGACCTCGAGGGCCTGCCGTACGGTCTCCCGGCTCACGTCGAAGTGCTCGGCCAGCCGGCGTTCGCCGGGCAGCCGTCCGCCCGGTGGGAAGGTCCCGTCGTGCAGCTCGCCGAGCAGTCGTTCGGCCACTCGCCGGTACAGGGGCGGGGCGTCGGCGGGGGAGTGGTCGTACGGGGTGGCGGGGGCCATGCCGCGCCCTCCTGTCGTGACGTGCGGTAGCCGCGCGGGCTCGGTGCGCCACCAGAACTACCATTGGTCTAAACCAGCAGGGAAGAGCCGCCCGTCGGTTCGGCCGAAACCTCACCCGCGCGTCGACCGTCCGTCACCGCCGCACAAGGCGCCGTACAGGGCGCCCCGGCCCCCGTCCCGGTCAGAGGCTCCCGTCCCGGTCAGTGGCGGGAACGCAGCCAGCGCAGCTTGGCGGCCTCCTGGAAGGGCCCGCCGCCTTCGTGGTCGTTGAAGTCGTACACCTCGATCGCCTTGTCGTCGTGCGCCCAGGCGTTGAACGCCGCGAAGACGGTCGACGGCGGGCAGGTCTGGTCCTCCAGGGCCGCCGAGAAGAGTGCGGGCGCCCGGCCGCGTGCCGCGAAGTGCACCCCGTCGAAGTAGGACAGGGTGCGCAGCGCGTCCTCGGTGCGGCCGCGGTGCGTCTTGAGGTACAGGCCGATCTCCCGGTACGGGTGCCGGTCGGTGAGCGTGGTCGCGCGAGGGAAGTCGCACAGGAACGGCACGTCCGGCGCGATGGCCGTCAGGTCCGGCACCAGCCCGCCGACGGCGATCGTGATGCCGCCGCCCTGGCTCCCGCCGAGGGCGACCGTGCGCGTCGCGTCGGTCAGCGGGTGCGAGCGGGCCGCCTCGACCGCGCGCACGGCGTCGGTGAAGACGCGGCGGTAGTAGTAGTGCTCCGGGGCGTCCAGGCCGCGGGTCATGAAACCCGGGTACGCGGGGGTGCCGCCGACCGGGTCCGGGGTGCCGCCACCGCCGCCCCAGGCGCTGCCCTGACCGCGGGTGTCCATCACGAAGTGCGCCCGCCCCGTGGACGCCCACAGCAGGTGCTCGTGGGGCAGCCCGCGCCCGCCGCCGTACCCGACGAACTCCACGACCAGCGGCAGCGGTTCCTCCGCCGCAGCGGGCAGCGTCAGCCAGCCCTTCACCGGGTGACCGCCGAACCCGGCGAAGGTCACGTCGTGCACCCGCATCGTGGACAGACCCGTGTCCACTGGCTCGAAGCGGACGGCCGGATCGTGCTCACGGGCCTCGGCGAGCGTCTTGCTCCAGAAGGCGTCGAAGTCCTCGGGCTCGGCCGACGCGCTGCGGTACGAGCGGAGTTCGTCGAGCGGAAGGTCGAACAGGGCCATCGAGAACCGCCTTTGCTGGGAGCCGGTGCCGGACCGTACGGATGATCACACCGTACGGGAGCGGTCGGAGGGCCCGCCAGGCCCTGATCGCGGGACCCGCCCCGTCGGCGTTCGGCCCGTCGAACCGCAGGTCAGGGAGGTGCGACCGGTCAGGCCCGGCGGTGCGTCCACCGCGGTTCGATCAGGGCCCACTCGCGGTCCCACTCGGCCAGCCGGCGCCGCATGGTCACCTTGCGTACGGCGCAGCGCGCCAGGAGCACCGCGAGCGCCGCCCCGGCCGTGGTGCAGGCGCCGATGGTGACGCTGTGCTGGAGGACCGCGGAATCGTGGATCGGCGCCGGGACGTTCCGGCCGCGGGAGTCCAGCCACACGTCCACCGCGTCACCGTGGCGGGTACCGGCCGGGACCCGGGCGGTGTCGGTCCGCTCGGTGCCCTCCGGTGTGGTCCAGCGAACGGTCGCACGGTAGGAGTGCTGGCCGCCCGCCTGCACCGACGGGAGGGTGTCCGGGGTGCTGCCCTCCACCGTCGCCCGCACGCGGTGCCGCTCGGCCCGCTGCTCCGCCGCGACCGCCCGGGCCTCCGTGTGGCTCCACCACGCGGTGGCCGCCCCCAGCGCCGGTGCCCCCACGAACAGCAGGAGGGCGACGACCACCGTCGTCCACGCCTCGAAAACGTCCGACCGGCGGCGCAGCGGATTGTGCCGCAGGCGCCGGCCACGCACCCGGGTTCGCATGTCGACCTCCGCGCCTCGTGTGCGAGTACCCGCAGGGGTCAGGTACCCCGTACGGCCGACCTCGCTCACCCCGTCGCCGTCCCGGACGCGGAGGAGTCCGGGAAAGCGGCCGGCTCAGCCGAAGCGTTCGATCCGGATGCGGTCCACCGGCTGGCCGGCCGCCACCAGCAGGCGCGAGGCGTGCTCCGCGAAGGAGTTGGAACCGCACACGTACGCCTCCCAGCCCCCGGCGGGCGGCTCGGCCAGCGGCGGCGCCAGGTGCGCGGCCGTCATCCGGCCCACGGGCGTCCCGGCCGGCGCTCTCCGGGTGAACACGGGGACCGTCTCCGGGCCCAGCTCACGGGCGTAGATCAGCTCCTCGGGGCTGCGCGCGGACACCAGCATCCGCAGCGGCACCGTCAGTCGCCGCGCCCGGTGGTGCCGGACCATCGACATCAGCGGCACCACCCCGGAGCCCGCGCCCAGCAGCAGCGCCGGCCGGTCGCCGGGCCAGGCGAAGAAGCCGCTCAGCGGGCCGCGCACCTCGATGCGGTCACCGGGCCGGGCCACCCGGTGGAACCAGCCGGACACCTCGCCGTCCTCGACGTGGTCGAGGGTCAGCTCGATGTGCCCGGAGTCGTCCGGCGCGGACGCCAGCGAGTAGTGCCGCTGGGCCGTGTACCCGTCCTCGGCGGTGAGCCGCAGCATCAGGTGCTGGCCGGGCAGGTGGCCCGCCCACCCGGGCACCGCGAGCCGGAAGGTGGACGCGTGGGGCGTCTCCCGGCGGACCTGCGCGAGGGTGGCCGTCTGCCACCTCGTGGCCACCTCGCCCGCCACCTCGATGCGTCCCGGCACGGCGAACCGCGTCGGGGGCGTGAAGGGCGCTGTCTCGTGCGTCGCCGTCTCAGTCACCGGAGTACCGCTGCTCCTCGAAGGGGTTGCCGCGCGCGTGGTAGCCGTTCCGTTCCCAGAAGCCGGGCTCGTCGTGGTCGAGGAGTTCCAGGCCGGCGATCCACTTGACGCTCTTCCAGAAGTACAGGTGCGGCACCACCAGCCGCGCCGGGCCGCCGTGCTCGGGGGCGAGCGGCCGCCCGTCGTACTCCCGGACGATCCAGGCGCGCCCGCCCGTCAGGTCCGCGAGCGGCAGGTTCGCGGTGTAACCGGTGTGCGCGTAGGCGACGGCGTGCGTGGCGGACGGCAGGGGAGCCGCCGCGTCCAGGAAGGTGTCCAGGGACACGCCCGCGAACCGCACCCCGAACTTCGACCAGCCCGTCACACAGTGGATGTCACCCGCGTACGCCGACGCCGGCAGGCGGTGGGCGTCCGCCCAGTCCCAGGTGCGCTCCTCGGCGACCAGGCCGCCGACGCGGAACGTCCAGTCGGCGGCCGCCAGCTCGGGGGTGACCTCGGCGGACAGCACGGGCCAGTCGTCGCCGGCGTCGTACTGGCCGGGCGGCAGCCCCGGCCGGGCCCCGCGCGGGCGTCCGGTGAAGCCTCGGGTGGTGTTCATGCGGTGCGGCCTTTCGGACCGGCGCGAGGGGACGTCGCGGCCGGCGTGATCAGTGCGTACCGGTCAACCGTACGTGCCCGGGGGCGGGATCTCAGTCCCGGTCCCCGTCCTCCGGAGCGGTCGGCCACGCGTTGTACCGCTCCAGATACGCGGAGAAGCGGGCCAGGTCCTCCTCGGACCAGTCCACGAGCCGCTCCCGGACGGCGGCCCGGCGGCTCTCGGTGACCTGGGCCAGGATGCGCCGCCCGGCCTCGGTCAGGTGCAGGACCTGGACGCGGTGGTCGTCCGGGTCGACGCGGCGCTCGACGAGCCCGGCGCGCTCCAGGGCGGACACCTGGCGGCTGACGGTGGACTTGTCCAGGGCGTAGTGGGCGGCCAGGTCGGTGGCCCGGCAGCCGTCCCGCTCCTCCAGGTGCCCGAGCAGGGTGTACGACACCAGGGACAGCTCCGGGTGCATGCGCCCGGCCGACGCACGGGCGCGGCGGGCGAAGGCCGTCATCTCCCGCTGGATCGTCTCCACGGCCGCGTCCGCGGTGCGGGCGCCGGGGGTGACAGTCGTCTCGTCGGGCGTCTCGGCCGTCGTCACGGGGTCTCCTCCTCCATCGCTAGTTGTATAGTACAACTTGAAAGAGAGTTGTATAAGCCAACTAGTCGGACGGTCGTCTCCGGCCGCCATTGGAGGATGTGCGCGATGAAGTCGCACGCCCTGCGCCACGTGCTGACGCACCTGATCACCCGCTGCTGATGTGCGTCGGCATGGGACTCGCGTACATGGGGGCCTTCGTCACCCCCGAGCCGAACCACCTTCCGGTCGCCGTCGTCGGCTCCGGACCCGAGGCGAAGCTCCTCGCCCAGTCGGTGAAGGACGAGGCGGGCGACGCCCTGGAGGTGCGGACCGTCGCGAGCCGCGCCGACGCCGTCGACCTGCTGAAGGCCCGCGACATCACCGGCGCCTACGTGCCCGGCGCCGAGGCGCCCGAGGTCCTGGTCGCCACCGCCGCCTCCGACATGGGCGCCATGGCCGCCGAGAAGGTCTTCACCCCGCTCGCCGAAGACCGGGGCGTCCCGCTGGAGGTGACCGACGTGGCCACCCCGGTCGACGACGACCCCACCGGACAGGGTCTGTTCTTCCTGCTGATCGCGGTCAGCATCGGCTCCTACGCCTCCGTCGCCGCCCTCGGCGCCGCCGGAGCCGCCCTGTCCATGCGGGCGCGGGCCCTGCTCACGCTCGGTGTCTCCGTCGTCGTCAGCGGCATCGGCGCCCTGCTCGCCGGGCCGGTGTTCCACCTCGCCCACCACGACCTCGCCGGTGTGTGGGGCATGGCCTGGCTGTACGCCGCGGGCATCCTGTTCATCGGCGTGGGCCTGCACACCTTCCTCAAGCGGTGGACCACGCTCGCCATGATGGTGCTGTTCGTGATGCTCAACTTCACCAGCTCCGGCGGCCTGTTCCGCCCCGAGCTGCAGAACGGCTTCTTCGGCACCCTGCACGCCTTCTGGAACGGCGCCGGGTTCGTCGAGGGCGCCCGCAGCCTGCTGTACTTCGACGGCGACGGGCTGGGCCGCAGCGTGTGGACGCTGGCCGCGTGGCTGCTGCTCGGACTGCTGGTGACGGCGGTCGCCGCCCTCCGTGAGCGCGGTGGCGCGGCGCCGGCCGCGGTCCCCGCCGGCAAGCACGCGAGGCCGGACGGCCGGGAGGCCGGAATCGGGGCGGCGGCGGAAGCGGACGAGGAGGCCGAGGAGTCCGTCGGCGTCTGATCACTGGGGTAGGGTGGCTGTCGGCCGCGGGCAGTCCCGGCCGCCGGACACCTGGGAGGTGAGACCCATTACCGCTGTGTCGGCCCTGGTGCTCTCACCTCACGGCAGTGCGGTCCCCGTCAGCGGGTGACCCCTGAGAGCGCCCTTCGGTTCTCGAAAGGCTCTCGGCTTCCATGCCTCAGCTGTTCTCCACACCCCCCTTTCCTTCCCCCTTCTCGGCCGCCTTCCCGTCGTACGACTCCGTCGTGGCCGCGCTGCGCGCCGCGGGCTGCGTCTTCGCCGAGGACGAGGCGGAGCTGATCCTGGCCGCCGCCCGCACCGCCGGGGAGCTCACCGCCCTGGTGGACCGCCGCGCCACCGGGCTGCCCCTCGAACTCGTCCTCGGCTGGGCCGGGTTCCGCGGTCTGCGCATCGCCGTCGCGCCGGGGGTCTTCGTGCCCCGCCGCCGCACCGAGTTCCTGGTGACCGAGGCCCTGGCACACGCGCCGGACGCGGCCGTCGTCGTGGACCTGTGCTGCGGCTCCGGCGCCGTCGGTGCCGCCCTGGCCGCCGCGCTCGACCGGCCCGAGGTGCACGCCGCCGACGTCGACCCGGCCGCCGTCGCCTGCGCCCGCGGCAACCTCGCCGCCTCCGGCGGCAGGGTGTACGCCGGGGACCTGTTCGACGCGCTGCCCGACGCGGTGCGCGGCCGCGTGGACATCCTCGCGGCCAACGTGCCCTACGTCCCCACCGGCGAGGTCCCCCTGCTGCCCGCCGAGGCACGGGAGCACGAGCCGCTGGTCGCCCTCGACGGCGGCGCCGACGGCCTGGAGGTGCTGCGCAGGGTCGCCGCCGGGGCACCGGACTGGCTCGCGCCCGGCGGCTGCCTGCTGGTCGAGACGAGCGAACGCCAGGCACCGGCGGCCGTCGACGCCTTCACCCGGGCGGGGCTCGCGACCCGTCTCGCGGTCTGCGAGGAGCTGTACGCCCATGTGGTGATCGGCGTCAGGGAGCCTGGCCTGGGCTAGCTAGGCGTGTCCGGCGGCGTGGCCCGGGCGATCAGCAGGGCCACGTCGTCGGAGTTCTCCGGCTCGTGCAGGGTGCGCAGGAGCAGGTCGCACACCTCTTCCAGCGGGCGGTCCGGGCCCTCCAGCAGGGCGAGGAGTGCGTCCAGCCGCTCGTCCAGCGGATGCCTGCGGGTCTCGACGAGACCGTCGGTGTAGAACACCAGCCGGTCGCCCGGCTCGAGGTCCACGGTGGTGGTCGAGAACGGGACGCCGCCCACCCCCAGGGGCACCCCGGTGGGCAGGTCGAGCAGCTCCGGCGGGCGGCCCGCCCGCAGCCGGACCGGCGGGAGGTGGCCCGCGTTGGCGATCCGGCACTGCCGCAGGTGCGGGTCGTGGACGGCGTAGACGCAGGTGGCGATGGCCTGGTCGAGGCCGGCCGTGGTCCGGTCGAGGTGTTCGAGCAGGAACGCCGGATCGAGGTCGAGGGCGGCCAGGGTGTTGGTCGCGGTGCGCAGCCGCCCCATGGACGCCGCCGCCGCGATGCCGCTGCCCATCACGTCCCCCACCACGAGCGCCGTCTTGCAGTCCTCCAGCCCGATCACGTCGAACCAGTCGCCGCCGACCTCGCTGGTGGCCTCGGCCGGCTGGTAGCGGGAGGCGACCTCCAGCCCGCCCGTCACGGGCGGATGACTGGGCAGCAGACTGCGCTGGAGGGTGAGGGCGGCGTCGCGGGCGTTCTGGTACCAGCGGGCGTTGTCGATCTGGAGCGCCGCCCGGACCGCCAGCTCACGGGCGAGCAGCAGGTCGTCCTCGCCGAACGGCAGCGGGTTGCGCGTCCGCTTCAGGTCCAGGGCGCCGAGCACCTCGCCCCGTGCGATCAGCGGCACCGCCAGGTAGGAGTGCACGCCCGCCCGGCGCAGCAGCTCCGCCGCCTCGGGGGAGCGGGCGATCCGCGGCAGGTCCTCCTCGGTCACCCGCTCCACCATCACCGGCAGCCCCGTGCGCACGCACTCGGTGACCAGGCGGTCCGGCCCGTACCGGGCGACCTGACCGGGCCGGTCGGCCGCCCGCAGCGCCTCGGGGGCGTCCTGGGCCTGCACGGCCAGCGCCCGGATCACGGCCGGCTCGGCCGGGCCGAGGGTGCTGCGCCGGCCCTTCACCACCGTCTCCAGCAGATCCACGGCCGCGACGTCCGCGAGGCCGGGCACGGCCACGTCGGCCAGTTCGTGGGCGGTGCGGTCCAGCTCCAGCGTGGTCCCGATCCGGGTCGAGGCGTCCGCCACGGCGGCCAGCCGGCGCCGTGCGGCCTCCGCCTCGACGCCCGCCTCGTACTGCTCGGTGACGTCCGCCACCGACACGGCCACCCCGAGCACGGCACCGACGGCGTCCTCCAGCCGGTACAGGGAGACCGACCAGGTGTGGTCCCGGTCCGGGTCGGCGGGGGTCCGCCCGGTCGCCGCCCGGTCGACCACCGGCCTTCCCGTCTCCAGCACCAGACGCGCCGCCTCCTCCAGCGGAGCGGCGTCCACCAGCGGCAGCACCTCGCGGACCGTCCGGCCGATGTGCTCCTCGGCCGGCACGCCGTTCATCCGCTCCAGGGACGGGTTGACCGAGACGTACCGCAGCTCCGTGTCCAGGACGGCGAGCCCGATCGGGGACTGCCGGATCACTCGCGTGGACAGCGCCACGTCCTGCTCCAGCCGGCGCACCGTCGACCGGTCGACCGCGAGCCCCAGCGCGTAGACGTCCCCCCGGTCGTCCAGCAGGCGCATGTTGCGGAACTCCACCAGCCGCGTCTCGCCGTCCTTGCGGCGGATGGGGAACGCCCCGGCCCAGCTCCGGCCGGTCTTCATGACGTCGGCGAACAGCTTCACGACCAGGTCCAGGTGGCGCTCGTGGACCATGATGCGGGCGGCGTACTGCCCCAGCGCCTCCCGCGCCGAGTAGCCGAACAGCTCCTCGGCCTGCGGGCTCCACAGCACGATCCGGCCCTCGGTGTCCAGCACCACCGAGGCCACGTTCAGCACGTCGAGCAGACCGCTCGGCCGCACCGGCCCGCGCGACACGGCGTCCCCGTCGAACCCGGCAGACCCGGCTGCACTCATCCCACGCCCCGCCTTCACCGTTCCACGCGGCACGCCCTGTCGATGCCGACTCCTTTGTTCTACCGCGTTCCACCGTGCACAGGGCCGATTCGCCGAGGCCGCTGCCGTCTCCTTCCAGCATCACCCGGCGCGGGAGCGACCGCCGCCGCACGGAGTACGGGCGGGGCAGGCCCCGGGACGACGCCGGGACCGGACTTGGTCTGTACATGACTGTGACGTACGGCCAGACTGTCCGCCGAGTGCGTACCGCCCGCCCCCCACCAAGGAGCGCCCGCCCATGCCCCTGAGCGCCCGGCAACGTTGTCTCGCCGCCCTCACCGGACTCGCCGCCCTCACCCTCGCCCTCGCCGGTCCCTCCGCCCAGGCGGCCCCGGCCGCCGGCACCTGGACCGAGGTGGGCTCCGACCGCGCCGACCCGCTGACCGAGAGCCAGGGACTGGCCTCCGTCGAGGTCCCGGCCGGCAGCCCGAACCGCTACACCGGCATCGGCACCATCCCCCTCGGCCTCAGCACCCGCGGCTGGAACCACGTCGGCGACCCCGACGCCTCCTACGACGGCCACTACGTCGAGCCGTACCAGCGGGACGACGGGAACACGAAGATGTTCCGCGTGCAGGCACCCGACGGCCGGTGGTCGGAGTACGTGCACACGCTGAGCCCCGGCGAGGCGCGGAACAACTCCTGGTCCGCGATCTCGCCCGACGGCCAGTGGATGCTGTCCGGCGAGTGGGGCACCATGAACCGGCTCCTCGTCTTCCCGACGCCCGGCGTCAACCCGGCCACCTCACCCTCGGCGAACCTGCCGCAGGCGGCCACCGTCCACCTGGACCACGCCGTGCGCGACGTCCAGGGCTGCGACTTCCTCGACGCGACGACGCTGCTCTGCTCCTCCGACGACCCCGAGGGGACCCTCTTCGGCGTCACCAAGCCCCTGCTGCGCATCGACCTGTCCGCCGCCCCGAACGGCACCGCGGACGTCACCGGTCACGTCACCGCCCTGCGGCAGCTGCCGTTGCGCAGCTCCTGCTCCGGCTCCTTCGAGGTGGAAGGCATCGACTACGACCGCCGTACCGGCACCCTGCGCGTGATCGTCGTGTCGCCGGGCTTCTGCGTGCTGACCGACAGCAAGACCTACCGCTTCACCCGGAGCTGACCCGCGCCGGTAGTGCTCGGCCCCGGGTGGTGCTTTTCTGGGGATATGGGCCACGCGTACGGGCCACGAGAGGAGCGATGACGATGGACGGTGAGCGACTGCACCCGGAGTCCGTCTCGGTGGAGCTGAGCGGGTGCAGCAAGGAGGACGCCCGGACCGTGTTCGACGCGCTGTGCGCGTGCTACGCGTCCGACCGGCGCTCGGACGAGGTGCCCCGGGACTACCACGAGGTGCGCCCCACCGTGTGGCTCGGCACGTTCGACGTGGCCGACGCCCACGGCGAGTGCGACCCCGCCCGGCTCGCGGCGTCCGTGGACGCCGACGTACAGGGCGGCTACTGGGCGATCGAGCGCTTCCGTACCACCCTGGACTCCCTGTTCACCGTGCACGACCTGAGCACGGCCTCCGGGGACCAGGAGCGGGAGCTGCACGTGAGGCTGGAGAGTCACTGACGCGAGCCCGCCGGCGCGGCGGTGTGGTGTACGCCGCCTCTTTGTGCAACTAGTTGCACAAAGAGGCGGCGGTCCTCTACAACAGAGGCACCACACCGCGCACGGAGGGCCCGATGAGCCGATACCCCCACCTGCTGAGCCCGCTGGACCTGGGCTTCACCACGCTGCCGAACCGGGTCCTGATGGGTTCCATGCACGTCGGTCTGGAGGAGGCCGAGCGCGGTTTCGAGCGCATGGCCGCCTTCTACGCCGCCCGGGCCCGCGGCGGAGTCGGCCTCATCGTGACCGGCGGCATCGCCCCCAACGACGAGGGCCGCCCCTACCCGGGCGGCGCCAAGCTCACCACCGAGGCGGAGGCCGAGCGGCACCGGACCGTCACGGAGGCCGTGCACCGCGAGGGCGGCCGCATCGCTCTGCAGATCCTCCACTTCGGCCGGTACGCGTACCACCCCGACCTCGTCGCCCCGAGCCCCCTCCAGGCCCCGATCAGCCCGCAGGTGCCCCGGGAGCTGACCGACGCCGACATCGAGCGCACGATCGACGACTACGTCCGCACCGCGCGCCTCGCCCGCGAGGCCGGGTACGACGGTGTCGAGATCATGGGCTCCGAGGGCTACCTCATCAACGAGTTCATCGCCGCGCGCACCAACCACCGCACCGACCGCTGGGGCGGCTCGTACGAGAACCGCATGCGCTTCCCCGTCGAGATCGTCCGCCGGGTGCGCGAGGCGGTCGGCGAGGACTTCGTCCTGATCTACCGGCTGTCCATGCTGGACCTGGTCCCCGGCGGCTCCACCCTCGACGAGGTGATCACCCTCGCCAAGGCCGTCGAGGCCGCCGGAGCCACCATCATCAACACCGGCATCGGCTGGCACGAGGCCCGCATCCCCACCATCGCCACCTCCGTGCCGCGCGGCGCCTACACCTGGGTGACCAAGCGCCTCATGGGCGAGGTCTCGGTGCCGCTGGTCACCACCAACCGCATCAACACCCCCGAGGTGGCCGAGCAGCTGCTCGCCGAGGGCACCGCCGACATGGTGTCGATGGCCCGCCCGATGCTGGCCGACCCCGACTTCGTCGCCAAGGCCGCGGCCGGCCGCCCCGAGGCGATCAACACCTGCATCGGCTGCAACCAGGCCTGCCTGGACCACACCTTCAGCGGCCAGATCACCTCCTGCCTGGTCAACCCGCGCGCCTGCCACGAGACCGAGCTGGTCCTCACCCCGACCCGGCGGCGCAAGCGTGTCGCGGTCGTCGGCGCCGGACCGGCGGGCCTCGCCTGTGCGGTGAGCGCGGCCGAGCGCGGCCACGAGGTCACCCTGTACGAGGCCGCGAGCGAGATCGGCGGCCAGCTCAACGTCGCCCGCAAGGTCCCCGGCAAGCAGGAGTTCGACGAGACGCTGCGCTACTTCCGTACGCAGCTGTCGGCGCACGGCGTCGACGTGCGCCTGAACACCCGGGTCGGCGCGGACGACCTCGACGGCCACGACGAGATCGTCGTCGCCACCGGAGTCACCCCCCGCACCCCCGACATCCCCGGCGTCGGCCACCCGAGCGTCGTCGGCTACCTCGACGTCCTGCGCGACGGAGCCCCCGTCGGCGACCGGGTCGCGATCCTCGGCGCGGGCGGCATCGGGTTCGACGTCGCCGAGTACCTCACCGACGGCGGCGACAAGGCGCACGAGGACCCGCAGACGTACTTCCGCCTCTGGGGCGTCGACACGGACTACCGGACCGCCGGCGGCCTCGCGGCGCCCGAACGTCCCGCGCCGCCGCGCACCGTCCACCTGCTCCAGCGCAAGACCACCAAGGTCGGCGCCGGTCTCGGCAAGACCACCGGCTGGATCCACCGCACCGAGCTCAAGCACCGCGGCGTCACCATGGTCCCGGGCGTGCGCTACGACCGGATCGACGACGCCGGACTGCACGTCACCGTCGACGGCGAGTCCACGGTGCTGGAGGTCGACACGGTGGTCCTGTGCACGGGCCAGGAGCCCAGCCGCGGCCTGTACGAGGAGCTGCTCGAAGCCGGCCGCAGCGTCCACCTCATCGGCGGCGCCGACGTGGCCGCGGAACTGGACGCCAAGCGCGCCGTCAAGCAGGGCACCGAGCTCGCGGCGGCGCTGTAGGCGGTGCGCGGGCCGTCCCTAGGATGAGCCCATGTCACTCCCGCACGCGATCCTCACCGCCCTGGTCGAAAAGCCGTCGTCGGGGCTGGAGCTGACCCGCCGGTTCGACCGGTCGATCGGGTACTTCTGGTCGGCCACGCACCAGCAGATCTACCGCGAGCTGGGAAAACTGGAGGCCGACGGCCTGATCCGGGCCGTGCCGGGGCAGCAGCCGGCCCGTGGGCAGAAGAAGTCCTACGAGGTGCTGCCGGCGGGCCGGGACGAACTGGCCCGCTGGACCGCGACCCCGCAGGACCCCAAGCCCCTGCGGGACGCGATGCTGTTGCGGCTGCGGGCGGCGGCCGTGGTCGGCACCACCGGCATCGAGGCGGATCTGCGCCGCCATCTGGAGCTGCACGAGCGGCAGTTGGCCGAGTACCAGGAGATCGAGAAGCGGGACTTCCCGCCGGAGAGGGACAGCACCGAGGACCGGCTGCGGCACCTGGTCCTCCGCGCGGGCATCGACCTGGAGACCTTCTGGACCCAGTGGCTCAGGCACGCGCTGGCGGAAGTCGGCGAACTGCCGGCGGAACCGGCAGGGCTCAGAACCGGTACGGCTTCGAACGCCGGCGCAGGAACCAGGCCGCCGCGATGACCCCGGTGCCGACGAGCGCGCCGCCCGCCACCAGGGTGGCCGTGCCGTAGTCCTGGACGGCACCGCCGAGGCCGCCCAGCACGCCGCGCGACGCGGACGCGGAGGGCTGGGGCGACGGGGAGGCGGAACGGCTGGGCGAGGGGGAGGGCGCCGCCGAGACGATGACGGTCTGGGTGCCGGCGGTGCTGTTGTTGGAGCACATGACGATGACGGTGTAGGTGCCGGGGCTGATCCCCGACCAGCTGGCGCCTTGCCCGGTGCTGTTCCCGGTCAGCGCCACCTGGCGCCCCTGGGCGAAGTCGCCCTGGCTGCCGGTGATCAGCGAGGCGGTGCCCCAGCTGCCGTTGAGCTGGGCGCAGGCGGTGGTGGTGACCGACACCGTGGTCCCGGTGGTGCTCACCGAGATCCCGGGGCCCGCGGCGGCGGGCCCGGCGGTCAGGGCGACGGGCAGCGCGGCGGCTGCCACGGTCAGGCCGGAGCGGAGGAGTGGCGAAGAGATGCGCATGTGGACTGCCCTCCGGCGGCACGGTCGGCGGTACGTCCCATGCGCCGCCGAGATCGGAAACGCCCGTGCTGCCTCACGGGAAGCCAACAGGGCGGCGCCCGCCCCCGCATGCGGAGCGCGACCGCCCAGGTGACGCGCTCCCCGCCCCGGCGTCACCCACCAGCGCCCGTCGTCACCTCCCGCTCCGCCGAGAAGCCGCCCCAGGTGCCGTCCGACAGCCTGGCCCGGACCTTCACCCGGTGCGTGACGCCGGGCTCCCGCCCCGCGTAGAAGCTGTACTCGGCCCGGTCGCGCGGCGCCTCGTCGCCGTAGACGAGGGACGTCGCCGGGCGGCCGTCCAGGTGGATCTGGTACTCCGTCACCACCCCGTCCGTGCGCGGCGGGGTCCAGGTGAGGTCGATGTAGTAGGCGCCGTCGGCGTGACGGGAGGCCGCGCGCAGGGCCGTGGGCGCGGTGGCGCGGCCGTCGTCGGAGCCCGGTGTGGTGAGCCGCACGACGGCACCGGCGGGGGAGACGTTGTCGGCGGCGTCCCGTGCCCGGACCGTGAAGGAGTAGCGGGTGCCCGGCCGCAGTCCCGTGACCACGGCCGCCGTCTGCCCGCCGCCGACGCTGTGCACCTTCGTGTCGCCCTGGTACACGTCGTACGACGCCACCCCGCGGTCGTCGGTCGCGGCGGACCAGGTGAGCTGGACCGCCCGGCTGCCCGCCGCCCGGCCGCGCGTGTCCCCCGGACGCGTCGGCGCCGAGTCGTCGGTGACCGCGGCGGGAGTGGTCGCCCGCACCTCCCGGCTGCGCGGCCCGAGCCGCCCGTCGGCGTCGCGGGCCCGCACGGTGAAGGCGTAGGCCGTCGAGGGGGTCAGCCGGGTGACGTCCACCATGCGGTCGGCGGCGGGCACCTCCTCGACCAGTGTGCCGCCGCGGTACACCTCGTACGCCTCGACCCCGTCGACCGCGTTCCACATCACGTGCACCGTCGTCGCGCTGCCCGCCTCGGCGGTGACGCCCGTCGGTGCCCCGGGCAGCGGGCCGTTCTTGCCGCCGTCGTCGCCTGTGCCCCAGCCGCAGGAGGCGACCAGGACGAGGGTTGTGCAGAGCACGGCACAGCGGCGCAGGACGGTCGGGAGGGGAGCGGGGGTGGGTGCGGTGGGAACGGGGACGTCTCGCACGGGCGCTGCCTCCAGGGTGGCGGCAATGGTCCGGACCAATATGACGTCAGTGACGCGACCACATCAAGAGGACGTGCACCGTCTGGCCCACAAAAGGTGGCGGCGCGAGTGTTCCGGGGACAGATGTGGCCGTGTGACCGTCCACGTCCCCCAGGAGAGGCCTCAACGTGCGTGTCCAGTCGCTGACACTGGTCGCGGCCAGCGCCGCCCTGCTCGCCCCCACGACGTTCCCCGACGTTCCGCCTCCGCCCCGGCCCGGACCCCAGGCCCCGTTCAGCTCCGGTCACCAGCCCCACGGCGGACCGGACCGCGCGGACCGGTCCGCCTTCCGGATGGGACCGGTGCCGCCGCCGCAGGACGCGCCGGTTCCGGAGGCCGCCGTGCGCCCCGAGTACGAGGCCGCGCCCGAAGCCGGCGCCCGGAGCGAGGGACCCGTCCGCGCCGCCGACCTGCTGGCCAAGGTGCGCGACTGCGACCCCGTCTCCAAGGGCCGCTACCGCAGTGACGCCGGAGCACCGGCGGACATCCCGGTCTGCGGCGCGCGGGGGGCCGTGTACTGGAAGGCCGACCTGGACGTCGACTGCGACGGCCGGCCCGGCGACCACTGCAACAGCCGCACCGACCCGCACTTCACACCCGCCACCGCCTACACCCAGTCGGACGGCCGCCCCCTGGACGCCGAACGTCTGCCCTACGTCGTGGTGCCGCAACCCAGCGACATCTGGGACCACCGCGTGGACGACGTCCGGGGCGGTTCGGTCGCGGCCGTCGTCCACGGTGACCGGGTGCGGTACGCCGTCGTCGGCGACGTCGGCCCGCGCGAGCTCATCGGCGAGGCCTCCTACGCCGCCGCCGAATCGCTCGGCATCCCCGCCGACCCGCACGCGGGCGGCACCGACTCCGGCGTGACGTACATCGTCTTCAAGGACAGCGAGGTCGATCCCATCGAGGACGAGGCCGCCGCCGAGGCAACGGGGGAGCGGCTCGCGCGGGAGTTCGTGGACGGCCGGTGAGGCGCGCGCGTCCCGGGCGCGGGGCGGGGAAAGTACCCGCCCCGCCGCCCCGCCGCCCGTCGTGCCGGTTCCGGGTCAGGCCTTCCGGTAGGAGTACGCCTCCGCGGCAGCCGCCTCGACGGCCGCCAGGTCCGCGCCCGTCGAGGCCGTGACGACCGCGGCCACCGCACCCTCGACGAAGGGAGCGTCCACCAGCCGGGTGTTCTCCGGCAGTTCGTCGCCCTCGGCGAGCAGCGCCTTCACCGTGAGCACCGCGCTGCCCAGGTCGGTGAGGACGGCGACCCCGGCGCCCCGGTCCACGGACGCGGCGGCCGCCGAGACCAGCTCGGAGCTGGTGCCGAACTCTCCGGACGCGGTTCCGCCCGCCGGGGCGACGGGCACGGCGGCGCCGCCGCCCGACAGGGCCTTCGCCAGTTCCGCCACCGACGCGGCGACCTGGGCGCTGTGCGACACCAGCACGATCCCGACCAGCTTCTCGTCACTCACCGGCCGCCTCCTCCAGTGCGGCGAAGAGCAGCGCGGCAGACGTGGCGCCGGGGTCCTGGTGCCCGATGCTGCGCTCGCCCAGATAGCTCGCCCTGCCCTTGCGGGCCTGTAGCGGAGTGGTCGCCTCGGCGCCCTCCTGAGCCGCCGCACGGGCCGCGGCGAACGAGTCACCGAGGGCGTCCACGGCGGGCCCCAGGGCATCGATCATGGTCTTGTCACCCGGCTGGGCGCCGCCGAGCGTGCGGACCGCGTCCACGCCCGTCCGCAACGCCTCGGCCAGCTGTGCCGGGCTCACCTCGGCGCCGTCCCCGAGCGCCTTGCCACTGCGGCGCAGCAGCGTCCCGTACAGCGGACCCGAGGCGCCGCCGACCGTCGAGATCAGCTGCCGCCCGGCGAGGGTGAGGACCGCCCCGGGCGTGCCGGGTGCCTCCTTCTCCAGGGTGGCCGCCACAGCCGTGAATCCCCGCTGGAGGTTGCTGCCGTGGTCGGCGTCGCCGATGGGCGAGTCGAGAGCGGTGAGCCGGTCCGCCTCACGGTCGACCAGCGCGGCGGTCGCCGTCATCCAACGGCGGAAGAAGTCGGCGTCGAGCACAGGATCTCCTTGCCTGGTAGGTACGTTCCGGTCCTTTCCCCGTCCACCGTCACATGCCCCACCTCAGACCCGGAGTCCGCACCGGCGCGTCCCACAGTCCGAGCAGCTCCTCGTCGATCTCGCACAGCGTGACCGAGGCACCCGCCATGTCCAGCGAGGTGACGTAATTGCCGACGAGGGTGCGGGCGACGGCGACACCGCGCTCGCCGAGCACCCGCTGCACCTCGGCGTTGAAGCCGTACAGCTCCAGCAGCGGGGTGGCGCCCATGCCGTTGACCAGTACCAGCACGGGGTTGCGCGGGCTGAGGTCGGCCAGCACCGCGTCGACGGCGGCCTCGGCGATCTCGCCCGAGGTCATCATCGGGCGCCGCTCCCGGCCGGGCTCCCCGTGGATGCCGATGCCCAGCTCCAGCTCACCGGCCGGCAGGTCGAAGGTAGGGCTGCCCTTGGCGGGCGTGGTGCAGGCACTGAGCGCGACGCCGAAGCTGCGGGAGCTGTCGTTCACCTGACGGGCGATCGCCTCCACCCGCTCCAGCGGCCGGCCCTCGTCCGCCGCGGCCCCGGCGATCTTCTCCACGAACAGCGTCGCCCCCGTGCCGCGCCGCCCGGCCGTGTAGAGGCTGTCCGTCACCGCCACGTCGTCGTCGACCAGCACCTTGGCCACCTGGATGCCCTCGTCCTCGGCCAGTTCGGCGGCCATGTCGAAGTTGAGCACGTCACCGGTGTAGTTCTTGACGACGAACAGCACCCCGGCCCCGCTGTCCACGGCCGCCGCGGCCCGCACCATCTGGTCCGGCACGGGTGAGGTGAACACCTCACCCGGGCAGGCCGCCGACAGCATCCCGGGCCCCACGAACCCCCCGTGCAGCGGCTCGTGCCCGGAGCCCCCGCCGGACACCAGGGCCACCTTCCCGGCGACGGGAGCGTCCCGCCGCACGACCACCCGGTTCTCGACGTCCACCGTCAACTCGGGATGAGCGGCCGCCATACCGCGCAGCGCGTCCGCGACGACGGTCTCGGGAACGTTGATGAGCATCTTCATGGGTGCCTCCTGGGAAGAGTGGCAGGCCTGGCGGTCGGGCGAGCCCTGGCCAAGGTGACGCTGTCGGCAGTATCGGTCCTGCGGCAGCGAAGGTCACGTGAGAGAGCGGCACGGGCGCGCCCCGGTCCCCACGTCCGCCGTCCGCGGTGCACCTGAGTTCAGACACGCAACATTTTCAGGAATCGCGGTCCATGAATTCGGCGCTGACATGAGAGTGACGTCACCACCTCGGAACGTTCCGAGGTGCCCTCGGCCGCCGAGGTGAACTTGCGGTGATCGATGGAAGAGGCCGGAGCTGACGCGTGGTCGGCCCCGGCCGTGACGGACCGCCGCCGGAATTTCCGATCGGGTTGGGCACTTCTGTGCGGACGGCAGCTTCCTTGGTGAAGATCCCAACTGGACCGCAATGATCAAGTAGCCGGAACGTCCTGGGGCTGTCGATCGCACACTCCCTCGTGACGGCCCACGGCGGCGACATCCAGGTCGACACCGCCCCGGGCCGGGGGTGCGCCTTCGGGGTGCGGCTCGCTCTCCTCGAAACAGACGGATTGAGAGCCGGGCGGAGCGCGGTGGCGCGAGGACGGGTGCCGTGGCCGCTGCCCGCGGCCGGCCGCGCCCGGAACAGCGCTTCCCCATCGGCGATACGCTCCGGATGTGTCTCAGCAACCCCTACCCGACGAGCGGCGCCCCACCAACGACGGACGCAGGGTCGCCGGTCGCAACCGGGCCGCTCTCGTCACCGCCGCGCGGGAGATCTACGCGGAGCACGGCCTCGGCGCACCGTTGTCCGCGATCGCGCGCCGGGCCGGGGTGGGGCAGGGCGTCCTCTACCGGCACTTCCCCGACCGGACCGCCGTCGCCACCGCGGTCCTGGACGAGAACGTCCGTGAGATCGAGCAGGCGGCGGCGGCACCGGACGCGGACATCGCCGGGGTCCTCGGTGTGCTGACCTGGCACCAGACCGAGTCGGCGGCCTTCATCAGCGTCCTGCACGCCGACGGGGCGGCGGCCGGCCGTTCCGGCATTCCCGAGTACGCCGCCGACCTGTCCCGGCGGGTCGAGCGGGCCCTGCGGGCGCATCTGCCGGACGGCCACCGGCTGGCGCGGGCGCGGGACGACCTCATGATCGCCGTCGCCATGGTCTCGGGCGCCGTCACCGGCCCCACCCGCGAGCAGCGGGAACACCGGGCGCTGGCGGCATGGCGGCTGCTCGGCGTCGAGGTGGGACCGGTGCGCCCCTTCGGCGGGTGAAGGGCGCGGTCAGCCGCCGTTGGACTGACGAATGCCCTCCGCCAGTGCGTCGAAGGTGTACAGATACCCTCCGGCGGGCCCGCTGACGGTCATGTACGCCTTGGTCCCGCCGGGGGTGATGGCCACGTTGGTCGCCGATTCGAGGCGTTCGGCGGCGCGTGCGGGGACCTCGACGGTCGCCAGGCGCGCACCGTGCCGGTCGTACACCGCCATGGCGGGCCGGCCGTGCAGCGCCTGGTACAGGTTGCCGTCCGCGTCCACCGCGATCGAGTCGGTCTGGGCGACCCCGCCGTCCACCCTGATGGCCGTGTGCCGGGAGGAGACCCCGCCCTCGCCGTCGAGGAGAAGGTAGGACACGCGGTTCTGCGTGAGCTCACTGACCCACAGACCGCGGTACTCCGCGTCGAACGAGATCCCGTTCGGCGCCGCCAGCCCGTCCGCCAGGACCGCTGCGTTCTTCCCCTCGCGGTCGATCCGCACCACGCGCCCCTTCGCCTCGCCCTCGGACATGCCGCGCGAGTCGCTGACGTACAGGTTGCCGTCCTGGTCGAAGGCGACGTCGTCGGGGTTCATCGCCGCTCCGTCGACCTCGCCCGAGAAGAAGGTCCGCGGGTCGCTGCCGTCGGGGGCCATGCTGACGATCTCGCCGTGGGAGAAGTCGGTCAGGTACAGACGTCCGTCGTGGGGACTGAACTGAGCCGAGGTGTAGGCGCCGCGGTCGTCGGTGTGGATCTGGCGCGACGTCTTCTTCCCGACGTCGACGCTCAGCACTTTCGGATCGCCGGCCGGGGCCGTGACGTCGACGACGATCAGGTTGCCGTCCGCGTCGAACGTGGGGCCCTCGAGCAGGGTCATGCCCGTCTCGGGGTGCACCTGTGTCAGCCGCATCACCTTGTGGGCGCGGACGGTCCGGTCCGCGCCGCCGGCGGCCGCCTCCTGGGGGCCACCGCGGCCCGTGTCCGTACCGCACCCGGTGAGGGCCAGCAGGCCGAGGGCGGCGAGCCCGGTGAGGGATCGGAGCGGGAGTCGTCGCATGGGGGTCACTCTTCCTGTCCGAAGCTTTGCGGAAGCTGTCCGAACCGCAACCGGACAGTGTTGTCCGGTTCTTGTTACGGTAGAGCATGCCTGCTCAAGTCCGTTGACCGCGTGAGCTTTTGCCGGACCAGAGCGGCTGCCTGGGAGCGAAACGGAAGAATCGAGGTCCCCCCACATGACGAACTCGCAGGCTCCTTCTCCCGAGGCACTGGCCGATCTGAGGCGCCGCTATCGCCTGGAGAGGGAGCGGCGCGTGCGCCCCGACGGCACTCGGCAGTACCTCGCCGCCGACGCCGGGTTCGGCTACTACGCCGACGATCCGTACGCGGCGGAAGTCGCGGAGCGCGAGCCCCTGCGGGACCGGGTGGACGTCGCGGTCGTCGGCGGCGGGTTCGGCGGCATCCTGGCGGGCGCGCGGTTGCGTCAGCGGGGCATCGGGCGGGTCCGTGTCCTGGAGAAGGGCGGCGACTTCGGCGGGACCTGGTACTGGAACCGGTACCCGGGCATCCACTGCGACATCGAGTCGCACGTGTATCTGCCGATGCTCGACGAGACCGGCTACGTACCGGAGTGGAAGTACTCGCCCGGAGAGGAGATCCGCCGCCACGCGGTACGGATCGCGGAGAAGTCCGACCTCCGCGCCGACGCGCTGTTCTCCACCTCGGTCACCTCCCTGACCTGGGACGAGGCCTCGCGGGCATGGATCGTCACGACCGACCGGGGCGACGAGTTCCGGGCCACGTACGTCGTCACGGCGACCGGTACCCTCTCCGAACTCAAGCTCCCCGGCATCCCCGGCGTCGAGAACTTCGAGGGCCACACCTTCCACACCTCGCGCTGGGACTACGCCTACACCGGCGGCACCCCGGACGGCGGCCTCACCGGCCTCGCGGGCAAGCGTGTGGGCGTCGTCGGCACCGGCGCCACCGGCGTCCAGGTCATCCCGAAGCTGGCCGAGGACGCGGCACACGTCTACGTGTTCCAGCGCACCCCCTCCGCCGTGGACGTGCGCGCCAACCGCCGTACCACCGCGCGGGACGTGGGTGCCGACCACGACGGCTGGGCGCGCGAGCGCCGCGACAACTTCCTGCGCATCGTGTCCGGCGAGTCCGCCGGAGAGGACCTCGTGGCGGACCGGTGGACCTCGGCGGCCGGTCTGCTCGAGAAGCTCCTGCCGAGCTTCCGCCGTCCCGCGGACCGGCAGGCGTTCGAAACGGCCTACGAGGTCGCGGACGCCGCGAAGATGAACGAGGTCCGTGCCCGCGTCGACCGGATCGTCGCCGACGCGGACACGGCCGAGAAACTCAAGCCCTGGTACCGGTACGCCTGCAAGCGCCCCACGTTCTCCGACACCTACCTGCAGACGTTCAACCGCGACAACGTCACCCTCGTCGACACCGCGGACACGCACGGCATCGAGCGGATGACCGAACACGGCGTCGTCGTCGGGGACACCGAGTACGCACTCGACTGCCTGGTCTTCGCCACCGGTTTCTCCGTCGGAGTCTCCGGCGTCCACTCCGGGAAGCTGTCCGTCCGCGGCCGGGACGGCGTCGAGTTGCTGGACGCGTTGCGGCGGCGGGGTCCGCGTTCCCTGCACGGCTTCACCAGCAACGGCTTTCCGAACCTGATCCAGTTGGGAGCCGTGCAGAGCGCCAGCAGCGTCAACTTCACGCACGTACTCGACGAGCACGCCGTACACGCGGCGGCGCTCGTCGCGGCCGCCGAGGCCGAGGGCGCCGTCATCGAGCCGTCCCGTGCGGCCGAGGACGCCTGGCTCGCGGTCATGACCGAGGGCGCGCCGGACCACGAGTGGTTCCACGCCGAGTGCACCCCCGGCTACTACAACGGCGAGGGGCGCGGCCGGCCGAACGGGCCGAACGCCTACCCGCACGGCGCGGCCGCCTTCCACGACCTCCTGAAGCGCTGGCGCGAGGAGTCCATGGACGAGGTCCTCAGGGCCGGGCAGCCTTCCTGAGCCTTCGGGCGGGGCCGGTTCAGACGGCGGACCAGCCGTCGTCGACGGGCAGGATCGCACCGTTGATGTTGCTCGCGGCGTCCGAGGCGAGGAAGAGGATCGCGGCCGCCTGCTCCTCCGGCTGCGACACGCGGCCCAGGTTGACGAAGTGCGGGCCGATCGCCGCCGGCCCGTGCGCCGCGCTGTCGGCATCCACCGCGATGGCGGTGGCGGTGCCGCCGGGGCAGATGGCGTTGGCGCGGATGCCGTTCTTGCGGTACATCACCGCCAGCGACTTCGTCAGCCCCACCACGCCGTGCTTGGAGGCCGTGTAGGAGGCGCCCGCGGCGCTGCCGCGCAGGGCGGCCTCGGAGGCGGTGTTCACGATGGCGCCGCGGCCCGCGGCCAGCATGTGCGGCAGCACGGCGCGGGCGAGCATGAACGGCGCGGTCAGGTTGACCCGGATCACCCGGTCCCACTCGGCGTCGCTCACGTCGGCCAGTGCCGACATGCTGTCCATGATCCCGGCGTTGTTCACCAGGACGTCCACGCCGCCGAACCGCTCCACCGCCGTCGCCGTCACCCGGTCCACGACGGCCTGTTCGCTCAGGTCGCCCGTGACGGCCACCGCGGTGCCGCCCGCCCGGCCGATTTCCTCGACGACCGCGTCGGCGCGGCCGGCGTCGAGGTCCGCCACCACGACGCGGTCACCCTGCGCGGCGAAGGCGAGCGCGGCCGCGCGTCCGATGCCCGATCCCGCTCCGGTGACGATCACACCGCGTCCGTTCAGATCGCCGGTCATGAAGTGCTCCATCCAAGTCGTGCCGTCGCGGTGGACCGGTGTCGCACCGCGCCGGCACTCTACCTCTTTATGTCTCTGAGTGACATAAAGTAGGGGCGGGTGAGAACGGGGGTGGGGGAGAATGCCCATGGCATTGATCACCGGCGCCGGAGGGGCAGATGACCGCAGCTCGTGGACGGACGGGGCGGCCGCCCCTGACCGAGGAGCGCAAGGCCGCCATCCGGCTGGAGATCGCCCGGGCCGCGGTCGACCTGTTCGTCGCCCAGGGCGTCGCCGCGACGACGGGGGAGCAGATCGGGCAGGCCGTCGGCGTCTCGGCGCGCACGGTGTGGCGCTACTTCCCGAGCAAGGAGAGCTGCGTACGGCCGCTGTTCTCGACCGGCATCGACACGATCGCCACCGCCCTGCGGCAGTGGCGCCCCGGCCGCCCCCTCGAGGAGGCCTTCGACCACGTGTGGGCCCGCGACGCGGCCCTGCCCGGCCCGGACGTGGGCGCCCTGCTGCGGCTGACCCGGAGCGAACCGGGTCTGCGGGCGGTCTGGCTGCAGACCCACGACGAGGCGGAACCCGCCTTCGCGCGCGCCCTCGCCGAGCGTGCCGGGCTGCCCGCCGACGACGTACGGCCCGCCATCCGGGCCGCCATGCTCAACGCCGCGCTCCGTGCGGCGGTCGAACACCACGCCTACCGGACGACCGAGCCGGGCGCCGATCCCGCGACCGCCCGGGCCGATCTCGCGGCGACCCTGCGCACCGCCCTGGCCGTCACGGCGGCCGGACTCACCTGAACGCCGTGGCGCCGGTGAACGCGGGAGCGGCCGTCAGCGACCGGCGGGGGGCGGCGACGCCATGAGGGGGCGACGGGCCGGCAGCAGGCGGGCGGCGTGCCGAGCGACGTCCAGGAGCGTCCCCTCCTCGTGCGGGCGGGCCACGATCTGGAGGCCGACGGGTTCCCCTTGCGGGGTGAACCCGGCCGGCAGGCTGAGCGCCGGATGCCCGCTGATGTTGAACGCCCAGGTCAGGGCGACGCTCATCCGATCGCCAGGGCCGTCGTGGCCGTGCGGCGGATGCGGGGTGGTGGGCGTGAGAATGAGGTCGGCTGCCTCGAAGCATCGGCGCAGCAGCCGGTCGTTGGCGGCGACGCCGGCCACGTCGGTACGGTCGCACGCCCCAGCGCGGATCGAGGTCCACGCATCAGCGGGATCGACCAGCGCGAGGTCCGCAGAGCCCGTCGGCGTGATCAGTCGGCCGCGGGCCAGTCGCAGAGCCGCCCGACGGGCGACTGCGGCGACCGCGGGGTCGGTGTCCGCGTGGCCCAGGTCGGCCGACCAGACCGCGGCGAGCGGGTACGCGGGACGCCCGGCCGGCTCCGGCGCCCCGTCGACCGCTCGGAGGTAGGCGAGGGCGTCCGCCGGATCGCGGACGAGTACGCCCGGTGAGTTGAGTCCCGCTCGATCGCGGGAGGGCAGTCGGCCGTTGGTGGGTTTCAACCCGATGACGCCGCACCAGGCAGCGGGTATGCGCACCGATCCGGCGCCGTCGGATCCGCTCGCGAGAGGAACGAGGCCGGCGGCGACCGCGGCCGCCGAGCCCGCCGACGAGCCGCCGGGCGACCACGCCGCGTGGAACGGGTTGAGGGTGGGGCCCCGTTCCGTGTGCCCGTAGGTCTGCCAGCCCTTGCCGGTGCGCGGAACCGAAGTGGCGCCGACCGGCACGCAACCGGCCGCCGTCAGCCTGACGTTCTGCCAGGAGCCGGGACCCTCGCTCGCCTTGACGCCGATCGGTACGCCCGCGAGCGGCAGGCGGTCACCGCGGGCGAGCAGCGCGTCGACGTCGCGGGCCCGGCGGAGGGCTTGCTCGCGCCATACCTCGGTGAACGCCCGGACACCGTCGTCGCGTTCCTCGATGCCGGCCAGCGCCGCCGTGACGACGCCGACGGCCGTCACGTCGCCGCGCCGCACCAACCCGGCGATCTCCACGGCGGACAGGGCCGAGTACGTGTCCGTGCTCATCATCAGTACGTGAACTCCATGGCCGGAAGTCTTCCGGTCCCGTGAACCCGCGTACAGCGGATATCGGTTGGGCGCGGGAGTCAGACGGGCTGCCAGACCTCGGCCAGCGCCGACGTGGTCAGCACGCCGTCGGGGTGCCCCTGTCCGGCCAGGCGGCCGTCGCGGAGCAGGAGGCACGCGTCCGCCGAGCGCGCGGCCTGAAGGTCGTGGGTGGCCTGGACGACGGTCACGCCGTCGGCGACCAACTCCGTCAGCAGCGTCGCGATGCGCTCCCTGGCCTCGGGGTCGAGCCCCGTGGTCGGTTCGTCCAGCAGCAGGAGGTCCGACTCCTGGGCCAGCCCCTGGGCGACGAGGACGCGTTGGCGCTGACCGCCCGACAGTTCCCCGAGCTGGCGCCCGGCCAGGTCGGCGACGTGCAGCCGGTCGAGGGCCGAGTCCACGCGCGCGCGGTCCTCGCGCGTCAGCCGGCGCCAGGGTCCGCGCTCGCCCCAGCGTCCCATCTCCACGGTCTGCCGGACGGTCAGCGGCAGGGCGTCCGCGACGGCACCGCGCTGCGGCACGAAGGCCGGCGGCCGGTCGCCGTCGTGGTGCACGTCTCCCGCTGTCGGCCGGATCACGCCGGCCAGGACGCCGAGCAGCGTCGACTTCCCGCTGCCGTTCGGGCCGACGAGGGCCGTGGTGGCCAACGCAGGTATCTCGGCCGTCATGCGGTGGAGCACCGGACGGCCCGGATAGCCGGCGCTCAGCCGACTGAAGCGGACGCATGTCGTCCGCCGGGTGGGAGGGGCCGGCGAGAGGCGTGGTTCGTTGAACATGATTTTCATTGTAGTGTCCTCGCATGGAGTGGTTGACAGCCCCGTTCGAAGTGACGTTCGTCCAGCGCGCCCTGTGGGGCGGCATCCTCGTGTCCGCCATCTGCGCACCGGCCGGTACCTGGGTGGTGCTCAGGGGGATGGCCTTCCTCGGGGACGCCATGTCCCACGGGCTGCTGCCCGGCGTCGCGCTGGCCGCGCTGCTCGGCGGGAACCCGCTGGTGGGCGCGGTGGCGAGCGCGGCCGTCATGACGGCGGGCGTCACCGCGCTCGGGCGCACGCCGAGGCTGTCCCAGGACACCGGGATCGGGCTGCTGTTCGTGGGCATGCTGTCGCTGGGCGTGATCATCGTCTCGCGCTCGCAGTCCTTCGCCGTGGATCTGACCGGCTTCCTCTTCGGCGACGTCCTCGCCGTCCGGGAACAGGACCTGCTTCTGCTGGGCGTCGCTCTGCTGGTGGCCCTGGCCGTCTCGGTCCTCGGCCACCGCGCCTTCCTCGCCCTCGCGTTCGACCCGCGCAAGGCCCGCACCCTCGGCCTGCGCCCCCGCCTCGCACACGCGGTGCTGCTCGGCCTGCTGGGCATGGCGATCGTCGCCTCGTTCCACATCGTGGGGACCCTGCTGGTCCTGGGACTGCTCATCGCCCCGCCGGCGGCGGCCCTGCCCTGGGCGCGCGGCGTCCGCGGCGTCATGGTCCTGGCCGCGCTCCTCGGCACCGTCGCCACCTTCGGCGGCCTGCTCCTGTCCTGGCACCTGGGCACCGCCGCCGGCGCGACCGTCTCGGCGCTCGCGGTGACCCTCTTCTTCCTCTCCCACGTCGCGTCCGGCCTCCGCCACCGCCGCACGCGATCCGCAGCCGTTCCCGCTCCGGCACCAGTCGACTGAAGGAAAAGCAGACGCGATGGCCCTGACCGTCCGAAAGAACACCACCACGCGGGCATCGACCGCACTCGTCCTGACCGCACTCCTCGCCGCCGGCTGCGCCCAGGGAGCCGACGACACGTCCGCCCCGGCCGCGAGCCCACCGACCGCCACCCCGCACGGATATGTGGAGGGGGCGAAGGAGTCCGCCGAGCAGCAGTCCCGTCTGCTGCTCGGCGACCCCGGCAGCGGCGACACCCGGGTCCTCGACCTCATCACCGGCAAGGCGCACAGGACGGCGGACGTGGCGGGCGCGACCCGGCTGTCCTCCGACGGCCGCTTCGGCTACTTCGACACCCCCCGCGGTACGCACGTGGTCGACACCGGTGCCTGGACGGTCGACCACGGCGACCACGTGCACTACTACCGGGCGGCGATACGCGACGTCGGCGACCTTCCCGTGGGCCCGCACGCCGAGGTCCGCAGCGACGCCACCGTGACCGCCGTGACCGACCGGGACGGCCGGACCAGGCTGTACGACCGGACGGAGCTGGAGGACGGCGAGGTCCCGGCCGCCCGGACCCTCCACGGGGTGCACTCCGGCGCCGTGGTGCCCTACGAGGAACACCTGCTCGCGCTCACCGGCGACGGCCGCTCCACGAAACTCACCGTGTACGACCGCGAGGGCGAGCGCGTCACCGCGCCGGACGCGGTGTGCGAGGAACCCGGCGGCGACGCGGTCACCCGGCGCGGACTCGTCCTCGGATGTGCCGACGGCGCGCTGCTCGTCAGCGCGGACGACGGCGCCTTCACCGCGGAGAGAATCCCGTACGGAGAGGACGTGCCCGTGAAGGAACGGGCCACCGCCTTCCGGCACCGGGCCGGCAGCGACACCCTCACGGCACCGGCCGGTGACCGCGCCGTGTGGGTCCTTGACGTCACCGACCGCACCTGGAGGCGGGTGGAGACCGGGCCGGTCGTCGCCGCCAACACGGCGGGGGAGGGCTCCGCGCTGCTCGTCCTGGAGACCGACGGCGCGCTGCACGGATACGACATCGCCACGGGCAGGGAGACCTCCACCACCGAGCCGCTCCTGACCACGTCCGGGAAGACCGGCACCGACCCCGGCGGACCCGTCATCGAGGTGGACCGCAGCCGCGCCTACGTCAACGACCCCGCGGGCAAGCGGGTGTACGAGGTCGACTACAACGACGGCCTGCGCATCGCCCGCACCTTCGACCTGGACATCGAGCCCCGCCTGATGACGGAGACCGGCCGATGAGGGGCACGAAGCGCGCCCGGGTGGGCATCGCCCGGCTGCGCAGCCTGCTGGTGGGCCTGCTCGCCCTCACCACGGCGGCGGCCGCCACCGCGTGCGCCGCCACCGACGACAGGGCCCGCATCGTCGTGACCACCAACATCCTCGGTGACGTCACCCGGCAGATCGTCGGCGACGAGGCCGAGGTCACCGTCCTGATGAAACCGAACGCGGACCCGCACTCCTTCGGCCTGTCGGCGGTACAGGCCGCCGAACTGGAGGGCGCCGACCTGGTGGTCTTCAACGGCCTCGGCCTGGAGGAGAACGTACTGCGGCACGTGGACGCCGCCCGCGAGGCCGGCGTGGCCACCTTCGAGGCCGGCGAGGCCGTCGACCCGCTCACCTTCCACGCGAGCGACGACGGCGGCCCCGCCGACGGGGCCGGACAGCCGGACCCGCACTTCTGGACCGACCCGGACCGGATGCGCAAGGCGGCCGGCCTCATGGCCGACCAGGTGGTGGAGCACGTGGACGGCGTGGACGAGACGGCGATACGCGCCAACGCCGCACGCTACGACTCACGACTCGCGGAGCTGTCCACCTGGATGGCGGACTCCTTCGACCGCATCCCCGACGACGAGCGCGCCCTGGTCACCAACCACCACGTCTTCGGCTACCTCGCCGAACGCTTCGGCTTCCGCGTCATCGGCGCCGTGATCCCCAGCGGCACGACGCTGGCCTCGCCCAGCTCCTCCGACCTGCGCTCGCTCACCCGGGCCATGGAACGGGCCGGGGTGCGCACGGTGTTCGCCGACTCCTCCCAGCCCAAGCGGCTGGCCGAGGTGCTGCGCACGGAACTGGGCGGCGACGTACGGGTCATCGAGCTGTACTCGGAGTCACTGACCGCGAAGGGCGAGGGCGCCGACACCTACCTGCGGATGATGCGCGCCAACACCACCGCCATGACCGACGGACTGACCGCCTCCCCGGGCGGCGGCTGACTCCGCCTCGCCTTCCCCCACCAGTTTCCGGCCGACCGGCCGGCACCCCGTCCCGCATCACACGCCGCCCCGGCGCGGCCCGGAAAGGAACACACCGGTGAACAAGTCGATACGCAACAGAACCCTCACGGGGACGGCCCTCGCCCTGGCGGTGTCCACGGTGCTGACCGCCTGCGGCGGCGACGGGGCCTCGTCCTCCTCGTCCGACGCGAAGGTGAAGGACACCGCGAGCGCCACGCCCGCCACCACGGTCACGGACCCGCTGGTGGCCACCTTCGACGGCGGCCTCTACATCCTGGACGGCGAGAGCCTGAAGCTGACCCGGACCATCGAGCTGCCCGGGTTCAACCGGGTCAACCCCGCCGGGGACGACGACCACGTCATCGTCTCCACCGACAGCGGCTTCCGCGTCCTGGACGCGGCGGACCAGACCCTCACCGACATCGAGTACCCGGGCGCCAAGCCCGGCCACGTCGTACGCCACGCCGGGAAGACGGTGCTCTTCACCGACGGCACCGGCCAGGTCAACGTCTTCGACCCCGCCGACCTCGGAACCGGCGAGAAGCCGCAGGGCCGCACCTACACCACGGCCGAGGCCCACCACGGCGTCGCCATCGAACTGGCGAACGGCGAGCTCCTCACCACGATCGGCGACGAGGAGAAGCGCACCGGAGCCCTCGTCCTGGACGAGAACGGCGAGGAAATCGCCCGCAACGAGGACTGCCCCGGCGTGCACGGCGAGGCGGCGGCCGAGGGCGAGGCGATCGCCGTCGGCTGCGAGGACGGAGTGCTGCTCTACAAGGACGGCGAGTTCACCAAGGTGGACGCCCCCGACGACTACGGCCGGATCGGCAACCAGGCCGGCAGCGACGCCTCGCCCGTCCTGCTGGGCGACTACAAGACCGACCCGGACGCGGAGCTGGAGCGGCCCACACGGGTGTCGCTGATCGACACGGAGAAGGCGAAGCTGCGCCTGGTCGACCTCGGCACCAGCTACTCGTTCCGCTCGCTGGCCCGCGGACCGCACGGCGAGGCACTCGTCCTCGGCACCGACGGCGCGATCCACGTCATCGACCCGGTCAGCGGCAAGGTCACCGAGAAGATCCCCGCCGTGGGCGCGTGGCAGGAGCCGCTGGACTGGCAGCAGCCGAGGCCCACGCTCTTCGTCCGCGACCACACCGCCTACGTCTCCGAGCCGAGCACGAGGAGCCTGCACGCCATCGACCTGGAGTCGGGCGAGAAGGTCACGTCCGTGACGCTCCCCAAGGGCACCAACGAACTGTCGGGCGTCGTCGCCGGGCACTGACCCCGCACGCCCGCGCGGTCACGAGCGCGGCGGGCCGCCCGGTCTCCGGGCGACCCGCCCCCGTGCGTAGGGCACACTCGGATGGAGGGGGGCCGTCCCTGCGGATCACTGCGAGGCCCGCATGCTCGATGTGCCGTTCTGGCTCTGGACAGTCTTCGCCGCGACCGTGGTCGTGTCACTCGTCGTCGACCTGCTGGCCCACCGAAGCGCCCACGTCATCGGTTTCAAGGAAGCGGCGGCCTGGAGCGGACTGTGGGTGGGACTCGCCCTCGTCTTCGGCGCGGTCGTCTTCCTGGTGCTCGGCGGGACGGCGGGAACCGAGTACACCACCGCGTGGCTGCTGGAGAAGAGCCTCTCCGTCGACAACCTCTTCGTCTTCGCCCTGATCTTCGCCTATTTCAAGGTGCCCCGCGAATACCAGCACCGGGTCCTCTTCTTCGGGGTCATCGGCGCCCTGGTGTTCCGCGGTCTCTTCCTGGCCGCCGGTGTGGCCGTGGTCAGCCGGTTCACCGCCGTCCTGTTCGTCTTCGCGGCCATCCTCTTCTACAGCGTGTACAAGATCCTCAAGGGCGAGGAGGAGAGCTTCGACCCGGGCCGGAGCTTCGCCGTCCGCCTGCTGCGCAAGTTCGTCCCCGTGCGGGACGAGTACGCGGGGCAGCGGTTCTTCGTCAAGGAGGCGGGGAAGCGGGTGGCGACACCCCTGCTGGCCGTCGTCGCCGCGATCGAGGCGGCCGACCTGATCTTCGCCGTGGACAGCGTGCCGGCCGTGCTCGCCGTCAGCGACGAGACCTTCATCGTCTACACCAGCAACGCGTTCGCCATCCTCGGCCTCAGGGCCCTGTACTTCATGCTGTCGGGCCTGCTGGACCGCTTCCACTACCTGAGCACGGGCCTGGCCGTCATCCTCGGCTTCATCGGCGTCAAGCTCATCCTCCAGGCGAGCCACGAGATGATCAGCACGTCCATCCCCGAGATCCCCTCCACGCTGAGTCTGGCCGTGATCGTCGTGGTCCTGACGGTGTCGGTGATCATGAGTTTGAGGCGTCCCCAGAAGTCCTCGTAGTAATTCGTAGTAAAGTGGGAGCAAAGGCTTTTCAAAGCTCTCGCTGGTGTTGGTGAGAAATCATGACCAGTCACATGCAGAAGACGAAAACAGGCGCGAAAACGCGGCAGACCGAAGCGCCGCGCGAGAACGACGTCTGTCCCTCCTGCGGCCACCACGTGCCCGCGGAGGTCTCACGCCACAAGACCCTCGGCATCTACGTCCCGGTATGGCACCGGGGCACCTGCCTGAATCCCGACTGCCCCGAGTCCGGCCAGGAGCGGCGCTCGTAGCCCGGGGCCGCCGGCTCAGCCGACGGCGGGACCGGTGACGGGCCGGCCCTCGCGGTCGTAGGGCCAGACGTTGGTCCGGCAGCCGTGCAGCCCCTTGATCTGCTGCATCATCACCGGGGCGGGACGCCCCGCCCCGGGGCAGCTCTCGTGGCCGTGGCCGAGGAAGTGCCCGACCTCGTGGTTGATGATCAGCGCGCGGTAGGACGTCACGTCGTCCGCGTAGTACCGCGTCGCCAGCAGCCACCGCTTGAGGTTGACCATGACGTCCTGACCGACGTTGCAGTTGACCTCGCCGCCGGTGTCCAGGCCGTACTGGCCGCAGATGTCGTCCACCGTCCCCGCCGTGGCCAGCCGCACCCGGAAGTCGGAGGTGCCGCCGGACACCCGCCGGAACTCGGTCCGCCCGTCGGCCGTCCAGCCGCGCTCGTCGGCGAGGATCCGCTCCACCTCGGCCGCCACCTCCGGCGCCGCGATCCCGATGCCGTCCTCGACCTGCACGACGTAGGTGAGCGTCCGTCCGCTCCCGCCGACCGGGTCACCGCCGCCCCGCGCGGTGACGAACGTCCCCGGGCCCGACGACGGGATGGAGGCGGCGTCCGGGCGCTTCCCCGCACCGGTCGCGCCCTCGCGTGCGGACGGTGCGCCGGAGCCCGGCGCGGACGGACCGGCCGCGTCCGCGCGGCCGTCGACGGACGCGGACCGTTCCTCGAGGGCCAGGCCGCCGGCGAGCAGCAGCACGACACCGGCCACGAGCCCCGCCCACAGGAGCGGCGGTCCGCCGCCCCGCCTGCGACGGGCCCGGCTTCCGCGGCGGCGGGACGCGCCGGAGGACGAGGAGGGGTTCGATCGGTGCACGTTCATGATCACGAAGCGTGCCCGGTCCGTGTGATCGCCCATGGACGGCTTTTGGACCGCTGTGTAACAGCCGTGACCCGCACGCGGGCGTTCGCACGTACATCCGCATACTGAGACCCATGCCACGGGTCCTGATCATCGAAGACGACCGCGCCGTCCGGGAGGGCGTGCGCCTGGCCCTGCGCCGCCAGGGACACGAGGTCGCCGCGGCGGCGACGGGCGAGGAGGGGCTGCGGCAGCTGCGGTCGTTCCGGCCCGACGCCGTCGTCCTCGACCTGATGCTGCCCGGCATGCCCGGTCTGGAGGTGTGCCGCCGCATACGCGCCCACGACCAGGTGCCGATCATCATGGCCACCGCCCGCGGCGACGACGCGGACATCGTGGTCGGACTGGAGTCCGGGGCCGACGACTACGTGGTCAAGCCGGTCCGCGCCCGTGTACTGGACGCACGCATCCGCGCGGTGCTGCGCCGGGTGGGCGGCGCCGCGGACGACCACGGCACCTCCCGCGTCGAACACCACGGCGACCTGGTCATCGACCGGGCCGGACTCACCGTCACCCACCAGGGACGGCCGGTCGCCCTCGGCCCCTCCGAACTCCGGCTGCTGCTGACCCTGTCGGCCTCCGCCGGGCAGGTCTTCAGCCGCCAGCAGCTCCTGGAAGCAGTCTGGGAGCACAGCTACCACGGCGACGCGCGCCTGGTGGACGCCTGCGTCAAGCGCCTGCGGTCCAAGATCGGCGAACCCGCCGGCAGCCCCCGCTACGTCCACACCGTGCGCGGCTTCGGCTACCGCTTCGGCGCCCGATGAGGATGCCGCGCGTGCCGCGCGCGCTGAACGGGCTGCGCGTGCGGCTGGTCGTGGCCTTCACCCTCGTAGCCGTCGTCGCCACGGTGACCACCGGCGCCCTGACCTTCCGCGAGGCGCGCACCGGGGTCCTGCAGCAGAGCCAGGACACGGTGATCGAGGACTTCCGGCACCGCGTCAACACCCTGGTCCCCAACTACCGTTTCCCGCCCGACGAGGCGGACCTCCAGGTGTTCGCCGCCGACGTGTCGCGCGGCGGCCGGTCCCAGAACTGGCGGGTGCTGGTCGCCTACCGGCAGGCGAGCGCGACGTCCGAGACCGGCGACGCGTTCGGCGAACTGTCGCCGGAGATGCGCGAGTCCGTGCGCACCCGCCGGGCCACGGTGTTCCAGCGCGTCACGCGGGACGGCCACTCCGCACTGGTCGTCGGGATGCCCGTCACCTTCGCCGGCGACTACAGCACCGAACGGCCCGCCTCGGGACTCGAGGTCTACCTCACCGTGCCGCAACGCGAGGAGCAGGGCTACGTCGACGCGCTGGTCTCCGCCATCGAACGCGCCACCGTGCCCGCCCTGGCCCTGGCCGTCCTGATCGCGCTCCTGGCCGCGCGCGGTGTGCTGCGCCCCGTGCGAGCCCTGCGGCGGGCCACCCGCAGCATCGCCGAGGGCCGCCTCGACACCCGGCTCGCCGTCCAGGGCTCCGACGAACTCGCCGACCTGTCCCGCACCTTCAACGAGACGGCCGCCGCGCTGGAGAGGTCGGTGGCGGAACTGCGGCGCATGGAGGCCGGCGCGCGCCGTTTCGCCGCGGACGTCTCCCACGAACTGCGCACCCCGCTGGCGGCGATGTCGGCGGTCACGGACGTACTGGACGAGGACGCGGCCGGCCTGGACGAGGACACCGCGACGGCCGTGCGCCTCATCAGCGAGGAGACCACGAAGCTGGCCGGCCTGGTGGACGACCTGATGGAGATCTCCCGGTTCGACGCGGGCGCCGCCGCCCTGCACCTGGACGACATCGACCTCGCCGAGTCCGTACGGCGCACCCTCGCCGCCCGCGGCTGGCCGGACACCGTACGGACCACCCTGCCCGGACCGGGCGAGCTGCGCGGCCGGGTCGACCCGCGCCGCCTCGACGTCGTCGTCGCCAACCTCGTCGCCAACGCGCTGCGCCACGGCGCCCCGCCCGTCCGCCTGCGCCTGCGCGAGGAGCACGACCCCCGGACGGGCAGGCAGGCGGTCATCGAGGTCCACGACGGCGGGGACGGCATCCCCGACGACGTCCTGCCGCAGGTCTTCGACCGCTTCTACAAGTCGGACAGCGCCCGCGTCCGGAGCGAGGGCAGCGGCCTCGGCCTGGCCATCACCACGGAGAACGTACGCCTGCACGGCGGCACCGTCCGCGCGGCCAACCACCCGGACGGCGGCGCCGTCTTCACGGTCGTCCTCCCACTGCGACCGGAGAGCGCCGGGGACCGTACGACGCACACGCACGAGGAGGACCGGCCATGAACCCGCGACGCAGGCTCGCCCTCACCCTCCTGTGCGCGGCGCTGCTCCCGCTCTCCGCCTGCGGCATCCCCGCGACCGGTGTCGTGGAGGCGGGGGATCCCGCGACCGGTGTCCGGGACCCGGCCGACACCCCCACCCCGACACAGGCACCGCCCGAGGCCGTGCCCGCCGCCGCGGTTCCGCTCTACTTCGTGGCGGACGGCGACCTGGTGGCGGTGACGCGCACGGTGACCGGCGCGGCCGACCTTGGCAGCACCGTACTCATGCTGTTCAAGGGGCCGGACGGCGAGGAGCGGGAACGGGGGCTGACGACCGAACTGCCGCCGGCCGCCGAGGCGCCCACCGTCCGCGCAGACGGAGCGGCCGTCGTCGTCCAGCTGCCGAAGGGGACCGGGAGCCTCAGCGAGACGGCCGTCGACCAGCTGGCCTGCACGGTCGCCGTCGCCCGCCTGCGCCAGGACCCGGCCCTCGGCAGCGCGCAGGTGACCGTGGAACAGCCCGGCGGCCGGCTCGCCGGCCGGTCCAGCGACGACTGCCCGACCGGCGCGTCCGACGCGGCCGACAGAACGGAAGGCATCGGCGGCAGCACAGGCGGAAGCACCGCCGGAGGCTGACCGCACGCCCGAGCGCGCTCACAGGCAACCCGAAGGAACTCGTTCCCCTCCTCCTCCAACGAGGGCCGTCCGCACCGGTGGAGCCCCGAACCGAGGTATTGAGGAGCGGATTCTTGGTACGTGCTCGAAGGACGTGGGCCGCCGCGGCAGCGGCCCTGACCCTGCTGGGAGTGGCGCCCGCCGCCGCCCACGCCGCACCCCGACCGCCAGGCACCGTCGATGCCCCGGCGATCCCGATCGGCACCGCGGACCTCCCGCCCGGCTGGCGGGTCACCGGCGCGGGTGACGAGAGAGCCCTTCTGTGGCGCTCCCCGCGGAACGTCCCGCACGGCGACGCCCGGGTGGAGTTCCACGCCGACGGCCGCCTGCTCGGCGTACCGGAACCGGACGACGACGGCCGCACCTTCCGCTTACCGCTGCACGACACCGGACCGGCCGCCCTCGACGGGCTCACGGACCTCCAGGTCCTGGCCGCCGGCCGCCGCCTGGACGAGGCACCCGGCGCCCCGGTCCGCGAGCGCCGCCCCTCCCAGGCGCCCCCGGCGAAACTCCCGCCCCAGCTCCCCGCCGGCACCGTCGACCCGGGCAGGCCCGGCCGGTTCGCCACGACGACCGGCGACTACACGCTCGATCCCATACGGCTTCCCGACCTTTCCGCGCCGGTCGAGATGCGCGGCCTGGTCGTCGCGCCGAAGGGGGCGACCGGAAAGCGCCCGCTCGCGCTGTTCCTGCACGGCCGTCACGGCACCTGCTACGTCCCCGGCCGGGGCGAGGAGGCCGTCACGATCGACTGGCCCTGCGCCGACGGCGCCCGGCCCATCCCGAGTCACCGCGGCTACCTGGAGGACCAGAAGCTGCTCGCCTCCCAGGGCTACGTGACCGTCTCGGTCTCCGCAAACGGCATCAACGGCCAGGACGGCGACCTGGAGGACGGCGGCGCCCAGGCCCGCTCCTCGCTGGTGCGCTCGCACCTGGCCCGCTGGGCCGACTGGGCCGCCCACTCCGCCACGGCACCCCGGGCCGTACGCCGGGGCCCGAAGGCCGACCTGTCCCGCGTTCTGCTCGTCGGGCACTCGCGCGGCGGCGAGGGCGTCGACCGGGCCGCCATGGACAGTCTCTACCCGCCGCCCGCGAACCAGGACGGCGGCCCCGGACGCGCCCGCTGGAACATCCGCGGCACCGTACTCATCGGCCCCACCGCCTTCGGCCAGAACCCCGTCCCCGACGTGCCGTCACTGACGATCCTGCCGGGCTGCGACGGCGACGTCTCCGACCTCCAGGGGCAGTTGTACGTCGACGGCACCCGCGGCGTGAGCCGGGGCCGGGCGCTGCACAGCGCGGTCCACATCACGGGCGCGAACCACAACTACTTCAACAGCGAGTGGACGCCCGGCCAGGCCGAGGCGCCCGCCTCCGACGACTTCTGGGACGACCCCGAGGACCGCGACCCGGTCTGCTCGGTGGGCAGCCCCACCCGCCTCACCGCCGAGCAGCAGCACCGGGCCGGCGCCACCTACATCGCCGCCGCCGCACGGCTGTTCGTCGCCGGTGACGACCGGGTGCGCGAGCTGATCGACGGCACCGGCCGCCGGGCCCCCTCGGCCGACCCGGCACGGGTGCTGACGCACGCGGTCGGCGCCGGCCGAGGCGCCGGACTCCTGCCGGACGACGGGTTGGAGGTGACCGGCGCACGCCTGTGCTCCGCGGTCGACCCCGACCCGTCCGCGGCCTGCCTCGGCGAGGACGCCCGCGGCTCCTCACCCCACTTCGCGTACTGGCAGCCGGAACGCGAGGTCGGCCGCGGCGCCGTCGCCCTCGACTGGTCCGCACCGGGCACCCCGGCCCGGATCCGGCCCAAGGCGCCCGTCTCCCTCAAGGGCGCCCAGAGCCTCGCCCTGCGCGTCATCGTGCCGCCGGGCAGCACCGGCACCCGGCTCGACGTGTCCGTCACCGACGCCGACGGCAGGCGCGCCACCCTCGGCGGCGTCCGCGCCGACGGACTGCCGGGCAGCGACCGCACGGCCTCCTACTGGGCGCAGGAACTGCGGGTACCGCTCACCGCCGCCGCCCGCACCGGAATCGACCTGCGCCGGATCACCTCGCTGGAACTGACGCCCCGTTCGCGCTCCGGCAAGGCATGGCTGATGGACGCCTACGCCTGGCAGCCCGGCACCCCCCGGGTGCGGCCGGCCCCGCTGGCCCGTGTCGACGTCGGCCGGACGACGGTCAAGGAGGGCGACGACGGGGAGCGCACCTACCGCGTCCCGGTGCGTGTCTCCGGCAAGGGAGGCGGCACGGTCCGCACGTACGTCACCGATCCGGCGACCGGAGTGACCGAGCACCGGCTGGTGAACGTCCGTACCGGCGGCTCCGACATCGACGTGACGGTGAAGGTGGCGGGCAACAAGCGGTACGCCTGGGACACCTCGCACGACCTGCTGGTGAAGGCGGTCCGCGGATCGGTCGTCGGCTCCTACGCCGGCGGTGTCACCGTCGAGAACGACGACCCGATGCCGGAGATCGCCGTGAGCCCCGTCGCCGACGAGGTCACCGAGGGACAGCCGCTGCGCTGGCGCGTCACGCTGTCCGAGCCGGCCGACGTCCTCCTCGGCACCACGCTGCTGCCGGTGCCGGACGACGCCCGTCCCGAACTGTCCACCAAGGACGTCGACCCGGACTGGCTGCTGGAGAACGCCTGGGAGGTCCCCGACGGCGAGGTCCCGCTGTCCCGGCTGGAGTACTTCTCACTGTGGGCCCTGGTCCCGCCGGGGGAGACCGACGCCGAGGTGACGGTGCCCACGGTCCGTGACGAGGTCACCGAACCCGCCGAGCACATCGGGTGGCAGCCCACCGACGACGAAGGTGAGCCGCAGGGCCCGGTGCTGAACGGCACGGTGCTCGACGCCTCGTAGGCGACCCGGGCCGGCCCCGCACGCGGTTCCGGACCGTCCGGAGCCGCGTGCGGGTGGCGCAGCTCACGTGTGAGGGCACCGCCGAGCGCGCACGATGACGCCATGCCCGTTGACACCACCCTCACCGACCACGGCACGGCAGCCCTCCGCGGCGTGCGGATCGCCGACTTCTCCCGCGTCCTCGCCGGACCGTACGCGACGATGCTCCTCGCCGACCTGGGCGCCGAGGTCGTCAAGGTGGAACGGCCCGGCACCGGCGACGACACCCGCGCCTGGCGTCCGCCCGCCGACGCGTCCGGCACCTCCACCTACTTCCTGGCCGTCAACCGCAACAAACGGTCCGTCACCCTCGACCTCGCCACCGACAAGGGACGCGACCGGGCCCGCGAACTGATCGCCGGCTCGGACGTCGTGGTGGAGAACTTCCGCCCCGGCACCATGGAGAAGCTCGGCCTCGGCCACGAGGAACTGCGCGCCGCCGACCCGCGGCTCGTCTACTGCTCCGTCACCGGCTTCGGCACCGGAGCCGGCGCCGGGTTGCCCGGCTACGACCTGCTGGTGCAGGCCGTCGGCGGTCTGATGAGCGTCACCGGGGAACCGGACGGCGAACCCACCAAGACCGGCGTCGCCCTCGTCGACGTCATCACCGGGCTGCACGCCACCGTCGGCATCCTCGCCGCCCTGCGCCACCGGGAAAGCACCGGCGAGGGCCAGCTCGTCGAGGTCAGCCTGCTCGGCTCGCTGCTGTCGGCGATGGCCAACCAGGCCTCCGGCTACGTCGCGGCGGGCGTCGTACCGGGACGGCTCGGCAACGCCCACCCGAGCATCGCCCCGTACGAGACCTTCCACACCGCCGACCGGCCGATCGCCCTCGCGGTCGGCAACGACCGGCAGTTCGCCGCGCTGGCCGCGCTGCTCGACGCGCCGGAGCTCGCCGACGACGCGCGGTTTGGCACCAACCCCGACCGCGTGGCCCACCGGAGCGAACTCCGGCCGCTCCTCCAGGACCGGCTGCGCACCCGCGGCGCCGACCACTGGGCCGGCGTGCTGCCCGCGGCCGGAGTGCCGGCCGGCCCGGTCAACGCCCTCGACGAAGCCTTCGCCTACGCCGGACGGCTGGGCGTCGAGGCCGTCGTGGACGTCGGCGGTACCCGCCAGGTGGCCCATCCGATCCGTCTCGCGGCCACCCCGGCGCGCTACCGCCTCGCACCGCCTGAGCTGGGCGAACACACCGCCGAGGTCTTCCCGGACGACGAGGGCGCGAGCACCTGACGCCGGTCCCGGCGTGGCCGTACGACTGAGCCGGGGCCGCCTGGGTACCCTCCGCCGCATGGCGGTGGAGGAGAGGACGGAACCGCCGCGCCGGACACCGGCGCGGCAGCGGACAAACCGCACGGTCGGCCGGGCGCTGGCCCGGTGGGCGACCACGACCGATCACAAAGTGATCGGCAACCTCTACATGACGACGTCCTTCGGGTTCTTCCTCTTCGGCGGCGTCCTCGCCCTGCTGATGCGCAGCGAACTGGCCCGCCCCGGGCTCCAGCTGCTCACCACCCACCAGTACAACCAGCTCTTCACCGTGCACGGCACGATCATGATGCTGCTGTTCGCGACCCCGCTGTTCGCCGGGTTCGCCAACGCGGTCATGCCGTTGCAGATCGGCGCCCCGGACGTGGCCTTCCCCCGGCTCAACGCGCTCTCGTACTGGCTGTACCTGTTCGGCGGCCTGATGGTGGTGGCCGGGTTCCTGACACCCGGGGGAGCGGCCGCCTTCGGCTGGTTCGCCTACGCGCCGCTGAACAACGCGGTGTTCAGCCCCGGAGCGGGCGGCGACCTGTGGACCATGGGACTGGTGGTGACCGGCGTGTCCACCACGCTCGGCGCCGTCAACTTCATCACCACCATCCTGTGCCTGCGCGCCCCCGGCATGACCATGTTCCGGATGCCGATCTTCACCTGGAACGTGCTGTTCACGTCGATCCTGGTGCTGCCGGCCTTCCCCGTACTCACCGCCGCGCTGCTCGCGCTGGAGGCCGACCGGAAGTTCGGCGCGCACATCTTCGACGCGGCCAACGGCGGGGCGCTGCTGTGGCAGCACCTGTTCTGGTTCTTCGGCCACCCCGAGGTGTACATCGTCGCGCTGCCGTTCTTCGGCATCGTCTCCGAGATCATCCCGGTGTTCAGCCGCAAGCCGATCTTCGGCTACGTCAGCCTGGTCGGCGCCACCATCGCCATCACGATGCTGTCCGCGGTGGTGTGGGCCCACCACATGTTCGCCACCGGCGCGGTGCTGCTGCCGTTCTTCTCCCTGATGTCGTTCCTCATCGCGGTGCCGACGGGAGTGAAGTTCTTCAACTGGATCGGCACGATGATGCACGGCTCGCTGTCCTTCGAGACACCCATGCTGTGGTCGTTCGGGTTCCTGATGACGTTCCTGCTCGGCGGCATGAGCGGCGTCCTCATCGCCTCCCCGCCCCTGGACTTCCACCTGACGGACTCGTACTTCATCGTCGCCCACCTGCACTACGTGCTTTTCGGCACGGTCGTCTTCGCGATGTTCGCGGGCTTCTACTTCTGGTGGCCGAAGTTCACCGGCAGACTCCTCGACGAACGCCTCGGGAAGATCCACTTCTGGACGCTCTTCGTCGGCTTCCAGACCACCTTCCTCGTCCAGCACTGGCTCGGCCAGCAGGGCATGCCCCGCCGCTACGCCGACTACCTGGCCGCGGACGGCTTCACCGCGCTGAACACCATCAGCTCCATCGGCGCCTTCCTGCTCGGTCTGTCCACCCTGCCGTTTCTCTACAACGTGTGGCGCACCCGCCAGTACGGCGCGAAGGTGGAGCACGACGACCCCTGGGGCTACGGGCGTTCCCTCGAATGGGCCACCTCCTGCCCGCCCCCGCGGCACAACTTCACGTCGCTGCCCCGGGTCCGCTCCGAGTCCCCGGCATTCGACCTGCACCATCCGGCCATCACCCGACGCGACCAGCGGCACGAGCAGAGGAAGCAGTAGCAGAGTGAGGACCGAAGCCCGTCTGTTCACCGGCGTGGCGGCCTTCTTCGCCGTCACCGCCGCCGGCTACGGCTGGTTCTCCCACGAGCCGGCCGGCACCGCGGCACTGACCGTCGCCTTCCTGATGGCCTCGCTCGTCGCGTTCTTCCTGCGCGTGCAGTACCGCAGGAAGGGCCTGCGTGCCCAGGACCGCGGTGACGCGGAGGTCCTGGACACCGCGGGCCCGCTCGACTTCTTCCCGCCGCACAGCCCCTGGCCCATCACCACCGCCCTGGGCGCCGTCGTCGTCGCGCTCGGCATCGTCTACGGACTGTGGCTCGCCCTCATCGGCTTCGGCATCCTCACCCTCGCCGTCCTCGGCCTCGTCCTCCAGTACGCCGGCCGGGACGCTCAGCGCTCCAGCTCACCGGGCGAGGAAGGCGACTCCTCCGGGCCCGCCTCCTCCACGTCGACCCGGTCGCCGTAGTACCACTCGCTGAGCGTCGCCCGCAGCCGCCCCACGTGCGGTGCCTCGTCGTCGGACGGAGCCGGCGCCAGCGGCTCCGGCTCCCGCCGCGACCGCAGCACGTGCCGCTCCTCGGTGCCGAGGGGCGCGTGGGTCTCGACGTAGCCCCCCGCGAGCGTCTGCCGCAACTGCCCCGTCTCCGCGCCCTCGTCCAGCCGCTCGCGCTCCCGCTCCTGCAGCGCCAGGCAGACCCGTTTGGTCACCATGAACGCGACCGGCGGCAGCAGCACCAGGGAGATCCGGAACACCCAGGTCAGCAGGTTGATCGAGACGTCGAAGACATGGGCGATGATGTCGTTGCCGCCGGCCAGGAGGAGCACCGCGTAGAAGCAGATCGCGGCGACGCCCAGCCCGGTCCGCACGGGCTTGTCCCGGGGCCGGTCGCACAGATGGTGCTCCTGGTGGTCGCCCGTCACCCAGCGCTCGAAGAACGGGTACGCGTACAGCACCGCGAACAGGGCGCCCGGCAGCACCACCGCGGGCACCAGGACGTTCCACATGACGGTGTGGCCCCAGACCTCCGTCTCGAACGGCGGCATCAGCCGCAGCGACCCCTCCAGGAAGCCGACGTACCAGTCCGGCTGCGAGCCGAAGGACACCACGTCGGGCCGGTAGGGGCCGTACGCCCAGATGGGGTTGATCTGCGCCACCGCCCCGAGCACCGTCAGGACGCCGAAGACCATGAAGAACAGGCCCGTGGAGTTCGTCACGAACTGCGGGAACATCGGCTTGCCGACCGCGTTGCGATTGGTCCGGCCCGGCCCCGCCCACTGGGTGTGCTTGAGGTAGAACACCAGGATCAGATGGAGCGTCACCAGCGCCAGCAGCACACCGGGGACGAGCAGGATGTGCAGTGAGTACAGCCGCGACACGATGTCGTCGCCGGGATACTCGCCGCCGAACACGAACATGCTGATGTACGTGCCCACCACCGGGATCGACAGCATGATGCCCTGCGCGATGCGCAGCCCCGTCCCGGACAGCAGGTCGTCGGGGAGCGAGTAGCCGGCGAAGCCCTCGACGAGCGCCAGCAGGAAGAGCGTCACGCCGATCAGCCAGTTGACCTCACGCGGCCGGCGGAACGCCCCGGTGAAGAAGACCCGCAGCAGATGCACTCCGATGGCCGACAGGAACACCAGTGCCGCCCAGTGGTGCGTCTGCCGGATCAGCAGCCCGCCGCGCACGTCGAAACTGATGTCCACCGTCGAGCGGTACGCCTCCGACATGCTCAGCCCGAGCAGCGGCTCGTACGACCCGTCGTAGACGACCTCCGTCATCGACGGCTTGAAGAACAGGGTCAGCCAGACACCGGTCAGCAGCAGCACGACGAAGCTGTACAGGGCGATCTCGCCCAGGAGGAAGGACCAGTGCTCCGGGAAGGCCTTCCGCAGCAGCCCCCCGCCCTGAGAGACGGGGAGCCGTCCGTCGGCCCAGTGGACGGTGCGTTCGGCCGCGTTGCGGGCCCGCGCGCCGGCGCGGGCCCTTCTCCTCTTCAACAGCACGGCGCATGAGTTCCCCGGCGCCCGTGCCGGAAACTACGCCGACGGCGCGTACGGCCTACGTACGGTCACCCTTCGGCTTGCCCCGCTGGTCCGGCGTACCGTGCGGCGGCGGGGAGAACGGCTGCGGCGAGGTCGCTGGCGACACGGGGGACCCCGTGCGGCCCTGCCCCTGCTCCGGACGTACCGCTCCAGGGTCGCCGGAGGACGGCTGCGCACCGGACCGCAGCTGCTCCAGCCGGGCCGTCAGCAGCTCCGTGGCGTGGAGCCGGTCGGCGTGCGACCGTTCGTACGCCAGCAGCTCCTCCACCTCCTCCGCGCCCAGCGACCGGATCCGGCTCTCCAGACCGCCGATCGGCAGGTGGTCGTAGTCGGGCAACGGCAGGGTGTTGCGAGCGGGGTCGGCCATGGTTCTCACTTCCCTCTGTACGGCTTCCTTGGGGGTCAGCGTCCGCCCGGCCCGCCGCTGCCGAACGAACCGCTGCTGCCCTCGTCCCAGCGGGGCCGCTCCTGCCCGGGGGCGGAGCGGCTGCCCTGGTGACCGAGGTCGTGCGGCAGCGTCCGGTCGTCGCTGCGGGGCATCTCGTCGGGCTCCCGCCGCTCACGCACCTCGCGGACGGGCCCCTCGTCGGGCATGCGGGGCTGCTCCTCCGGGGTCGGCGGCGGCGACTCCTTGCGCTTCTGACGACTGCCGAAGGCGAACGCCCCGATCAGCAGGGCCACGACCACGACGGCTGCGACACCGATGCCGATGCCGATGCCGCCACCGGCGGCCAGGTCCATCCATGCGTTCGTCATGGAGCGCGGGTACCCCCGGTCCACGTCACCAACCTGCTCAGCTCGACCGGGCGGACCGCGTCCGCGAACGGTTGGCCTTCCGGATCGCCGCGAGCAGATCAGCCTTCGACATCCGCGACCGGCCCTCCACCCCGAGCTCCTTGGCGACGCCGTACAGGTGCTCCTTGGAGGCCTTCTCGTCGACGCCCTCACCACTGCGCCCGCCCTGTCCGCGGGGCCGCCCGGACTGCGGGTCGGAGGGGCCCTTGCGGCCGCCCTCCTTGCGCTGCCAGTGATCGCCGACCTTCTCGAACTTGTGCTTGAGCGCCCCGTACGCCACCCGGTGAGCGCGCTCGCCCTCGCCGTACTCCTCCACCGCCGAGTCGTGCGCCTTGATCCAGGTCCGCTGGGCCTCCTGGGGGGAGCGTTCCAGTGTCGACGGCAGTTCCTGTCGTCCCGGCATGTCCTGCACCTCCGCAAGTCGTGGACGTTCTCGCTGTCACCAGCGTCGGGAGGGTGCACGGGTGCCCGCCGGGCCACCCGGATAACGGGCCGGAACCCTTGGCAGCACAGGGCCCGGCGGTTTGCCGCCCTCCGCAGCGGCAACCCGCGCGGTGTGACATCGACGACGACTTCCCAGCAGGAACTGTTCCGCTTCCTCGAGGACCGCTTCGCCTGCGCACAGGCCTGCACCGAGTGCGCGCGGGCCTGCGCCCTGCGGGCGAGCCTCGTGGACCCGGACGGGACCGAGAACCAGGAGCTCGTACGACGCAAGGGCATCATGTGCGCGGAGGTCTGCGATGCGACCTGCCGGGTGCTGTCCGAACAGAACCAGGTGGACGAGGCCGCCATCCGCGTCCAGCTGGAGTGGTGCCGGCAGGTGTGCCTGGAGAGCGCCCACGTCTTCGACGCCCACCCGGGCGCCGAGGAGAGCGCCGAGGCCTGTCGCGCCTGCGCGCGCGCCTGCGGAGAGTTCCTCGCCACCCTGCGCTGACCCCTCAGTGCTCTGGGGCCGCCTCGCGCGGGGCGTTAGCCTGCCGGTATGAAGGCCACGCGGGCAGGCGATCCAGCGGGCGGAGACCCGGGGCTGTTCGGTCCCGGCTCGGTGACCTGGCAGGCGCACGGCGACCCGATGATGTGGATCGCCGGCATTCGCGCCCTGTACCTCCAGGCCCTGCACCCCCGCGCCGTGCGCGGCGTCATGCAGAACAGCGACTTCCGCCGCGACGCCTGGGGCCGCCTGATGCGGACCGCGGGCTTCGTCGGCACCACGACGTACGGCACCACGGAGGCCGCCGAGCGGGCCGGGGCACGCGTACGGAAGATCCACCGCATGCTCGGCGCGACCGACCCCGACACGGGGGAGCGCTACGGCGTCGACGAACCCGCGCTGCTGCTGTGGGTGCACTGCGCCGAGATCGGCTCCTACCTGCACGTCCTGCGGCGCTCCGGCTTCCCGCTCACCGACGCCCACGCCGACCGCTACCTCGCCGAACACCGGCACAGCGCCCGCCTCGTCGGCCTCGACCCCGGCGCCGTGCCCGCGAACCGCGCCGAGCTGGCCGCCTACTTCGCGCGGGTGCGGCCCGAGCTGGCCGCCGGGGACGAGGCACACGAGGTGGACGACTTCCTGCGCCGCCCGCCGACGCACCCGCTCCTGGTCCCCGCACGCGCACTGCTGTGGCGCCGGGTGGCACAACTGGCGTACGACTCCCTACCGCCGTACGCGCACGAGCTCTACGGCAGACCGGCCCCCGATCCCGCCACCGTCACCCGGCGGCTGCGCGCCACGGGCACCGCGCTGCGCACGGTCCCCGCACGTCTGCGGTGGCAGCTGCCGCCCAAACATATTCTGCGCGCCGTGGCACGGCTCGGACCGGCCGCGCGCCCGGCGCCATACAAACTCGGACCATAAACCGCCATACTGGACCCGCCAGGGGAGGGCGCAGCTGACGGGACACAGAACTACGGGGGCGGGCGTAGTGATGGGGGACAGCACGCTGATCCAGGGCCGGTACCGGCTGCTGGAGCGAATCGGGCGCGGCGGCATGGGCGAGGTGTGGCGGGCGCGGGACGAGTCGCTGGGGCGGCGCGTCGCCGTCAAGTGCCTCAAGCCGCTGGGCGCGCAGCACGACCACGCCTTCACCCGCGTCCTGCGGGAGAGGTTCCGGCGCGAGGCCAGGGTGGCCGCCGCGCTCCAGCACCGCGGGGTGACCGTCGTGCACGACTTCGGGGAGAGCGACGGTGTGCTCTTCCTGGTCATGGAGCTGCTGGAGGGGCGCGACCTGAGCCGGCTGCTGGAGGACAACAAGCACCATCCGCTGCCGGTCGCCGACGTCGAAGACATCGCCGAACAGGTCGCCGCCGCGCTCGCGTACACCCACGAGCAGGGCATCGTGCACCGCGACCTGAAGCCCGCGAACATCGTGCGGCTCGCCGACGGCACCGTGAAGATCTGCGACTTCGGCATCGCCCGGCTCGGCCACGACGTCGGGTTCACCGCCCGGCTGACCGGCACGGGCATCGCGATGGGCACCCCGCACTACATGTCGCCGGAGCAGATCGGCGGCGACGAGGTGGACCGGCGCAGCGACCTGTACTCGCTGGGCTGCGTGCTCTACGAGATCGCCACGGGGGTGCCGCCGTTCGACCTCGACGACGCCTGGGCGATACTCGTCGGACACCGCGACACCGAGCCGGAGCCCCCACGCACCCACCGCGCCGAGCTGCCCGCCTACCTGGACCGGATCATCCTGGACCTGCTGGCCAAGCGGCCGGATCAGCGACCGGACGACGCCCGGGAACTGGGCCGCCGGATCACGGCCGGCCGGACCTCACCGGCGTACGCACCGGCCGTGCCGGCGCCCCGGACGCGGACGCCGCAGCCGGTCGGCGGGGGCGGCCGGGCCGCGCTGCCGTCCTGGACCGACGGCATGACCACCGGCCACAAGGCGACCGCCACCGGCCTGCGCACCACGCCCCCGGACTCCGCCTCCGGCCTCTCCGCCGACTGGACCCCCCGCCCCGCGGACGCCGGGACCACCACACCCGACCCCGGCGTCCGTCCCGACCCGGCGCCCGAGGCGGCCGCCGCGCTCGCCGGGCGGCACAACGCGGGCCTGAGCCTCGGACGGCTCGGCCGCTGGGAGGAGGCGGGCGAGCTCCACCGCGCGGTGGCCCGGGAACGCGAGCGCCTGCTCGGCCCCGACCACCCCGACACGCTCGCCAGCCGCTACGAGATCGCCTTCGCCCTCAGCCGCACCGGCCACCCCGCCGACGCGCTGCGCGCGTACAAACGCGTCGCCGAGGCCCGCATCCGGGTGCTGGGCGCCGACCACGCCGACACGCTCGCCGTCCGCCAGGAGATGGCCTACACCCTCGGCCGGCTGGGCCGGCACGCCGATGCCCACCAGGTCTACGCGTCGGTCCTCGCCGCCCGCGAGCGCGTCATGGGACCCGACCATCCCGACACGCTGCGCTGCCGGCACAATCTGGCCTTCAACCTCGGCCGGCTGGGCCGCCCCGAGGACGCCCACCGGATGGCCCGCGAGGTGGCCGCCGCACGCGCCCGGGTGCTCGGCCCCGACCACCCCGACACCCTGGTCACCCGCTACGAGGTGGCCTACGAACTCGGACGGCTGGGCCGCTGGCAGGAGGCCCTCACCACCTACCGGGAGGTCGCCGGGGCCCGCGAGCGGGCACTCGGTCCGGACCACCCCGACACCCTCGCCGCGCGCTACGAGATCGGCATCAGCCTCGGGCGCCTCGGCCGCAGCGCCGAAGCGCTGGCCCTGTACGAGGGGCTGATCGACGACCGGACCCGCGCCCAGGGCCCCGACCACCCCGAGACCCTGCGCGCCCGCCACGGCCTGGGCGTCAACCTCGGCCGCCTCGGCCGCTGGGAGGAGGCGCTGGCAGAGTCCCGCGAAGTGTGCGCGATCCGCGCCCGCGCCCTCGGCCCGGACCACCCGGACACCCTCGTCAGCCGCCGCGAGACAGCCGTCGCCCTCGGCTGGCTGGGCCGCTGGTCCGCCGCCCTCACCGAGTACCGGGAGGTCGCCACCGCCCGCGAACGCGTCCTGGGCCCCGACCACCCCGACACCCTCGCCGGCCGCGACGACGAGGCCCACTGCCTCGAACAACTCGGCCGCGCGGCCGAGGCCGTGGAGCTGTACCGCAGGGTGGCGGTGCTGCGCAGGTCGGGAGCGGGCCGGGCCGGCACAGCGCACGCCGCTCGTTTCTGAGACGGGCGCCTTCGCCGGCTCCCTCGTGGCCGTACCTCTGGCCGCCCGTCGCCGCCCCGTGTTACCAAGAGCCATGACGCCGCCCGCACAGCCCCTCGCATCCCGCACCTACGACGCCGTGGTCGTCGGCGGTGGGCACAACGGCCTGGTCGCCGCCGCCTATCTGGCCCGCGCCGGGCGCTCCGTGCTGGTGCTGGAGCGGCTGGACCACACCGGTGGGGCGGCCGTGTCCACGCGGCCGTTCGCCGGGGTCGACGCGAGGCTGTCGCGCTACTCGTACCTGGTCAGTCTGCTGCCCAGGAAGATCGTGCGGGACCTGGACCTGGACTTCCGGGTGCGCGGGCGCACCGTCTCCTCGTACACGCCCGTGGAGCGCGACGGCCGGCCCACCGGGCTCCTCGTCGGCGGCGGCGAGCGGCGGACCCGGGAGTCGTTCGCCCGGCTCACCGGCTCGGAGCGGGAGTACGCGGCCTGGCAGCGCTTCTACGGCATGACCGGGCACGTCGCCCAGCGGATCTTCCCCACCCTCACCGAACCGCTGCCCTCCCGGGACGAACTGCGCCGCAGGGTCGACGACGAGAGGGCCTGGCGGGCCCTGTTCGAGGAGCCGATCGGTGTCGCGATCGAGGAGCACTTCGCGGACGACCTGGTGCGCGGAGTGGCCCTCACCGACGCCCTGATCGGCACCTTCGCCGACGCCCACGACCCCACCCTGGCCCAGAACCGCTGCTTCCTCTACCACGTGATCGGCGGCGGCACCGGAGCCTGGGACGTGCCGGTCGGCGGCATGGGCGCCCTCACCGACGCCCTGGCCGACGCGGCACGCGCGGCGGGCGCCGTCCTCGCCACCGGGCACGAGGCGGTGCGCGTCGACACCGACGGACGGGCCGCCGAGGTCACCTACCGTTCGGCCGACGGCGAGGGCGTCGCCGCCGCCCGCAACGTCCTGGTCAACGCCTCCCCGCGGGAGCTGGCCGCGCTCACCGGGCAGGCACCGCCGCCGCCCGCCGAGGGCGCCCAGCTCAAGGTGAACATGCTGCTGACCCGCCTCCCGGCCCTGCGCGACCCCGCGGCCGACCCGCGCGAGGCGTTCGCCGGGACCTTCCACGTCGCCGAGGGCTACGAGCAGCTAACCACCGCGTACGCCGGCGCCGCGGCCGGCGAGCCGCCCGCCGCCCCGCCCTCCGAGATCTACTGCCACTCCCTGACCGACCCCACCATCCTCGGCCCGGACCTCGCCGCCGAGGGCATGCACACCCTCACCCTGTTCGGCCTGCACACCCCCGCCCGCCTGTTCGCGCGGGACAACGACGCCGTCCGCGACGAACTGCTGAAGTCGGCCCTCGCCCAGCTCGACGCCCACCTGGCCGAACCCCTCGCGGACTGCCTGGCGACCGACGCCGACGGGCGGCCCTGCGTCGAGGCCAGGTCGCCGCTGGACCTGGAGCGCGACCTGCGCCTGCCCGGCGGCCACATCTTCCACCAGGAACTGTCCTGGCCCCACGCCCAGGACGGCACCGGCCGCTGGGGCGTGGCGACCGGGCAGCCGAACGTCCTGCTGTGCGGCGCGGGCGCGGTACGCGGCGGCGGGGTCAGCGGGGTGCCGGGGCACAACGCGGCGATGGCGGTGCTGGAGCGGACGCCGAACTGACGGGCGCATGCGCCGCACCGAGCTGGGTACCGCGACATAACGGAAATTCCGTACACGTGACCCGCACGGCAAGGAGCCCGTCATGGCCGACCTCAGCCCCATCGACCTGCAGAAGGCCCTCAGCGGCATGGACTACCCGGCGGACAAGAAGTCCCTCGTCGACTGCGCCCGCAAGAACAAGGCCGACGACAAGGTCGTGAGCCGTCTCGACGGCCTGAAGGAGAACAGCTTCGACGGCCCCAACGAGGTGCAGAAGGCCGTCTTCAACGGCTAGCCCGTACCCTCAGTCGGCCGACGCCGTCCACCCCACCGCCTCGATCCGCGCCGCGTCCGCCGGGCGCGCGTCGTGGAACAGGACGTCGCCCGCCGCCTCGGCGCGCAGCCCGTCGACGTACGCCCCGCGGCCCACGTACAGCCGGTCGGTCGAGTACCGCCAGCGCAGCGTGAGGCCGCGGGCGGCCGGGAGGGCGGCGGTCAGCCGGTGCCAGACGCGACCCGACCAGCCGGTGACCGAACCCGCCGGGTGCTCCCGCGGCTCCTCGCCGCGGCGCGTGGTCGTGAACGGCACGGGCGTCCACGTGGCGCCGCCGTCGGTGGTGGCCTCCAGGACCAGGGCGTCCGACCCGGGCTCGGTGTCCCACCACAGGGAGCAGCGCAGCCCTGCCCCGCCGCCCGACGTGTCCAGCGCGGGCAGCGTCAGCGTGGCGGTCGTGGACCCCGCCGTCCCGGAGAACCAGGCCGTACGCCCGTGCGCGGGCCGGACCGGCACGGCCCGCGCCATGTGGGTGCCGGCCGCGACCCGGGGCGCCGACCCCGAGCGCCAGCCGCGCACCGGGTGCACCGAGTTGCCCAGCACGACCAGGAACGAGTCGGTGGTCGGGTCCAGCACCAGCGAGGTACCGGTGAAGCCGGTGTGCCCGGCCGTGCGCGGGGTGGCCATCGCGCCCATGTACCAGTGCTGGTAGAGCTCGAAGCCCAGGCCGTGCTCGTCGCCGGGGAAGTCGGTGTTGAAGTCGGTGAACATCAGCTCCACCGACTCCGGGCGCAGGATGCGCGCCCGGCCGTAGGAACCGCCGTTGAGCAGCGCCCGGCCGAGGACCGCGAGGTCCCAGGCACAGGAGAACACCCCAGCGTGCCCGGCGACACCGCTGAGGCTGAAGGCGTTCTCGTCGTGCACCTCCCCCCACACCAGTCCCCGGTCCAGGCCGGACCAGGGCTTGCGGGCGTCCTCGGTGGCCGCGATCCGCGGTCTCCAGGAGGCGGGCGGGTTGTAGCGGGTGTGGTCCATGCCGAGCGGGGCGGTGATCTCGTCGCGCAGCAGGACGTCCAGGGTGCGGCCGGTGACCTCCTCCAGCACCAGCTGGAGGGAGATCATGTTCAGGTCGGAGTACAGGTACGCCGTCCCGGGCGGACTGACCGGCGCCTCGTCGTAGACGAGCCGCACCTTCTCCTCGTACGTGGGCGCGCTGTACAGCGGGATCCACGCACGGAAGCCCGAGGTGTGGGTGAGGAGCTGGCGGACCGTCACGTCCTGTTTCCCGGACCGCCCGAAGCCCGGCAGGTACGAGGCGACCGGCGCCTCCAGCTCCAGCGCACCGCGCTCCAGCTGCTGCACGGCGAGGATCGAGGTGAACAGCTTGGAGATCGACGCGAGGTCGAACACCGTGTCCCGGGCCATCGGGATCTGCTCCCCGGCCGGGAACTCGACACCGGTGTCGGTCGTCTCGTCGTAGGCCCGGTAGCGCACCGCCATCCCGATCGGCTCGTGCAGCGCCACCGTCCCGCCCCGCCCGGCGAGCAGCACGGCGCCCGCGTACCAGGGATGCTCGGGGGAGGGGCCGAGGAACATCTCGGCGTCGGTGACGAGTTGGCGAAGATGCCCGGCGAGCAGTCCGGCGCGCCCGGCGGAGCCGCGCCGCAGAGTGGGGCGGCGGCCCCGGTCCGCGACGGCCTCGGCCGGTCCGGCCGCGAACGGGGCGATGGCCAGGGCACCGCCCAGGGCCAGGGCGCCGGCGCCCAGTTGACGCCGAGTGAATCCGTTCGTCGCCTGTCCGGCCATCGAAGAGCCTCCCGCCACCGAAGCTGAAAGTATCTTTCGTGGATCGCCGTGCGGGGTGAAACTTTCCTGTCAGAGGCGGGTCGTGTCAATGGGGCGTGCGGAGTTGACGGGCCGTCGGACCCGCCCGGCAGACTGCCGGACGGGTCGCGGGCCGGTGCGGCTCAGCGTTCGCGCACCCGGACGACGCGCAGGTCCGGCGACGACCAGATGTCGCGCTCGCAGAACCGGGACGTCACCCACCGCTCGCCGGAGAACAGCCGGGTCTGGTCGGCGTGGTGCGGCGATGCGGGGTTGGACGACTGGGAGTAGGTCAGCAGCGTACGGGCCACCGGGCAGCGGCTCCCGTCCCAGCCCACGGCCTGGATGTAACTGGAGCCGGTGGTCACCTCCGTGTAGCCGCCGCCGGCCGGGTCCCACACCGGCTCGATCTTGTTCCAGACGCCCAGCGACTCCGTGCCCCCGCCCACGGCGATGCGCTTGCCGTTCCGCACCACGAACTGGTGCTCACCGAGGCGCGAGTCGAGCGGGATGCCCGCCGCCCGCAGTTCGCCGACCGCGTCCGCGAGGGCGGTGGCGAAGCCCGGCACGCCGGTGTTCAGCGTGTGCGGGGTGCCGACCGGGTCCGAGGGCGAGAACGGCACCTTCCACAGCTGTCCGGCGGGCACCGTCTTGGTGAGCGCCCGCCAGAACCGGTCGAAGAGCAGCGCGCCCCTGCTGCCGGTGTCGACCGTGCGGTCCCAGTCCGCGAGCACCTCACAGGCCTCCCGCACGTCCACGGACCTGCCGTCGGTGTCCGTCGCGGTACCGCCGGGCAGCTCGGCGCAGGCCCGCGCCGCGTCGTCGGCGGCCAGGTCACCGGCCGGTACCCGGTTGGCGAACTGCTGCCGTTGCAGGTCCGCCACGGTCAGTCCGCCCCGGTCGGCCATCGCCGCCACGTCCTCGATCGCGCCCCGGGTGCGCATCGACCGCTGGGTGCCGACATCGCCGAAGACCCGCTCGTAGCCGGTCAGCGGCCGGTCCGCGTTGGCCAGCCAGGCGCTGTTGTTGGAGTTCTCCGCGTACGGCGCGTCCCTCAGCGTCGGCATCCGTGAGGGGCCGAAGATCCCGGGCTGTACGGCGTCCCGGTCCCGGCCCAACGCGCACTCGCCCCGCGAGCCGTCCAGCACCGCGAGTCCCGAGGACGGGTAGGTCACCTTGCCGAGCGCCGTCGAGCAGCGTTCGGCCAGCTCGTCGGTGATGCGGGGGAGCACCTGCGACTGGGTGAACAGCGTGTGGCCGCGCGAGTCGGCCGCGATGGTGTTCACCCACGGCAGGCCCTGCGTGCGGCGCAGGGAGTCCAGCACGTCGTCCGTGCCCCGGGCCCGGCTGAAGCCGAGCGCGGTGTCGGCGGCGCGCAGGTTGGCGGCGTTCGGGTCGTTCAGCGCGTACGCCGTGGCCGACGTCCAGGGCAGCGGCAGCGAGGCGCCGAGCGAGGTCACCACCGGGCCGTACCGGGTCCACCACTGGGTCTTCGTCACCGGGGCACCGTTGCGCACCGGGACGGTGACGGACCGTTTCGTCATCCGTTCGCGGCGGCCGTCGACCAGGTACACCGTCGGGTCGGCCGGATCCAGCTTCAGCTGGTGGAGGTTGAGGGTGACGCCGGTGGCGACCGTGTGGCTCCAGGCGACGTGCGCGTTGTGGCCTATGGAGATCGTGGCGGAGCCGAGCAGGGAGCCGCCCGCCACGTTCAGCCGTCCGGGGATCGTCTGCTGCGACTGCCAGAAGCGGCGCCCGCCGTGCCACGGGTAGTGCGGGTTGCCGAGCAGCAGCCCGCGCCCGTTCGCCGTCGTGCGTCCGCTGAAGGCGACGGCGTTGGAGCCCATGTCGGCGTCGTCGGAGGCGAAGAGTTCCCGGGCGGCGTCCGCGATCGCGTCGGCGCCGGGTTCCGGTGCGGGGGCCGTGCTGTCACCCGGCGGCCGCGCGGCGGTGATGCCGTCCACGGCACGGCCCTGTCCGCCGAGCACGGAGAGGGCGAAGCCGCGCACGGCCACGTCCAGGGCGGTGACCGGCCGCACCCAGGCGGCGTCCCGGCACGCCGGGTCGGTGATCCGGTTCTGCTCCAGCCAGGCGTTGTAACCCGCCGCGAAGCCCCGCATCAGCTCCTTCGACTCCCGGCTGGGACCGCGCGGCGCCGGCTCGGCGAGCAGCTTCTCCACGGTGCCGGCCCGGCGTACGCCCTGGAAGTACAGGTCGCTGGAGAGGTTCGTGCCGGCCGAGGAGAGCGAGCGGTCCGACACCGCGTCGGCGCCGAAGAAGCGGGAGCGCTCGCCGCGCACGGTCACGAAGCCGTCGGCGAGCGTGCACACCTGGTCCGCGGCCTGCGCCCAGCCCGTGCCGAAGCCGAGGTTCGCATAGTCCTTGGCGACGATGTGCGGAATGCCGTACTCGGTGTAGCGGATGACGGCGGACAGCCCGCCGTGGGACGGACGTTCGTGCCGCCCGCGGGCGGGTCCGTCGGCGGCGGCCGCGGGCAGCGCGGTCGCCGCGGTCAGCAGCGCGGCGGCCACGGCGACGAGCCGTCTGGAGCGTATGCGCATCGTGCCTCCCTGCGTCTTCGGGGGAAGGAGCGGCTGAGCGTACCAGTCGGTATGTGCACGTGTCAGTTGCATGACACAGGGCGTCGCAGCGGGGATTCCCGTACCGCGCACACGACTTGACCCGCCCCGCCGACCGGCCGAGGATCGGGCCATGACGCTGACGCCCGGACACGGCAGCACGGTCGACGGGGTGCTGCGGCGCAGTGCCCGGCGCACTCCGGCCCGCGTCGCGGTGGAGTACCGCGACCGCACCTGGACGTACGACGCACTCGACACCGCGGTCTCCCGCGCGGCGAGCGTCCTGCTGGAGCAGGGACTGTCCCCTGGCGACCGCGTCGGCGCCTACGGGCACAACTCCGACGCCTACCTGATCGCCTTCCTGGCCTGCGCCCGCTCGGGCCTGGTGCACGTCCCGGTCAACCAGAACCTGACCGGCGACGACCTCGCCTACATCGTCGGCCAGTCCGGCAGCACACTCGTCCTCACCGACCCGGACCTGGCCGCCCGGCTCCCCGAGGGCGTGCGCACCCTGCCCCTGCGCGACGCCGACGGCTCACTCCTCGCCCGGCTGCCCGGGACACCCCCGTACGACGGACCCGAGCCGGGCGCCGAGGACCTGGTGCAACTGCTCTACACCTCGGGCACCACCGCCCTGCCCAAGGGCGCGATGATGACCCACCGGGCGCTGGTGCACGAGTACCTGAGCGCCATCACCGCCCTCGACCTCCGAGCCGGCGACCGCCCCGTGCACGCCCTGCCGCTCTACCACTCGGCGCAGATGCACGTCTTCCTGCTGCCCTACCTCGCCGTCGGCGCCACCAACACCGTCCTCGACGCACCCGACGGCGACCGCCTCTTCGACCTGATCGAAGCCGGCCGCGCCGACAGCCTCTTCGCACCGCCCACGGTGTGGATCGGCCTCGCGAACCGTGCCGACTTCGCCACCCGCGACCTCGGAAGCCTGCGCAAGGCCTACTACGGCGCGTCGATCATGCCGGTCCCCGTCCTGGAGCGACTGCGCGCACGCCTCCCGCACCTCGCCTTCTACAACTGCTTCGGCCAGAGCGAGATCGGCCCCCTCGCCACCGTCCTCGGCCCGGACGAGCACGAGGGCCGGATGGACTCCTGCGGCCGGCCCGTCCTGTTCGTCGACGCGCGGATCGCCGACGAGGACGGCAAGGACGTCCCCGACGGCACGCCCGGCGAAGTCGTCTACCGCTCCCCGCAGCTGTGCCAGGGCTACTGGGACAAACCCGAGGAGACCGAAGCCGCCTTCCGCGACGGCTGGTTCCGCTCCGGCGACCTCGCCGTCCGGGACACGGAGGGCTACTTCACGATCGTCGACCGGGTCAAGGACGTCATCAACTCCGGCGGCGTGCTGGTCGCCTCCCGCCAGGTCGAGGACGCCCTCTACACCCACGAGGCGGTCGCCGAGGCCGCCGTGATCGGCCTGCCCGACGAACGGTGGATCGAGGCGGTCACCGCGGTCGTCGTCGTGCGCGGCGAGGTGACCGAGGACGAACTGATCGCCCACGCCCGCGAGAGACTCGCCCCGTTCAAGGCACCCAAGCGGGTGCGCTTCGTGGACGCGCTGCCGCGCAACGCCAGCGGGAAGATCCTGAAGCGGGAGCTGCGGGACCGGTTCACCGGGTCCTGACCCTTCGAAAGGCTTCCCACGTGGCCTGTCGGCGGTCCGGGGCGATCGCTAGGCTGACCGCGGACGACGACACCGGGAGGAGCACGGACGTGGCCGAGAGCACCACCCACCAGCGCCCGCTCATGGGCTGGGACAAGCCGGAACTGGATCTCAGCAACGCGCAGTGGCAGTCCAGCAGCCGAGGCAGGGGGGATGTCCAGATCGCCTTCGTCGAGGGGTTCATCGCCATGCGCAACAGCGGCAGCCCGGAAAGCCCCTCCCTGATCTTCACGCCCGCGGAATGGGGCGCGTTCGTGTCAGGGGCGCGGGACGGGGAGTTCGACCTCACCTGAGCCGCCGGGCTGGGCCGACCGGCCGAACGGGGGTGTCCCGTCCGTCCCCCGGGGGAAGTCGGTCTTCCGGAGGTGAGGCACCCATGAGCACCCTGCCGGTCATCGCGGCGGTCGACGGATCGGACGACAGCCTGCGCGCCCTGGACTGGGCGCTGGAGGCCGCACACCGGCGCGAGGCACCCCTGCGGGTGGTGCACGTACGCCAGTACGCCGTCTGGGCCCAGACCGACGTCCTGGTCGCGGGCCCCCCGGACACCGGCGACGACCCCGTGCTCGACCAGGCCCGCGCCCACCTGGAGGGACGGGCCTACGCGGTCTCCACGGAGTACGTCGGCATGGAGGGCGTTCCGGGCGCCGCGCTGCCCGAACTGGGAGCCGACGCCCAACTGCTCGCGCTCGGCTCCCGGGGCCGCGGCGGCTTCGCCAGCCTGCTGCTCGGCTCCAACGGGATGGCCGCGGCCCGCGACGCCGACTGCCCCGTCGTCGTGGTGCCGCGCCCCGGGCGCGAGGCCCACGGCGAGGCGCCGGACGAGCCCGGCCCCCGCGTGGTCGTCGGCCTGCACGTGGACAGCCCCGACGACGCCACCCTGTCCTTCGCCTTCACCGAGGCGGCCCTGCTCGGCGCCCGGCTCCAGGTGGTCGCCGCCTACCCGTGGCCGGTGCAGACCTGGGCCGCGGCGGGCCAGATCATGCCCCCGGTGATCGACGAGGTCTCGATCGAGAGCGAGACCCGGGTGCTCGCCGACGGCTTCCTCGCCCCCTACCGGGAACGCCACCCCGACGTCCGGGCCGAGGCGCACGTCGTGCCCGGCGACGCCGCCGGCCACCTCGTCGCCGCCTCCCGCGACGCCGCCCTGGTCGTCGTCGGCCGCCACCGCCGGCGCCTGCTGGCCCCCGCCCGCATGATGGGTTCGGTCACCCACGCCGTCCTGCTGCACGCGGTGTCCCCGATCGCGGTCGTGCCCCCGGCTCCGCCGGACGAGGGCTGAGACGGGCGGGGGCGCGAATCAGCGAGGGACTGACGGTCCGAGCGGGACGGGGCCGGACGGGCCGCCGTCGGTTCAGTGCCTCGCCGCGCGCGTGGACGCCGCCCGCCTCCCGCATGGCAGCCGGGCGCGCCGTGGCCGCGCCTTCGGTGGGAGCGAGGGCGGGTTGCTGGTGCCCGCCGTGGTGTGGTCGGTGGTGCCCGCGCAGGTGGAGTGTGTCGGATTGCCTCGGGTCGGGCTTGTCCTGTTGTGGGCTGCCCCCGCGGGGTGGGGTCCCGCGCCCGCCGTGGTCCGGTCGGCGGGGCCCGCAGGCGGGGTGCGCCGGACCGCCCCGGGCCGGGCCCGTCCTGTTGCGGCCGTACGCCGAGAGCCGGGCGTATCCGATCGTTGGCCGGGACGCGGCCGGCGGGGCTCGCGTCATGAGGCCGGACGCATCCTGGCCGACGGGGCACGAGCCGTGCCTATCATCGGCCCCATGCAGGACACGACCAGCACGGACACCCGGATCGCCCTCGACCTCGCGCTGACCGTCCGGCACGACGGACACGGCGGGGGCGCCGACGACCTGGCCGACGTCGCCGGGCTCGGCGCGTGGGTCCGCGCCCACCCCGGCACCGTGCCGGACGCCGAGCGGTACCGCGCCGACGAGCCGGCCCTGGCCGCCGTCCGCGCGGTGCGCGCCGCGGCCCGTGCCCTCTTCGCCCGCGCCGTGCGCCCCGGTGAACCGAGCCCCGCGGACGCCGCCCGGCTGCTGCCCGTCCCCGAAGCCCTGCGCTGCCTGAACCAGGCGGCCGCGCGTACCCCCACCGTCCCCGTGCTGGACTGGGTGGAGACCGGCCCCGCCGAACCGGTGCTGAGCAGGGAGGCCGTCGGCGACCGGCCGGACGACCTCGCCGCGCTGCTCGCCCATGCCGTGATCGGCTTCCTCGCCGGTCCGGACCGGCAACGGCTGCGGGCCTGCCACGCACCGCGCTGCGTGCGCTACTTCCTCAAGGAGCACCCACGCCAGGAATGGTGCAAGCCGTCCTGCGGCAACCGCGCCCGCGTGGCCCGCCACCACGAACGGCAGAAGCGGACCGCGTAGCCCGGACGGGCACCCGCCCGCACGCCGTTCGAAGGGCGCGGCCACGTACCATGGCGGCATGTCGTTCCTCCGCCGCCGCAGCGCCACGCCCGCCGGGCCCGACTTCGACGTACTGGCCATGGACCCGGGCGACTGGCCCGGCAATCTGGGCGCCGGCCTGCTGCCCGCGCCCGACGGCAGCTGCCAGGGCGTCTTCCTGCGCTACGACCTGTTCGGCGGCCGCGGTCCCGCGATGATCATCGGCAACCTGCCGGAGGGCTCCCCGGCCCGCGAGGTCCCCGAGGGCGAGATTCCGTTCGAGGTGGCCCAGCTGCTGCTGGCGCTGGAGAACGACGAGGAGGTCACGGTCGCCGGCGCCGAGGACGTCCCGGTGATGCAGGGCGACAACCTGCTCATCGTGCGCCGCCTCAAGCTCTCCGAGAGCCGGATCTCCTGCGTGCAGTTCGACCGCAGCGACGGCGTCCTGGTGACCATCGCCGCCTGGGACCGCCCCATCACCGACGACCTGTACGCCCTGCTGAAGCCGCTCCCGGCGGAACTTTTCCAGCAGGGCTGACCCGGGCGGCTACCGCACGGTCGAGAGCGTGACGTCGGCGGCGCGCACGTACCCGACCCGGTGGCCGTACTGGATCTGGTAGTACACGTCCCGCCCGGTCACCACCCGGTGGGAGGCCTCGTCGAAGGTGACCGCGTAGTAGTACTCCCCGGCCACCCGCTCACCCACCACGTACTTCTGGCCCGCGAGCACCCGGTACGGCAGCGGCGACACGGCCTGGGCCGGCACGTCCTCCGGGTAGGCCGCCTTCTCCGGGTACGCGCGTCCGTACACGGGAACGCTGTCCAGGCCCTTCCTCGGCGTGATCACCCGGCCCGAGGCGGGGATCGCCGCAGGGTTCCTCCGCGGGTTCCGGAACCAGGCCTTCTGCCCCAGGTACCAGATCGCCGTCCAGTCGCCCCACCGGTCGGCCACCGCGTACTGCTGTCCCGTGGAGACCCGGGAGGACACGTCGTTCACCCCGGTCGTCGGAGTGGTGCCCAGGCCGATGTCCCGGATCAGCGGCGCGTTCACGTCGTGGTCCGAGTACAGCCGGACCGCGCTGGAACCGTGGACCGCGCAGGGCTCGCCCCTCGTCTCACAACCGGTGTACTCCGGGCGGTTGGCGGCGTAGTCGGGGCGGATCGTCACCAGGCCGGACCTCTTGCCGGCGGTCGGCTCGAAGGGGCGGCCGAGCAGCTTGAAGTAGTGCCGCCAGTCCCAGTACGGGCCGGGATCGGTGTGCATGCCCGGGATCGTCGCCGTGGTGGTGCCCGGTACGTTGTCGTGGCCGAGGACGTGCTGCCGGTCCAGCGGGATGTCGTACTTCCTCGCCAGGTACTTCACCAGCCGCGCCGACGACCGGTACATCGCCTCCGTGTACCAGGCGTCCGGCTCCGCGAGGAAGCCCTCGTGCTCCAGGCCGACCGACTTGGCGTTGACGTACCAGTTCCCCGCGTGCCACGCCACGTCCTTCGCCTTCACGTGCTGGGCGATGTGGCCGTCGGTGGAGCGCAGGGTGTAGTTCCAGGAGACGTAGGTGGGGTCCTGGACCATGTTGAGGACGCCGTTCCAGGTGCCCTCCGTGTCGTGCACGACGATGTACCGGATGCGCTGCGAGGCGGGCCGGTTCCCCAGGTCGTGGTTGCCGTAGTCGCCGTCCCCGAACTCCTCGTACGGCGCCGGGATCCACTCGCAGGAGACCGACCGGGGGCACTCGGTGCCCGCGGACCTCGCGGCCCGCAGACCCGCGTCGTCCAGCTGGGACACGTCGGGCGCCACGCCGGGGCGGGCGGCCAGGGCGACCCGCTGCCCGGCGTCCGTGGTCCGCCGCTCGCCCGCGCGGATCACCTCGAACACGTCGTCCGCGTACGCCGCCGCCGTCGCCGAGTCCTCGGCGCCCGAGAAGCGCGCCACCGCCCCGTACCAGTCCGCCGGGTCCGCGCTCAGCGGCTCGCCCAGGTCCCGCTGGGCGGCCGCCAGCAGCGCGGCACCGCCGGACACGTTCGCGGCCGGGTCGGTGCGCAGGGCCTCGGCGCTCAGACCGGTCAGCTCGGCCGCCCTCGGCAGGGTGGTGAGCCGCGCCGGGAGGTCGGCGGGCGGGGCGGTCGTCGGCGCGGGGCGCAGCGGGGGGCGGGCGTCGTCGCCGCGCGGGTCCTCGGTGCCCTCACTGTGGTGCGACGCCCCGGCCAGCGCCGTGCGCGCGTCGGTGAGGTGCAGCGGTCCGTAGCCGCCGGTCACGCTCGGCGCGCCACCGTGCGCGTCCCAGCGGGACTGGAGGTAGGAGACGCCCAGCAGGACGCTCTGCGGCACGTGATACTCGGCCGCCGCGTCGGCGAAGGCCCGCTGCAGGCGGTCCTCGGCGGGCGGTGCGTCCGGGGGCCGGGCAGCGGAGGGCGCGGCGCCGAGCAGCGGCAGCAGCAGGGCCGCGGTGGCCAGGGCGGGCACGACGGGGGATCTGCGCAAAGCGGCCTCCTGTGACGGTCGGACGTGGCGGGGCGTGAGCGACGGACTGTGCGGGGCCGGGCGTGGGTCAGTGGTACCCGGCGGTCAGACGATCCGTCAATCATGCCGTCACAGCGGCGATTTCCCACGTCAGCAGGGGGTCGGGCGAGTTTCGGGGCGGCGGCTCACGGGCCTGCGCGGCGTCAGTGGCGTACACCAATGGCCCCCGGTCGAGGACAGAAGAAGTCCGCGGTGCGCCCTCCCGGGAAGGCACACCGCGGACCGTCGTCCCGTTCCTCAGCGCGTGCCGACCGCCGCCCGCACGGCCCTGCGGGCCATCTGGCAGTCGTCGTGCAGCCGGCGCAGCAGCAGCCGCTGCTCCTCGCCGGAGGGCACGGCGCCCGGCTGGGCGGGCACCGGCTGCGCCGGGGCCGTGTCCTGCATCGAACGCTGCACGGCCGTCTCGTACGTACGGATCTCCCGGGTGAGCACCAGCATCAGGTTCACCAGGAAGGCGTCTCGCGCGGCGGTGCCGCCCGACTGGGCGATCTGGCTGATCTGCCGGCGGGCCACCGGGGCGTCACCGAGGACCGCCCACAGGGTCGCCAGGTCGTAGCCCGGCAGATACCAGCCCGCGTGCTCCCAGTCCACCAGCACCGGACCGGCCGGTGACATGAGGATGTTGGACAGCAGCGCGTCACCGTGGCAGAACTGGCCCATGCCCTGGCGTCCGCTCGCGTGGGCGATGCCGTGCAGCAGTTTCTGCAGGTCGCCCAGGTCCCGGTCGGTGAGCAGCCCCAGCTCGTGGTACCGGGAGATCCGGGCCGCGTAGTCCAGCGGGGCGTCGAAGGTGCCGGCCGGGGGCCGCCAGGCGTTGAGCCGGCAGACCGCGCCGAGCGCCGCCCTGATGTCCGCCCGGGGCGGGGCCTCCAGCGGGTGCCGCTGCAGCGCCGCCACCCGTCCGGGCATCCGCTCGATCACCAGCGTGCAGTTGTCCGGGTCCGCCGCGATCAGCCTCGGCACCCGCACTGGGGGGCGGTGCCGGACGAACGAGCGGTATGCCCCTATCTCGTGCCGGATGCGCTCCGCCCACGCGGGGGAGTGGTCCAGTAAACACTTGGCGACCGCGGTGCTGCGCCCGGTCGTACCGACCAGGAGCACGGACCGCCCGGTGCGGCGCAACACCTGCACCGGGGAGAACTCCGGGCAGATCCGGTGCACCGAGGCGATCGCCGTGCGCAACTGAGTGCCCTGCGGGCCGGACAGGTCGATTCTTCCGCTGAGCGGCTGCGTGCCGGGGCCCGCGCCGCGCCGTGCCCTGCCCGCCCCGAGCACCGGGGCCGCCGGACGCGCGGGGGCGAGATAGGGGCCGCCGCCCGCCGCCGGGCGGGGGTGCAGTGAGCGCTGCGGGGCGGACACGGAGGACGATGCTGCGTACATGGGCGAGACAGATCCCTTCGTGTGCCTGCTGTGCCTGCCTGAAGAGCCGCGCCCGCCCCGCGAGGAGCGGGCGTCTCTTCCGAAAGCCGTCGCGCTGCCCGCCCGGCCGCCCGGAGCCACCCTGGGGAGTGACCCCCGCGGCGACCGGTCGGGGTGGCGCATTCCTACCTGACACCCCGCCGCCCGTGGCACACCATCTGGCGCACCCTGGCGAACGGTGGCGAATAGTCGCCCGGCAACCCGCACGGGGCTACTGTCAACTCAGCCGAGAACCTGGGGGCTTGACGTGAGCAAAGAACCCAACACCCGTCTGTCGGACCTGTTCGGCCTGGCCGGCTGGTCCAAGGGCGAGCTCGCGAGGCTGGTCAACCGGCAGGCGGCGGCCATGGGCCACCCGCAGCTGGCGACCGACACCTCGCGGGTGCGGCGGTGGATCGACATGGGAGAGATCCCGCGCGATCCGGTGCCGCGGGTGCTGGCGGTTCTGTTCACCGAGCGTCTCGGCCGTGTCGTGACCATCGAGGACCTCGGTCTGGTCCGGCACGGGCGCGCGGGGAAACGGCAGGGCGGCGGGAGCGAGGAACATCCCGACGGAGTGCCGTGGGCGCCCGAGCGGACCGCGGCGGTCCTCACCGAATTCACGGGAATGGACCTCATGCTCAACCGACGCGGCTTGGTGGGCGCGGGCGCCGCGCTCGCCGCGGGCTCCGCACTCAGCAGCGCCATGTACGACTGGCTGCACACCGACCCGGCCCTGGCTGCCGACGCTCCCGACCTCCGCCACCCCCTGCACGCCGACCCCGCCGGGTTCGACCGCTACGAGGCCGCCCCCATCGGGTCGCAGGAAGTGGAGGAACTGGAGCGCTCGGTCGAAGTGTTCCGCGCCTGGGACGCCGCCCGCGGCGGCGGCCTCCAGCGCAAGGCCGTGGTGGGTCAGCTCAACGAGGTGGGCGGCATGCTCGCCTACCACCACCCACCCCACCTCCAGCGGCGCCTGTGGGGCGTCGCCGCCAACCTCGCCGTCCTCGCGGGCTGGATGTCGCACGACGTCGGCCTGGAACCCACGGCCCAGAAGTACTTCGTCATCGCCGCCCATGCCGCGCGCGAGGGCGGCGACCGGCCCCGGGCCGGCGAGGCGCTCTCCCGGGCGGCCCGCCAGATGGTGCACCTGGGCAAGCCGGACGAGGCACTGGACCTGATGAAGCTCGCCCAGTCGGGCTCCGGTGAGCAGGTGCTGCCGCGCACCAAGGCCATGCTCTACACGATCGAGGCCTGGGCCCAGGCGTCCATGGGCAAGGGCCAGGCGATGCGCCGCACCCTGGGCCGGGCCGAGGACCTCTTCGTCTCCGACAAGGCGGACGTGCCGCCGCCGGACTGGATGCAGACGTTCAAGGAGGAGGACCTGTACGGCATGCAGGCCCTGGCCTACCGGACGCTCGCCGAGTTCGAGCCGGGGGCCGCCGCGCACGCCCAGCACTACGCGGACAAGGCCCTGGCCCTCAGGATCGACGGCCGGCAGCGGTCGAAGATCTTCGACTACCTGTCCATGGCGTCCGCCTGCTTCATCGCCGACGACCCCGAACAGGCGGACCGGTACGCGCGCCTGGCGCTGGTGTCGATGGGGTCCAACTCCTCCCAGCGGACCTGGGACCGGCTGCGGCAGATGTACCGGCTCACCGCGCAGTACGCCGGCTACCCGAAGATCCAGGAACTGCGGGAGGAGATCGAACTGGCGCTGCCCAAGACGTCCAAGGGCAAGGGGAGCGGCGGCAGGACAGCCCAGGCGTAGCGCACGACGCCTCCGCCTCGGCGTCCGGCGCCCCTACTTCGGCGTCACCAGGGCCACCAGCACGCAGGCGTCCTCCCGGCGCGGGGACTGGCCGATCTCCTCCGACACGATCCGCAGGACCTCCTGTGCCGAGCAGGCCCCGGTCAGCCGGGGGGCCAGGGCGAGGAGTCGTCGCCGCCCCGCCGGCACGAGTCCGCCGGTGTGCAGCAGCAGCAGGTCACCGGCTTCAAGGGTGGTCTCGGCCCGCCAGGCCGACGCGCACCCCGTCCCGTCGCGGAACAGCAGCGGGGCGGGGCCGTCGGCGTGCGCCCACGTCAGGGTGCGGCTGTCGGGCCGGTAGCCGCAGTACACGGCGCCGCGCACCGGCGGCAGGGCGGTGGACCGCAGCGACCGGGCGAGCCGGTCCGGAAGTCCGGCGGGCCGGACGCCCGCCGTCGCCAGGCCGCGCAGCGCGCCGATCACCATCGCCGGACCCTGGGTCGGGTCGGCGTCGGCGCAGGGGAGTTCGCCGACGCTCAGCAGCGTTTCGTCATCGGCGAGCGGACACGCGTCGTACCAGACGCCGCACCGGGGCGCGTCGGCCGCGGCGGGCAGGTACCCGGCCGCCAGGTCCAGGCCGGGCCGTCCCTGGTCCGGGAACCGCAGGAGGCCGTGCCAGGGCGGCGGCACGGCTTCCCGCGGTTCGACCGCGGCCCGTTGCCCGGTGCCCGCGGCCGGCGGACGGTGCCGGAACGAGTCACGGGTCTCGCTCACGGCCCGCTGGCTGCGGCGCAGTGCGCTGACGTCCCGCAGTACCGCCCACATCGAGGCGGTGCTGCCGTCGGCGTCGAGCACGGGCTCGCCCATCATGTGCACGGTCCGTACGGTGCCGTCGGGGCGCACGACGCGGAACTCCCCATCGATGGGCCGACCGTCGACGAGGCAGCCCGTGACCATCGCGGTCAGTTTCGGCCGGTCCTCGGTGAGGACCAGGGACGGGAACTCGTCGAGGCTGAGGGGGAGGGCGGCGGGGTCGCGGCCGAGGATCTGGAAGAGCTCCCCGGACCACTCGGCCTCGTCCGTCAGCAGGTTCCACTCGGCGCTGCCGACCCTGCTGAGCAGCGAACCCGGGCGGGGTGCGGGCGCCGGGCCGTCCCGCAACTGCGCCAAGTGCTCGTCCAGGTCGCTGAGCTGATGCAACGCCAGGTCGTAGAGGGCGCGCTGCCAGCGTCCGCGGGGGTCCGTTCCGTCGCCCTGACTGTCCCGTCGTACGGCGTCCACGTCGCCCTTGAGCCGCCGCGCCTGCGATATGAGCGCCTCGACCGAGCCGCGTCCCGGTGGCTGGGCGGCTGGGCGGTCCGCGGAGAGATGGGACGACATGACGCACTCCGATGTGCAGACGGTACGAACCAGGGCGGAACCGAGGCCGGCGGAAGGACCGTTACGACTGTTGCACAGCCCGCGAGGCCCCGTAAGGGATTTGGCAAGACACGATACGGTGGTGCTTCCGGCATATGCCACAGTCTCCCCGGAGTGACTTCGGCACCCGAAGAGCGTACGTGCTCCTGGCGTCAAGTCGTAGACGCCCTACGGGACTTGACGGGTGTGCGTACTCACCGGAGTCGTCGCCCGAGTGTTCGGTGAACCCCTGTTCTACGGCGCGTCGTACAGCGCGGGCCGGGGTGCCAGACCGACGGGCGTGCGCGACCCCGTCTCCAGTGCCCGTACGCCCGCTTCGGCGACCGCGGACGCCGCGTACCCGTCCCAGGCGCCCGGGCCGGTGACCCGTCCCCGCCGGGTGGCGTCGACCCAGTCCCGCACCTCGCGGTCGTAGGCGTCCGCGAACCGTACGAGGTAGTCCTGCGGCACCTCCTCACGGGCGCCGCCCGCCGCCGTCACCACCATGGTGCGCGCGTCCCCGATCCGGGCGCTGCCCGCCTCGCAGACGGCCTCGCACCGCACCTCGTAGCCGAGGCCGCAGTTGACGAAGATCTCCACGTCGACCAGGGCGCCCCCCTCGGTCTCGAAGAGCACCAACTGCGGGTCGAGCAGCCCCTCGGGCGCCCCCGCCGACGGGCGCGGCCTCAGGACGGTCACCGCGGTCAGATCCTGCCCGAGCAGCCAGCGGGCCGCGTCGATCTCGTGCGAGACGGAACTCGTGACCAGCATGTCGGAGGTGAAGTGCGGCGGGGAGGACACGTTGCGGTGGACGCAGTGCAGCATCAGCGGCCGGCCCAGCCGCCCGCCGTCCAGCAGCGATTTCAGCTGCCGGTACTCCGCGTCGTAGCGCCGCATGAACCCGATCTGCGCCAGCCTGCGGCCCAGCCGCGCCTCCGCCTCCACCACGCGCAGCGCGCCCGCGGAGTCCGGCACCATCGGCTTCTCGCACAGCACCGGCAGCCCTCTCGCGAAGGCGGCCAGCAGCGCCTCCTCGTGCGCCTCGCCCGGCGAGGCGATCAGTACGGCCTCCACACCCGGCGCGTCCAGCGCGGCCTCGACGTCCGTGTGCACGACGACCCCGTCGATCCCGCCCGCGGCCGCCTTCGCCCGCTCGGCATCGGGGTCCGCGACGGCGGCGACCCTGGCGCCGCTCACCACCCGGTCGAGGCGCCGTACGTGGTCGGCGCCCATGTGTCCCGCGCCCAGCACCGCCACACCCAGAAGTTCGCTCACGCTCCGCCGGCTCCTTCCCCGTCCGCGGCGCACCCGCGGAGGGCGGGTACGTGTACCGCGAACAGGGTTTCACGGTCGTCAAGAGGGGAGGGGCGCCTCGGCGCCGGCGTCAGTACCGCAGTACGCCGGCGATGCCCTCCGCCTCGCCGAGCGCCCCGTCCGGAACGAACCGGACGTCGGCGCCGGTCTCCAGGCACTGCTCGACGATCTCGTCCACGATGTCCTCGCGGGCGTCGAGGTCGCCGTCGTACGCCGGGAGCAGGTGTTCGCCGTCCTCGCGCATCGTCACCTTGAAGTTCTCCTCGACCGCCAGCAGCCGGACCCGGCCGGTGTGCGCGCTCTCCCACAGCTCGTCGACGCCGGCCGCGAAGTCCTTGCGCCCGCGGGCGGCGTCCAGTTCCCTGGCGACGGCCTCGACCCAGCCGCGCGCCTCGTCGTCGAGGACGGGCGCCACCGCCTGCCATACGGCGTCGGCCGTGCCGTGCGCGAGGCCCCCGTGCGGGACGAGCAGCGCGTCCCGCACGGTGTTCCCGGTCTCCTCCAGCACGGACAGCGCGGGCTGCGGGCCGGTGACGTACAGCGGCCGGGGATGCGCGCGCAGGACCCGGCCCATCTCGGTGTCGGCGTCGCGCAGGAACCGGCGGGTGGTCTCGTCCCGGAAGGTGCTCGGCGAGTCGCCGATCCGCTCCATGCGTTCGGGGTCGAAGTCCAGCGGCGGGCGGTCCATGGGGAAGCCGCCGGTGCGGTCCTCGACGACCCGGCCCGCCCCGCCGCTCCACAGCGTGACCCGGTCGGCGGCGACCGACAGCACCCAGAACGGCCGCTCGGCGGCCTGCGCGGCGACGAGGTTGCGGGTCAGGAAGGTGTCCGAGAGGACGACGCGCTCCGGGACGGAACGGGCGAGGGTCCAGACCTGGTGCTCACCCGGCGCGGCGAAGATCGCCAGGCCGTCCTCGGTGTGCGACAGGTCGACCTCCGCCAGGGCCCGGTCGAGTTCCCGGGAGACCTCCGTGCGGCGCTCACGGGTGACCGCCGGGTCGTCCTGCAACTGCTTCTTGGCCTCGGCGACCGCGTTGCGCAGCCGGACGGGGTCACCGGCGTTGTCCGGTTCGCGGCGGTGCGTCGGCGTCAGCACGGACACGGCCGGGTAGGGGCGGGGGCGCCGGAGTTCGGCGAGGGCGGCGGGACTCAGATCGTGCTCCATGTCAGCACGATAAGACGGACGGACGTGTCGGGCATTCGGAGCAATCCATCTCATACGTCCAGACCTCATTCGCCCCGGCCCTGGGGAGCCTCGCCGCCGCAGGAGCTGCCGTCGGGCGGCAGGGAGCCGTACAGCAGGAAGTCGTCGACCTTGCGGTGCACGCACTCGGAGGACGCGTAGCCCGTGTGCCCCTCGCCCTTGTTGTCGAGGACCACGGCCGAGGGCCCGAGCCGCTCGGCCGTCTCCTCGGTCCAGCGGTACGGCGTGGCCGGGTCGCCCCGGGTGCCGACGAGGAGCATCTTCGGGGTGTCGAGGTCCTTCACGTCCTCACGGATGTAGTCGGTGCCCTTGGGGCGGCCGTGGCACATCAGTACCTGGGTGAGCCGGTACCGGCCGAAGACCGGCGAGGCCTCCTCGTACCGGGCACGCAGCCGGCCCAGCGACTCGGCGACCTGGGCGGCGGAGGGCCGGTCGGGGTCGTCCGCGCAGTTGATCGCCATCAGCGCGGCCGGCAGGTTGTCCACCGGGACGTCCTCCGGGTCGGTGAGGCCGGCACCGGCCTTCTCCCCGTTTCCGGCGCGCGTCTGCGCACGGACCGGGAAGGTCACGCCGCCGGACACGAAACCCTGCAGGCCGCTGGTGTCGCCGCCCTCCATCAGCTGTGCGAGCGCCCGCTGAAGCGACGGCCACAGCTCCTTGCTGTAGAGGGCCTGACCCATGGCGCCCACCATGTCCTGACCGGAGAACGGCTCGCCGAAGGCCGTCGGCACCGGGTCCGAGTCGAGCGACGCGATGACCTGCTCGACCAGGCGCCGGGCCTGCCGCGCGTCCTGCCCGAACGGACAGGCGATGTCCTCCACGCACCAGTCGAGGAAGTTCTCCAGCGCCGTCTGCTGCCCGCGCGCCCCGGCCAGGCCCTGCTCGGTCAGCGGTTCCGTCAGGGTGTCCACGCCGTCCAGCACCATCCGCCCGACCTTGTCCGGGAACCTGGCGGCGTAGACCGCCCCCAGCCGGGTCCCGTAGGAGAAGCCGAGGTAGTTGAGCCGGTCGTCGCCGAGCGCCTGGCGCATCACGTCCATGTCGCGCGCGGCCTCGACCGTGCCTATGTGGGGAAGCACCGGGCCGGAGTGCTTCGCGCACTCGGCCGCCGCGTCCCGCAGCCGCCGCAACACGTCCCGCGGATCGGTGATCTTCTCGTCCCCGTCCGTCGCCTCGATGATGTCGACGGTGGCCGGGCCGCAGGTGACCGGTGAGGACCGGCCGACGCCGCGGGGGTCGAAGGTGACCACGTCGTAGCCGTTGGTCAGGTGCATGAAGTCCTTGCCGCCGCCGACGAGTTCGTCGACGCCGGAGCCGCCGGGCCCGCCGAAGTTCAGCAGCACCGAGCCGCGCTTGTCGCCGGTCGCCCGGTAGCGGGCGAGGGCGAGATCGAGCGTCCCGCCCTTGGGGCGGTCGTAGTCGAGGGGAACGGTGACCTTCCCGCACTGGAGGTCCTCCGGCGCCTCCATGTCCTCGCACGCCGACCATTTGACCTTCTGGTCGTAGAACCGGGACAGGTCGGGCCCGGTGTCCCTCGCGGTCGCGGTGGGCAGCCCCGCGACCAGCAGGGCCAGCCCCAGCGCGCCGGTGACCGCGCAGTGCCGGACCGAGGGCCGGGACTCCAGCTTGGCCAGCATCGATGCCTCCCGGGCGCCCCGTCGCGGACCGGTGCTCGGCGCCCTCGCTCACCATAAGCGGGCCCCGGACGGCTCGCCTCCGGGCGACGGCGCCGCCCGTGCGGGCGCCACCGCGGGCCCACGGGCGCTTTGCCACCAGTTCGACAAAACGGTCACTCGATGGGGTGAAAGGCCTATTAGCCATAACTCGGATGGTGCGTCCGCGTTTTAACCGGTGCGGGCGACTGCCCGTGACCAAGTCTGGAAGGCAGGGAAACTCATGAGAAGGGTTACCCGAAACGGTGTGTTCGCCGTCGCGGCCTCCGGCGCGCTGGCCGTGACGATGCCGGCGTACGCCGCGTTCGCGTCCGACGGTGCCGCCGCGGACGGTTCCGCGGCCGGCTCGCCGGGGCTGATCTCGGGCAACACCGTCCAGCTCCCGGTGGACGTCCCGGTGAACGTGTGCGGGAACACGGTGAACGTGGTGGGGCTCCTCAATCCGGCCGCGGGCAACAGCTGCGCCAACACCGGGGCGAACGGTACGGCGGACAAGGGGAAGGAATCCTCCGAGGGGGCCGGTACGTCGGGAGGCGCGGTCGCCGAGGGCGGCGCGCAGGACTCCCCGGGCGTGCTCTCCGGCAACGGCGTCCAACTGCCGGTGCACCTGCCGGTGAACGTCAGCGGCAACAGCGTCAACGTCGTCGGCATCGGCAACCCGGCCGTCGGCAACGAGTCGACGAACGGGCCCGGTGACGAGCCCGAGCCCCCCGCGCGGCCGGAGCCCGAGCCGTCGGTGCCCGAGAAGGAGCGCGCCCAGCCGAAGCCGTCCCCGCACGTCGCGGCCCCGCCGCAGGACTCGGTGTCCCTGGCCCACACCGGGGCGGACCAGACCCTGCCGGCCCTCGCGGGGAGCGCCGCGCTCATGCTGGGCGGCGCCGTCCTCTACCGGCGGTTCCGGCCGGGCGCCCGAACCTGACCGACGGTGGCCGGCCGTCCCGGGGTCACCGCACGCGGGGCGGCCGGGGCACGCCGCTCCCGCTGGACCGCCGGGGGGTGCCGAACGGGGTCGCCCTCCGGTGGCGCTCCTCGGCAGACCGGTCCGCCCGGCGGCCCGGTGCGCGCGCTGCCGGGTGGCCACCCGGACAGGCCCCGGCCGGGGACCGTACGCACCGGTTGAGCGGCACACGCCGTCCGGACGGTGAGCGGCCGGGGCCGAACACCCGGTGCCGACCAGGGGAATTGGGAACCGGGAGGGTGCCCCGGAACGGTAAAGGAAAACGGGAACCGGCAGGGCGCCACGGGAACCGGCAAGGGAAACCGAGGACTGGCGGGGCGCCACGGAACCGGCAAGGGGAACCGAGGACCGGCAGGGCGCCCCAGAACCGGCGAGGGAGACCGGGGGCCGGCGGGGCGCCCCAGAACCGGCAAGGGAGACCGAGGACCGGCAGGGCGCCACAGAACCGGCGAGGGAGACTGGGAGCCAGCAGGGCGCCCCCAGAACCGGCAAGGAAACCGAGCACCGGCAGGGCGCCACAGAACCGGCGAGGGAGCCGACTGGGGCCATGCGTCCCGGCTGGACGGCAGGACGACGCCCTGGCGGCGCACCCGACACGAGCAGTTCACCTGGGCCGGGGCCCGCGCGCCCCGGCCCCGACGCCGCCTGAGCCTCCGCTGCCGCTCAGGCACGCCCCGTGTGGAACCGGCGGTGCAGCGCGTGGATCTCCTCGGTCAGTTCCGGCACCGGGCCGTCCACCGCCACCCCGGGTGCCACCTCCCGCACCGCGAGCGTCCGCACCGGTGGCGCGGGGACGCCCAGCTCCGTCAGCCAGTCACCGAGCTGCTCCGACGAGGCGACGTACACGATGCGCCCCAGGCCGACCCACGCGTGGGCGGCGGCGCACATCGGGCAGTGCTCGCCGGATGTGTACACCGTGGCGGCGGCCCGCTCCTCGGGGGTGAGGTGGGCGGCGGACCAGCGCGCGAGCTCGAACTCCGGGTGGCGGGTGCGGTCGCCGGAGGCCACGTGGTTGCGGTCCTCGGCCAGTACCTCGCCGTCCCCGCCGACCAGCACCGACCCGAACGGTTCGTCACCCGCCGCCAACGCCTCGGCCGCCAGCTCCACGCAGCGACGCAGGTACGGCAGTTCGACGTCCTTCACAACCATGGGCCCGGCCCTTCCTCGCCGAAGTGATCTCCACCGACAGCCTATGCCGCCCCTCTCTTGCTACGCCCAATTGCGAGAGTTACAGTCTATAACGCGAGCTACCGCCACTTGCGGTCCGCTCTCGCAGCCACACCCGGAGAAACCGAGAGAAGGGGACCGCCATGTCCGCCGCCACCCCGCAGTCGCCCGCCCCGCACACCGTCCTGGGATCGGGCCCCGCCGGCACAGAACTCGCCCGTGAGCTGGTGCGCCGGGGCCACCGCGTCCGCCTCGTCGACCGGAAGGGCGACGGCCCCGCGATCGAGGGCGTCGAACGGTTCGCCGCCGACGTGAGCACGCCCGAGGGCGCGCTCGCCGCGACAGGGGAAGCCGCCGTGGTGCACCACTGCGTCAACGTCGGCTATCACCTCCAGACCGAGGTGATGCCGCGCGTCCAGGAGGCCGTCCTCGCCGCCGTCGAGGCGACCGGGGCCCGGCTCGTCGTGCTCGACACCCTCTACCCGTACGGCGAGACCGGGGGAGCGGTGATGACCGAGGACAGTCCGTGGCTGGCGACCAGCCGCAAGGGCCGGATGCGCGCCGAGCTCGACGAGCGCTATCTCTCCGCGCACCGGGCCGGCCGGGCCCGCGTCGCCCTCGGCCGCAGCGCCGACTTCGTCGGTCCCGGAGTGCTCAACTCGTCCCTCGGTGCCGCAGTCTTCCCGGGCGCGCTCACGGGAGGCGACGTGGTGGGCATGGGCGACATCGGTCTGCGGCACAGCTACACGGACATCCGGGACGTCGCGGCCGGCCTCGCCACGCTCGGTGAGCAGCCCGAGGGTGACGGCCGCGTATGGCACCTGCCCACCGCGCCCGCCGTCAGCACGCGTGAGATCCACGCGATGATCGAGAAGCGTGTGGGCCGGCCGCTGAACGTCGTGGTGCTGTCCGAGCCCCGCCCCTTCGGCCCGTTCGACGAACTGTTCATGGCCGAGTACGCGGAGATGTTCTACCAGCACACGGAGGCGCAGATCATGGACTCCACCGCCTTCGAGCGGACCTTCGGCACGGCTCCCACGCCGCTCACGGACACCGTGGACGCCACCGTGAGCTGGTACGAGGAGTGGCTCGCCGACCGGTGACGGCGGTCCCCCGGGCAGGCGGCCCGCTCGCTCAGCGCCGAGTACGGGCCCTCGACCGGTCCAGCGCGGCCACGCCGAGCGCGGCGAGAGCGATCTGGATGAGCCACTCGACCCAGTCGACGCCGTCCGTGTCGGCCACTCCGAAGGCCGCCGCGACCCACGATCCGATCAGCGCGGCCACGATGCCGACGAGGATCGTCCACAGGATTCCGATGCGCTGACGGCCCGGGACCACGAGTCGGCCCAGTACGCCGATGACGATGCCGATGACGATGGCACTGATGATGCCGCCGATTTCCATCTCCGCCCCTTCATGTCAAGACCCCCGCAGTAGGGCGTGTGCCCGTTGCGGGCGCGCGTAGTCCGCGGCGCCGGTCGCCAGGGGTGTGCGAGGGCCGTCCCGCGGGAGCGGGCCGGCCCTCGGTGTTCCTCCCTCGTGTTCAGGGCCTGCGCATGCTCTTCGCCGCCGTGGCGGCACACACCGCGCCCAGGGCCAGGGTCAGAGCGCCGATGATGATGTTGTTCCAGATGACGCCGGCGTCCGGGTTGGTGCCGACGATCCACGGCGAGATGATCATCCAGATCCCCATCGCGCACATCGCACCACTGAGGCCGTACATGCGTTCCGGAGCGCGGGTGAATCCCAGGGCCAGCAGGCCGATGGCGATTCCTATGATCAGGTTGTGGGCCACGAGTGCGGGCTGGCTGGTGGTGAAGTGGACTATCCACGGGGACACGGCGCAGTACAGGCCGAGCAGGAACACCGGCCCGTCCACGAGTGCGACATCGCGGCCGCCGAGCATGCGGGCGTAACGCTCCTGCATTTCCGGGGCGTCGGGGTGACCGGAGATGTCACCTCGGGAGTGCGAGACGTTGGCCATGATTCGTCTCCTTCGACTGACCGGGCCGTCGGTGCGGATTCGGTAGCGCCGCACGCGTCCATTCTGCTCTTATTTTTCCCTTATGTGTAGTCGAGCGACGGCCTGCGCGGGGAGAGCGTGCGGGCTGGACATGTCCACGCGGATCGCGGGCAGGCGAAGGGCGAGAGACGTCCGGGACACAGCGACAGCGGAGGTGGCCGCCGCCATGAGTGCGAAGGTGTTGGAACGGTTCCCCGCAGGTTCGCCGCGCGGGTCGTGGCCGGCGGAGGAGTACGCCGCACGCCGGCGTGCTCAGGGCGAGCCCGCGACCGTAATCATGGACCTCAAGTCGGACGCATTCCTGGTGGTCGTCCCGGGCCGCGAGGAGAACCCCCGGCCTTGACGAGGGCGCTACGGAGCGAGGGGCGCGGCGCGGGAATGTATTTCGGCACCTGAAATGTTGGCAATTACATCCACCGTCAACATCTTCCACCGCCAGCGAGGCACCCGTGAACCACCCCGCCCCCGAGCAGGCCGCCGACGTCGTCGCCCGGCTGCGCGCCACCTTCCGCACCGGCCGTACCAAGCCCGTCGAGTGGCGCACCGGCCAGCTGCGCCGGCTGCGCGCCCTGCTCACGGAGAACGGCCCGGACCTGGAGGCGGCCCTCCATGCCGACCTCGGCAAGAGCGCCGCCGAGGCCCAGCGCACGGAGATCGGTTTCACCGTCCGCGAGATCGACCACACCCTCGACCACCTCGCCGACTGGCTGCGCCCCGAGCCCGCCCCGGTCCCGGCCCACCTCGGCGCCGACGCCACCGCCTGGACGCAGTACGACCCCCTCGGCGTCGTCCTCGTCATCGCGCCCTGGAACTACCCGGCCCAGCTGCTGCTCGCCCCGGTCGTCGGCGCGCTGGCCGCCGGCAACGCGGTCGTCGCCAAGCCCAGCGAGCTGGCCCCGGCCACCTCCGACACGCTGGCCCGCCTGCTGCCGCGCTACCTGGACACCGACGCGGTGGCCGTCGTCGAGGGCGGCGTTCCCGAGACCACGGCCCTGCTCGCCGAGCGCTTCGACCACATCTTCTACACCGGCAACGGCACGGTCGGCCGCATCGTCATGCGCGCCGCCGCCGAGCACCTCACCCCGGTCACCCTCGAACTCGGCGGGAAGTCCCCGGCGTTCGTCGACCGCGACGCCGACCTCGACGCCGTCGCCGCACGGCTGGCCGCCGGCAAGTTCCTCAACGCGGGCCAGACCTGCGTGGCCCCCGACTACGTGCTGACCGACCCCGAGACCGCCGCCGCCCTGGAGCCGGCGCTGGTCCGCGCCGTCGAGGCGCTGTACGGGAGCGACCCGGCGCGGTCCGCGGAGTACGCGCGGATCGTCAACGAGCGTCACTTCGACCGGCTGTCCGGCCTGCTGGACTCGGGTCGGGCGGTCGTCGGCGGCGGCAGCGACCGGTCGCGGAAGTACATCGCGCCGACCGTGCTCGCCGACGTCGCGCCCGACGCGCCGGTGATGCGGGAGGAGATCTTCGGCCCGATCCTGCCGATCGTCACCGTGCCCGGACTCGACGAGGCGATCGAATTCGTCAACGACCGCGACAAGCCGCTGGCCCTCTACGTCTTCAGCGAGTCCGGCGAAACCCGCGAGCGGTTCGCCGCCGAGACCTCCTCCGGCGGCCTCGGACACGGGCTGCCGCTGGCTCATCTCACCGTCTCCGACCTGCCGTTCGGCGGTGTGGGGGAGAGCGGCATGGGCAACTACCACGGCCGGTACTCCATCGAGACCTTCAGCCACCGCAAGGCGGTCCTGAAGAAGCCGCTGGGCTGACCGGCCCGACGATTCCACGCCAACCCGGCCGAGAACCGGCCGGGTTGAACTGGTCTACACCCTTGACTGGTACAGACCAACGCGGTTGAGTGTGCCTCCAACACCCCCCACCACGGCCGCCCCCGACGCCGTGGCCGGTCCGTCCGGCGCGCGCCCAGGGCTCCGCTTCTCCCTTCCCTGGTACGGGAGCGGCCGTGCTCCGCCGAAGGAGGCAGCCGTGTCGAGGCGCCGTATATCCGCCGTGGTCACCGCACTCGCCCTCGCGGGAGCCGTCCCCGCCTTCCTGCCCGCCACCGAGGCGTCCGCCGCCTCCTGCTCCAGTTACCCCGCCTGGTCGGCCGACGCGAACTACAACGCCGGCGACATCGTCCGCTACACGAACGGCAAGGCGTACGTCGCCGAGCACGCCAACCCGGGCTACGACCCGCTGATCAGCACCTGGTACTGGGAGCCGTACGCCTGCGACGGCGGCTCCGAGACGCCCGTCGGCGACTTCGTGGTGACCGAGGCGCAGTTCAACCAGATGTTCCCGGGCCGGAACTCGTTCTACAGCTACAGCGGCCTCACCGCCGCGCTCAGCGCCTACCCGGGTTTCGCCAACACCGGCAGCGACACGGTGAAGAAGCAGGAGGCCGCCGCCTTCCTCGCCAACGTCAGCCACGAGACCGGCGGACTCGTGCACATCGTCGAGCAGAACACCGCCAACTACCCGCACTACTGCGACTGGAACCAGCCCTACGGCTGCCCGGCCGGCCAGGCCGCCTACTACGGGCGCGGCCCCATCCAGCTCAGCTGGAACTTCAACTACAAGGCGGCGGGCGACGCCCTCGGAATCGACCTGCTGAACAACCCCTGGCTGGTGCAGAACGACTCGGCCGTCGCCTGGAAGACCGCCCTGTGGTACTGGAACACCCAGTCCGGGCCGGGCAGCATGACCGGGCACAACGCCATGGTGAACGGCGCCGGCTTCGGCCAGACGATCCGCTCCATCAACGGCTCCCTGGAGTGCGACGGCAAGAACCCCGCGCAGGTCCAGAGCCGCGTCAGCAAGTACCAGCAGTTCAGCCAGATCCTCGGTGTCTCACCGGGCGGCAATCTCTACTGCTGACCCCGGCCGGGCGTGTGCGACACTCCGCCGATGACCTCGGAAACGATCACCGCGGAGTCCGCCGGCACCTGGCACCTCGGCGACCTGCCCGTCCGCCGCGTCGGCCTCGGCGCGATGCGGCTGACGGGCAGCGCCGCCTTCCACCTCGGCACCCCGAGCGACCGCGAACGCTCCCTCGCCGTCCTGCGCCGGGCGGTCGAACTCGGCGTCAACCACATCGACACCGCCGCCTTCTACTTCTCGTCCCTGCGCTCCGCCAACGAACTGATCAACAGCGCGCTGGCCCCGTACGCCGACGATCTGGTGATCGCCGTGAAGGTCGGCCCGTACCGGGAGTGGTCGGGGGAGTGGGGCACCTCCGCCCGTCCCGAGGACCTGCGCGCCCACGTCGAGGAGAACCTGCGCCAGCTCGGCCGCGACCACCTCGACGTCGTCTACCTGCGCCGCATGCGGCAGGACTCGATCGCCGACCACTTCGGCGCCCTCGCCGAACTGCGCGCGGCGGGCCTGGTCCGCCACCTCGGCATCTCCGACGTGGAGCCGCGCCACCTCGCCGAGGCGCGGGCCATCGCGCCCGTGGTCTGCGTGCAGAACCGGTACGGCCTCGGCTTCCACGACCCCGCCGCCGACGAACTCCTCGCCCTGTGCCGCGAACAGGGCATCGCCTTCGTGCCCTTCTACGCCATCGCGGGCGAGGCCGGTCCGCGGGGTGCCGGAACCGCTCACGAGGAAGAGGTCCGCGAGGTCGCCCGGGCGCACGGCGCCAGCCCCGCGCAGGTCCGGATCGCCTGGACCCTGCGGCAGGGCCCCCATGTCCTCGCCATCCCCGGCACCGGCGACCCCGGGCACCTCGCCGAGAACGTCGCCGCGGGCGCCCTCCGGCTCACGGACGAGGAGCTCGCGCGGCTCGACGCCGCCCGGACCGGCTGAGCTCGTAGGAGGTCCAGGCGCCGGCCCGCATGATGTGCCGCCCCTTCAGCTCGCGCTCCTCGTGCCACGCCTGGACCGCGAACGGCCGCACCCGGAACCAGGCGTACGACGCACTGTCCCCGCGCGGGTCCCAGCCGGTCTTGGCGGCGAACGCGTCCGCCGCCGAGGGCGCCTCCCGCAGGCCGAACGTCTCCGTCTCACCGTCGATCAGCACGACGTCCCGGGTGTGCCCGAACGCCAGCCGTACCCGGCCGCCGCCCCGCAGGTTGCGGCCGGTCGGGTTGGTGAGCCGCGTGCACAGCCAGACCGACTCCTCGTGCCACACGAACCACAGCGGGACCAGGCACGGCACGCCGTCGGTGTCCGCCGTGGCCACCCAGATGTCCAGTTCGCGTTCCAGGCGGTCGAGCACGTCCTGCCGGCGCTGCCCGGGATCGCGCGGCGGTGCGGTGATCTTCATGGCCGTGACGGTAGGGGGCGGGCCGCGCTCGCGCCTCGGGCCCGGGTCGGTCCCGCCCCTCGTGCCCGAGGCCTAGGACCGGAGGACCGGAGACTGGCGTCCGGTGGGTTTTACGTATAACCTCTCCCGTCAATCGTCCGTCCCGAAAGGTCCCGATGCCGCACATCGCCCTGGTCGCCCTCGTCGTCGACGACTACGACGAGGCGATCCGCTTCTACACCGAGGCCCTCGGATTCCGCCTCGCCGAGGACTCCGCCCGGCCCGACGGCTCCCGCTGGGTGGTCGTCGAGCCCGGTACGGGGAGCGGCGGCACCGCGCTGCTGCTGGCCCGGGTCAAGGGTGAGCGGCAGCGGGCCCGGGTCGGCGACCAGACGGGCGGCCGCGTCGGGTTCTTCCTGCACACCGACGACTTCGCCCGCGACCACGCCCGGTTGGCGGCCGCCGGCGTGACCTTCCTGGAGGAGCCCCGGTACGAGCCCTACGGCTCGGTCGCCGTCTTCCAGGACCTGTACGGCAACCGCTGGGACCTGCTCCAGCCCGCCGCCTGACCGTCCCCGCCTTTCGCTCACCGACCCGCCGAGGAACCGCCACCCATGTCATCTACGCGCATAGACGCCGAAGCCCTCCGCCGCCTCCCCAAGGCGGTCCTGCACGACCACCTCGACGGCGGCCTGCGCCCCGCGACCGTCGTGGAACTGGCCGGGTCCGTCGGCCACGCCCTGCCCACCACCGACCCCGACGAACTGGCCGCCTGGTACTACGAGGCCGCCAACTCCGGGGACCTGGTGCGCTACATCGCGACCTTCGAGCACACCCTCGCCGTCATGCAGAGCCGCGAGGGCCTGCTGCGCACCGCCGAGGAGTACGTCCTCGACCTCGCCGCCGACGGTGTCGTCTACGGCGAGGTCCGCTACGCCCCCGAGCTGATGCTGAAGGGCGGCCTGACCCTCGCCGAGGTCGTCGAGACCGTCCAGGAGGGGCTGGCCGCCGGCATGGCCAAGGCGGCGGCTGCCGGTACGCCGGTGCGCGTCGGCACCCTGCTGTGCGGGATGCGGATGTTCGACCGCACCCGCGAGACCGCGGACCTCGCGGTCGCCTTCCGGGACGCGGGCGTCGTCGGCTTCGACATCGCGGGCGCCGAGGACGGCTTCCCGCCCGCCGAGCACCTCGACGCCTTCGAGCACCTGCGCCGCGAGAACGTGCCGTTCACCATCCACGCCGGCGAGGCGCACGGCCTGCCCAGCATCCACCAGGCCCTCCAGGTGTGCGGTGCCCAGCGCATCGGCCACGGCGTGCGCATCACCGACGACATCCCGGACCTGGCGGCCGGCAAGCTCGGCCGGCTCGCCGGCTGGGTCCGCGACCGCCGGATCGCCCTGGAGATGTGCCCGACCTCCAACCTCCAGACCGGCGCCGCGACCTCGATCGCCGAGCACCCGATCACGGCGCTCAAGGACCTCGGCTTCCGCGTCACCCTCAACACCGACAACCGCCTCGTCTCCGGCACCACGATGACCCGCGAGATGTCCCTGCTGGTCGAGCAGGCGGGCTGGACGGTGGAAGACCTGCGCACGGTCACGGTGAACGCGCTGAAGAGCGCCTTCATCCCCTTCGACGAGCGCAAGGCCCTCATCGAGGACGTGGTCCTGCCGGGCTACGCCTCGGCGCTCTGAACGAGTCCGCGCACATAGGCGGCCTGTCCGACGTGCTGGAGATCGTCGGACAGGACGCTGACCAGGCGCGCGCCGAGCGTGACCGGCGGGTCCCAGTTCTCGTCCACGATCCGCTCCAGGTCCTTGGCGGCCAGGGAGCGCAGGGCCCCGAGCGTCTGCTCGTGCACCGCGTCGTAGTACCCGGTCAGCAGGCCGCCGGAGTCGACCCGGACCTTCCCGACCTGCGCCGGGCTGTGGCCGTACCCGGTGTCGTCGCGGGGCAGCCCCAGGCCGAAGCGTTTCTCCCAGTCCCCGGCGAGCCACGCCTGTTCGAGCCCGAAGGCGTCCGCGACGTGGTCGTCCTGGACCCGGGTGAGGTGCCAGACCAGCCAGGCGACGGAGTTGGCGTCGTCGGCCGGGCGGGTGTTCAGGCCGTCGGGGTCCAGGCCCTCGACGGCGGCGTGGACTTCTTCCTGGATGCGGCCGTAGGCCTCGATGAGGATGTCCTTCGCATGCATGCGTCCACCATCGCGCAGTCCGCCCTCAGCCGCTCGCCGTTTCCAGCAGCGCCATGAGCGCCCGCGCCGCCGGGCTGGTGGCCTGGACGGGCGGCAGCAGGGCGATGGTCTCGTACGCGCTCTCGTCGCCGTCCTTGAGGGGCAGCGACGTGAGGGAGGCCCGCTTGTGCCGGAAGTGGCGCGGCACGACCGCGATGCCGAGGTTCTCGTCGAGCAGGTCGAGCAGACCGTGGACGTCGTTCACCTCCAGCGCGACGGTCCGCCGCACTCCGGCCTCGGCGAAGGCGGTGTCGGTGACGCGGCGCGGGCCCCAGTCGGGGTGGAAGTCGACGAACACCTCGTCGGCGAGGTCCTGCGGGGTCAGCACCGCGCCGTGCGCCGCCAGACGGTGCCCGGGGTGGCAGAGCACCGTCATCGGCTCGCCGGCCAGCGACACGGACCGCAGCTGGTCCGTGTCCTCCTGCGTCCGGTAGGCGAAGGCGAGGTCGAGCCGCCCGGCCGCGACCTCCTCCGCCAGCTCGCCCGAGCCCGCCTGCCGCAACCGGATCTCCACGTCCGGGTGCTCCCTGCGGAACGCGGCCAGCAGCGCCGCCACCGGCACCCCGGCGATGCACTGCTCGGTCCCCAGGGACAGCGTGCCGCGCAGCACGCCCTGCACCGCCGCGACGGCCTCGTGCGCGGACCGCACCTGGGCGAGGATCCGCTCGGCCTCGCCCAGCAGCGCCCGCCCGGCCTCCGTCAGCGTCACCCGGCGCGTCGTGCGCACGAACAGCGGCGCCCGCAGCTCCCGCTCCAGCGCCCGGATGGACGCCGACAGACCGGACTGGGACACCAGCAGCCGTTCGGCCGCGCGGGTGAAGTGCTGGTCCTCGGCGACCGCCACGAAGTGCTGGAGATGACGCAGTTCCATGACTCAGAAGCGTAGCCGCACAATCCCATCGGATTCTTCTGTTGGACCACTGCCCGCAGGTCACGCCAGAGTGGGACGCGGTTCCGCACAAGCCCCGTACCCCGGGTGCCAACCCCTCTGGAGTCGCGTTGTACACCGCACACCCCGACCGCTACGCGGACATGCCCTACCGGCGCACCGGACGCAGCGGCCTGAAGCTCCCCGCGCTCTCGCTCGGCCTGTGGCACAACTTCGGCCCGGACCGCCCCGTCGAAACCCAGCGCGCCATCCTGCGCCGCGCCTTCGACCTCGGCGTCACCCACTTCGACCTCGCCAACAACTACGGCCCGCCGCCCGGCTCCGCCGAGTCCGCCCTCGGTGAGGCGCTGAAGGCCGACTTCACGCCGTACCGCGACGAGCTGGTCGTCTCCACCAAGGCCGGCTATCTGATGTGGCCCGGCCCGTACGGGGAGTGGGGTTCGCGCAAGTACCTGCTCTCCTCCCTCGACCAGAGCCTGTCCCGCATGGGCCTGGAGTACGTCGACATCTTCTACTCGCACCGCCCCGATCCCGAGACTCCCCTGGAGGAGACGATGGGCGCCCTGCACACGGCGGTGCAGCAGGGCAAGGCGCTGTACGTCGGCGTCTCCAACTACTCGCCGGAGCAGACCCGCGAGGCCGCCCGCATCCTCGCCGGGCTGGGCACCCCGCTGCTGATCCACCAGCCGCGCTACTCCATGCTCGACCGCCGCCCCGAGACCAGCGGCCTGCTGGACGCCCTCGACGAGCTGGAGACCGGTTCCATCGCCTACTCCCCGCTGGAGCAGGGCCTGCTGACCGGCCGCTACCTCGACGGCATCCCCGAGGACTCCCGCGCCGCGAGCGACAGTCCGTTCCTCGACTCGGACGCGGTCACCGGGGAACTGGTCGGCAAGCTGCGCGCCCTGAACGACATCGCGGCCTCCCGCGGGCAGTCCCTGGCCCAGATGGCGCTGGCCTGGGTCCTGCGCGAGGGCCGGGTCACCTCCGCCCTGGTCGGCGCGAGCAGCCCGCAGCAGCTGGAGGACAGCGTGGCGGCCGTCGGGAACCTGGACTTCGGTTCCGACGAACTGGCCCGGATCGACGAGATCGTCACGAAGTAGAGAAGCGGCACGGAAAAACGGACGTGATCCCGGAGGCGGCGGCCCGCCTCCGGGATCCTCGGCATGTCCGGACCGGGGCCCTCCGGTACCGCCGCCCTGCCCACACCCCGCGACGCGCTGTTTCGGCCACCAGCGGCCGTGAATATGCCAGGAGACTGGCCGGAAATTCATGGTGACAGTGGTTCAGTAGTGAACATACTCACCTACAGGGCGTCTCACAGCACGCGACGGCGCCCTCACGCACAGCACACGAGCCGCACGGACGTCACGCCCGACCGGCAGGCGGACTGCGCGACGGGGGAGGGGAGCAGTGCACGACGAGTTCCTGTGCCATGTCACCGCCTACGGTGTCTGTGACGGCCGGCGCATCGGAGTACCGCTCGGGACCTACCGGGCCCCCACCCTCGCCCTCGCCCTGTGGTGGCTGCGCGACCGGGCCTCCTGGATCGCCCAGCGGCTCGACCCGCAGCCCGACACCCCCCACTTACCGCGCGGCGCCCTGACTCCGGTCGCCGACGACGCACCCGACGTGCCGCGCGTGCTGCGCACCTGGTGCGCCGACGACGTCCAGCAGGAGCTGGTCGCCGACGAGCTGGCCGCCGGGCGCCTGGTGCGCATCGCCACCAGCGACGACACCACCGAGTACGAGCTGATGGCCGAGTCCGTGGACGCCCTGCGCATGCAGCGGGCCGCTCCGCCCCTCGTCGTCCCCGTCGCCTGAGCCGCCCGCGCCCGGAACGTCCGTCCTAGGGTCCCGCCGGAACCCCGTCGCGCCGCCGGACCGCCCACCGCGCGAGCAGCGCCCCGGCGAATCCGGTGACCAGTCCCCACGCCAGGGCGAGACCGACCGCGGCCCACAGCCGGGGGCGCAGGAACAGCTGCCCGGACAGCCCGCCGCCGAGGTCGCCGACGCCGAGCACCGACAGGCCGTAGTGCGCGGAGATCCGGCCGACCAGGCCGATCATGAGAACCGTGAGCGCCAGCGCGACGGCCATGTGCACGGCGTGCAGCCAGGCGGGCATCCCGGCCGGGGAGCGGGACGCGAGGACGAATCCGGCCGCCAGGAGCAGGACCGCCGCGACGACCAGCAGCCACCACCACCGCCCGTCGTGCTCGGTGAGCGTCCCCAGGTTCAGGGCGGAGACGTCCGGCGTGCGCAGCACCTCGTCCAGCACGTGCGGCATCGGCAGCCCGAACGGCCCTTCCACGCGCCCGTCCCACGTGGCACCGAGGCCGACCGTGAGCGCGAGCCACGCCAGGTTCGGCAGTCCGAGCAGCAGGACCGCGAAGGTGTCCGCCGGGTGCCCCCGCGTGCCGGCGACGACCAGCCCCACCACGGCGCCGACGACGACGTACGCGAGCAGCAGCGCGACCATCGCGTACGCCGCCGGCCGCACCGAGGTGTGCAGGCGCAGCAGCCGTCCGGGCAGCGGCGCCCCGCGCGAGACGAGCAGGGCGAGCACGAGCACGCCGGCCAGCCACAGCAGCCCGAAGAGGACGGTCAGCGGCACGTCCGTGGTGAAGCCGACCCGCGGAGCGATCCCGAAGAGGTCACCGAGGTCGTCGAGAATGCCCTCGCCGAGGGACACCTCGAAGGTCTGGCGGGCGGCGAAGGCCAGCCCCAGCAGGGCGAGCAGCCACAGGACGGCGATCCGTCCGGCCCAGCCGGCCAGCTCCGCCGCACCGGCGACCGCCCGGTGCCGCAACGGCCGTAGGAAGCCCCGGGCGACGACCAGCGCGCCGGTCAGTGTGACGGACAGCGGCAGCACGGTCAGGCCCGCGTCGGTCTCGGCGAACCCTCCCGCGTCGCCGGACATCTCCAGTGCCCCGCCCACGGCCGTGACGACGGTCGCCGTGACGACCCGGGGGAAGGCGTTGTCGGGGAGGTCCGCGGCGCCGGCCGCCCACAGCCCCAGCGCGGCCACGACCCACATGGCGACCAGCCCGGTCACCACCGTGACCAGTGCCTGCGGCCAGCCGTGACGGGCGACCGCCGGTCCGGAGGTGCGGGGTGGGGTTCGCGAACTCACGCTGCCACGCTAAGCAGCCCCGGCCCCGGGCGCGCGCCGACAGGACCGTCCGCGTCCGCCGGATGCACGGATGCGCGGACCGCCCCGCCGGCCGACCGATCCACGGACCGCCCTGCCCGCACGGGCGCCCACGGGTTACGCGCGCCGGTCCGGCTGGCCCGCGCCACCCGGCGCGGTGGTTCAGCCCGTCCGGACGACGGCGGCGTAGTCGCCCAGGCCCAGCAGCCGGTCGGCCGGTACCTCGCCCCGGGTCGTGAAGAGCGCGAGGAGGCGCCCCGTCTCCGTGTCGAAGGCCACGTCCAGCACCGTGCCTCGCTCGGTGCCGGCCTCGGTCAGGACCCGCCGGTGCAGCAGGTCGTGGCAGGGCGGGGCGGTGTCCACCGCGTCGGCGGAACCGACCCGGACGCCCCCGGGGCCGATCGCGTGCACCGCGTCCCAGGGGAGCGCCGTCTCCCCGCGGAAGCGGCCGCGCCGCAGCCGGACGTGGCTCACCGTCCCGGACGCGACGTCGACGGTCAGGCACGTCACGGTGCCGAGCGGTCCGGCCCGGTCCGGCACCGTCACCGGAAGTCCCCGCACCTCGGTGAACAGCATCACGGCAGGGAGCCCTTCCATCGGCCGGGCACACCGCCGACCAGGGCGGTGAGACCGGAGAGGTCGTCGGCGACGTGCCGGGCGGCCTCCCCGGGCAGGACGAGGGACCGGCCGGCGACCGTGAGTGAGTCACCGCGCGGCACGTACACCCGCCGCCGGTGCCGGGTGTGCCCCGGAACGAACCGTCTGCTCGCCGCCACCCGGAAGCCGACGATCCGCCCCCCGGCGCCGCCCTCCACCACGACGTCGAGCACGGTGCCGAGCTCGTCACCGGCCTCCGTGAGGACCCGCGCCCCCAGCACCCGGGCCCGCAGCGTCTGCTGGTGCGCCGTCATGGCCGCGGCGCTCACCAGGCCCCGCCGGTCCCGGATCATCACCGCGTCGTGCCCCAGCGCGTACACCGACGGCCAGGGCAGGCCCTCCTTCAGCGGCCCCGACAACAGCCCCCGTCCGGTCAGGGTGAAACCGGTGATCCGGCTCGCGCCGGCGTCGCATACGGTGTCCTTGACGTGGGCGACGGCATCGCCGCCGAGGGTGACCACCGGCCGGGTGGTGAGGCTTCGTGCGGCCATCAGTTCGTTCATCGCGCACCCTTCCCGCGCCCTCTCCCGCGCCTTCGGGTTCCCCGCGCCACTGTGACGATGCCCGCAGTACGAGGACACGGGGACTGCGACGCCGGACCCGGGGTACGAGGACAGGTGCAGCAGCGTCCGGCCAGTCCGGCTTCCGAGAGAGAAACGCATGACCGAGTACCTGGACGGGGCAGTGATACCGACTGGTTTCGACGTACCCGTTGAACCGCTGAGGCGGGCGGCACACTACTCCGGTGAACCGGGGTGCATAGCGCAGGCACGTTCCTTCGCCTCGCTCTTCCTCGACCGGCTCAGGACCGAGTGGTGCGCCACCGTAGGCCCGCGGGCCGACGGCGCGGTGCTGCTCGTGGTGAGCGAGCTGGTCACCAACGCCGACCGCCACAGCAAGGGGCCGTACATCCTGGAGCTGGAGGGCACACCCGCCTCGGTGGCCGTCACCGTCTACGACAGCAGCGGTGCGGTGCCCGAGCGCTACCCCCGCGATCCCGAGCGCGTCGGCCGGCACGGTCTGGAGATCGTCCACGCCCTGGCCGAGGCGGTCGTCGTCGAACGCGTACCGGTCGGCAAGCGGGTCACGGCCCAGGTGCCGCTCACCGAGGCCTGAGCGCTCCCTCGCGCAGGTTTCAGGCGCAGCCCAGCTCGCCCAGCATGCCCTCGCGCAGCCGGGTGATGATCCGCTTGATCAGCCGGGACACGTGCATCTGCGAGCAGCCGAGCTGTTCGCCGATCTCCACCTGGGTGGCCTCCTCGACGAACCGCATGTGGATGATCCGCCGGTCGCGCTCACTGAGCTCGGCCATCAGCGGGGCGAGCGAGTGGAAGTCCTCGACGAGCCGCAGCCCATCCTCCTCGACGCCGATGAAGTCGGCCAGCACCGATTCGCCGTTCTCGGGCCCGTCGCCGGTCAGTGCCGCGTCCAGCGAGGAGGAGTTGTAGCCGTTCGAGGCGATCTGGCCCTCGATCACCTCGTTCTCGCCGATGTTCATCAGCGTGGCGAGCTCGGCGACGGTGGGCTCGCGGTCCAGGCGGGAGGACAGCTCCTCGCGGGCCTTGGCGAGCTCGACGCGCAGCTCCTGGAGCCGCCGCGGCACGTGCACCGCCCAGGTGGTGTCCCGGAAGAACCGCTTGATCTCGCCGACGATGTACGGCAGCGCGAAGGACGTGAACTCCACCTCGCGCGCCAGCTCGAACCGGTCGATGGCCTTGATCAGGCCGATCATGCCGGTCTGGACGATGTCCTCCATGTCGTTCCCGCGACCGCGGAAGCGGCCGGCGGCGAACCGCACGAGCGACATGTTCATCTCGATCAGCGTGTTGCGCGCGTACTGGTAGTCGTGCGTGCCCTCTTCGAGTTCCGACAGCCGCTGGAAGAACTGGCGCGACAACTGCCGCGCGTCACGCGGAGCCACGGTGCGGGGGTCCACGACACCCGGCAGCGATCCGTCACCCGTCCCGCTCCCGGTGGTCTCCTCGACGACCTGCGCCTGCGGCCGGGTCACAGCGGTCTCCATTACCTCTCCCACGAAAGTCACGGTTCGGCGTCTCCCTAGGTTTTTCCCGCGCTAGCGGGTACCCGGGACGCTGCGGCACATGCCCCTCGTTTTCACGGGTGGCGGAAAGCGGGCGCCGCGGCGCCTTCGCGGAGTGATGCGTCCAGTCCTCAGGCTAGCCCCGCGCACCGCGACCGGCACCCGGGGATTTCCCTCTGGGCTGAACGCCGCCCCCTTCCGCCGCCCCACCGGGCTCCTAGGCTGAGGAGGTGACCAGCCACGTGCCGAACGAAGCCCGCGTCATCCCCATGCGACCCCGGGCCCACCGCCCGGAAGCCCGCCCCGCCGCCCCGCCCCTGCCCCCGGAGCGAAGGCGACCCGCCGCCCGGGAGCCCCTGTGGCGCGATCTGGTCGGCGACATCCTGCGGCGTGAACGCCTCGCCCAGGAACGCACCCTGAAGGAGGTCGCGGAGACCGCCCGCATCTCCATGCCGTACCTCTCCGAAGTGGAGCGCGGCCGCAAGGAGGCCTCCTCGGAGGTGCTGGCCGCCGCCGCGGGCGCCCTCGGACTGGGCCTCGGCGACCTGCTGGCGCGGGCCCAGGGAGAGCTGGTCCGCCTCGCCTCCCGGCACACCGGTGCCGGCCGGGGTCCCGGTGCGTCCGGTGCCCGGTACGACGGGATGTGCCTGGCGGCCTGACCGCCGTAAGGAGCGGCGCCCCGCGGACCGCGAGGCGCCGCCCCGGTGTTCACACCCGCACCAGCCGCCGGCTGAGCACCTCGTCGGCCAGCCCGTACGCCACCGCCTCCTCGGCGGTGAACACCTTGTCGCGGTCCATGTCCGCGCGCAGCGTCGACACGTCGTGGCGCGTGTGCCGGGCCAGCACCTCCTCGACCTGCGAGCGGATCCGCACCATCTCCTTGGCCTGCAGCGCCAGGTCGGAGACCGTGCCCTGCCGCCCGCCACTGGCCGGCTGGCCGAGCAGCACCCGCGCGTGCTCCAGCACGAAACGCCGCCCCGGGTCACCGCCGGCCAGCAGCACGGCAGCCGTGGAGGCCGCCTGCCCGACGCAGAACGTGGAGATCGGCGCCTGGACGAACGTCATCGTGTCGTAGATCGCCATCAGTGACGTGAACGAGCCGCCGGGGGAGTTGATGTAGACCGCGATCTCGCTCTCCGGGGCCGACGACTCCAGGTGGAGGAGCTGCGCGATGACGACGTTGGCCACGCCGTCGTCGATCTCGGTGCCCAGGAAGATGATCCGCTCCGACAGCAGCCGGCTGAACACGTCGTAGGACCGCTCACCCTGCGGGGTCCGCTCGACGACGTTCGGAATCGTGTAGCTCCCCATGTCACAGCCCCATCCGTCGCCGCGGGGCGGCCGGGCGCACGTCCGCGAGGGACTGGACGACCCGGTCCACCATGCCGTACTCCCTGGCCTCCTCGGCCGTGAACCAGCGGTCCCGATCGCCGTCCCGGGAGATCGTCTCCGGGCTCTGCCCGGTGTGCTCGGCGGTGATCCGCTCGATGGTCCGCTTGGTGAACTCCAGGTTGTCGGCCTGGATCTCGATGTCGGCGGTGGTGCCGCCGATGCCCGCCGACGGCTGGTGCATCATCACGCGCGCGTTCGGCAGGGCGTAGCGCTTGCCCGCCGTCCCGACGCTCAGCAGGAACTGCCCCATGCTGGCGGCGAACCCCATGGCGAGCGTGGAGACGTCGTTGGGGATCAGCCGCATCGTGTCGTAGATGGCGAGCCCCGCGTGCACGGACCCTCCCGGGCTGTTGACGCACAGCGTGATGTCGGCGCGCGGGTCCTCCGTCGAGAGGATCAGCAGCTGGGCGCAGACCCGGTTCGCGGAGACCTCGTCGACCTGGGTGCCCAGCAGCACGATCCGCTGCGCCAGCAGCTGCGCGGCCAGGTGGTCGTCGAACCGGGAGGGAGGGGTGTCGCCCTCCTGCGCGCGAGGCAGTGCGGCCGGGGCGGGGCCGGAGATGAGTGGAGACATCGGTGCTCCTTGTCGGGTCGTCGGGCGAGTCGTACGCGGCCGGTGGCGCCGCGCTCCCTCCACTCTTGGCCCGCCGCGGCCCCGGAAAGGCCCTTCTCTGCCCGCGGCAGATCTGCCACGGGCAGAGCGTCCGGGCAATCCGCCGGGCAATCCGCGAAGACGAGGGGCCCACGACCGATGAGTTCTCCGGCTCCCGCCGGTCGACAGTGGTGACCGTGTTCCGCGACCGGGAGGTACTCATGAACACCGACGGATTCACCACGTGTCTCTGGTTCGACGGCCGGGCGGAGGAGGCCGCCGACTTCTACGTGTCCCTCTTCAAGAACTCCGGCATCGGCGCCGTGACCCGCTACCCAGAGGGAGCGCACCAGCCCGCCGGGACGGTGCTCACCGTCGACTTCACGGCCAACGGCCAGCGGTTCGTCGCCCTCAACGGCGGCCCGGAGTTCCGCTTCAACGAGGCGATCTCCTTCCAGATCACCTGCGACGACCAGGAGGAGGTCGACCACTACTGGGCCAGGCTCACCGAGGAGGGCGGCGAGGAGGGCCCCTGCGGCTGGGTCAAGGACCGCTTCGGCGTCTCCTGGCAGGTCGTCCCGGGCCGGCTCGAGGAGATGTTCCGCGACCCGGACCCCGCGAAGGCCGCACGGGCCAACCAGGCCATGATGTCGATGCGCAAGCTCGACATCGCCGAACTGGAGAAGGCGTACGCCGGGGAGTGAACCGTCATGCGACCCGAGGGAACCCCCTGCTGGGCGGACGCGATGTTCGCCGACGTCGAGGGAGCCAAGCGTTTCTACGGTGAGGTCCTCGACTGGACCTTCGGCGTGTCGTCGTCCGAGTACGGCGACTACACCCAGTGCTACGCGGACGGCAAGGCGGTCGCCGCCGTGGTGCCGCCGGTGCCCGGTCAGGAGGACCAGTCGCAGTGGTGTCTCTACTTCGCCTCCCGGGACGCGACCGCGACCGCCGCGCGGGTCCGTGAGGCGGGCGGCGAGGTGCTGATGGAGCCGATGCGGGTCGGCGACTTCGGCACCATGTGCCTGGCCCGCGACCCGGGCGGCGTCGTGTTCGGCCTCTGGCAGGGCGGCGCCCACGAGGGATTCGAGGCCGTCGCCGAGCCCGGCGCGTACTGCTGGGCCGAGGTATTCACCCGGGAGCCGGGCAGGTCGGACGCCTTCTTCCCCGCGGTCTTCGGTTACCGGTCGAAGCGGATGGAGGACGACGGCGTCGACTTCCGCCTCTTCGACCTGGGCGAGGAGCCCGTGCTCGGCCGCATGGCCGTGACGGACGACTTCCCGCCCGAGGTGCCGTCGTACATCAACGTCTACTTCACCGTCCCCGACTGCGACGCGGCCGTGGCCCGCGCCACCGGACTCGGCGGCACCCTCCGCTTCGGGCCGATGAGCACCCCCTTCGGGCGGTACGCGACGCTGAGCGACCCGCAGGGCGCCGACTTCTCGGTGATCGACATCACGCGGACCGAGGGAGAGATGCCGAAGATCACCGACGTCTCCTGAACGCCCTCCCGTGACCCGGTCCGGACGCCCCGCCGCCCCATGGCATGATCGGGCGCATGCTTGAACGTGTGGTGGCCGCGTGCGACGGGGCTTCAAAGGGAAACCCGGGCCCGGCCGGCTGGGCCTGGGTGGTGGCGGACGCGTCGGAGACCCCGGTGCGGTGGGAGGCCGGGCCGCTGGGCCGGGCCACCAACAACATCGCCGAACTCACGGCGCTGGAGCGCCTGCTGGCCTCGACCGACCCCGGCGTGCCCCTCGAGGTCCGCATGGACTCGCAGTACGCCATGAAGGCCGTCACCACCTGGCTGCCCGGCTGGAAGCGCAACGGCTGGAAGACGGCCGCCGGCAAGCCGGTCGCCAACCAGGAGCTCGTCGTGCGCATCGACGAGCTGCTCGACGGCCGCTCGGTCGACTTCCGCTACGTGCCCGCCCACCAGGTCGACGGCGACCGGCTCAACGACTTCGCCGACCGCGCCGCCAGCCAGGCGGCCGTCGTCCAGGAGCCCGCGGGCAGCGGACTCGGCTCCCCCGAGCCGCCGCCCGCACCGGACGTCCCGGCGAAGAAGGCACCGCGCCGGGGACCGGCCACCGCCCGCAAGGGCGGCTCCTCCGCACGCACCATCAAGGCGAAGTTCCCCGGACGCTGCCTGTGCGGCCGTTCGTACGCGGCCGGTGAGTCCATCGCCAAGAACGACCAGGGCTGGGGCCACCCGGAGTGCCGCACGGCCGCGGCCGGCTAGGGCCTGTCCGACGCTTCCTGCCGTCGCCCGGCGCGCGACCCGCGTCGGGCGCGGTCACGCGACGGCGTCCCACCCCTCTGTACTCTGCGTAGCGATATGCCCGTTTTGAGTGCATTCCAGGGGTGAATGTGAAGGTCGCCTGCGTCGGCGGCGGGCCCGCCGGCCTGTATCTGTCGATCCTGCTGAAGCTTCAGGACCCGTCCCACGACATCACCGTCCACGAGCGCAGCCCCGAGGGTTCCACCTACGGCTGGGGCGTGACCTACTGGCGGGGACTGCTCGACCGGCTCCACGAGCACGACCCCGAGTCCGCAAGCGCCGTCGAGGAGCACTCCGCGTGCTGGCGCGACGGCGTCGCCCACGTGGGCGACCGGACCGCCCGGCACCGCGGCGACGACGGCTTCGGCATCGGCCGCCACCGGCTCCTGGAGATCCTCGCCGCCCGCGCCCGCTCGCTCGGCGTGCGCCTGGAGCACGAGCACGAGGTCGGCGCCGACCGCCTGCCGGGCGCCGACCTCGTCGTGGCGGCCGACGGCGTGGGCAGCGCCGTGCGCACCCGGTATGCCGGCCACTTCGGCACCGAGGTCCGGGCCGGGCACAACCACTACATCTGGCTCGGCACCACCAAGGTCTTCGACGCGTTCACCTTCGCCTTCACCGACACCCCGCACGGCTGGATCTGGGCGTACGGCTACGGCTACGGCCCCGAGGGCAGCACCTGCGTCGTCGAGTGCGCCCCCGAGACCTGGACCGGGCTGGGCCTGGACCGGGCTGACGAGGCCGAAGGACTCGTCCTGCTGGAGAAACTGTTCGCCGACGTCCTGGACGGCCACCCGCTCACCGGCCGGTCCGCTTCCGGCCCCGGCGCCTCGTGGCTGACCTTCCGCACCCTCACCAACCGCACCTGGGCCCGCGGCAACCTGGTCCTGCTCGGCGACGCCGCCCACACCACGCACTACTCCATCGGCGCCGGAACGACGCTCGCCCTGGAGGACGCCATGGCCCTGGCCTCCGCACTGCGCGAGCCCGTCCCCCTCCCGGACGCCCTCGCCCGCTACGAACGGGAACGCAAGGCGGCCCTGCTGCCGGTGCAGAGCGCGGCCCGCTACAGCGCCCGGTGGTACGAGAACCTGCCCCGATACATCGGGCTGCCCCCGCAGGAGATGTTCGCGCTGCTCGGCCAGCGGCACTCGCCCCTGCTGCTGTACGTCCCGCCCCGGCTGTACTACCGGATCGACCGCGCGGCCGGACACTCGCAGGCGCTGCGGCGGCTCAAACGGAGGCTGGGACCCGTGATCGCGCGGACGGCGCAGGCGCGGAACCTCGCCACCCGCGGCTGAGCTGCCCGCCTGCCCGCCCGCACCGTGCCGACGCGGTGCGGGCGGGCGCCGGATGACAGACTGGCGGGTATGGACGAGCGCACATTCGACAGGTCGCACCAGCACGCCTCGGTGGTCGGCCTCGGCACCTGGCAACTCGGCGCCGACTGGGGAGACGTCGACGACAAGGAAGCCCTGACGGTACTGGAGACGGCGGCCGAATCCGGGGTGACCTTCTTCGACACCGCCGACGTCTACGGAGACGGACGCAGCGAGGAGACCATCGCCACGTTCCTGCGCGGCCGACCCGACCTGCACGTGCTGGTCGCCACCAAGATGGGCCGCCGGGTCGAGCAGATCCCGCAGAACTACGTCCTCGACAACTTCCGTCAGTGGAACGACCGTTCGCGCCGCAACCTCGGCGTCGACGTCATCGACCTGGTGCAGCTGCACTGCCCGCCCACCCCCGTCTACTCCGGCGACGAGGTGTTCGACGCTCTGGACACCCTGGTCGAGGAGGAGCGCGTCGCCGCGTACGGCGTCAGCGTGGAGACCTGCGAGGAGGCGCTGACCGCGATCGCCCGGCCGAACGTGGCCAGCGTGCAGATCATCCTCAACCCGTTCCGGATGAAGCCCCTGCGCGAGGTCCTGCCGGCCGCCCGCGAGGCCGGTGTCGGCATCATCGCCCGGGTGCCGCTCGCCTCCGGCCTGCTGTCCGGCAAGTACACCCGGGACACGGTCTTCGCCGCCAACGACCACCGCAACTTCAACCGGCACGGCGAGGCCTTCGACCAGGGCGAGACCTTCGCCGGCGTCGACTTCGCCACCGGCGTCCAGGCGGCGGCGGAGTTCGCCGCGCTCGCCCCCGAGGGGTACACCCCGGCCCAGCTCGCGCTGCGCTGGATCGTCCAGCAGCCCGGAGTGACCACCGTGATCCCCGGCGCCCGCTCCCCGGAGCAGGCCCGCGCCAACGCGGACGCCGCCCGGCTGCCGGAACTGTCCGAGGAGACCCTCGTGGCGATCCGTGACCTCTACGACGGCCGGATCAAGGACCAGGTCGAGGGCCGCTGGTAGCCGGGACGGGCGAAACTCACGGCACCAGGAGCAGCTCGCGTTCCCGCTCCTGGTCGCCGGAGGCCGCGCCCTCGTCGCGGGTGCTGAAGGCCCGGGTCAGGGTCCGGCTCGCCGCCTCGACGGCCTGGGGCGTTCCCTGGACGGTGACCGTCACCGGCGCGGACAGCGGGGCGCCCGCCTCCGGCGGCGTGGCCGCCTCCACGGTGTCCGGTGCGTCGAAGGTCGCGGTGCGCACCGTCGCCCGGTCGTCGGCAGGCATGGCGTCGGGCGCCCCGAAGACATCCTCCAGTGCGCGCACGACCGCCCGCGCGTCGTCCACGCCGCCGCCGCTGAGCGTCACGGTGAGCTGAGTGTCGGACATCCTTCGCCTTCCTTCCGGCCGGTGTGGTTCCCGGCCCGTGTAACCGCCTCCCGATCACTCAAACAGTGCGCCACCGCGCCGACAGGGCGCCTGAGCGCGGGGAACCCGGGAAGAGGGAAGAGAACTCAAGGCCACGGCATCGGGAGGAAACGTGACGGACGCGGCTGAGCAGCCGGTGCGGCGCAGGGGGCGCAACGAGAGCGAGGAGGAGCGGGCGGACCGGATGTGGACGGAGCTGATCCAGGAGGTCCGCGTCGCCCAGATGGGCGTGCAGATCCTTTTCGGCTTCCTGCTCACCGTCGTGTTCCAGCCCAAGTACGACGACCTCTCGGACACCGACCAGATGATCTACCTGATCACCGTCGTCCTCGGCGCCGTGACGACCGGTGCCCTGATCGGACCGGTGTCCCTGCACCGCATCGTCTCGGGGCGACGCGTGAAGCCGCAGGCGGTGCGGTGGGCCTCCCGGCTGACCATTCTCGGTCTGGTGCTGCTGCTCGCGACGACGGCCTGCTCACTGCTGCTGATCCTGCGCGTCGCGACCCACGACGGCTTCGTGCCCTACCTCGTGGCCGGCGTGGTCTTCTGGTACCTGCTGTGCTGGTTCGGGATACCGATGTGGACCCGGTACCGCCACACGTCCCGCTGACGGCGGACGGTCAGCCCTCGGCCATGAGCTCCGCCAGGAAGTCGTCGACGCACACTTCCTCCTGCCCGGGCCGGACCACGTCGTACGTCTCGCGCAGGAAGGCCTCGACCGCCGCCGCCCACACGAACACGACGGCGCGGTGGCGGTCCCCGTCCGGTCGGGCGTCGCCGAGCAGTTCGACGCGCAACTCGTCCCACACGCCCCGTGACTCGGGCCGCAGCCGCACGTCGCCCACGCCGACCGGACGGGTCAGTCCGTCGCCCACCATCTCCCGGTCCAGCGTCCACCGGGCGAGCACACGGCCGTCGTGGCTGAACACCACGGTCAGCGCGAACGGGTCCGCGGCGTCGTAGCCGAGGTGGGCGAGGACCGGGCAGCGGTCGGCATCGCCCGCCTGGAGCTGCACGACCAGCGTCTTGCGCACGAGGGAGTTCACGACAGCAGCCTCCAGGGGAACGGACGTAGAGCCCTCTAGTACCCCGCACGTCGGCAAGATGCTCAGTCGGACGGGTGATTCGTCGGCGACCCGGTTTCCGTGCCGGTGTCTCAGGAGCCGCCCAGCGCCTCCCGCAGCGCGGGCAGCAGGGTCTTCTCCGACCAGTCCAGGAAGGCGGGCTGGGTCTCGCCGCCGATCTGCACCAGGGCGATCTCGGTGAACCCGGCCTCGGCGTAGGGGCGTACGGCCTCCACGAAAGCCTCCGGATCGTCGCCGCACGGAATCGACTCGGCGACGTCGTCGGGGGTGACGAACTGGGTGGCCGCCTCGAAGGAATCCGGGTGCGGCAGTTCCGAGTTGACCTTCCAGCCGCTGCCGAACCAGCGGAACTGCGCGTGCGCGCGCTTGATCGCCGTGTCCCGGTCGGGGTCGAAGGACACCGGCAGCTGACCCACGCGCGGCTTGCCGCCGCCGCCGTGGCGGTCGAAGGCCTCCAGCAGCCCCGGCTTCGGCTCGGTGGCGATCACCAGGTCGGCGTGCTCGCCCGCGAGCTTGCAGGAGCGTTCCCCCGAGACGGCGATGCCGATGGGCGGCGGGCTGTCCGGCACGTCCCACAGCCGGGCCGACTCCACGTCGAAGTGCGTGCCCCGGTGGTTCACGTGGCCGCCCTCGAACAGCGCCCGGATGATCTCCACGGCCTCCTGGAGCATCTCGTGCCGCACGTCGACCGACGGCCAGCCGCCGCCCACCACGTGCTCGTTGAGGTTCTCGCCCGAACCGAGCCCCAGCCGGAAGCGGCCCTCGGACAGCAACTGCACCGTCGCCGCCTTCTGCGCCACCACCGCCGGGTGGTAGCGGAACGTCGGACACGTCACGTACGTCATCATCGGGATGCGGGAGGTCGCCTGCGCCGCCGCGCCCAGCACACTCCACGCGTACGGCGAGTGGCCCTGCGCGCGCAGCCACGGGAAGTAGTGGTCCGAGGTCACCGAGAAGTCGAACCCCACCTCCTCGGCACGCACCAGGTGGCCGACGAGCTCACGGGGGCCGGCCTGCTCGGTCATCATCGTGTATCCGATTTGCACCATAACCGGCGAGTCCCCGGCCGGACGGAGCGAAAACGGCCCCGCCGGTCACGCGCGCCGGTCACGCGCGCCGGTCCGCGTCCTCGCGGAACGTGTCGAGCACGGTGGCGAGCGCCTTCTCGTTCGCCGCGGCCTCCCAGTCGTCCGCCGGTGCCGTCCAGCGCAGCGAGAAGCTGCGACCCGCGCCGAGGAGGAACCCACGGCCGAAGGTGCGCACCCGGTCGCCGTCGTCCCGGGCGACCCACTCCATGTCGGCGGCCTCGCGGCCCCGGTACGTCGTCGCCCGGATCTCGCCGATCCGGCGGTACTCGCCGTCCGACCGCCGGAGCCCGGGCTCCACG